>NZ_JAGJCB010000009.1 GCF_017814435.1 Mariniflexile gromovii | reverse complement strand
GAGTTAATGGTTTATTAGACTTCTTTTTTGCTCTTTTAAATTGCATAGATTTAGGTTTACCTCTTGGTTTATGGTTTAAGCCTATAACACCATCTTTTTTATAATTACGATGCCAATTCATAATTACAGATTTAGTAGGGATATTAAATCTTATACAAGCTTGACTGAAAGATAATAAATCATTTTCAATGGCTTTTATCACTTTAAGTTTGAATGGTAAACTGTAGAGCTTATTCTTCCTGGGTAGTAATCCCTTTTTACCATATTTTTCATAAAACCGAATCCAATCATGAAGCGTTGTATGATGACAACCATATAATTTTGAAACAGCTTCTACTGTTTGATGATTTTTCAATACCTCCTTTACGCAACGAAGTTTAAAATCGTAATTGTACTTGACTTTTCTTTCCATAAAAATACCCTCAAATAGTGTCTAACTTTTTGGGGGCAGTTCAAAATCCACGAGGATTTTCTGAAACATAAGTAGACTAGAGCTAGCAATAAATTATGTACGGCTTATGTGCAGTATTTATTTTTCAGCTAGCTTCTTTTTTATTATTTCTTCGAACTCATTTATTGATGAGGAAACTGATAAAATTGTTCCTTTATCATCAATCGCAATGTAGTTCGGTAATGATTTGATTTCAAAACTCTTTGCAAAATGACTATCAAATGCCTCAGTACCAGCATATAGTTTTAAGCCGTTTAAATTTAGTTTGTCCAAAGCATTTTGCCATTTGTTTCTATCATTATCTAAAGATACCGTTAGGAATACAAGTTTATCCTCATTTGAGGTATCCTCAATTAACTTATTCCACTTAGGAAATGATGATATACAAGGTCCACACCAAGTTGTCCAAACATCAATGAATATTATTTTGTTTGCAAAGTCAGAAGATTTATGTTTTTTTCCATCAACATTTTCCAACTCAAAATCTGGTGCTGTTTTTCCAATCGCAAACTTTGACATTGAATTTTCTACTTGTTTTAATTGAGTCTCGATAATTTCCAAATTATTTTGAGTTTCTTGGTTATTTAAACTGTTTATAACTTTTTGGAACTCATTTATGTTTATACTGGCTTTAAAAATCTTAGCAGACGATATAAGGTGATTTACAAAAACAATCTTTTGTAATTGGTTTGTTTCTCTATTTTTATATAATTTATCAATTGCCTCAAAACCCTTATTTAGATAAAGTTCGTAGGATGATAAATCACTATTTGGATTTTCGTATCTAACAATGCTCATTATTGCATCGTTTATGAAGTTAACATATTCTCTATTTGTAAATAAATTTTTATCCGAAAGATTTACTTTATCCGAGTAAGTCAAAATCTCATCCGATTTACCATAGAATTTTAATTTTTCAACAATATCAGGTTTCTTACCGCTCATACGAAAATATAAGTTTGAATAGATTAAAGAACTTTTCTGTGATGTTATAAATTTTTCTTGGCTCTGTATATTCAAATTGGCAAAATACTTTTCTAAATAACTTATTCTCAAATCCGTTATGCTGTCTTGTATTATATAATAATCTATGTCAGCCGTGTTTCTTGTCGCAAGCACAGAGTGTTTGTCAGACATATTTTTCTCTGTTTTTATCCAATATTTTTGTTGGTCAATGTAATACTTGGAGAAATCAGCTTGTTTCCCTATAATCTTTATGGAATCGGGTTCTAACAAGTTTAAATCAATTTTGATTGAAGTTGTTAATTCTTTAGGTATTAAGAGTCTTAAAGGTTTTTGTCCGTTGAATACAAATAAGCCATCAGATTTTAGAATATTACTTTCAAAACTAAAATTACCATTTCCATCGATTTTAATTGTGTCTATAACAGTTGATAGTCCAATTCCAGTTGAATCTTTTACAAATAGAGCATAATCATTTGTATTATTTGAAACTGTTCCAGAAATCTGAATTTTTTCTGATTTTTCTTGACAAGCAGATAGCAAACAAGTACAAATTAAATAATTAATAAAGTTTTTCATCGGTAGTTTTTTATTGCGCATGAAGTAAAGATAAAGTTCCGTTTTAATGAACTTTATCGATTGTTAAACGAAGGTAGTTGAAAAATTCTACAAAGTCAAATACAAAATATATAGTGAACTACATATGAAAAACGTTTATTGTTGAACCTTTAAACTGGACCTTTTCAGTATTTCAACCTTTTTCAATTGGTCCGATTGTGTTTTTATCTGATCGCTGCTCTGAAATATCTTATTTAATTGGGAATTGAAAATAACTGCGTTTTTTTCCAAGGCAGGGCATTTAGCTAAATCTTTTTCCAATTGGGTTTTAACTTCGTGCAACGATTGTATTTGGTTTTCTTGGGTTGTAATTTGAGAGGATAAATCTGTTATTTTGGTTTCATAATTCATTATCGCGCTTTGTAGTTTGTTAACTTGCTCTTTACTTGCTTTAATTTCAATACCAAAAACTTTAAATTCTTCAGCATTTGTAAGTAGTTGTTTGAGTTCACCTTTAAAAACAAACAATGCGATAACAGCAACTAATGCCCAAATTAAAGTTTTAAACGGAAAGCTTGGTTTCTCTTCCATAATCCTGATTTTTAAATATGTAATTTTTTTTTATAATGATGCTATTAAATTTTCATTGGTAGCATCCATCGTTATTTCTTTTTTTGCTAACCCTGTGTCGTGTAAAAAATCATTGGAAAACATGGCCGCCATCTCATCGCCTAATAAAGCATTTCTGTACTGTTTCCATGTTTTTACAGTGTCTGCTCCATACATATGGTTTACCAATCCAGGATACGACCAATCACTGTTTTTTCCCCAATGGATGGTAAACGGTATGTTGTTTTGCTTCAACACTTCTATAATTCGTTTTGAATATTCCGTTAAGCTCATTATTTTCCTTGTTTTTTTCCATAAAACCCCATCAATTTCCAGCATACAGGTGATTGGGAATTTTGTAAATCCTAATGTGGCTTTGGTCTGTTTCACAAAACGCATAGCGAAAATGCCAGGGATGGGGCCTTCATTGTTTGTTAAATCGGCCAATAATTTTAATGCTTTTGATGAATTTTTATGGTCCACCCCAACCGAACAAGCAAACGCAGGACCTTGGTATGGGGCATCCCAAAAAATTTCGGGTAATGTGCCAGTTAATTCATCATCAACCTTAGGCAAGATGGTTTTCCGTAATTGTTTCACTAACCATGGAATACTTTTGGGGCACTTCTCAGCCATTTTAGTAAATAAGTGAATTAAATCGCGGTATAGGGATTGTTTTATTATGGGGAATGGGTCTTTGTAATCTGTTTTAAATGGTTTTTTATACATCAATTCAACCACGTACTCGGGTTCTTTGCTGTATTGATTTATAAAAACTTTGTAATGGTATGGGGTTGCTCCAAAACCATCTGCAGTAGTTTCTTCTGGAATTTTAAATGTGGCGTTTTTAAAATCGAGCGTATCGGCCAATTTTAGGGCCACATCTTTATGGATTTTTTTTACATAGCGTTTTAATAAAAACCGAGGTTCTGCTTCAATTACGATGCCGTGTAAAAAACCAAAACCACCCAATCCAACCAATGCTGCATTAAAAAGATGGTCGTTTCGTATGATTCTTGCACTTATTTTTTTAGCAAACGTGTCGTTTAAAGCGGGTTGGGTGTGGCGTTCTAAATAAACAACATCATTAGGATTTGGGCCTATTATCAAATTCAATCCTACTACATAATCTTGAATGGCTCCAACTTGAAATGCAGAACCATGAACACCTGTAGATACACAGCCAGCTATGGTTTGCCCATTACTGGCACCTGTGGTTTTTAACGATTTACCGTGTGCGGAAAGCACCTCGGAAGCGCGTTTAATTGTGGTGCCACATTCAAATAAAAATAAATTAGAAGCATCAAAATTGCAGTTGGTATGACAATTTTCTGCAACAATAGGGATGTGGATGTTCATAAAACCATTATAGTGCATGCGGTCTTTATGGGACGCAATATGGTTCATGGACCAGGCGGAACCATAAGCCCTAAAACCATGATTGGCCTCTTTTGTTTCCTTAAGAAGTCTGCGAATTTCGTTGGCAGCATCATTAAAGCGTTCTATTTTATTAGGCATGTTGCCATCGCCTTCCAATTCTGTTATGTACAGTTTTTTCAATGGGAAAGGACCATTATTGTGTAAGGTGTCCCATTCTTTTAGGTTATGTGTTTTTGTAGTTGCCATAATATTAATTTGCTGGTTTCATACACACGTATTTAATTTTCATTTTACGCTTTTTTCCAAAGGTTGCCATACTTAATAGGGAACCTCCAAAGGTGTTCCTAAATTCTACGGTATGTAGTTTGCCTGTTTTACATTTATCGGTTTCTTTAATGAGGTAGGTGAAATCTTTGGAAGTAACGCCTATTTTAATTACGGTATCAAGCTCTACAACTTCCATGTTTCTATAATAATCATCGCGATTAGAAAGCGGATCGGGTTGTGGCGTACCGTTGATGCTTCTTACTCTAATGGAATAACAGGAAGTAAGAAGAAAACATACTATTAATAGAACGATTATTTTACTTGTGTTTTTCATGTGATTATATTTATTGTTTATTATTGGACACATGCTGTTCGCTATTTATCTTTTTTTTGATAGATGAAATTTTTAGCATGCTCGTTTCATAATTTCTAATGATTTAAACAGATTTCAAACGTTTTAAAACATCTGAAGCGAACTGTGAACCGAAATTGCTGGATAAAGCCAAGGAATCTTCTCGACCTAACGTATAGTATAAACTGGTAACATTTGGCGGCGCATAACATAAAATTAAATCGGTAAGCACATTATAGGCACCTTTGGTTTGTTTGTTGGAATCTGTAAGTCCGCCGTAACTTGAAGAAGCAAATTTTGAACAATCTTGCAATTCGTTCTTATGGTTTATATAGCTTTTTCCGGCAATTACTTGACACCCTGCAGAATAATTGGAAGTTCCCACGCCAGACCAATGGATATTTATAGAGTTGTTCACCTGCATGCCTTTTAGGTTTCCACGACTGTCGGTAACCTTCAAATCCTTATCTGTAAGCGCATTGTCGTTGTCCCAATCCCTTAAAATCATAACACCATTTGGATCGTTTGGTTTTAAGGCACGGTAAATTTTCTTTTCTTCAGAAATTTTATGCCATCCAAAACGGTAAACGTGCTGTCCTTCTATCAAAAAGGCTTCGTCACTTCTTCCTGCCATATTTACGCTGGAATCTGTAGAACCCCAAAAGGTAAATACCATCCCGTTAATGAGTAGAAAGAATAAATCGTCATTTTCACGTCTCATGGCACTTTGGGTTTGATTTCGTCTTACGCCAATAAGATGAATATCTTTTGTGTTGAATGTCCAATCCGCTGGTTTTCTAGTAGAATAAGTTTTTGAAAGGCCATTTAGGTGTTTTAAAACGGGACCAGGATTGGTTTCGTAGTGACTTTTTGCTTGGTGCAGCAAATTCATCCAGTCGGTATATTGCTTTGTTGGATTAGCGGCGGTAATCGTTCCCCATTCGGCTACTTTGTTTGCTTGCTGCCAACGTTCCACATGTTTCATAGTGCCATTGCCCACAATGCCATCGGGAACCATATCAGTAACATGCTCCATGCTACGCACGTATTCTTGAAATAATCTAACAGCAGCCTGAGTTACATAACCAAAAACCCCATCAAAAGAAGCTCGGGGCATAAAACCTGCTTTATTTAAAAATTGCTGTAATTTTAATATGTCGTTACCTGTGCCTTCTCGAAATGAACGCCATTTTGTTCTATCGTCATCCCTAAAGGATACTTTGCCAATTAACAAACCGTCTATATGAAAAGGTTTGAGGTATAATTGTCGGTTTTGTGGTTGTTTTCCTTTGTCGCAATCTCCTAAATACATTGTAGCCATGGTTTTTATTTTTAATGGTTTATTAATAGTTTTTCAATTCTTTTTCAATTAGGGCTAAACACTTTTTAACCGTAGCATTTTTCACATAATGTAGGAGAAATTCAATTTGTTCAATTTCAATACTTATATAACGCGGACTGTATATTTGTTGAAAAATTTGTCGGTACCACATTAATATGGTTTCCTCTTGATGGTTTTTGTTGTTAGGATTAATCAATAAAATGGCATAACTAACTTCGGTCATTCCAATAAGCACTGAAATATCTAAGTCTGCTTTATCAAAGTCATCAAGTTCTTTGTAGAAGTTTTCCAAAAACTCTTCAAGGTTTCTAACTTGCTTGAAAGTTTTGTTTTTTTGCAATTGGTTCAATAGTTTTCCGCCGCCTAAATTTTCAAGTATAAAAGCTATAAATACCATATTAGAAAGCGCGTCTAAATATTGACCACTAAAGCGATCATCTGTAGCATCCAATGCTTCACTATAATATTCAAAGGCTATATTTAAGTATTCTATTTCTTTTTTAGGTTCTAAATATTTTGCGGTATGCTTGTAAGTGTTGCCAACTATGTTTAAGCGTCTTGAATTTCGTCCTGCTAGGGTAAGAAATTCTACGTTGGAAATATATTTGGTAATAACATCGTTAACCGCATTGGCTTTTCTTGATTTTTTAGCTTCATCAATATCATTTTTTAATCTTGTAGCGAGCACAACACAATATTGTTCTAAAGCTTTAATGGAATAATTACCATTATCGAACTTAAATAAGCCAGTATATTTTTCATAGGCCACATCGCTCATGCCCAATTCATCGTAAATCATGGCTTCTTTTTCAAGTACCATGGCATCCAATAAGTTAGATTCTTGGGCTAAAGCGATAAACTTATCCAATCGCATCTGCGCAGAATTTTTATCTTCTTTTTTATCGCGGATGGAAATAAGTAAATTATCTAAATCTGTATGAATTTGCGACGCCACTACATACTCCTCGTTATTTTGATTGGATTTTGTTCTATTCTTGAATTTATAGAATTGATTTCCGTAACATTGATAAGCGCCCCAAGTGTTTGAACTACGGTATTTTTGGTAACATTCAAAACGGGCCATTTGTACGGCAGTTCCAAAGTTGTATCCTTGGAACATGCGTTCATAAAATGTTTCAGAAAACACTTTGGCAGCACCATCATTTACCGCCCAACCCGAAATTATTATGGCTTTAACACCCATTTCAATAAGTTGTGTACCAATATTCGCAGCCAAACGGTTACGGTTTTTACTGTACAAATCATCTTCAGCATCTAAAACTCCGGAATAGCAACAATTGATAAAAATAAAATCTGGCACATAACCAATTTGGTTTATCATGGCGGGGTCTATACAAATACCATTTCCAATGGCGATGCCTACATTGCAATGTTCTGGGTCGTACACCCCATGGCCTGCAAAATGCATGATTTTGTAATGTTTGCTAAAAAGCTCCATCATGATGTTTTTGGCATTGGAGTTTATTAAAGCATTCGTATTGTAGCCAGCTTTTTTAAGTTTTACTGCCACCCATTCGGCTTCGGCTTTTGCTGCTTGCAATGGCGGTAGCTCTTTTTGGTTGTACATGGGGTCTCCAACTATTAACGCTTCAATATTATTGAGTGATACTTGGTTGTATCGAATGGAATCTTCGGTAACCAATTGCCGTATAAAGCTTGAGGTTACTGCTGCTGGAGTTTCCGAAGTATTGTTATCATGCAATAGTTCCCAAGGTATTTGGGCAGCATATTTATCCAGTTTTAATATTAAGTTGGTTTGATCTCTAAATTTACTTTTGAAATCGTTGGGAACTAACATTTCAAATAAAGATTTTGATAATCTTATGTCCCAGCTCGAACTGGTAGAAGTTTCTTTAAGTAAATGGTTTATTTTGAATAAGCCAATGCCTACCATTTCTTGTTCTACTCTAGCTAAATTACTGGAAGAGTAATATTTAAAACCAATAATTTCATTCTCAGCGTTGCATGTTTTATCTTCGTTTTTTAAACTATTAATATGAAGGTTGTACCACCAATCATATTCATTGGTATGAAACATGCGTCGCTTTTTGGCACCAGCACGTTTTGTAATGCCTTTGTTTAAAATGAACGGAATCCGATCATCGGTACCTTGTTGTCTGGATAAACTAAAATAAGCTTCACTGGCAAAACTTTCATAGTAGTTTATAATTTCAATATCTTGTATGGGTTGCAAGCCTTCTTTGGTTTCAATAATTTGTTTATTGGCTTTTGCAACACCCAATAAAATACCTTTTACAGAATCTTCAATGGTTAGTTTTCCGTAGCCACTGCCTATCAAAACAAACGAGATGCCTTTGGCGTATTTTTTGGCTCGCGATAAGGTGTAGTTGTCGCGCATAAACATGGCATATTTTAGTGTTGCCTGTTTTACAGCATTTGATAGTAAATAATGGGTGAGTCCTTCGGTACTTCCTAATCCGCAAACTATGGCGCCTTTTGGTTGTGTGTTTAAGTTGAAAAACACTTCACTTTCACCAACTTGCCCTGGATAATGGCCAATACTCATTCTTTGGGTAAGGCGTCTTTCTAAATATTCGTCCAATGCTTTTTCGGCACTTAAAATGAGATCCATGAAGAAATGACCCACCATAACAGGGTACGATGCCACCCTTAAATCGCCATGGATCACCTTAACATTGAATGAGGAGTTTTTGGTTTTTTCTTGTTTTTTTATGTCGAAAATAGCGTTAATAACGGCATCGGAATTGTAAGCGGGTTCTGGAGCGTCATATACTTCAGAAATGATTTCACCACCCCTTAAGGCTGGTTTTTGGGTACTGAGTGCATTGGTGCTTCCGGTTGATAAAATTTCAGAAATACCATGGAAAATATCCGAATCGTTTGCTAAATCACCATGCGATATTTGTGTGTAATATAAACGATTGCTGTTTAATAATTGTTTTGGAATTCCTGAAGCCCAAGTAACGCTTCCATCACCAAAAGAGGTTGCTTTGTAAACCAACTTTTTTTTACGTGATAAAAAACGGTTTTCGAACGAATAATCAAAAACGGTTTTATCCGCTTGTCCGCAGATGTAATAAATGTTTTTAAAAGCTTTTTCTTCTAAAGTTTTCAAATAATCTAGAACATCTTTTCTATAATCTTTAAATCCTGATAGTGATTTCGTGTTGGTATCCGGATTTGGCATGTCCTTTAATTCAGTCTCCTTATCCAAAGCTTTCCAAAAGTTGGGATCCCAAAAATCGCGATCGGAACCCTCTTCAATAGGCATCAATTCAAAAATACCCGGGTATTTCCAAAATACTTTTAATAGATCGGCTCTGTTGTTTTTAAAATCGATGGCAGCTAATTGTTTCACACGACTGCTATGACCTGTAAGTACTTCCATTATTAAATAGGAACCTAGCCAAGGCGTGCCCAACATAATGAATTTATTGGATTCGTTTTGGCTGAAATCAGTCCACACATTGGGAAAGTTCATCATAAATTGACGCACCAAAAGTCCTCCCATGGAATGAGCAATAATATGTACTTTAATATTCTGATATTTTAAAACAGTCTCGATTTTGTCTTTTAATATCTTAGCGGCATCTTTTAATGATTTTCGCCAATCGAACTCCATCGTTATCACATCATATTGCCCCAAAAGATGTTCTGCCAAATCATTATAATATTTTTCAATAACACCACTGGCTTCTACATTGCTTGCGCTAATATTTAGGTTTTTGGCTATACCGCCATCATTTATTTTACGCATATCTACCCAAAGGTGGTCGCCATTTTGGGAAATGGTAGACCCCATAATGCCAGGTACAATGATGACAACATCGCGAGTGATTTTAGTAGGAGCATACCGAACACCTTTAAGGGAAAGGGCATCCAATAAAATACCACGTTCACCATCAATGTATAACGACTTGGTATATAAGGTAACAGGGTTTTGATTGGTGGCATGTAAGGCTTCCAATATGGCTGCGCAGGAACCATTTTCTGAAAAGTAGTTAAAATGATTGGTGTCACTGCCTTGGGAAATGTGTTTGTAAAAGCCGTTTTTTCTAACAACCCCGTGCTCCATACGTCTGGTATCTACCACCAAATCATTTGCTTCGCGATAAAACAAATTGGCAAGAATGACTTTTAGTGAACTGAAGTTGATGCCACCTACTTCAGAGTCGCCCGCAATATTATATAAGTCGCTTTCTACCACAGAACCAGAAATGTTCATCATTTTTTGAAACATGGATTCTGGCATCATAGCGTTTAAACCGGGTAATACTTCGGGGTCATCTTTTTGGCTCACCAGTTCCAATAGAAAAGCTTTAACCGAGTGGTAAAGTGGGTTGGCAATTCCAAAGGCTATGGAAACAGCATTCAAAAATAAATTGAAAAAATGATCTGCCCGACGCGATAAAATGGTAGTGCCACTAGCTGGTGCTGCCACCCGAATCACTTTATTTACAGTTAACTTTTTGCTTTTTGCTATCATATTAATAGCTTCCATATATTCCCAATGCGCTTTTTCGCCGCCGCTTTTTAAGATGTCTATTTCTTTATTGTTGAATCCGGTAACGGTATTTCTATGGTCGCATTTTGCTAAAATGTCTGCAACTAGACCACCACGGGAATGACTTATGATGTCAATAGTGCATCCTGTGGGACAAGCTTTTAAAAAATCGAGAGCGTTTTGAAGCGGGCTTACCGAAAGTGTATAATGTTCCAGCGCCCAAATGCGGCTGCCATATTTGGCAACAATATCATCCCATGCAGAATTGTTGTTGTTTAAGTTGTAAAATGCATCGATGGAAGTGGACAACGTACCATGAAGTAAAAGTAAAAATGGCTTAGAGGTATTACTTGGGGTGGTATATTTGATTCTTTTTAAATTGGAATCTATTTGATATAAATCTGGATTTGGTTGAATTTTTTTATCATAAGATTTAGCCAATTCCATGATGGCCACCTCAGCAACTTTCTTAGGTGTAAAAACACTAAAAACCTTCACTAAAGCACGTTTTATAACACCACGATTGGCATCTTCTGAAATGATTTGAATATCAAAAATATAGTCTTCACTATATAATGACCGTTTGGTTACCGTTTTTTCATCATAAATAGCCTGTACATCTTCAGGGTGTCCTATCCATTCCGTGTTATCGGTAAATTGTATGGCAATAAGATCGTTTTCTTCTAGGGTTATGGTATTAACGGTGTTAGCGGCACGATTGGAAGTAACTTCAATATAAGATTTTAACTCAAATTGTTGTTCAAGTGTGTTTGGAACCGTGTGGTTAAACGATTTTACATCATGCTCTATTCCTAATATTTTAGCTGTTTTAGCCATAGGTTAATTTTTAATATTGTTAATTGGAATTCCAGGAAGATTAAATGGGAGATTCACACCAAAAAACCAGTAAAAACTGTCTAGTGTTAGGTTGTAATTAACCCCTGCGCTTATAATATTTTTAAAGGCAGTGGTGATGATTCCTGTACCAAATTCGGGTGTACCGTCGGTATTAAAATCGGGTGTCGCAAAATTCAGACCTATTCCAAAGTCTAAAAAATCATTATAGAAATGGGACTTATTGGAGCCAAATTTTAATAACAAAGCAGCCGATGGGGTATAAAAGAAGTTGCGGTCGTTTTGCAGATTTAAGTCTTCTTTATTAATAGGGTTGGCAAATATTAATCCAATGGCAACTTCAGATCGTGGTCCGGTTAATTGCATTATAAATTCCCGTTGTTCAATGGTGACTACCTGTTCTGGAGCATTTTCAACGGCTGAGGGGAGTCTAAGTACCAACTCAATTAATAACTCGTCACCGTTTTTTCGTTGCCCTGTTCCTTTTAGGTTAATATATCCCTTATCTGGTAAATTATCCAATGTAAAAGCGAGCACTTCAGTACCTATGGCTTTATTTGCTATATAGTTATTCTGAAGATTGAATAGTAGGGCAGCACCTTGTTTTAAGGTCTCAAAATCTTTGTTTATGGTGGCGTAGCAGGTGTTGAATTCTGAAACTAATGGCATAAATTTAGTTTTGACACGTGTTTGATTGATGAGTGTAGTTACATCTGAAAAATTTGTATCAATCGTTTTTAATAGAGTAACGATGGTTTCAACTTCACTTTTAATATCCAATAGCAAAGTAATTTGCCATTGGTCCATGTCTGTTTTTAAAAGTAGAAAAAGGGTTTCAAACCGAGTAATTAGCAGATTCAGTTGCTCTATTTTATTTTTAACTTCGGTTGGAACCACATCGTTTAACTGAATATTATTTATAAATTCAATACTGTTGTTTTTAAAATCTTTGATACATGTGATGCTTTTAAATTCTTCTAACAGTTTAATTTTTAACTCATTAAAAACATTGGTTTTTTTTAAATTATTCTGTTTTGCAATATCGTTTAGCGCTTCAAGTTGTTGTTTTTGTTCGGTAGATAAACTGGTAACCCAGCGTTTAATGGTCACATAATCTCTGTTGGTATAGGTGTCGTAGTTTTGTATATGTACGCGGTCGCCACCACTGGAGTCTTTTTTAAATGCCAGTACGCTAACGGCATATATATCGGCTTCAAGAGAGGCTAATTCTTGCTCTATTTGCAGCATGTCGTTGTTGAGGTTTGAGAAAATATAGGGCTCAGGAACGGTGCCTGGAGCGAAGGTATCGGTACTGAAAAATTTTGCCATCAAATCGTTATAGCGTTCATTTAAAAGTGGGTCGTTTTGAATGTCGGTTAAAAACCCATTCATTATTTCAAAAAAAGTGGCCTGTTCACTGGCTGTTGCCAATTGTTTTTCTAAAATTGAAATTACGGCACTTTGGTTGCGCAGTGCTTGTTGTAATTTTATTAGTTTGGATTCTAATTCCAAGTGTTGTTTTAATTGAGGGAACTGTTGCTGAATGGCGTCAAGCAATTGTAGTTTTGACAATTGAATTTCCAAACTGCTATTAATGTCAACTATTTGTTTGTCGGTTAGTGATATGGTGCGTTTCTGATCTTTGTCGTTTTCAATCACACTGATTATTTGTGCTTGAATACCTATTGTAAAACAAACTAATACAAGTGTTGAAATTCGTTTTAAATAATACATAATAATTGTTTTTTAGATATTTACAGCAAGAGCGTCATGTGCCTGTGCTTTGAAAAAAGATTGTTGCAGGCTGGCATAAGATAGTTCGGCATTTTTTAGAATGATACCGTCTACTTTATCTAAAATGGGTGAAAAGCAAAGACATTTTATATTGTTATAGTCTTCTTTTGATTTGTCAGCATCCGAAGCTTTTAAATGCTTTTTTAAAGTTTCGGATAGAATTTCGTAGTTGCGTACCCATAAAACCCAGCGTTCCATTTTAAAATATGAAAGTTGAGCTAGGTTATCTGCTTTTGGGATGGCTTCTCTAATGGTATCGGTATCTCCAATAATAACCATAAGAAGCATCATTTCTTTTTCAATAAATGATTTAAAAATTGATTCGGCTAGAGAGTCATCATCTAATGGAATTAAGGTGGTTCTTTTTAAATTCATAGCGATTTCATTTTAGATTTATAAAAAATAAAAACACCTAACAAATTCGAACATGTAATGGTTAGAAATTATTAAGTACTTATGAAATAATGTATTTAAAAACCGTTTTCAAAAAAATGGTCTTCATATACAATTGCTATTAAAAAGTTGCAGTGAGAGAACTAATAAAAATTAGATTAGGGAATGTATTAAAATTAGTAAATTAAACCTAATTGCCAAAGGATTAATGAGTTATTTTTATTTTCGAATAAAAAATACACTGAAGTAACCTGGGAATAGGATAATTAAAAAAAAGAAATATAGGTGGGTGAAATTAACCAAAAACTTATTAGGGCACTGGGTCATAACCAGAGCCTCCCCAAGGATGGCAACTAAAAATACGTTTTATGGCGAGCCATCCACCTTTAAATAACCCATGTTTTTGTAATGCTTGTTTGGTGTAATGCGAGCAGGTGGGTTGGTATCTACACGTTGCAGGCGTTAATGGCGATATCAATGTTTGGTACACTTTTATCAAAAATAAAAACGGTGCTATGAGTAGTTTTTTCATTCGTCATTCCTGCGAAGGCAGGAATCTTTTTTTAAGTTATAATATGGATTCCGCAGCAAGTGCGGAATGACAAAAGATTCTAATTAACAGAAAAAGTTGTGCCTTCTTTCCCGTCTTTTAATTGAATACCAACAGCAGCCAATTCATCACGGATTTTATCGGACATGGCAAAATCTTTGTTTGCTCTCGCTTCTTGTCTTAATTTAATTAAAAGATTTACAGCACCTGAAAGTTTATCTGTTCCTGATTCTTTTTCAGTAGTGTTTTCCAACCCTAAAATATCAAAAACAAACCTATTTAAGGTATCTTTTAAAAGCGCTAAATCTTCAGCAGTGATACTTGAAGAGCCATCTTTAATTTGGTTGATGAATTTTACGGCTTCAAATAAATTCGCAATTAAAATAGGGGAGTTGAAATCGTCGTTCATGGCATCGTAACATTTCTGTTTCCATGCGTTTATATCCATAGACGATGTGTCCGATATTCTCAAACCATCTAATAAATTAATGGCATCCATCAATCTATAAAACCCTTTTTCACTTGCCAATAAACCTTCATCGGTTAAATCGAGCACGCTCCTGTAATGTGCTTGTGCGATAAAAAAACGAATGACACTTGGTGCAAATGCTTTACTGAAAAATTTGTTGTTTCCCGAAAGTAATTCATCTGGATTCACTGTGTTTCCGGTAGATTTAGACATGCGTTGTCCGTTTAATTCCAGCATATTGGCGTGCATCCAATAGTTTACGGGCGATTGTCCTTTGGCGGCTTCGTTTTGTGCAATTTCGCATTCGTGGTGCGGAAATTTTAAATCCATGCCACCACCGTGTATATCAAATTGGTCGCCCAAATATTTGGTACTCATGGCCGTACATTCTAGATGCCAACCAGGAAATCCGTCGCCCCAAGGCGATGGCCAACGCATAATGTGCTGTGGTTCGGCTTTTTTCCAAAGTGCAAAATCTTGCGGATTTTTTTTATCGCTTTGTCCGTCCAATTCACGGGTGTTGTGAATTAAATCCTCTAGCTTCCGCTTGCTTAATTTTCCATAATCGTTGGTTTCATTGAATTTGTGAACATCAAAATAAACCGAGCCGTTTACTTCATATCCATATCCGTTAGCTATGATGTCTTTAATAAGTTCAATTTGTTCTATAATATGACCCGTGGCGGTTGGCTCAATACTAGGCGGTAAAAAATTGAACGTGTTTAATATATTGTGGAAATCTACGGTGTAGCGTTGCACTACCTCCATAGGTTCTATTTGTTCTAAACGAGCTTTTTTTGTTATTTTATCTTCACCAGCATCGGCATCATTTTCTAAATGACCAGCATCAGTAATATTCCTTACATAGCGAACTTTGTAGCCCAAATGTTTTAGGTAGCGAAAAATCATGTCAAAAGACATAAAAGTTCGCACGTTTCCTAAATGCACATTGCTATAAACGGTTGGCCCACAAACGTACATACCTACATAACCTTCGTTAATAGGCTTAAACGTTTCTTTGGCTCCAGTAAGTGAATTGTATATTTTGATGTGTTGGTCTTTAAATAACTGCATGATTAGGTATGTCGTGAGTTGTTTATTGTTAAGTTGTTTGTCGTTTAGCTGTAAAGTTATTTATTAATTGCAACTTAACAACAAACGACTAAACAACTTACAAATTAGAATTTAGTATCTAATTTAATATAATCTAAAAATTCTCTACGAGTTGACTCTTCTTTGAATTTTCCTCCAAATTCTGAAGTAACCGTACTGCTTTCAATATCGCGAATACCTCTAGAGTTTACGCATAAATGTTTGGCATCAATAACACAGGCTACATCTTCGGTATTTAAAACCGTTTGAAGTTCTTTTACAATTTGTATGGTTAAACGTTCTTGAACCTGTGGGCGTTTAGCGTAATAATCTACAATGCGGTTCATTTTTGATAGACCAACTACCGACCCGTTTGAAATGTAAGCAATATGTGCTTTTCCTACGATAGGTAATAAGTGGTGTTCACAAGTTGAGTAAACTGTGATGTTTTTTTCAACCAACATTTCACCATATTTATATTTGTTGTCGAAGGTAGAAGCGCTTGGTTTTCTTTTAGGATCTAAACCACCAAAAATTTCTTTAACAAACATTTTTGCTACACGATTGGGTGTGCCATTTAAACTATCATCGGTTAAATCTAAGCCTAAAGTTTCCATAATGTGTCGCACATCATCTTTAATGATTTCAATTTTTTCTTCGTTAGAAAGCTTAAAAGCATCATTTCTTAAAGGTGTATCAGACGATGTTCCTATGTGGTCATCTCCTAAAGATTCGAATTCTTCTACGTTATTTTCAATTTTCATGCGTTGTTGTCTATTGTTTTTATCTGTCACATGGTTCATCCATATTATCATTACCTTAAGTATCAACTTTTGGTTATGGATATTTCATCTGTAAAACTTAATCACAATTTTGGTCTGCAAAGATAAGCAAAACACTTTTCTTATGTTTTGTATTAACAAACAATTAATTTGCTTCTTTCTCTGTCTGTATTTTATCAACTAAATTACACTAAAAATAAAAAAGCCTGAACTTTTTAAATTCAGGCTTTTTAAAATTATATTAACGCTTTTAAATATTAAAACTTAATGATAAGGTTACGTTAGAGTTTGTTCGGTCAATTACGGCAGCATCGGTTAAACCTACATTATATAGAGGTGTTTCGTTTGTTCTGCTTGCTTGGTCGTAGGTAACATCTAACTTTGTGTTTCCAAAGCTATAACCAATACCAACGGAATAACCAGATAAATCACCTACGGTAACACCATCTTTATATGGGCTTTCTTCAAAACGGTAACCGCCTCTTAAACTAAGTTGTTTTATTTTATATTCGCCACCTAACCTGTATGTAGAAGCATCGGTAAGTATATTGCTCATCGCTGCATTTTGGTCTGCAAAAAACGGATCAGATGTGGGTTTAAATTTTGTGTTACTGTAATTTTTTCTAGAATAATCAAAACTTAATAACCCTTGTGTACCAAATACATAAGCTAAACTACCTGTTAGTTTTGAAGGTGTTTGTAGTTTGTATTGAGGGTAAACGTTTACTGTTTGTGGATTGATAACTTTTGTTTCGGTTGGGCCAAAATAGCTGTGAACTGTTGAAAGGTATTGAGTTGTTTCTTCGGTTATAGTGTACCAAGTAGGGGAGTCGAAAGCAACACCCAATCTAAACTCAGGGCTTAATTTTATAATACCTCCTAATTGAAAAGAGAAACCATTACCAGTAGTGGATAAGTTGTTTTTAAAATCAATATTTTTAACTAAAGAGCCACTGTTTGAATTTCTTTCAAATAATTGAGTGGATTTTTGATAATCAATAAAATGAGAATTTAAATTTAATCCTAAATATAAATTGTCTTCATATTGAGTTGCTAGGTTAAAAGATATTTTTCCGTTATAACCTGTAGATACGTATGAATAATCATGTAAAAAATTTCCAGAAGCTAAATTTGATGAATATAAAGTATTAGAATCATCATCTATGTCATCTGCTTCTAAAATGAAAGATTCAAATCCTAAAAATGCTTGTTGATGTCCAAAACCGTAAACATTACCAATATCGGAATAAGCATCAGCTATAGATTCTCCAGGTAAAGTAGAAATTTGATCTAGTCGTTTACCGTTTGCATTAAGGAAGAAATATCCAGCAATTGAGTTGGCAGGACTTCTTATTACATCATTGTCATGAATAAATACATCATCATTAGTATTTGTTCCAACGGCACTCCAATTATCATCATAATTATTTGTTCTATCATAAGCAATACCTATTGAGAACTTTCTCCAAGGTGAATTACTCCTGTTTTCAAAAACAAAGGCAGCACCACCTTGATTGATATCAAAATTAGAGATGTTGCTAGAAGTAAGACCGTTAAAATATTGAGTATCGTTTGAAGTATCTACATTTGAAAAGGAGAAAGAAGCATGGCTTTGGCTAAACACCGCAGAACTTGCAGGGTTTATGCTAACCGCACTCATATCGCCACCCAAGGCGCCAAAAGCACCGCTTAAAGCCCTGAAACGAGCAGTTCCTTGAATTTCACTTTGTGAATATCGTAACGCGTCAGTTATGTCTTGTGCGCTTAATGAGCACACCGATAGCATGCCTATAAATAGTAGGTTTAACTTTTTCATAGTTTATATTTAAATTTGTTAACGTCTTCCACCACTGCTTGAAGATCCAGAACTTCTACTGCTTCCAGAACTAGAACTACTTGAAGATCTTGAACTGCTGCTTGATGATGAAGAACTTGAACTAGGGGAGTAACTTCTGCTAGGTGTATATGTGGAACTCCTAGATGAAGATGACGGTGTATAAGTTCTACTTGTACTACTTCTTGAAGGCGTATAGGTGCTTCCTGAACTTCGTCTCACTGTGGGTGAAGATCTGCTAGTAGAATTCGCTGAAGGTGTACTTGTACTATAAGTAGTTCTTCTTTGGGTGTCAGAATAAACCCGTGTTCCGTTAGAGTTATATTGTCTAGAAGTGTACCCTGTTGTTGGCGAAGTACTTGCATTTACGCTGCTTCTTCTGGAAGTACTGTATTTAGAAGTGGTTCCAGAATTAACCGAGCTGCTTCTTCTAGAAGTACTATACGCATTGCTGCTTAAACCAGTAGCGTTGTTGCTATAGCCTCTTCGGGTGGCACTGTAAGAAACATTTCTTCGGTTGTAGTAAGCTCCGTTGCCATTATACCAATTATTGTATCCATAATATCTATAAGGGTGGCCATAATAACCATAACCCCAAGGGTTGTAAGCCCAACTACCGTAAAAACCACCATAAAAACCAGTATTCCAATATGGGTCGTATCCATAACCCCAGCTGTTCCATCCTCGGTTCCAACGATTATTCCATCCCCAACCATACATAAAAGGATCATTCCAACCCCAATTATTCCAGCCATTGTTAACATAATTAATGGTTACAGAATTGGTAGTTTGTCCCCAACCGCCATAACCTTGGTAATTGTTATTTAAAGTGTCGTTTTCAACATAGTTAGTGCCTTCGTAAGCATCAATATCGGTAAATATTTCACTATCGGCAACCATATATTCGGTCTCAATAGCTTTATTTTTAAAGTAATTTTGATAATAACTGCTGTTGGAGTTTTGGGGTGTTTCAACTACCGCCTCTTCATACTGAACGGTTCTTGTAGTACTGCCATAAATACCATCGTTATCTACACCAACATATTGATAAGAACCACATGAAGATAAGCCAAATACTAAGCTAAGAACTGCCAAGTATGGCATTTTTTTTATTAAGTAGGTATTTAATTGCATATCTCTTGATTTTTATTGTTGAACAAAACAAAAATAGTTAGTTTTGCTGAACTATTTTTATATTTAACATAGTCACAATATTTGTGCCAAAACAACAATATGAGTAAAAAACTTACTAGTAGGGCGGAAGATTATTCCAAATGGTATAACGAATTGGTTGTGAAAGCAGACCTAGCGGAGAATTCGGCAGTTCGTGGTTGTATGGTAATTAAGCCTTATGGCTATGCTATTTGGGAAAAAATGCAGGCAGAATTAGATAGAATGTTTAAAGAAACAGGACATCAAAACGCATATTTTCCATTATTTGTTCCAAAAAGCTTGTTTGAAGCTGAAGAAAAAAACGCTGAAGGTTTTGCAAAAGAATGTGCCATTGTAACACATTATAGATTGCAAGCCGACCCCGATAAACCAGGGAAATTACGAGTAGACCCAGAAGCAAAATTGGAGGAAGAACTCATAGTGCGCCCAACCAGTGAAGCTATTATTTGGAACACCTATAGAAACTGGATTCAATCGTACAGAGATTTGCCTATATTAATTAACCAGTGGGCAAATGTGGTGCGTTGGGAAATGCGCACACGTTTGTTTTTACGTACTGCGGAATTTTTATGGCAAGAAGGACATACGGCTCATGAAACCAAGGCGGAAGCGATAGCGGAAGCAAAGTTGATGAACAATGTATATGCAACTTTTGTTGAAAATTTTATGGCTATCCCCGTGGTGCAAGGTGTGAAAACCGAAAGCGAGCGTTTTGCAGGAGCCGATGAAACGTATTGTATAGAAGCATTAATGCAAGATGGGAAAGCGCTTCAAGCAGGGACATCACACTTTCTTGGGCAGAATTTTGCCAAGGCATTCGATGTTAAGTTTGCTAACAAGGAAGGTAAACAAGATTACGTTTGGGCTACATCATGGGGTGTTTCTACCCGTTTGATGGGTGCTTTAATTATGACGCATAGCGATGATAACGGATTGGTGTTGCCACCAAGTTTGGCACCAAACCAAGTAGTTATTGTTCCTATATATAAGAGCGATGAAGAATTTGCCGCAGTCTCGGAAGTTGCTAAAAGCATTCAAACTGATTTAAGGGCCAAAGGTATTACGGTTAAGTTTGACGATAGGGATACGCAACGTCCTGGTGCTAAATTTGCCCAACACGAATTGCAAGGTGTGCCTTTGCGTATTGCTATTGGACCTAAAGATTTGCAAAATGGCACAGTAGAGTTGGCAAGACGAGATACCTTAACTAAAGAAGTGGTTTCTTTAAACGATTTAACTGCCAAGGTTGAAGGTTTGTTAAAAGAAATTCAAGATACCTTATTTAAAAAAGCGTTGGATTTTAGAGATAAACACATAACCGAAGTAAATTCGTTTGAAGAATTTAAAGATGTTTTAGAGAAAAAGACAGGGTTTATCTCGGCACATTGGGATGGTACTAATGAAACCGAAGAGAAAATAAAAGAGCTTACAAAAGCGACTATTAGATGTATTCCTTTGGAAATGAAGGGAGAAAAAGGTGTTTGTGTGTACTCTGGAAAACCGTCAAAAGGCAGAGTGTTGTTCGCAAAAGCGTACTAAGAAAAAAAATTTCAAAAAAGTTTGCGTAGCTATTGCGACATTTAAAAATAGTTGTATTTTTGCATCCGCAATGGAAACGTTGTATGTTATTTGAAAAATAAGTGAAGCAAATTTTTGATTTTTAAGTTGTACATTTAAAAATTAAATTTATCTTTGCACACTCAAAAAAACAAATGGCCCGTTCGTCTATCGGCTAGGACGCCAGGTTTTCATCCTGGTAAGAGGGGTTCGATTCCCCTACGGGCTACAATTTTTAAAAAAAATAAAGTATAAAATGGCAAATCATAAGTCAGCATTAAAAAGAATTAGAAGTAACGAAGCTAAGCGTTTGGTTAACAAATATCAGCATAAAACAACTCGTAATGCTATAAAAAAATTACGTGAGTTAACTGATAAGAAAGAAGCTGAAGCATTATTTCCTTCTGTAGTTTCTATGTTAGATAGATTAGCTAAGAAAAATGTAATTCATTTCAATAAAGCTGCTAACCTTAAATCTGGTTTAGCTAAGCATATTGCTACGCTTTAAGACTATCATTTTAAAAAAAATATATAAAAGCTTCTCAGAAATGGGAAGCTTTTTTTGTGGATTAAAATTATAGTTTAATCTTTGTTAAACATTAATTACATAGCGGCAATCTGTTTATAGTAGCCAATAATAAGGTTTTCAAAATCTATAAATTTATCATCTTGAAACATTTTCATTTTAATCATTACAACAACTACAAGTTAGGGCTTTTATTGGTAGTTATAGCGTTTCTGAATATAGCTTGTAAACAAGAAACTTTTGAAGAACCATTGGTGTCGTTGAAAGATTATCAAATTGAAGACGGATTTGAGTTGCAAGCAGTAGCTTCAGAACCTTATATTGAAGCGCCAGTAGCAATGGATTTTGATAATAAGGGGCGAATGTGGGTAGTGGAAATGAAAGGTTATATGCAAAACCTGGAAGGTACAGGAAGCGACATGCCCAATGGTACCATTTCCATTTTAGAAGATTGGGATGAAGACGGCATCACCGATCACTCAAAAGTATTTTTAGATAGCCTTGTTTTGCCAAGAGCCATTGCCCATGTTTATGGCGGACTTTTATACGCTGAACCGCCTAACCTTTGGTTTGTAGATATAAAAGATGATAAACCCATCAATAGAGTTTTGGTAGATTCATTGTATTCTGATGGGGGTAATGTAGAGCATCAACCCAATGGTTTGATGATGCATATGGATAACTGGATTTACAACGCCAAATCTAATTTTAGATATCAAAAGAAACATGGCCAATGGAAAAAGGAGCCTACCGCATTTCGTGGGCAATGGGGTATTAGTAAAGATAACTTCGGCAGACTTTACTATAACACCAATTCTACCCAACTTATTGGCGATTACGTACTGCCCAATACCGTTATTAAAAATCCGTTTTACAAACCGACGGAAGCTTTAGATAAAAAACTTACGCCTAACCAAAATGTTTTTCCTTTACATCCAACATCTGTTAACCGAGGTTATGTAGATGGCATATTGGATAAGGACAGTCTTTTGGTGAATGTTACTTCTGCTTGCGGTCCTCTAATTTACAGAGGAGATAAATTTCCGAAAGCTTATTTAGAAAATGCTTTTGTTTGTGCGCCCGAAGCAAATGTTGTTAAGCGTAACATTTTAACTATAATGCCTAGTAAGGTAACCGCAAATCAAGCAATTCCTAATAAAGAATTTATAGCTTCCACTGATGAAGGTTTTCGTCCAGTAAATTTATTTAATGGACCAGATGGCAATATGTATATTGTAGATATGCACCGAGGCATCATTCAAGATAAAGCTTTTTTAACACCTTATTTACAGAAAAAATATGCCGAAAAGAAGTTGGATACCATTATAGGTATGGGGCGTATTTTAAAAGTAGTTAGCAAAGGGAATCATTCAAAAGAAAACATTGATTTAGAAAGTTTAAATATTTCAGAATTGGTCAACTTATTGAAGCATCCTAATGGTTGGTTAAGAGATAGAGCTCAGCAATTATTGATTCATAAAAATGAAAGGTCAGCAATTAAACTGTTGGAAAAGCTTCTTGAAAACACAGGTAACCCGATAGCTCAAATACATGCATTGCATACCTTAAACGGATTAAATGCACTCCAATTTAATACCCTATTAAAACTGCTATATTCAAATAGCCATAGCAGTTCTATAAGTCATGGGCTTGTTTTATTAGAGCAATTTGCAAGTGAAGCACAGGTGTTGCCTTTTGAAAAGTTAATCCAAAAATTAGTTTCTAAAAACAATCCTGAAATTGATTTGTATCTTTTAAACTCGCTAGGCGATTGGATATCACTTTCTAACGAAAAGTTTTTTCCTGTAGCATTGGCACTTTCAAAGAAGTATCAAGACGATCTGGTGTATCAAGAAAGTTTGATAAGTAGTTTGAGAGGTGTTGAAGAATCTTTTTTATCATTCTTAAACGAAAAGAATGCCGATGCATCAAAAAACAAATTGTTTGATATTTTAAACAAGACCATTTCAAATAAAGAAAAGCAGAAGAAAAACTTTATTTATACCGGAAAGAGTATAGGAACCGATGCCAGAACTGCTGGTTATAATATTTTTAGAAATTTTTGTGCAACTTGCCACGGTATTGAAGGTGAGGGGATTGAAAATTTAGCGCCTCCTTTAAAAGATTCAGAATATGTAACAGACTCATCAGAACGATTGGCGCTTATTATATTGCATGGTTTGTCTGGTCCTATTCATGTTAATGGAACATTGTACGAACTCGATGCCATCATGCCTGGGTTGGCTAATAACCCAGAGTTTAGCGATACCGACATTAAAAATATTATTGAGTATTTGAATAATGCTTTCCCAGGAAATTCAACTAAAATAAGTGTAGAGCGCATAAAACAACTTCGCGATAAAAAGCCAAAAAGCGGTACTGTTTTTAGTGAAGCAGAATTACTGGAGTTGAAAGGATTGAAATAGAGGCAATACTGTAATGAATGGTTTTCTGAGAGTTTCAAACAAAAAAACACTTTGCAAAATAATTAAAAATTAAGCGTATAAATCATTAAATAAATTGCCTTTTTTGATTTTTTAAAACTTAAATTTGCAAACACATTTAAATTAATTATTCACATAAATATTACCCTTTTGGAAAATAAAGCAGCACTTAAATTAATTGATAAAATTCTGAATGATCTTGATAGAACAGGCATCAATACAGATACATTGGTTAGCGATATTAAAGAATTAAGAACTTATGCCTTAGAAGAGCAAATTCCGTTAGTAGTAAAAGTTCTAAGACTTGCTTATGAGCATATTGAAGAGCATGGTACATTTTTAATTCCTATGCTTGTTGATGAAGAGGATGAAGATGTTGAAAACGATGTGGAAAACGAACCCGTTGAAAGTTTAAAATATTTAATTGCACTTATAAAAAATCTTAACAACAAAATAAATATATCAGATTTAAAAGAATATAGAGATCTTTTAAATCAATATTAAAAACCTTTCTGTTTTATTAGAAATAAAAAAGCCTTAACAAATTTGTTAAGGCTTTTTAAGTTTAGTTTAATGTTTAGTTAGTATGTTTCCGTTGTTATGGAAATATAATTTTATAGACACCTCAATATACTATCTATGTTAAGGTGTCTTTTTTTAGTTATCCATTCATGGATATTAAAAACTCTTCGTTGTTTCTGGTTTGTTTAAAACGCTCGTTGATGAATTCCATAGCTTCAACAGGGTTCATATCCGCAAGGTACTTGCGCATAACCCACATACGTTGTATGGTGTTTTCATCTAACAATAAATCGTCACGACGTGTGCTTGAGGATGTTAAATCAATCGCAGGGAAAATACGACGGTTAGAGATTTTTCTATCCAATTGTAGTTCCATGTTACCAGTTCCTTTAAACTCTTCAAAAATAACTTCATCCATTTTAGAACCAGTTTCAGTAAGTGCAGTAGCAATAATGGTTAAAGAACCACCATTTTCAATATTACGAGCAGCACCAAAGAAACGTTTTGGTTTGTGAAGTGCGTTGGCATCAACACCACCACTTAATATTTTACCAGATGCAGGTTGTACGGTATTGTATGCACGTGCCAAACGTGTAATGGAATCTAAAAGAATCACCACATCGTGCCCACATTCCACCAAACGTTTTGCTTTTTCAAGAACAATATCGGCAATTTTAACATGCTCGTGTGCTTCTTTATCGAAGGTAGAAGAAATAACTTCGCCACGTACATTACGTTGCATATCGGTAACCTCTTCAGGACGTTCATCAATCAATAAAATCATTAAATAAACTTCAGGGTGGTTGGCGGCAATAGCGTTGGCAACATCCTTCAATAACATGGTTTTACCCGTTTTTGGTTGCGATACAATCATACCACGTTGTCCTTTTCCTATAGGTGAGAACAAGTCCATAATTCGAGTAGAAATGGTGCTTTGTTTTTCGGCAATATTGAATTTTTCTTTTGGGAATAATGGCGTTAAATGCTCAAAAGAAACACGGTCTCTTACCACTTCTGGTTTCTGTCCGTTTATTTTTATGACTTTAATTAATGGGAAATATTTTTCACCTTCTTTTGGTGGGCGTACATTTCCTAAAACCGTATCGCCTTTTTTCAATCCAAATAAACGAATTTGCGATTGCGATACATAAATATCATCAGGAGATGATAAATAGTTGTAGTCCGATGAACGTAAAAAACCATATCCGTCTTGCATTACATCTAAAACACCTTCACTTTCAATAATGGCATCAAATTCAAAATCTGGTTCGCGGTAACGGTTTCTTGTATCTTTATTTCCAGCATCAACATTTATATTACCGTTTTTTTGGTTTTTGTGTTGATTTTTTTGAGGCTGATTTTGGTTGTGCTCTCTTTTTTGGTTTGCCGGTTTTTGTTGGTTGTCGTTGTTACGCTCGTTTTGAACTCTAGGCTTTGGCGCATTAACAGGCTTTTTATCTTCCTTGGTTTCTTGAGGTGCTTTTTCAGTAGGAGCAGCTGTTTTTTCAGTAGCTGGTTTTTGGGCTGCTGGTTTTACCGGTGTGTTTTTTACAGGTTTTACTACACGCTGCCTCGGTTTTTTAACTTCCTTTTTTTCAGGAGTGCTGGCCGCAGGTTGTGGTGTAGGTTCTATAACTGCTTCTACCGCTTTAGGGTTGGCAGCTTGATGATCTAGAATTTGGTAGACTAAATCGGCTTTTTTTAAGGAACGGTACTTCGGTACGTTCAATTTTTGTGCAATCTCCTGTAGGTCAGAGAGTTTCTTTTCGTTTAATTGTGAAATTTCAAACATAAATGTTTATTGAATATGTGTTTTGACTTTGAATTTGAGTTGTTCTGAAAAAAAATGAATTTTTATTCTGAAGAATTAACAACCTCTATGCGTGGTTGTTGAAGATTATTACTGCAATTATACAACTTTATTTTAATAATTTACATTTATTTTTCAAAAGAAACTATTATTTTTGCCCACACGTATTTTAAAATTATATGTTACAACGCATTCAAACGGTATATCTTTTAATCGCAGCCATAGTTTCGGCTGGGTTAATATTTGTATTGCATTTATGGGTTACCAATGAAGATGTTGTAGTGTATGCAAAAGATAATTTGCTATATTTAGGCATGTTTTTGGCATCGGCGTTATTATCAATAATAACCATATTTAAGTATAAAAATAGGAAGTCACAGTTTATGCTGGGGCGACTTAACATCATATTAAACTTTATTTTATTAGGATTTTTTGTGTATCAATCTCTAAATGTATCTGGAGAAACGGCGGTTTCTGAGAAAGGTATTGGGATGCTTCTCCCTATTGTTTCTATCGTATTTTTGGCCCTAGCCAATAAGGCCATCAAGAAGGATGAAGATCTCGTAAAATCTGTAGATCGATTGCGATAAAACCTTATATCTTAGTAGTATTAGTGCGTTAAAAACCCAAAGTGAAAGCTTTGGGTTTTTTTAGTTCCTCCCTTAATCCCTCCAAAGGAGGGAAACTATTGCGAGTTAAAAGTATCTGTTTTTCACAACAGTGAGCAAAGTCCTTCCCTTTGGGAAGGATTTAGGATGGGCTTCTTACTTTATTTCAACAAGTTCTAATTCAAACGTTAAATCTTGTCCTGCCAATGGGTGGTTCGCATCAATAATAATGTGTTCTTCATGAACTTCCGCTACACGGAATTGTACTTCAGAACCATCAGGATTTTTTGAAGCTAATCCCATACCAACTTCTGGTGTCATATCTTGGGGTAATTGATCTCTTTTTACTTCGTGAAATAATTCTTTTTGAACGTCGCCGTATGCTTCAGCAACAGGAATGTTAATGGTTTTTTTCTCATTAACCTTCATGTTTACCACGCCTTTTTCAAAACCAGGAATCAACATGCCTTGTCCTAAAGTTATTTCCAACGGCTCTCTATCTAAAGAACTGTCAAAAATTTGACCATTGCTTAATTTTCCTGTGTAATGAACTCTTACGGTATCATTTTCTTTTACTTGACTCATAAATAATTATGTTTTCTATTTAAAATTAGGACAAAACTACAATTTATGAGGCGATTGCCATAATTTAAGCGGATGAATGCTAGCGTTTAGTAAAACATTAACAGAAAAACGGGGTGAAATAGAACGAAAAATCACTTTAAAAGGGGAATTTGTAGATTATTTCTTGAATTCAATCACTTCCAGGTTATCAATTTTAGTATTATCAATAGTAAAACGAAGCATGGTACGTACTTTATGGAACCCATGTTTGCCAACAGCGCCCGGATTCATATGCAGTAAATTCAGTTTTTTGTCGGGCATTACTTTTAAAATATGCGAATGTCCACAAATAAATAATTTTGGAGGGTTGGCTCTTATCTCTTCACGAATACGCATGTTATAAGCACCAGGGTAGCCGCCAATGTGGGTGATCCAAACATCGACACCTTCGCACATAAACCGATTGTTTTCAGGGAACTCCCCCCTCATTTTAGCATCATCAATATTTCCCCATACAGCACGCAATGGTTTTAATGCTTTAATGGCATCGGTAACTTCTAAATCGCCAATATCGCCGGCATGCCAAACTTCATCGGCTTGTTTTACATATTTTAGAACGTCGTCATCTATATAGCTGTGCGTATCGGACAGTAAAAGTATTTTAGTCATTGTGGGTTTTATGATTTGGTAAAGTTATGGATAATTGGTCTAACTGGGTGTAGGGATTTTAGTTGGCTTTGTCACAAAAAAATCAGAACTTCGTTTGCCATTAGATGTAAAAGATTAAAACGATTTCTTGTCAAGTCGCTATATGAAATAAAATCAGGTGAGGACCGAGGAGAATTAAAAAGATTATTATGACTTTAATAATAGCCAAAATTGTTAATGATGATATTCAGATAATATCTGATACTAAAATTACAGATGTTTTTTTGGGTTCTCAAAATCCATTGCTCGGACAGTTAAAAACGGTTTTATTGAATCCGTATATTTCAATTTCTTTTTCAGGATTGCCTGATTATGTGAATGATGTTTTAGAGCCGTTTTATAAAAGTGAATTCCCTGATTTTAATTCAATATTAGTTGTTAATTCTATTCTAATTAAATGTTTAGAAATAAATAGAAAATCTGAAAATTTAACAAATTTTATTATTTGTTATTTGCATCAAAATAAACCTAAAATTTTTAGAATATCAAATTATCAAATTGAACCAAACTTAAAAACAGCATGGATAGGCGACATAATTGGGTTTAATAAATATCAAGAATATTACCATTCATTAGAAAAAATAATTGAATTTGATAAAATGGAAGATGCTTTTGAAAAAGTTATTAATGATAGTTCTGTTGAAACTGTTGGAGACTTTGTAATACGCGTAGCAAATGAAAGAGATAAAAGTGATGAAATAGAGTTTTTGAATTATCAAATAAATAGGATACGTTATTTTGGTCCATATAATTTTGTCAATATTGATAATGAAAAATTTATGGTTAAGCACGCAAGTTCCCAAAAAGGTGGATATGGATTTTCTTTGTTTAGAAGTTGCGATCCGCAAAGGCCAGCTATAGGATTTCATTTTCATGTAGGTGGTTTTGGACTCATATTTTTTCCAAAACTTAATTATACTAATGGAGCAATAATCCAAAATCAACCTGATGGAGAAGCTTTCGCTATGGAAATAAAGAATAAATATGGTTTTGATGTTCACGGATTACTTGTGTCTAAAAAAGGATTGTCATTTAAGCATATAAATACATCGGCTTGTTATAAATAATTGTTTTAAAAATGTTGTGAACTTATGAGATGCTTTTTTTTGAATTTGTGAGAAAAAAAATCTAAATTCGTTTTAATAGTAAACCTGAGCTTTTAAAAATTGGACTTATGATTGATATTTTTAGTGGAAGTGTAGAGGAAACCATGATTATTAGAAATTTATTGGAAAGCAAAAACATTCAAGTGTTTTTAACCAATCAACTTATGGCCAGCATTGAGCCTATTGCGGTAAGTTCGGGTGGGTTTAATGCTGTAACACTTAAGATTAACGAAGTAGATTTTGAAAAGGCAAAAAAGATTCTTGAAGACTATAATAAAGGGAACTTGAGTTTAGAGTGATGATACTTTCCTTTTAATTTGGCCATTAAATGGCAAATGCCCGCGTTAGGGATTACTCATGCATATTATTTTCAATTTATGAAATCGTGAATGCTTCGCATTTGAAGCGACATCCTTTTTAAAACTTGATAGTAATAACTTGGGTGAGAAACTATAAATTGGCAGATGGCTTCGTCGCTTACTCCTCGCCATGACGTTTTAAAAAGATATAGCTGAAAGCCCGACCCTTTTAGGGTAACGCCCAAATAAAACTTTTTAATATTTAATTAAGATTCATGCCTTCGGTGGAATGGCAAAACTGCCTATCTTTGCTTTTCATTAAAAGTATAGAGACACATTGCGATATTTTATTGAACTTTCCTATAACGGTAGTGCGTACCATGGTTGGCAAATCCAGCCCAAAGCCATTTCAGTACAGGAAGTTATTGAAAATGCCTTGGGTTTGCTTTTAAAGGAAAAAGTGTCCATTACGGGCGCTGGTAGAACCGATACCGGTGTGCATGCCCAACATATGATGGCGCATTTTGATAGTGATGTTGCTTTTAGCGAAACAGATTTGGTTTTTAAACTGAATTCGTTTTTGCCTAAAGGTATTGCCATTCAATCTGTTTTTAAAGTAAAAGCGGATGCACATGCACGTTTTCATGCGTTAAGCAGAACGTATTTATATAGGATTTCGCTGAAAAAAAACGTGTTCAATTTTGATAGTGCCTATTACGTGAAGCAGCACTTGGATGTTGAAAAAATGAAGGCGGCATCGCAACTGTTATTTCAGTATAGAGATTTTCAATGCTTTTCGAAAGTAAATACCGATGTAAAAACCTTTAATTGCGAGATGATGCAAGCCGATTGGTTTTTTGAAAATGACGAACTTCATTTTGTGATTAAAGCCGATAGATTTTTAAGAAATATGGTTCGCGCTATTGTGGGTACCATGGTGCAAATTGGGTTAGGCAAGCTACAAGTAGAAGATTTGCACACTATTATAAAATCTAAAAACAGGAGTGAAGCGGGTTTTTCGGTGCCAGCTCATGCTTTGTATTTAACCAAAATTGAATATCCAAACGATATAAAATTATAATGACGAAACAAAAGGAAAATATTTTTGACTTTACATTGTTTAAACGGTTGTTTCAATATATAAAACCGTATCAAATCATCTTTTTTAGCTTACTGGTTTTGGTTATTTTGTTGGCCATTTTAACGACGGCAACCCCTTATATTACCAAATATGCTATTGATAATAGCATTGCAATAAAAGAACATAAAAGCTTTTTGTTTTATGTGCTTATTATGTTTGCTGTTTTAATTCTTCAAACTATTTTTCAGCTTACGTTTATATATTACGCCGCTTGGTTAGGGCAGAATTTGGTGATGGATGTGCGCGTAAAACTATTCAACCACTTGCTTAGTTTTAAAATGAAGTATTATGACAATTCTTCGGTTGGTGTGCTGATAACCAGAGCAGTGACCGATATGGAACGTATTGCCGATATTTTTGGACAAGGTTTGTTTACTATTTTTAGGGATTTGTTGGCTATGATTGTGGTTTTTGGGGTAATGGTTTACATTAATTGGCGATTGAGTTTAATCGTTTTTATCATGTTGCCATTGCTTATGTACGCCACTAGAATTTTTCAAAAGTATATGAAAGTGGCTTTTGAAGAGGTTAGAAATGAGGTGTCTAACTTAAATTCTTTTGTACAAGAACGCTTAACGGGGATGAAGATTTTACAGATTTTTACACGTGAATCTATTGAATACAAGAATTTTATTGACATTAATAATCGGCATAAAAAAGGCTGGTTAAAAACCGTTTGGTACAACTCTATTTTCTTTCCGTTGGCCGATTTGGTGTCGTCTATAAGCATTGGTTTAATAGCTTGGTATGGTGGTTTGAATATTGTGATGAAAGGCACTGAAGTATCTCAAGGTGATTTAATTGCTTTTGTTATGTTCATTCCTATGTTGTTTAGGCCATTGCGCCAAATGGCAGATAATTTCAATACGCTTCAAATGGGTATGGTGGCTGCCAACCGTGTATTTAAAATTTTAGATACTACATCGCATATTGATGACACAGGAACACATGTGGCAGAACATTTTAAAGGCAACATTGTTTTTGATAAGGTGTTTTTTAATTATGTGGATGATGAAGATGTGTTAAAAGGCATTTCATTTAACGTAAAAGAAGGTGAAACCGTAGCCATTGTAGGCGCTACGGGTGCAGGGAAATCGACCATTATAAATTTATTGAATCGTTTTTATGAAATTAAAGATGGTGTGATTTCCATTGATGGGCGCGATATCAAACAGGTTACTTTGGCATCCTTACGTACGCAAATTGCGGTAGTTTTACAAGATGTGTTTTTGTTTGCCGATACCATTTTAAACAATATAACCCTAAACAATCCGGAAATTACCGAAGCGGTGGTAACCCAAGCAGCCAAAGACATTGGGGTTCACGAATTTATTGCGAGTTTACCGGGGGGCTATCATTATAATGTGAAAGAACGCGGTGTGATGTTGTCTTCAGGCCAACGTCAACTCATCTCTTTTTTAAGAGCTTATGTAACCAATCCAAGTATTTTGGTTTTGGATGAAGCTACATCGTCTGTCGATTCACACTCGGAACAACTCATACAAAATGCCACCGATAAAATGACCAATGGAAGAACTTCCATTGTAATTGCACATAGACTTGCTACAGTTAAAAAAGCAGACAAAATTATCGTTATGGATGCTGGCGAAATTGTAGAAGAAGGCACCCATGCGCAACTTCTTAAAAAACAAAACGGGTATTATAAAAACTTATACGAAGTACAGTTTTTAAAGGAAGAAGTGCTTTAAGCTAAATCTTTTTTAATCATTAAATTTAGTTGGTTGTTGTCTTCAAAAACAACAAATTCACCATCTTTAAAGTAAGAGATGGTTCCTGTTTCTTCACTAACAGCAAGCGCTAAAGCATCTGTTTTTTCGGTAACACCAATGGCAGCTCTATGACGTAAACCGAAGCGTTTAGGAATGGCTTTTTCATTGTTTAAAGGCAGAATAACCCGTGTTGCTTTTACAATATTATTGCTTACTATAATAGCACCATCGTGAAGCGGACTGTTCTTGAAAAAAATACTCTCTATAATGGGCTGGGTTACTTTTATATTCATTTCATCGCCCGTTGTGCTTAAAAAATCCAAATTGTTATTGCGTTCAAAAACAATTAAAGCACCTGTTTTTGAATTTGCCATTTTTATACAAGCTTTTAGAATAGCATCTACATTAGTTTCGTCGCTGGTTTCAGTTTTTAAGAATTTGAATTGCTTAAATATTTTTCCTCGTTTACTAAAATTTGTAGAACCAACCATTAACAGGAACTTCCTAATCTCTGGTTGAAATACCACAATTAAAGCGATGATCCCCACTTTCATAAAGCCGCCAAAAATGCTGGACAGCAATTCCATGTTCAAGAAATTGGTAAGTAACCATACCAAATAAATGATAATGATTCCTATAAAAATGTTGATGGCCACAGTGCCTTTAACCAGTTTGTAAACGTAGTAGAGCAGAAGTGCCACTAGGAACACATCAATAATATCAACAATAGAGAATTTTAAAAGGTCATCAAAAATTTCCAAGGCAAAATGGGTTTTGGTAAATTTAGTAAAATAAGGTTAATTAAAAATGAATTCGTAGTTTGATATGGTAACATTCTTTAAGTCTAATTCTGAAACCATCAACTTATACGAAATGTAATTTTGAAACGTTAAATTTTGATTGAAACTTAATATGATTTCAACAGGTTTCAATTCATTGGTCAATATAAGTTTGATGTTATTCAATAAATTATTCTCTTTTGAAAGCACGGAAGTAATATCAAAAAGAGGAAACTCTAAATAAATTTCATTAGAAGCATAAAAATCAATTTTCATTTTGTTTGAAAAATCTAGATTAGAATTTGAAGCAACATAGTCTTGAAAATCTTTGTTATGATAAACCACATTGGTAAATTCTACAAACCCTAAGTTTTTTTTGCTGGTATCGTTACAAGTAAAGTAGTTTTTGGCATTTTCGTTTTTGTGCTCAGATTTTTGTTTCTTTTCTTGAAGAAATTTTATTTTCGGAATGGCTTGTTTCAGTGTTAAGCGTTTGTCCACATTAATCAACCAATTCGTGGTGCTAATTAAGTTTTTTCGGTTTAATTCTAAACTATCAGGTAGGGTTTCATCATAAAATAAATAGGCAGCCGATATATCTTTTATTTCAGATATTTCAGATTGATTAATCTCGGGAAGTTCAACAACTTTATCTTTTCCGCAGGAAAAAACAAAAAGCAAAACAATAAGACAGGTGTTTTTCATAAATTCAACAATTAACGCTTTAGCGCTTCAACCAATTTAATAGTTTCCATAGCTTCCTTTACATCGTGAACCCGTAAAATGGAGGCACCTTTTTGTAAAGCTACTGTGTTTAAAACGGTGGTTCCATTTAAAGCTTCATTGGCAGTGGTTTCTAAAGTTTTATAAATCATCGATTTTCTGGAAATTCCAACAAGCAAAGGCTTTTCAATCATTTTAAACAGCTCTAAATGATTCAATAGTTCGTAATTCTGTTCTATGGTTTTAGCAAAACCAAACCCAGGATCTATAACCATATCAACAATGCCCAAGGCTTTTGCAGCTGCAATGCGTTCAGAAAAATAAAATAAAATGTCTTTGGCAATATTGTTGTAATTGGCATGCTGTTGCATGGTTTGCGGTGTGCCTTTCATGTGCATCATAATATATGGCACGTGTAAATTGGCAACGGTTTGCAGCATGTTGTCGTCTAATTTTCCAGCGGAAATATCGTTAATTAAAGCAGCTCCAGCTTCAACGCATTGTTTAGCAATCTTACTTCTAAAGGTGTCAATGGAAATTAATGTTTTTGGGAATTCTTTTAAAACGGCATGTATAATGGGTAAAATGCGTTGCAATTCTTCAGATTCCGAAACATGATCCGCATTGGGTCTGGAGCTATATGCCCCAATATCAATAAAGGTAGCCCCGTCATTCAGCATAGATTCAACGTGTTTTAATATAGCCGTTTCATTTTTGTGAATGCCACCATCGTAAAACGAATCTGGAGTTATGTTTAAAATACCCATCACTTTTGGTGATGACAAATCGATGAGTTTTCCTTTGCAGTTAATGGTCATTTTTCAGTTTCAAGTTCCATGTTCAAAATTCAAAGTTAGGATAAATTTCTAAAAATCTGTTCATACCAAAAACATTGAACTCTAAACTTTGAACTTTAAACTATTTAGCCGAAATTTACGCAAAATTCAATGTTTTCATGCAAGATACTTCAAAACAATACGATGCCGTAATTGATACCTGTAAAAGTTTATTTGTTAAAAAAATGTCCGATTACGGAAGTGCATGGCGCATTTTACGATTGCCTTCGCTTACCGACCAAATTTTTATTAAAGCGCAACGTATTCGTGGATTGCAACAAAATGACGTAAGAAAGGTTGATGAAGGTGAAGTTAGTGAGTTTATAGGTATTATAAATTATAGTATTATGGCCTTGATTCAGTTAGAAAAAGGCGTGGTGGAACAACCTGACTTATCTACAAAAGAAGCTACCGAACTATACGAAAAACAAGTGGCCATTACCAAAAAATTGATGGAAGATAAAAACCACGATTATGGCGAAGCATGGCGCGATATGCGGGTAAGCAGTTTAACCGATTTAATTTTGCAAAAACTACTGCGCGTTAAACAAATTGAAGACAATAAAGGCAAAACATTGGTAAGCGAAGGTATAGACGCCAATTACCAAGACATGATTAATTATGCGGTTTTTGCAATGATCCATTTAAACGAAAAGTAATTTTAAAAAATGTCACCTTGAGCGCAGTCGAAAGGTCTTATCATAAATAAAAATGAAAGTATTAGTAAGCATATCAAGAATTTTAGTTGGTGTTTTATTCATCATTTCTGGTTTAATAAAGCTCAACGACCCGCTTGGCTTTTCATATAAACTACAGGAATATTTTAGTGTAGATGTTTTAAACATACCGTCATTAGAGCCTTATGCCTTAATTATTTCGGTGTTGGTAGTTGTTTTTGAAGTGGTTTTGGGGGTGTTCCTAATTATTGGTTACAAACCAAAATTCACCGTTTGGAGTTTGTTGTTAATGATTGTGTTTTTTACGTTTCTAACCTTCTATTCAGCGTATTTTGATAAAGTTAAGGATTGTGGATGCTTTGGCGATGCTTTAAAATTAACGCCATGGGAAAGTTTTACCAAAGATGTTGTTTTATTGGTACTCATCCTTATTTTATTTTTTGGAATTAAACACGTAAAACCAGTATTTAGCAATTTGCAAACCACCATTTTAGCTTTGCTAAGCTTTATTTTTAGTTTTTGGTTGGCGTATCATGTACTTATGCATTTGCCCGTAGTAGATTTTAGAGCATATAAAATAGGTAACAATATTTTAGAGGGTATGTCTACACCAGAAAATGCACCTAAGCCAATAGTGGAATATTATTGGAAATTTAAAGTGAACGGCGAAGAAAAAATAATCACTACCGATGGTTCGTATCCAGACGTTGATGGCGATTATGTAGATGTCGATTCTAAAGTAATAGACGAAGGTTACAAACCGCCCGTGGTAGATTTTTCAATAGAAGATTCCGAAGGCAATAATTTAACAGAACAGTTTCTTTCAGAAGAAAATCTAATCATCATCGTTTCATACAACTTAGAAAAAATGGAAAAAGCAGGGGTTGAAAAATTGAAAGCCATGTCGGATGAAGCTATTAAAAAAGGTTATAAAGTTATTGGCTTAACAGCATCGGGTGAAGATGATAAACAGAAAATTAATAAGCTTTATAAATTGAATTTCAATTGGTATTTATGTGATGAAAAAGCTCTTAAAACCGTAGTGCGTTCAAATCCAGGGATTTTAGAATTGGACAAAGGCACCGTCAAACAAAAAGTTCATTGGAATGATATTGATGAACTAAAGTTGTAATTTTCAATAAAAAAAAATTAAGTTGTTTGTCGTGTAGTCGTTTAGTCGACCTCGACTTAACAAATAAACACATCAACAAATAAACTCTATTTGATAAGCTATATCCTAAATAAAGTCACATACGCATTACTCACCTTGTTTGGGGTGGTGACCGTTATATTCTTTTTATTCAATGTGCTTCCCGGTGATCCCGCACAAATGATGTTGGGGCAAAATGAAGGTAGCGACCAATTAGCCATTGTAAAACAAAAATATGGGTTTGATAAACCTATTAGTACACAGTATTTTTATTATTTAAACGATTTATCGCCACTATCATTTCATTCAAAAACTGAAAGCGATTATACGTTTTTAAGAAAAGGCAAATATGCTGCAACACCATTATTTTCAACAGGAAACACCACCACCGTTTTAAAGTTGCCGTATTTACGAGAATCGTTTACCAAACAAGGTAAAAAAGTCAGCGATGTTTTGGGTGAAACTTTGCCAAATACATTCGTCTTAGCAGTTTCGGCCATTATAATCGCCATGTTTATAGGCATTGTTTTCGGTATTGTTTCAGCATTGTATAAAGACCAATGGCTGGACAAAACCATTCAAATATTCAGCACCTTTGGTATGAGTGTGCCGTCATTTTTTAGTGCCATTTTATTCGCATGGTTCTTTGGTTTTGTATTACATAAATACACCCATTTAGAAATGACGGGAAGTCTTTATGAATTGGACGATTTTGGTGAAGCCAATCATCTAAAATTAAAAAACCTCATACTTCCAGCCATTGTTTTGGGTATTCGTCCGTTGGCAGTCGTTATCCAATTAATGCGAAATTCGTTATTGGAAGTTTTTAATCAAGATTATATCCGAACCGCCAGAGCAAAAGGCTTAAGCGAATATCAAATCATAAAAAAGCATGCGCTTAAAAATGCTTTAAACCCTGTAGTTACAGCTATTTCAGGGTGGTTTGCTTCCATGTTGGCAGGTGCGGTTTTTGTAGAGTATATTTTTGGATGGAATGGTTTGGGAAAAGAAATTGTAAACGCCTTAAATACATTGGATTTGCCTGTAATTATGGGTTCCGTTTTAGTAATTGCTTTATTATTTATCATTATCAATATTTTTGTAGATATAATTTACGTTTGGTTAGACCCTAAAGTAAAACTTCAGTAAATTTGCATGTTTGCAAAAAAGAAATTTTGAACCCATGAAAATAAAATATATAGCAATTCTATTCATAAGCATTTTAAGCTGTAAAGCACAAGAAACGCCAACACAGTTTTCTGAAGCAGCATTAAACGACACTTTTGTAACCTTAGAAGGAGAATCAATAACATTCAAGAGAATCTTAGAAGAAAACAAAGGCAAAACCTTGGTGGTTGATGTTTGGGCATCTTGGTGTAAAGACTGCATTGGTGGTATGCCAAAGGTTAAAGAATTACAAAAGGCATATAAAAACGCTACCTATGTTTTTCTGTCGTTAGATAAAACCCAAGACGCATGGAAAAACGGCATCAAAAAGTATGGAGTTAAAGGTCAGCATTACTTTATGGAATCAGGGTGGAAAGGACCATTTGGAGAGTTCATTCAGTTAGATTGGATACCAAGATACATGGTCATTGCGCCCAATGTAAGCATAAAATTATTTAAAGCCATTGAGGCAGACGATAAAAAAATCAAAGAAATTTTATAATAAAACTTAATAAAAGTCCTTAATTTAAAAAGGTAAATTAAAAATGAGACAACAAATTGTAGCAGGAAACTGGAAAATGAACAACGATTTAGCGCAAACCGAAACGCTAATAACAAACTTAAAAAATCAAGTAAAAACCTCAAAAGCAGAGGTGATGATTGCGCCAACATTCACCAACTTATGGCAAGCATACCAAACATTGAAAGATACAGATATTGAGGTGATTGCGCAAAACATGCACTTTGCTGCCAATGGCGCTTACACAGGCGAAATCAGTGCAAGCATGCTTAAAAGTGTAGGTGTTAAAACTGTTATATTGGGACACAGCGAGCGTCGTGAATATTTTGGTGAAACCGATGAAATTTTAGCTAAAAAAGTAGATGCAGCTTTGGCAAACGAATTACGTGTTATCTTCTGTTTTGGAGAAGTGTTGGCCGACAGAAAATCTGGAAACCACGAAGCTGTAGTAGAAAGCCAAATAAAAAACGCTTTGTTTCATTTAGAAGCTTCAGCCTTTAAAAATATCGTGTTGGCTTACGAACCTGTTTGGGCCATAGGAACTGGCGAAACCGCAAGTCCGGAACAAGCGCAAGATATGCACGCTTTCATCCGCAAAACCTTAAGCAATAAATATGGTGCCGATGTAGCAAACAGCGTATCAATTCTATACGGTGGTAGCGTTAAACCAAACAATGCACAGGAAATTTTTGGAAAGCCAGACGTAGATGGTGGTTTAATTGGTGGTGCCGCGCTTAATGCAGACGACTTTTTTGCGATTGTAAACGCATTTTAAATTTGTCATTTCCTTGAAGAAGGAAATCTTTTGGGCGTTACCACAAGGGTCGCGCTTTACGTTTCAATCTTTTTAAAACGACATGTCGAGGACAAAGATCGTGGCAAACTGCCAATTTTTTGTCCTCTCCATGTTTGTTTAGTTTAAATTTTAAAAAGGATTTTCACTGCAATCGCTAACGCAAACCTCAACAAATAAGTATATCGGCAATTCCAAAATCGTAAATCTAAAATCGTAAATCATAATTCATCATGTCCAACATCATTTATATAGGGTACGAATTTAAAGTAACACCACTTCAACCTGGGGTTGAAATCCTTATAGCAGAACTCGGTTATGCAGGTTTTGAAAGCTTTGTAGAAACCGAAGAAGGCGTCACGGCATACATTCAAAAAGATGAATGGAACGCATCTATACTTGATGATGTTCAAATTTTAAATTCCGAAGAATTCAAAATAGCATATGAATTTAACGAAATAGAACAAACCAACTGGAACGAAGAATGGGAAAAGAATTTCAATCCTATAATTGTTGATGATGTATGTACGGTGCGTGCGCCATTTCATGAAAAACCAAATACCCAATACGATATCATCATCGAACCAAAAATGAGTTTTGGTACTGGGCATCATGAAACTACTCATATGATGATCCAGTATATTCTAAAAAACGATTTCACCAATAAATCGGTTTTAGATATGGGTTGTGGAACAGGTGTTTTGGCCATTTTAGCAGAAATGAAAGGTGCAAAACCTGTAGACGCGGTAGATTATGATAACTGGTGCTATTTAAACAGTATAGAAAATGTGGAGCGTAATAATTGCAAAAACATCACGGTTATAGAAGGTGATGCCAGTGTTTTGTCTGGCAGAAAATATGATATTATAATAGCAAACATCAATCGTAATATTTTATTGAACGATATGGAAACTTATGTGTCTTGTTTAAACCAAAATGGACTCTTGTTTTTAAGCGGATTTTACAACGATGATATCCCTGTAATTCAAGAAACGTGTGAAAAATATTTGTTAAAATTTGAAGAAAAGTTGGAAAGAAACCATTGGGTTGCTTTAAAATTTTTAAATTAGTAAAAACTTTGACTTATGAGTACTAGAGAAAAAACATCTGAAGAAGTACTACTTCAAGAAGAAGTACTTACCCAAAACGAGATTGTGTTGTTTAATGACGACGTTAACACCTTCGACCATGTTATTAATACACTTATCTATGCATGCGAACACACAGCGGAACAAGCCGAACAATGCGCTATCTTGGTGCATTATAAAGGCAAGTGTACTGTAAAAACAGGTCTGTACGACGATTTGAAACCGCGTTGCAGTATGTTACTTGATGCCGGTTTAAGTGCTGAAATTATATAACTTAGTGTGGTAGTTTATCTTTTAAAACACCATAAATAAAAGTGCCTAAAACTGCAGCGGCAATAACTATAAGCATGCTGTAAACGCCTGTTCCCAGTAAAATATACATAGGGCCTGGACAAGCACCTATAAGTGCCCAACCCAATCCAAAAATACTACCACCAACAATATATCTAATAAAGCCGTTATCCTTTTTAGGTACAAAAATATCAGCGCCTTCAATACTTTTTATATAACCTTTCTTTGAAATTTGAAGAAATAGAACACCAGAAGCAATAGCAGTACCAATAATGCCATACATATGGAACGATTGAAAACGGAACATTTCATAAATACGGTACCACGACACAGCTTCCGATTTTACTAAAACAATTCCAAAAAATACGCCTACTAGTAAAAATTTAAAATATTTCATTTGTCTTGTTTTATTAATTTTTTAAATGTCAAATGCGACTCGTTTTTTAAATTTTTAGTATAAATACTTGAATAAGTTGCTCGTTTCATAATCTAAAAAATTAAGGGTAAAATAAAGTTGGTCATTATCAAGCCGCCAATAAAAAATCCAATAACTGCAATTAGAGATGGTTTTTGTAAACTACTAAGTCCTGTAATGGCATGTCCAGAAGTACAGCCGCCAGCATATCGTGTGCCAAAGCCAACCAACAATCCGCCAACTATTAGCAATAACAATCCTTCTATAGATGTAATGGCTTCAAGATTGTACATTTCTGAGGGCACTAAAGAAGCACCAGCATTTTCAAACCCCATTTGCTGTAATTCGGTTATGGTTGCAGGGTTTAAATCACTAACACTATCATTTGATAAATAATTGGTAGCTATAAAGCCTCCAATAATGGCGCCAACAACAACCGTTAAGTTCCACGATTGGTCTTTCCAATTAAATTTAAAAAAGTTTGAAAATTTATCGGCTCCCATGATTGTACACATCGTTCTTAAGTTGGACGACATGCCAAATGTTTTTCCAAAATATAAAAGTAAAGCCATTACTAAGGCAATAAGTGGACCGGAAACATACCATGGCCACGGATTTAAAATATAGTTCATACCTGTTAATTTAATGCAAATGTAAAAAGAAGTAAAGCTTAGTTATGTAATAAATGTTACTTAAGTTTAGTATAAATAAGACCGTTTTTAAAAGATAATAATAATAAGAATTAAAATGAGTTATAATATTGAAATAAATTTGGTTGTATTTTAATAAAATTATTATATTTGCACCCACTTAAAAAGGCCTCGTGGCGCAACTGAATAGCGCACTTGATTACGGCTCAAGAGGTTACTGGTTTGAATCCAGTCGAGGTCACTAAAAGCTAGTTGAATAGCTACAAAAACCACACAATTCATGCTAATTGTGTGGTTTTCAGGTTTTTAGGGGTTTATTTAATTTGATTTGTTTTGAATTTAAATGGTAGCTATTCGACAGTTAAACTTCAAAGTGTCAGTTCCAACTGACACTTTTGAAAATTTTGTATATTGAATTGGTATAGTTGATTTGACTTTCGTTCTGATAATTTTTTTATAATTTAAAGACGACAACTATGAGAACCACAAACACTTTTTCCATTCTTTTTTGGGCAGACCAAAAAAGCAAGAATGATGACCAAGCATTACTTTATGCCAGAATTACGGTTGATGGCAAACGAGTAAACTTAAGCCTCAAGAGAAAAATTGCAATCTCACTATGGGATGCTAAAAAGAAAAGGGCAAAGGGTGCTTCCAGTGAAGCCAGGCAAATAAATCTGTATTTAGACCAAGTGCACACTCAATTATTTCAAAACTATCAAGATTTGAAATTCAAAGGAAAATTAATCACGGCTCAACTTATCAAAGCCAGTTACGGTGGAGAGTTGGATACAAGTAAAACGCTGCAGGAATTGATAGATTATCATACACGCAAAATAGAAGGTACTTTAGCTCCTGGTACCATCGTTAATTTTGGAATCACTGAAAACTATATAAAACGGTTTCATGCAAAATCATTAAAAACTTCTGATGTTTTCCTAAAACAGCTGGATTATAAATTCATTTGTGATTTTGAGACCTTTCTACATAGATATTGGCCAAAGGGCCACCCAAAAGCAATGAAACATAATACAGTTATGAAACATTTACAGCGTTTACGTAAAATGGTCACATTGGCTTTTCATATGGAGTGGGTGGATAAAGACCCATTCATGAGATGGAAACCAACATGGGAAAAGAAGGAACGTCAATTTCTTTCAGAGAATGAACTCTCTAATTTAGAAACCTATTATTTTCCTATAGACCGGTTGGAAAGAGTTAGAGATCTATTTGTATTCAGTTGCTATACAGGTATTAGTTATGCAAACATCATAGCATTGAATGATTCAAATATTGTTAAAGGAATCGATGGTAATAATTGGGTAATTTCAAAAAGACAAAAAACAAAAACACCAATTAAAGTTCCTTTATTAGATAAGGCAGAAGAATTAATTGAAAAATATAAAGAGCATCCTATGACTGAAATAACTGAAACATTATTCCCAGTCATAACAAATGAAAAACTGAATCTATATTTAAAGGAAGTGGCGGATGCCTGTGGTATTAAAAAGAACTTAACATTCCACATGGCTCGTCATACATTTGCAACAACAGTTACATTGAGTAATGGCGTGCCAATCGAAACTGTATCTAAATTACTAAGCCATACTAAAATCTCTACAACCCAAATCTACGCAAAAGTTATAGAGAGAAAGGTTAGTGATGATATGGAAGTATTAAATACCAAGCTCAAAATTCAGAGAAAGAGTAATAGTTTAAGCTCATAACCCGAAGGTCACTGGTTCGAGTCCAGTTCCCGCTACTAGGAATAACAAGGGTTTCAAGAGATTGAGACCCTTTTTTTATTTCTATGGGTACAGAATAGGTACAGAATAATGCTTTTTTCGTGTTTACCATAAAAATTGATGTTATTTAGTGTCTTTTGAGGATAAAAACTATGGATTTTGAATCAAGATTTCTGTTTTAATGCTTTTTTAAGCTAACTACTAATTGCCGTTGCTTATAAATGTGTGTCATGAAGCAAGCATGTTGGAGTTTGTAATTTTTATGATTAAAGTATGTCTATCTGCAAAAAATAATCACTTATTTTAAAATTATATTTTGCATCCAAAAAATGGACGTAGTTATGCTTTAGCACAATCGATTATTGCTTTATCATTAATAGTTATAAATCACACCAAACAGTTACTAGATGCACTTCTTAGTTATTTTTTCTTATTTGCATTAATCCATTTAATATTTAAAGTTATTATAATGGAGTATTTAAATGATGATTTTTTATTCTATAACTTTATTACACCTAATAACTTAGTATTAGTAGAATTGAATTAGAAATTTAAATATTATCATTAAATCTTATGCCAAGTAATTTTATTTAAGTTTCACTATTGTTAGATTAAATCCTTTTTGATTTAGTTGAAGTGGTTAAAATAGTGGTTTGATTGAACTAGGTTCGAATCTATGGTTCGGTCAACAGTAATATTTTGTTTGACACATATTTGTACTTTTTTAGGTTTAACCCTTATTAATATTAATAAAGTACTCATCTTCCGTACCTAAATAAATTAAGTGTTTCGAAGCAAGATTCTGTTTTTATAGATTCCCAATATTAATAGTTTAAAACTGCTTAAAAAAGATATCCTCCTTATTAATCTCAAGTTTTTTGATTTTGGAGTTCAATGTCGAGGGATGTATATCCAAAAACTCTGCTGCACCACCTTTGCCAAAAACTTTGCCATTGCATCTTTTTAATACGTACAAAATATAATCACGTTCCACTTCTAAAATGGTTTTTATTCTTTCAGATGAAGGCTCAATGTCAAATTGCTTTCCATTGATATCATTAAATGGCAAATAGGAATCTTTAATTGTATCACCATCAGCCAGTAGAATACTCTTTTCGACATGATGCTCTAACTCTCTAATATTACCAGGCCAATCGTAATGTTTAAGGCATGATAGTACTATATTGTCCACTTTCAAGTGACTGATGTTATTATCCTTACATATTTTTTGAATAAAATGATTTACTAGCAAGGGAATATCGTCCTTACGTTCTCTTAGAGGTGGTAGGGTAATTGGGAAAATATTTAATCTATAATATAAATCCAATCGAAATCGGCCAGCTTCCACTTCTTTTTCAAGATTTTTGTTTGTTGCGGTTACAACCCGAACATTTAGTTTTATCGGAATATTCGATCCTATTTTTTCAACTTCCCTCTCCTGAAGCACCCTTAAGAATTTTACCTGTAGACCTAATGGCATTTCCCCAATTTCGTCCAAGAAAATAGTCCCTCCATTGGCTTGTTCAAATTTACCTATCCTTTTCTCATTGGCACCAGTGAAGGCACCTTTTTCATGTCCAAACAATATAGATTCTATGAGGTTTTCGGGAAGAGCTCCACAATTAACCACTATAAAAGGACCGTTTTTTCTGGGTGATAAATTGTGTATACTTTTTGCGACAAGCTCCTTTCCTGTACCACTTTCACCCAAAATTAGTACAGATGTATCCATTGGGGCAACCATTTTTATATGGTCAAAAACAGTTAGAAGGTTTGGGCTATTCCCAACCATACCACTAAAATGTTTAATAGGGGTGTTATGAGTTTTTGTTGGTAACTCTTTTGGTTTGTATTTCTCTGCATGTTGGTTTACAGCTACTGAAAAGATTTGTTCTATAGCCGGAGTCAACCTAGATAAAATCTCTAACTCAACATTTGTAAAGATGTTGGGTATTTTGCTAAAGAAACTGAGATTGTACAATTCCTCGCCCAGGGTTAATGGAATAGTCATCTGACTGTTTAGGTTAAATATCTTTGCAAGCGCTTTTTTGTAATGATTGTTTTTTAGGGATTCTCTAAATTCTATTTGACTGTATATTTTTGGTTGCACCAACATTTCTGAAGCATTGTACATTTCCTTTAACACTTTCAAATTTATTCTGCTTATAGCTGACAGTTCTTTAAGTCCAATACGCTGGTATTCATTAAAACCTATTCGATAACAGCCCATCGACGATTGAAATGTATTGTTATTTGAAGATGTCAGTTCAAGGTAATCAAATGGTATGTAGGATTGAAAAGTTTTAGTAAGTTCCAGGCATAAATTATCAACATTTGATTCCAAACCTAGTAATGTATTCAGTTTTAAACTGAGATTTTTTTGTATCGTGTCGTTAAAACCATTTGAATGTTCATGGTGATAAGAAGCTATTTCCAAAGATATTATGACATCCTTTTCTCGAAAGGGCTTAACCAAAAAACCATAGGGTTTGGTGGCTTTGGCTTCTTCCAAAGTTGACCTATTGGAATTTGCTGAGAGATAAATAAATGGAATACGGAATTCGTTCAGTTTATTTGCCAAGTCAATACCGGTGAGTTGCCCATTCAATCTGATGTCCAGAATGGCTAAATCTGGTTTAAGAGTCGCTATCTGCTTCAAGGCATCTTCATAGGAATCTGCAATACCGCTAACCTCAAAATCAGCTTTTCTTAAAATCCAAGACAAATCATTGGCAACGATAAACTCATCCTCTACTATTAAAATTTTCTTTTTCATACCTGATTGATTTTAAGTTTGTCCAAATCATAGGGAAACCTTATTGAAAGCTTAACGCCTTTTTCTGATATTATGGAGAAGATACCCTTAAGTTGTTGGGTCAACCCTTTTATTAGGCTTATGCCCAAGGAATTGGTCTTGTAGGGGTCAAAATTATCTGGAAATCCAACTCCTTCATCAATGACTTCTAATAAGATTTCACTGTTTTCGATCTTTTTCATATAAATATAGATAATGCCTTCTGATTTATTTGGATATGCATATTTAATAGCATTTGTCAACGCCTCATTGAGAATCAAACCAACTGGCACTGATTTATTGACATCTAGTGTAACATCATCCACTTGCATTTTAAATTCAATATGTTTTACCTCAAAGGAATCGCCAAAATACTTTACCAAATCATTGATATACGATTTCATCGTTATCAATGAAATATCGTCTTCAGTATATAGCTTTTGATGTATTAATGCTATGGCATGTAATTTGTGTTGACTGGTTTTAATGGCATTTAGCGCGTCCTTATTTTCTAGGTAATTAGATTGGATGTTCAACAAACTCATCAGGATTTGCAAGTTGTTTTTTACCCTATGGTGAATTTCCTTCAACAACCATTCTTTTTCCTTTACCAAATTTTGTAGGGTGATATTCTTTTGATCGATTTCCCCTTTTTGACTCACCAAAATCCTATTGGTTTTCTGTTTTAAAAAATAGCGATGAATAAGCAGGACAATAATAACAGTTAACAATATCAAGATTCCTAACACAAAGTTTTTTGTTGTATTTAGTGTTTCCAATCTTGATTTTTGTAAGTTGGTAATGTTTTGTAAAGAGGCTATATTTTCTTCTTTCTTTTTGGTTTCGTAAGATATTTGTAGCTCTTCTATCTGTTTGCTCTTCTTTTCGTTAAATATAGAATCCTCCAATGATTTATAGGCTTGGTAATGCTTGATGGCTTCAACGTAATTGCCCATAGACGAATCAATTTTAAAAAGAAGTAGCTGACAATCCCTATGTTTGGTAGCCTTATTAATTCCCACTGGAAATTTTAAAAATTTATTCAAATAATATTTAGCACTATCATATGATTTGCGGTTAAGTAAAAGCTCCCCTACGTCGAAATCCAGTTCAGCAATAATCCGTGGGTAGGTGGTGTTTTTAATTTCATCAAAAAACGTTAAGGCCAAATTATAATGGGTTAAGGATAGATCTATTTTGTTAAGTGCTTTATAGTAGTCACCTAATGTTTTGTTGTAAATACCATTTGTAAATGCTGTATTGGGAGGAAATTTGTTTTTTAAATCATTTAAAACCGACATCACCTCCCTTGTTTTCTTTTGAAGGATTAATTGGTTGCAATAATTAGAGGTGTGGAAAAACAGGTAGTCAATATTATTCGATTTTTTTGAAGAATCCATTGCATTTCGATACCAAATTGAACTTTGACCATGATTGCCTAATTCGTTGTAATACTCTGCAACAGTCATATAGTAGTAGTTAATATAAGACGTATCCTTTACTTTCCTCGCATGATTAACGCTTTCAAAGGCATAGAAGAGTCCCTTATCCAGATCACCTCTTAGTTTAAGGGTTTGGGCGAGTAGAAAATAAATATAATGGAGTTGTCTATAAGATATTAATTTTCCTGAGTCCATGGCGGATACAAATGTATCCCTAGCAAGATCTAAATGTCCTTCGTTCAAATAAACATCTCCTAAAAATGTAATTACATCTATCTGTTCTTTCTTGAGATTGAGTTTTGTATAAATTTCGAGTGCCTTATTAAAAGCCTCCAAAGCTTTTTCATAATCAATTAAATCATAAAAAACCCTGATTCCCATGCGATACCATGTATCAGCTTCCTCCTTTAATAAATTATTTCTATGGTAAAAATCCGTGACTTCTGAAAAGTAAGATATTCCGATATCAAAATTTGATTTCTCGAAGTTTAACTCTGCCAAATTTGACTTAATATCAATTTTAAGAACGCTATCGTTTATATGCTTGCTGTTTTGTATTGCTTTTTCAAAGTAATATGTAGCGCTATCCATATCAGCCTTAAAGCTTTCAGGTCTATGAAGAAATTTCTTGCCTTTTTCCAAATACACTTTAACCTTTTGAATGTTTGGGTCATTCTGGTAAGGCAAATTTCCATACAATGGTGAAACAAATGAAAGCAGGCAATAAGTCATGATTAATGCTAACATAATCTTGGTCTTGGAAACTCTTGTCCTGTCCATCCTTAGCGGTTAATTTATCTCAATAAATTTAAAAAAAGAAAAGTGATTTCTTTAATTTTATTAAACCATCTTGAATACTTTTTTCTTTAAGATTTAACTGAGTGCAATGTTTTATTATCATAGTCATTAAATGTTCAAATAACACAGTTGGAATTGGCAGTGTTTGGTACCCATCCAAATTTTATTAATGTTAGAAATTAGCGTTTCACTTTTAATAATAGTCCTTGCGAGTTCTAACTGTACGTTGATTATTATCAATTTCATATTTTCATTAATTACTATTTTGAAGTATTATGCTTTAATTATTTTTTAGACTTTTAAATATGCGGAATACATCCATACCAATTTTTCCTGTTCCCTAATGTAATCGCTCATTAATGCATTTGTTCCAGAATCATCTGCGTCTTCAGAAGTTTTAAGAATGAGTCTTTGTTTGACCAAAAGAGTATCCAATGATTTTATTATTTCTTCAATCGATTTCTGGCCATTGCTTACTTGGCTGCTTTCTTTAATATTTGAATCCATCAAATATTTGGAAAATTGATGACTGGGTTTATTGCCAAGTGTAAGAATGCGTTCTGCTATTTCATCAATCTTTACTAAGAGATTATTATAAAGCTCTTCAAATTTTTGATGAAGCACAAAAAAATCATCACCGTGTATATTCCAATGATACCCTCTAGCGTTCTGATAGAAAATGGAATAATTAGATAATAAGTCACCTAATAAATCTGTTAATTTTTTGCTTTTTTCTGTATCTAATCCTATTGAATTTAATGATTTCATTTTAATATATTTTATTTTGGTTTTTTATGATTTATGTTTTTTAAAAGGCTAAGCTAAATTTGATGTTCAATCTACCTCCATCACTGGAATTGAAATAGGCAAAATTAGCAGTTGTAAAACCAGACAGATTAAAAAATAGTCCTCCTCCCTGTGAGGTGTGCATTTTATTGGAGTCATTGTCAACTGTCCAAACCCTGCCGTAATCAAAACCACCATAAATACCTATTTTAGTTGGCAAGAATCCGTTGGGTATATGACCAAGAGACAGTCTTAAATCTGAATTTTGATAATATGACGTTTTGCCGCTAAACCTTTGCTGGCGAAAGCCCCTTAGGCCATCCCCATCACCAATACTGGATGCTTGGAAGAATTCAAAATCATAATTGAAAATATGGGATGCTTTTAGTTTGGTTGCATAGGTTAGGATGCCTTTCCTATCAATTCTTGTGGTAACTCTTATCTCTGGACTAGCATATACAAAACTTTTGTCTCTCTTTAGATTGTCTTTATAGCCCATTGTCAATTTAATTCCTAGGCCCTGTTTGGGAAACGAGCCATCATCAAAGTTGCTGTAATCGTATGAAGCTTCCAATCCAACAAAATTCTGTTCCTTAAAGTTGACAGGATCTATGTCTGCCATGTCGATATATCTGTTTGAGGTTCTTTCAACCTCAATACTCTCATAGGATACCCCAAGTTGTATTTTGCTACCTTGATACCCCCTAAAAACCAATGAGGGTTTGATAAACAATTTTTCCAGACGGACCCGATTATAGTCCAAACCAAATTCATCGTCAAAATTGGGAGTCCCATTGCCATAACCGAAATAATTATTTGTAAAAAGGGGGCTGCTGTATCCACTGGAAAGTTCAAAGTTGACCTTTTCAAAAATATTAGCAAACTCTCCCGTGTAATTTAAGTTTATCCCGTTGGTTTCTGAATACCATAAAATTCTTAAACTATGTTGTTGCGAAAATGGATTCCTCCGCAAACCATTGATGGTATGTTTAAAATTAAGACCAACTGCAATACCGTCATCCGGATTGGCATTGATAAGCGGAATGATCTGGCTCATATCCTTTCTGTTCTTCATGAAATTAAATGTATTCAGGTCATAGTTGTCAGATAAAATGATATGGGACCGTTTTTCAAACGTATTCATCTGAGACCTATAATCATATACATTGACATTATGCTTATTTTCGAGTCCATAAGTATCATTCCCTTCGCCACCAATTATCTTGATTTTTATGGGTTTGTCTCCTTTGCCCTTGACTTCAAAAATATCATCCCCATCAAGTCCATATATCCATAGTTCCTTGGAAATTCCACCGTAATAATGGGTATCCCAAAATAGATCTTCCTTACCGCTAGACCTAAGCCTATAACCTTGGACCTGTGTGGTACCATTCGGCAAGCGATTGATAACAAACCTATCATTTTTGTCAGTTCCAGTAATGGTCACATACTTATGTAAAAAATCGTACATTTCAGAAGCGTTTTCTTCAATATTGTTTATCCTACCCATCAATGCGGTTTTTATTTGTTCTTTATTATTTTGATTTATTTCGGCCGGGAAATTTTTAAAGGCTTTATCAATGGAACCTTCATTTAAATGCTCTTTTATATATTTAGCCTGGGTAAGCCAATCCTCTTTATTATCATTCATCAGAACTAATCTGTCAAGGTCATCACCCGCATCGTTGAAATACTTGACCGATTTGTAATTTGGTCCGTAAACCTGCATAAATCGTAAGGGAGGTGTTAGTGTCGTGACCGCATTGAGCATGAATCCATCAAAACTTGAAAACGCCTGGTCTCTATCCCTTGGAATGGGTTGGTATAGTTTTATTCCATTTACTATTTCTTTTTCAGACCAACGCCATTGATCTGCATGCCTGTCCCAATCCCCAATAATGTTGTCAAAGAGTCTTGTTCTTATATAGAGTTCTTCATCAATCTTAATTTTGTCTTTTCTTCTCATGGCTTCTATCAGATCCGAAGTGCTAATTATTTTGTTACTATATCCTAAACTTTCAACATCACCATGTCCATCGGTCAAACGCTCTTCTATGAAATATACCTTGTCACCAAATTCATCGTTATAAATATCCAATGCTTTTTGTTTTGGGATATAATAGATATTGGGATTTGCATGGTAAATGCCCAGAGCATCCGACATTTCTCCTAATGTGAGTGGGGCATATGGACTGGCCGTTGTCCAATAATCCTGTAAGAGTCTCACAAAATAAGTGTCCGCAACATCAGGATTTAGATAATGGGATTTTGAAACAAAATATTGAACAAAACGTAAGGCGCTTTTTTTGACATTTCTCATTACATATTCTTTTCCATCCTTGCTTTCCAGACGTAATGAACTTGTTTGGTGACCACCTCCCTTTCTTATGGGAACAAGTCCACCGTGCAAGGTGTCCAGTATTGCTGTTTTTAATTTTATGGGCGTTTGGTAATCATTGATATAATGGACACCCCATAAGGTTCTGAAAATTTTCGATCTCTCCAGTTCTGCCGGCTCATAGATAGATTTATATACATATTCTGGAGCGGTATTATTGGTTAAATCTGTCGTTTTTATGTTTTTGATTGAGGCGGGGATGATTTCTGAGGAAAACAATGGAATGGCATAGTTATTCGATTCTCCATAGTAATTCATTAGCAGTGATCCATCAGAATAGCTTAACAGTTCCGGAAATCCTGGTTCTGAGGTACTGAATAGATTATTTTCGGCCCGTCCTATTTTTATTTTCTTGTCGGCAGAACCATATATTATTTGGGGAACCCCCTTTTCTTTTAAGTATTGGAAATTAGCTTCATGCCCCGATAAAAAAACTACGTTTTCGTATTGACGGGCTATGGTCAATAATCTATTTTTAAAAGCATTGTAATATTTGTTGTTGAGCTGTTTTGGATTCACTCCAAAATTATAAGGGTTTCCGTATTTGCCGTTTGAAGCTATAGGATGATGAACTGCAACGATGATTGTTTTACCCTCACTTTTGACTATTTCATGTTCTAGTTCAGCATAAAACTGTTCTTTGGTTTTAATGTCACAATGCACATTAAGATTAGGGACTTTATCCCAATCCATTAGTGACCAATAGGAGTCTAGCAGTATTAAATCAAGAACATCATTGATTTTTTTCTTTTCAATGGGACAACCGTTTTTTAGTTGGAAGTCACTTTTATTTTTAACATTTTCCTTAATCAATTCCTTTTTTTGTTTTAAACCATCGATGCCAAGTTCCCAATCGCCATCACTATTTACAAATACTGTGTTATCGGAGTACTCATTTAAAATTAACCTGATAGATTTAAAAATTTCATTTTTATCACTATTGTTTTTCGTTTTAGAATCAAGACCTCCCAAAACAACTATTGAGTTAGAAGCAGAATCTTTTTTTAACTTAGCTTCAAATCCTGCTAAAAGATTTTTATTATTATAATTAATGCTAGAATAATTTATAGCTAACACTTTATTTGTAAGTACTTTTTCAGAGTTTGTATTTTGGGCTACAATACAAATAGTGGCGAATATGTTTACAAGAAGATAGAATGCATTTTTCATATTTAATAATTTAAAAATTCATTTAACATATTAGCGTTACAATCAGGATTATTTACAAGGATTTGATAAACTTTCCCTTTCTAAGAGTAAAATTTTAATTCTTTTTTTAATCTTTTTTTTAAACTCTATTGAGTAAGGAATAAAAACAGTTCCTAAGTTTTTTTCATTGAAGAAGTTTATCAAGGTTTGTTCTTCGTTTTCTTCTATTCCATTTTCAACAATTAACAGGTCAAAATCATTATAAAAACTCAATTCATAGGCATTTTGAGGATTATCGACTTCGAAATAATTATGGAACCTTAAATATTTTTTTAACAAATTCGGCCAAGAGAATGTTGATGAATTTCCTATTTTCATAATATTTAGAGATTTCATGATTGACGTTTTATTACTATAATTTTAGAATTTTAACTGAGTTGTAATTACTGTATGAAAAAGTGAAGCGACCAGATCGCTTTTCTTTAAAAATTTTCCAGGGATAATCAGGTTTGTTTCTAACTCTATATTTAAGTGGTTGTTCAGATTATAACCTAATAAGGCCCCAAGTTGATGACCTATGAAAGCTTCCGTATTAGTAGAAGGGTACTCTAATATAAGTGCTGCATTATAAAGACCATCAGTTATTGAATATCTCCAAAAGGCATCATAATCAAGTTCAATATAAAATGTACTTTTCATAAGAGAAATATATGGATGAACATCAATTAAATTAGATGGCCCAAATTTTGCAACCCTTCCAAAATATGCACCTCTTGGATATAGAGCATCAAATGTGTTCAATTTGGCGTCATTGGATGTTTTGTCACCGCTGATTACCTCCGTTTTTAATCCCAAATTCGTCTGCCAGGATATAAATTTTGTTGAATATTCTGCAAGAACAGAAAGCGTATATGCTTGAATATCTAGATTTCCAAAACTTCCAAATTGGTAAACAGCTTCATTGTTAAATGAAAAATTATTAACCCTGCCAAAAAACCGCATTCCCGCACTATAACGCCTTTCATTATCTGAACCAATATTGTAAGTTACATTGTCATCTTTTTGGTAAAGGAAATAGAAATCAAAATTTGTCGCCTCATTGAAGTTTTTGGTAGCGTAAATTCCTGAAAATGTTTCCTCAAATTGGAGATATTTGTTATCAAATATTTCAAATCGGACCTTCACAGGAATGGAAAAGAAGGCACTAATAGTAGTGTTTATATTGTTGTAATCTATTCTTGCAAGATCAAAAGAACGCCTAACATTTGGACCTTCTCGAATATCGACCAATCTTCTTCCCCCAAACATTAAATTTTCTCTTCCTAAAGTAAGTTGATATTTAGAGTTAAAATTATATTTAATAAAAAACTGGTTAAAAGACAATATATCCTTGTCTACTGGACTTATATCCGTTTTGTTTATTACAGTACTCGAATTAAGCTCAGAATATACCATAAAGTTTTTGCCCAATTTTAAATTTAAATGGACTAAAAATCTATTCAAATACCATATATTGTCTTGATCACTTTTATTTGTAAAATCTTCATTAACAAAATTTTCTACCTGAAAACGATAGTCGCCACCAAAGGACAGGTAATTTTGATTTTTTAGATCTATCCATTTCAATTTTTCATATCCTGATTTATTCTCTTTTTTATCTAAAAACGACATGTCATCTTCTTGGCCCAAAAGATGAAATTGTAGTTTATTATTATCTTGGGGATAACATACCCAGCACCCAATTATAAAAACTAAAGAAATATGAATTATCCACCAGATTTTCATAGCGAAAGTTTTTTATGGATTAATGCATCAACTGAATACTTGCCAGCACCAACAAAAAGGAGATAGGCAAATACTATAGAATACATAAATGGTATGTCTCTTTCTTGCAAACTGTCATGGGCATGCACCACCAGGTATCCCGTTAGTGTTACAGCAAGTATGGGCAATGTGGCTAAACGTGTTAAAAAACCAAAGAATACCAAGATTGGAAATCCTATATTAGCCCCAATTGCAAATATTTGGTTTAGGTTTTGAGGAAAACCAAAAGGATTTGGAACGACTTCGGCTATGTCTGCCCCGATTCCAATCTTTTTGTAGCCATGTACTACAATCAATTGGATGCAGACCAAAATGCGTAGTACTAACAATGCTATATGGAAGTGGTTCACCATTGCGTAATTAGTAATATGCCTTAAAAAAGATCTCATGTTCATTTTTTAATTTTGTTATCGCAATCGCAGTTTATTTGACATTTCAGGAGATATAGATTCACTGTATACGCCATAAGCGTCTACTAAAAGGCCTTTTACTCCAGATTGGGTTTTTATTGCATACAGAATGGAAGTATCGTCAGGATTTGAATCTCCCTCAAAACGGTAGAAATTGTCTACGATAAACTCATCTGCTTGGAATATTTGGGACAATTCTCTACATTCCAAAGAACAGGACTGCAGATTAAAATCAAATTTATAACCTTCTTCTTGTTTGGCCTTTATGGCTTCAGACAGAGTATCGTATGTTTTCATGATTTATTTAATTTTGATAACCACCATAATATTTTACAGGTGACCATTCCGGTATTATTTCTGGCATGGTTGGATCCCATTCGCTAAAGTTGTTTTTGGCATATACCACTTTGCCATTGACAACAGTGAGATCGGCGGTTAGATTCTTGATTTTTTCTTCGGAAATTGTGAAGTAATCTTCTGAAAGTATAGCAAAATCTGCATACATGCCTTCTTTGATGTTTCCTTTTACTTTTTCTTCATTTGAAAACCAGGCACTCCCATTTGTGAGTAGCTCAAGAGCCTTATATCTTGATAGTTTGTTGGTATCATCATACAATGACATTCCACCTAATGTTTTACCAGAAATTGCCCAATATAGGGTCAGCATGGGGTTATAACTTGAGACACGTGTACCATCCGTTCCAAAACCTACCGGAATCCCCATAGCAATCATTTTTTTAATTGGTGGAGTTTGTTTAGCGGCTTCAACACCATATCGTTCTACAAAATACTCCCCTTGAAAAAGCATGCGATCTTGAATTGCAATGCCACCCCCCATTTTTTTAATGCGGTATAGATTGTCATCACTGACGGTTTCAGCATGGTCTATTATCCATCTTACCTTATTAAGAAAGGGATGTCTGTTATCTACTTTTTCAAATACATCCAAAAACCGACTAATAGACTCATTATAAGTGGCATGTAACCTAAAAGGAACGTGGTTTTTAGCCAGCACAGTGATTATGGAATCTAATTCAGACTCCATGCTAACCTTTAATTCTGGTCTAGGTTCCAAAAAGTTTTCAAAATCCGCTGCTTCCCAAGTTAAGTTTTCACCTGCACCACTATATGTGTATCCATTAGGTTTAAACATATCATCATTGGTCCCTACCTGGAGCTTACCCGTCCAATCTTTAAAGAAATTTAGTTCGGTTCCTTTATCTACAGCAAACAAATAATAAGATGTTCTAACCGTCAGTTGACCCTTAGAAGCCAATTCCTTTGAAATACTATAATCGTTAGGATAATATTGACCCCCACCACCAGCATCAATGGCGCTGGTTACCCCTAAGCGATTCAGTTCACGATAGTAATGGCGTGTAGAATTCAATTGTTCATTATGGGATAACTTAGGTAGTTTGGTGAGTGTTTTGTATAGGACCAGTGCACTAGGCTTAGCTACCAACAGACCTGTAGGTTTTCCATTTTCCAATTCAATTACACCACCAGGATATGTTGTTGTCTCATCATAGTCCAGAGTTTTCAGCCCTTTTTTGTTCAGGTAACCTAGAGAATATAGATACATGATGTAAACTGGCTTATCCGGTACGGCCTCATTGATTTCTTCAAGAGTTGGCAATCTCTTTTCTTTAAACTGGTAGGCTCCCCAACCACCGATAACGCGAACCCACTGGCCTTCGGGTGTTCTTTCTGCCTGTTCTTTTAACATTTCTAATGCTGTAGTTATTGATGTTACTCCGTCCCATCGCAGTTCGGTATTATAGTTTAGACCTTCTCTTATTAGGTGTGTATGGGAATCATTTAATCCTGGAATAATGGTTTTTCCTTTGGCATCGATGATATGGGTTCTATCACTTTTAAGCTTTAATATTTCTTCTGAGGTACCAATTTCAATGAATTTACCATCTTTAACTGCAAATGCCTCGGCAAATACACCTTCGTTTGGCAATGTAACTTTAGCATTGTAAATAATTAAATCTACTGTTAAAGAATTAGTTTCCAATTTTTCATTTACACCTTTTTTACAGGATGGAATGAAAATTATTAAAAGAATTAGTACTGATATTTTGTAAATAGTTTTCATAACCGATCATTATAGAATTAAAAAAAAGACTTGCTAGAGTTTATTATGAGGAATTTTGTAGGAACTTTAAATGTGAAGTTTTCTAACAAGTCTTTTAATTTTTAAATGTTAATGTGTTAGCATTTTATGTGCATAGATAATTCCTATACCATAACCACCACCATATCTCTTTACTAAATCAGTCACTGGAATATATGTTTCAGATCTAGCCCAATCTCTTTGCAATTCCAAAAGATATTGAATGGATGTTAACGGTTTTATACCAGCTTCGACCATTCTAGTAATAGCTTGGTTATGAGCTTCTTCAGATACATCTCCGCAGGCATCTGTAATAACATAGACTTCATAACCATCGGCCAAAGCTGAAAGTGCTGGGCCAACAATACAGACACTCGTCCAAAGTCCCGCTAGGACTAATTTCTTTTTACCCTTGGCTGTAATGGCTTTATAGGCATTTGTATCTTCCCATGCATTCATGGTTGTCCTATCAATATAATTGGACGTAGCCTTAGGATAAAACTCCTCAACCTCCGGAAACACAGGGCCGCTGAAAGAGGTTTCCGCCACGGTAGTTACTACCGTTGGTACCTTAAAGATTTTTGATGCGCCAGCCACAATGGCGGTATTGTTCCTGAGGTCTGATACCGAGATGTTGATGGTCGCAAAGGCCATTTGGCTCTCATGGTCTATTAACATCAGGGCATGGTTTGTGGGGTTTAACAGTTCGGGACTAGGCTTTTGCGCAAACACTTGGATGGCCAAAGCTAAAAAAAGTACGATTGTTGCTTTCATTTTTTTCATGAGTTTTGATTTTTAGTTATTTAAATATTTACTGATTAATTAGATTTGTATCAAGGGTAATTTGGGTATTTAGTGCCTTCCCAATGGGGCAATTGTCCTTTGCCTCAAGCGCACTGTTTTCAAAAATATCTTTACCTATTCCTAAGATTTTGGCTTCCACTATCAGATGTGATCGTGTGATAGAACCATTCTCAAGGCTAATTTCACAGGTAGTCTCGATCCGTTCGGGAATAAATCCATGTTCCTGGATGACGAATGACAATTTCATCGTAAAACAGGAGGCATGTGAAGCAGCCAGGAGCTCTTCGGGATTTGTACCTTTGCCATCCGCAAACCTGCTTTTAAAGGAAAACTGGGTGGCATCCAACACCGAGTTGGGTGTTTTGAGATGGCCTGAACCATCCTTACCAGTTCCATACCAAATGGCCGTTGCTTTTCTTTTCATACTCTTCCTAGCTTAGTTTATGTATCCAGTCCAATGTATATTCCGCCTCATCCTTCCATGATGGAAGCCCTAAAACATAATGGTTCTTACCTTCAAACTCCTTGAAATCTGTAACAGATCCTGTATGTTTATATTTTTTATAATTTGAATAATTCAAAGAAGCTGGCATGATATGGTCTGTACTTCCAGCAATGAACAATAGAGGTGCATGGGGACTTTTAAAGTCCACTTTGGCGGCACTTGACAAACAGTCTCTGATCAACCGTTTTGATTCTGGAACTACATTCTGGTCATAAGCTTTCAATTGCTCATCATACAATAAGCCATTGGTGAATGAATATTGCCACTGTTTAACACTCATCAGGAATGTTTTGTCAACAGTTGAAAACAAGCCTAAAGGGCCCCATAATGATTTTAAAAATGACCATTTAAATGACAGGACCCCAATAGGAGGTACACTGTGGATGGCAATACCCGCCTCCGCAAGACCTTTTTGAAGTAATACCTGTACAATCAGTCCACCTGTGGAGTGGCCAATGATGATTGGCTTTTCGGGCAACGCCAGAATATAGTCCTCAAAGTAATCGTGCAATTCGGCAAGCCTTAAGTCTTTGATATCATTATTATAGGGATCTAATTTCCTCAATACTTCTGGGTTTGCATCCTTGTACTTCCACGGAGGAGCAAAGCATGTAAACCCGTGCTTTTCAAAAAATGATTGCCAATTACTCCACCCGTGATGGGTGACGAATGCCCCTGTAATAAATACAATGGTTTTTGATTTTATGTTTTTCATTTTTTTTATAAATTAATTGATACTGAGTTAACTAATTTGCTAACAAATTCTGTTTATTGTGTTCAATGAATTGAAGGATATATTTGGTTACTAATTCTGGATACTGGTGCTGGGGCCCATGCCCAGTTTGAGGTATTATAATTATTTGTGTTGAACGTATTTTCATGTTCAATTCCATCCAATTTTCTGGAGGAAAGCAAATTTCATGTTGGGAGGAAATAACTAACATTGGTATATTGGTTTTTTGAATCTTTTCTCTTGCATTATAAGGGTCATTTGTATAATCTTCCCCAGCATTTAAAAAGACTTCCCAATCCTTTTCATCTATACGTATATCTCGGTCAGATTCTCGGATTGCGATTCTGTCGTGACTTTCTTTGGCAAGTTTTCTGCTATATTCCGAAGTTGGATCAAAGAACAGAATAACTTCATCTTCTAGGTCGTAATAAGGTTTAAAAGCCGTTTGCATGAACAACTCTTCAATCTGATGTTTAACATTTCCGGGAGGTTTTGTTCCAATTAAAATGGTTTGGGAAACAATTTCTGGAAATTCTGTAGTAACAATTTGAGCTACCCATCCGCCTACAGACCAACCACCAACGATAATTTTTTTAAATCCTAGATATTCGGAAAGTTCTTTAACATCCTTAGCAAAATCTATTACTTTTTTGTGTTTATCTCCCGAAGAAGAAGCCAGCCCTGTATAATTGAATGTGACTACTTTGAAGTTTTCTGCCAGTAAATCCAAGAATTTTGGATCCCAATCATCCAAATTTCCTCTAAATCTATTACAAAGAATGATTGGTTCTCCTTTTCCTATCAATCGATAGGCGATTCTTTTTTTACCTAATTCTGCATATTGCGTCTTGGAGTTTACGGCCATTGAATTTGTATGGTCATAAACCATAGCTGAAGAATCTGTTGTTTTAATTGTACTTTTCATAATAAGAAATTTAATTTAAGGTTATAAAATCTGAAATATATTTAGCTGTCAACTCTGGAAGCTGGTGTTGCGGTGCGTGTCCTGCTTTTGTGTAAATAATAAGTTGTCCAAATTTTAGCTTTCTAAGGATGGCAAACCAATTCTCAACAGCAAATGATACATCGTGGTCGCCGTGTAAAATGAATATGGGAATGTCAGTATCAAAAAACATGTCCCTCAACCTGTTGTCATTCTTGAACTCATTCCCAGCCACAAAATAGCGATTGAATTCCTCTTGGGTCGAAGGGATTTTGCTAACATCGATTTTGGCATATATCCGATCGTGGGATGCCTTTGATGCGGCTAGGCTAAATTCAGAATCCGGTTCAAAGAACAGGACCTGTTCATCTTCCAAGCTGTTAATTGGAATAAGGGCTTTTTCAAGAAAAATGGGTTCCAAAGGAATTTTATTTTCACCAGGGGGGTTGGTTCCTATCAATATTAATTTGCTAACAACTCCAGGGTTTTTCAAGGCGACTGTTTGTGCTACAAACCCACCAAAGGACCAACCAGCTAAGGCGACATTCTTAAAGCCTAAGTTCTTACATAAGCCTACAACCACTTCGGACAATCCAGTCACATCATTGGGAAAGGTTCCTTCGGAATAGCCAACCTGTGGATAGTCGAAGATTACAACCTTAAATTTCTTTGACATTTCATCGATGAACAGGGGATCCCAAGTATCCAATGTTCCCCTGAAGCGATTGCAGAATACTATCGGGTCACCCTTGCCAAATTCCCGATAGGCTATTTTCATCCCGTTTATTTCTGTTGTCTTTGTTTTCATAATGTTTGTTTTTAGTTGTGCGTTTAGATTACTTTTGGCCAATAACAGTAACCCAACGGTTAAAAAGGCCGTTCTTAAATATGCTTTCATGTTATTTATCTAGGTGGTTGGCTAATTCATAGGCCGCGTACCTGAGGGCCGATTGAACCTCTGGAATGTGGGCTAGTGGATTTAAAAGGCCATAGTCATGTATCATACCCTGCATTCTGACCAAACTTGTTGGAACACCAGCCTTGTTAAGATTTCTGCCATAATCCTCACCCTCATCCCTTAAAACGTCATTTTCTGCCGTTTGGATTAATGTCGGAGGTAAGTCTTTCAACTGTTCCAGTGAGGCTTTTAATGGGCTAGCATATATATTATCAGCGTCCGAAGTTTTGGTTAGGTAATGGCCCCAAAACCAATGCATCATGTTTTTGGTAAGAAACCGCCCAGAAGCGTATTGTAGATAGGAGGTATTTTCAAAATTATTGTTGGTCACAGGCCAAAAAAGCAACTGGAATTTTAGTTTTGGGCCATTTTTGTCCTTTGCCATGAGGGCTACTGCAGCCGTAATGTTACCTCCAGCACTATTGCCCGCTACAGCAAGCTTGCTGCCGTCCACTCCCACCGAGTTACCATTTTCAGCAACCCATTTGGTGGCCGCATAGGCTTCGTTGATGGCTACTGGGTATTTGGCTTCCGGTGATCTTGAGTATTCCACAAATACACAGGCCTTACCTGAATAGAACACAAGGTCCCTAACAAAACGCTTGTGGGTTTCAAAGTCACCGATGACCCATCCTCCTCCGTGAAAGAACATAAATCCAGGAATGTTTCCCGACTTTTTCTCAGGTCTAACAATATAGATTTTGATATCCAATCCATCTTGATGGATCATTTTCTCCATGATGTCAATCCCCGATAGGTCGACTTTAACGGATGCCTGAGCGCCTTCCAATACCTTTCGGGCCTCACTTGGGGTCATGGTTTCCATAGGTTTACCTCCAGAACCATTCAAGGCGGATAGGAATGCCTTGGTTTGGGTTTCTATGGCAGGGTCATCATTTGGATTTAGTACTTTGATTTCCTGAGAGTTCATAGAGCCTGCCACAAGTACTAAAAAGGTGGCAGCTACATTGGTTTTCATTTTGGTTTTCATAATTATTGGCTTTTTTAATTTTTTAATGTTTAGAGGCTAAGTTCAGTTATGAATTCTTGGGTTGTTTGTACTCTGTGCCCAAAAGCAGGGAAGTTTATTTCTATGGTGGCCTTCATTTCATCCCAATTGAAAGACCCAATGGCATCTTTTATAAGGGTTACATGATAGCCCAATTCAATAGCATACCTACATGTGGATTCAATGCATGTATTGGCTCTCATACCGGCAATTACCACTGAATTTATCTCATACTTTTTTAATAGAAAGTCTAAGTCAGTATTTGCAAACCCACTAGCAGTCCAATGTTGTTGTGTAATCAAATCTCCAGATTCAGGCCTTAGTTTGGGATGGAATTCGGCCCCCCCCAGCTATCTTTCTCAAAGGCCATGGCATTTTTAGAGCCTTCTTGGGAAGGAGATAAAAAATTCCAATCTATATAGTCGCACTTTAATGTATTTCTATGGGGCGCATAGAAAACTTTAATTCCATTTTTACGGGCTACTTTCAAAAGCAAGGATAAATTGTCAACCACGTTATTGGTTATGACCGTATCTTTAACATAATCCCATAGTTTTCCTCCTTCTGAAAGAAAGTCATTAAATGGATCGACAATGATTAAACCCTTTTTATTTTCTTGCTTTGGTTTCATAAAAATATTTTTAGCTGGAAATACTATTTTTGTGCCAAAAGATTAAATAATTGATTATCAAATAGATATATTTTTATACCAAAAAATATTTAACGATATTTAAATAAAAAAGGTTCATATTTACTATATTTAGTAAATTTTACGAGCGGTTCATAAAACGATTTTTTAGTAGTTACCATCCATGAAAACAAAAATTTTAAATGAAGTCAGCGCTTCGATTGCCCTCGTTAAGGATAGAGGGCAGTTGCTAGAAGTAATTGATAATGAAGTTAAGAAATTATTTTATTTTACTCATTGTGCAATTTTACAAATAGACCAAAATAAAAAAGAAGCCTTTGCATTTTTAATTGACCCAAAATCTCAGAATAGAAACTATCCAAATTATCAGAAAATCAGCCATAATAGGTATCCAATTAATACGGGAGTTTTTAAAACTGTTATTGATAATTCTTTTCCTGTAATTTTTGATGTTGAGGAATCCATTAAAAGTGGAATTACTCCTGATTACTTTGAAATGTGTAAATCAATGGGTCTGAAAGAACTGGTTTTTATTTCATTAAAAAGAGGGATGAATAATCCCATTGGTATTTTTTGTTTTTTCTCTGATAGATTGGGAGTTTTTAATAAGGTAATAGATGTTTTAGAGAGTCTTTCACATATTTTTTCAATAGCTATGATGAACATAATCTATTATGAGGAAATCATTAGGAGGGATTATGAATCATCAACCTTTTTAGCAATGAGTAATGCCATTGCGCTGATAAGAAACAAAAGTGATCTTGTGAGGATTTTAAGGGAAAGTATGAAATCTTTCATCAACTTTTCGGATATCGCCATTACAAAATTTGATAACCAAATGGGAACTTTTCGGGTGCTATTGGAAAGTTGTGAAATATCCAATCAGCATCCTGATTTTAATAAAATTGCTTTTGCGGAATACCCTATAAATGATGGGCTACACGATGCCATCACCCAATCTAATGAACCCACTTTACATAAAGTGGACGACTTGGTTAAGAAAGATGGTGTACATTTTAAGTTTTTAAAAGATGCAGGGATTAAAGAAATTCTTGGTGTTAAATTGATTCATGACAATGAAATATTGGGTACTATGGTTCTTTTATCAGATATGATAGAAAGTTTTAAAGTGACCGACAGGCAATTTCTCAAACTAATCTCTCCCCATTTTTCAACGGCTGTTGCGAATGTTATTGCCAACACCGAGATATTACGAAGGGATGAACAAAATGAAATACTTTTAAGGCTTAGCAATCATATTTCGTCGATACAGACCAAGGAACATTTAAGGGATTTTATAGGTCCTGGACTGAGGAATCATTTTTATTTTACGGACAGCGTCATCTTTACATATAATAGTGACAATGATGTTTACAGAAGCTATGTTTATTTTTTAAATAACAAATGGTACAAACAGCCTTTTTTTGAACAAGCCATAAATGCGGAATATCCTGGGCTGAAATTGGATACTGAAAATGCTCATATACCTCAAGTTCTAGTTGTAGAAGATTTAATGAATTTAGGGATTGAACAGATGGATTTTGTTAGCAAAATGGGTATTAAGGAAGTAGTGGTTGTAAAATTGACAGAAGGAGGGAAAGTCATAGGCTTGTTGGCATTTTTGTCTGATAAACTTGAATCTTTCTCAGAATATGATTTGGAGCTTTTGCAGCGGGTTTCTTTTCAAATTTCTATCGCGACCGCCAATCTCTTCGTCAATGAGGAAATAAAGATTAAAAAATTAGAAAATGAAATATTACTCGATATTGGCAAACAATTTTCTTTCATACGAAAAAAAGAGGATTTGCTTTCTTTTTTAAAAGCACAATTATTAAGATTATCTCTTTATTCTGATGTGACTATTATAAAAGCAGATAAAGGAAACAAAACTTTCAGCAGCTTTGTGAGTGATACCTCTTCAAAGAGGTCAAATGACCCCAATTATGAAAATATAAGAACAACTATTTACCCTTTTCCTGATGGAATTTTTGAAAAGGGTTTAGAATCACCACAGCCAATATTTTTTGAGATGGATGATATTTTAAAATGGCCAAATGTCCCTATATATATAAAATTTTTATATCAATATGGCACACGATATTTTGTCACTGCATCTATAAGGCATAGGAATAACCTTTTGGGTGTAATGTTCCTGTTCTCAACTCAAAAAAAAGTCTTTTCTAAACATCAATACAACTTAATACAAGGTATTGCGGATCTATTGGGAAATACTATGGCCAATGTACTGGCTAATGAAGAGATACTTAATCAGGAAAAGGAAAAAAGTATCTTGCTTAAACTCAGTAACGACATGGCCACGGTACGAAAACGTTCGGAATTATTTGAAGTGCTCAAGCTTAATTTGTTGGAGCTTTTTGAGATTGAGGGGTTTGCTATCAGCATATTGAACCATGATAAAAAAACACAGGTTTTAAATATATTATGTACAAAAGAACATATCAGATATCATAAAGATTTTGTAAGTGTAAATAGTATAAACTATAAAGTCAAGGATGGGATATTTGACGAAATCATGGCCTCCGAAGATCTATATATCAGCAGTGTTGACCAAATCCCTTCCAAAGGCACTCCCGAATATGTGAAATTTTTTAAAGAAGTAATAGGCGTCACCAAAATCATAGGGTATAGATTGGTCTTTGAAACCGAAAGATTGGGTTGTATATGGATCAATCCAAAACCTGGGTTTATTGAAGATATGGAGCCCCAACTGATTAAAAGTGTCTGTTCCCAGATTGCCATAGCTCTATCTAATATTCTTGCTAGCGAAAAAATCAACCAACAAATGGATGAGATAGATGGATACAGAAAACAGCTTGAAGAGGAAAAATCCTATTTGGTTGAAGAATTGCAAGGTAATTATAACTATTCGGAAATAGTTGGAAGTAGTGACGCTATGCAAAAGGTATTTCATTTGCTAAACCAAGTGGCCTTTACCAATAGCACAGTCATTATTTTTGGGGAAACTGGTACTGGAAAGGAGTTAATAGCAAGAGCCATACACAATTCCTCTCCGCGAAAGGATAAATTGCTTGTTAAATTAAATTGCGCAGCTATCCCTGAAAGTCTTATTGAAAGTGAACTTTTTGGTCATGAAAAAGGGAGTTTTACAGGAGCTACTGAACGGAGGTTGGGCAAGTTTGAATTAGCCAATAAAGGAACTCTTTTCTTAGACGAAATTGGAGAAATGACATTAGACCTTCAAGTCAAACTTTTAAGGGCCCTGCAAGAAAAGGAAATAGAGCGCGTAGGTGGTAAGGAAGTCATTAAGACCGATGTTAGAATCATTGCTGCAACCAATAGGGATTTGAAGAAAGAGGTGGAAGCAGGTCGTTTTCGAAGTGATTTGTATTATAGACTCAATGTGTTTCCAATCACACTCCCTCCATTGAGGGAAAGACGGGAAGATATTCCCCTTTTGGTTTCCCATTTCATTAATGTGATCTTCAAAAAGATGGGTAAAAAGATTAATGGTATATCCCATAAATGTTTGACACAGCTAATGGCTTATCCTTGGCCTGGAAATATAAGGGAATTGGAACATCAATTGGAGCGCAGTATACTACTTACAGGTAACGGAGACATTATTAAAGATGTACATCTGCCCAAGGATAGTCTAGCATTTGATGGTTTATCGAAGCTTGATTTTCATGTGAAGACCATTGACGAAAACGAGAGAGATCACATTTTATCAGTACTTAAACGGTGTCAAGGTAAGGTCTATGGCCCAGGTGGAGCAGCAGAACTTTTGGGAGTACCACACAATACGCTGTACTCTAAAATGCGCAAATTAAACATAAGTAGAGAAGATGCCTTAGCTGAAAATTAGCCCCAATACTTACTTTCAATGCTTTTTTTGTTATTTAACAAATTTTGCATCAATTTTCGAAATACCACAAAAATTAATAAAGGTAAAATTCTATAAGTATTTGATTATAAGTATTTTAAGAAAAGGTGCGATTATTGAATTTTATTTGCAAAATTTAATATATGCCAGTAAAGGATAATGTAAGTTTAAATATGGATGACATTTTAGAGTACTACCGTCCATATTTGTTAATCGATTTTGACAAATATAAGAACCACGTGTATCGGGTTTACCTCAATTGTGTCCAAATGGACAAAAATGCTGATAATCATCAAAGGTATGCACTCGCTTCGGTGTTTCATGACATTGGGATATGGACCAACAGGACTTTTGATTATCTGGAACCTTCAATTGAAGCTGTCTTAAGCTTTATGGAATTAAATACGCCTTTCATCACACCTGAAGAGATATGCCTGATGATTAATAACCACCATAAAGTCACACCATATCACGGGATCTATGGAATAACGGTTGAAACTTTTCGAAAGGCTGATTGGATGGACTTGACCTTTTATCTTCTGCATTCAAGTCGAAATAGAAAGGAGCTTCGTAAAAAATTGAAATTCTATCCATATTTAGGTTTCCACCGGTTGTTATTAAAAATGGCTTTGAAACATTCCATTAGGTTTCCTTGGAAGCCTTTACCCATGCTAAGAATCTAATTGGTTGAATCAAGAACCATAATATGATTTGAAATAATAATGGGGGGATCTGATTCGATGATTTCCTGGATATCAATTTGAATTCGGTCTCCTTCAATTACTTCCACAAAATTTCCATTGGGAATACTGATAACCGTCGTGTATGTTTTGTTTTCACTATTTCTAATATATAATGTCTGCCCATCCTTACCCTGTTCTATTTTGGTAATCGTAAACAATTTTTTGTTATTTGATATGGTATTGCATCCTATAGCAAATACAAATGCCATAATGATTAAGATATTTTTCATGATAGTTCATTTTTAAATTTTGATAAATAGGGATGACCTAATTTGGGGTTTAAGGTTTTTTGTTCTATGTCCTTTCCCTTCCGTATCTTCCATCAACAATATATCCCCTTGAGAAAATGTTCTTTTGATGCCCAAAGAGGTTTCAATTTCAATTTCCCCATCCAACAGAACAATGTACTGCCTCGCGGGGGCTGGATGGAAATCAAAATTATAGGAGGCCTTAACCTTTCTGAAGATGATACTTTTTGTTTTTTGTGCTTCGGACAAAAAACCGATATCACCTTTATCAGATAAAGGGACAGTCACATCTTCGAAATGGCTGTCCCCATTGTTATCCGCATAGACTTTTGTGATTTTAAAATCCATATACATCTTTTTAAAAAGTTGTTTTTAACCAATCATGGGCCATAGAGATATCATCCTGTATGAGATTATGCCCTGTATTCAAATAATTCAGTTCTACATTGAAATTATTTTTAGTCAAGGTATCTTTATAGGCTTTGATCTCTTCGGGGCTCACCATACCGTCATGTAGTCCCGAGCTCATAAATATGGGTGTTCCATGCTCCGTCTTACAGGTAGGAAGCACTTTGTAGGGACTCATAGGCCTGAACATAATGGCTCCTGATAGTAGATCTGGGTATAATAATAGTATGGAGCCAGCAATATTTGCACCATTTGAGTAGCCCAAAGCAATTAGTTTTGATAAATCAAAGCCTTCCTTAGGTGCAATGATTTTCAAGAACGAAACAAGTTCATGGGTCCTGAACTGTAAATCTTTTTCATCAAAAACTCCCAATCCAAGTCGCCTAAAAAAGCGGGGCATTCCCTGTTCCAGAACATTTCCCCTAACGCTCAATATGTTGAAATTATTTCCAAAATTTTTAGCTAAAGGAATCAGATCATTTTCATTTCCTCCGGTTCCATGAAGCAGTAGTAAAGTACTTGCTTCAGGGTTTCCAGCGGATTGGTATATATATTTTAAAGGTTGAAAATCCATAATTTTATTAATTAAGTTTTACCAAATGATTTTCCAATTCACTTCGGCGAGATTCGTATTGAGCTGGTAATTTTAAGTTTTTACCTAATTCTTCAACAGATTCATCTACTGTAAATCCTGGATTGTCTGTAGCTATTTCGAATAAAACGCCACCTGGCTCTCTAAAATATAGTGAGTGAAAATAATTTCTATCAATCTGAGGTGTTATGTTAAGACCTGCAGACTCGACCTTTTCACGAAAATACATAAGAGTTTCATCATTTTTTACTCTAAATGCTACATGATGCACAGTTCCATTGGCAACATGACCTCTTTTTTCTTCAGGTAGTTCCACCAAATCAACTATAGCTGCATTTTCAACAGTATCTATTACATATCTATACCTGTTAATGTCTTTGGATTGTAGTTTATAACCAAAAATCTCCGTTAGTACATGGGCTGTTCCTTTAATATCATTTAATGTAATTGTGATATTATGAAAACCGCGTGTTGCGTTCTCAGCTGTAACTTCACTTGTAACCCAAGGCTTTCTATTATCAATATCAACTTCGACAAGTTCAATTTTAAGTCCGTCTGGATCTAGAAAAGTTAGATATTTCTCTCCAAATTTGATCGCTGGTTTATTATAAATAACATTGTGCTCATCAAGCCGTTTTACCCAAAAATCTAAACTTCCTTTTGGAACTGAATAGCCAATTTCGGTTGTCATTCCAGAACCTCTTTTTCCCTGAGGGATTCCAGGTCCCCAAGGAAAAAATGTCAAAATAGTTCCAGCACTGCCTATTTCATCACCAAAATAAAAGTGATATGTTTTAGGGTCATCAAAGTTTACGGTTTTTTTTATAATCCGTAAACCTAATACATCACTATAAAATTTGAAATTTTTTACTGCATCACCAGCAATAGCTGTTATGTGATGCAGACCTTGAATTTTATTTTCCATGATTTCTCAAAATTTATTATTACAATTCGTAAAACTTATTGTTTTACGAATTGTAGCTCAATGTGTAATTTTACTTCTTCACCCACTAAAACACCACCAGCTTCAAGAGCAGAGTTCCAGTTAAGTCCCCAATCTTTTCTGTTAATTTTTCCAGTAATACCAAAACCAGCTTTTTTATTTCCCCAAGGGTCTAATGCTGTTCCGTGAAATTCAACATCTAAGGTTACTTCTTTAGTGGTTCCCCGAAGTGTTAAATCTCCTGTAAGCTTATATTCCCCTTCAGATACTTTTGTATAAGAGGTAGATATAAAATTAATATTGGGGTATTTTTCTGCATCAAAGAAATCCCCACTAGATAAGTGTAAGTCTCTATCCGGATTTCCAGTTGTTAAAGAGGCCGTTTTTGTAGAGAACTCAAAAGTCGCTTTATCAAATAAATCTTCTTCAGTTTCAGCAATAGCATGAAATTCTTGAAATTTTCCTGATACATTGGTAAACATCATATGTTTCACTTTAAAACCAATTTCTGAATGTGTTGGGTCAATTGCCCATTTTGTAGTTGCCATAATTTTAAATTTTAATTATTATTTTAAATGATTGTAATTAAGTACTTCATTGTACTATAATTTTACACTACAAAGTTGCGGCATATACCAATCCTGTGCATTGAACTAGGACAAGAAAATCATTTATACAAAAAAATAGGATGAGATGTGTTTTTTTTAATTTCTGTTTATTTCAAGAATGATTTTTCTCGATCTTACAGTTAAAATTTCGGAAGTCGCTTTCTTACCTTACTTAAAAATTCAGCAGATATTCCTAAATAGGAAGCAATATAGTGCTGTGCGACTCTTTGTGATAACGTTGGATAATGTTCTAAAAAGTCCAGATATCTTTCAGGTGCGGTATGTACAATAGTATTTACTAATCGGTTTTGGGTCACCGAAAGGTTGCGTTGAACCAAAATTCTAAAAACACGCTCAAATTTAGGCACTTGAGAAAGCAAGGCTTCTTTATTTTTGGGCGTAAATATTAAGAGTTCACAATCTTCCAAGGTTTCAATAAAAAAAAGACTTGGTTTACGATCGCAAAAACTGGCAATATCACTGATCCATGAATCTTCTATTGCAAATTGAACAATAACTTCATTGCCATCTTCATTAATGTAAAATTTCCTTAAACAGCCTTTAACAACAAAAGCTTCAAAATCACAGATATCTCCTTCTTGTAAAAGATATTCCTTCTTTGAAATGGTTTTAATCTCCAAAACAGAGTGGAAAATAGACAATTCTTCTTTTGTGAAAGAAACATATTTGGATACATTTTTATCAATCTCTGAATACATATTATAAAATTAATAAGTTTCCATATTAAAAATATTAATTTTATTTAAAAAATAAAATAAGTACTTAAAAATCTTTTTACATGCTGTAATTATGCAATCCATATCGACGAATTCATATTATTTGTATTTTTACATAAATTAAGGAATTTCTAAGATGGATACTAACGAACACATAGAACTGCCGATATGTTTTAAGATTAGCTTTAATAAATTATTATCACAATACGAAAAATTGGTTGATAGTACAGATGAGTTAGTTGCCAATAAAGCAAAAAGAATAATAAAAATAGGAGCAGACTATCCAAAATTAATTGACGGAATTACTGACTTGTCTTTGTTAGAAACCTATTCAAATGAAATAGGAGAGATTCTTAATGATACCTTCAGTCCAATTTTAACACATAATGAAATAAAGGCAGCTTCCATGCCTTTTGAAAATATCATTTTTAATTTATCTGAACGTTTTAAAAAAATTATTAAAGATGCAGGGGAAGCCTTCGAACTTAAAATAAAAAATATGCCTGTAGATGATATTTATATTGTGGCATGTAATATAATTCTAAATAGTTGTTATGGTTATGATCTTAATTTTAGAAGACCATTTTATTATTAAATCCCAGATAAAGAAGGCATAGTTAGGTATTATAAAATTCTTTATAATGCAGATTTTGCAGAAGTTATACCCACAGATTTAGCAAAACCAATAACTCAGGCAGATTATGATGAATTGCTTGATAATTTTAATAATATAGAATTATGGAAAGAAAAATTTCCACCTAACAGTTATATTTTTAAAGGTTTTGTTATTTCCAATATTTTTAATGTTACCGATGATCAATCAATTTCTAACATTAAATCTGCCTTGATATCTGAAAAAGAAACTACCAAAGATTACACAATGGAAGGTTTTCATGAAATATTTCAATCGTTTCTTGGTATAAAGGATTTAAAAGTAGGGTTTTCTTCATACAATAAAGCGGAAGATTCATTTGAACGAGTATATGGTGACGGCATTACTAGTTTTTTGTTAAATGATAAAGATGCTAATAGTTGCAATAATATTTTCTGTCAAAGCTCTTATAATCAATTGTTAAATGAAAATAAGTTTTACACAATTTCAGATGTTGATAGGGATTATGAGCTATCAAATGGAAAATCCCCTGTAATTACCGCATTTAAAGAGCAAGGGATAAAAAGCGCTATATTGGCTCCAATTGCAAATAATGATGACTTACTAGGAGTTTTAGAACTAGTTTCTTCTAAACCAAAGATATTAAATAGTATAAATGCCAATAAGCTTAAAGATGTTATGCCATATATAGTGGCTTCTGTTTTAAGATCAAAAAGAGAAGAGCAAAATTTAATTGAAGCCGTTATTCAGCAAGAATGTACATCAATCCATCCAAGTGTTTCTTGGAAATTTGAAAAAGAGGCTAAAAACTTTATTAATGAACAATTTAAAGGAAATAATGCCATATTTAATAAAATTTCATTTGAAGATATTTACCCTTTATATGGACAAATAGATATTAAAGGGTCTTCAGAAGCTAGAAATTGGGCTACTCAAAATGATTTAACCTTGCAGCTAAAAGCAGTAAAAAATATAATAGAAATAGCTTTTACAAATGAAACTTTGCCAATTTATGAGCAATATGTCTTTCAAATTAATGATTACTTAGAAGCTTTAAGTAGTCATTTTAAAGTAGATACCGAACAACAAATTTCAGGGTTTTTAAGATATGATATTAACCCATTGTTTGAACATTTAAAGGATGTTAATTATTTGAAAGAAGATATTCATCATTATATGGACAGCATTAATAATAAGCTTAATAGTATATATATTTATAGGAAAAATTATGACGACACTATTTCGCTAATCAATAAAAAAATGGCTTCTATTCTTGACAAAAAACAAGTTGACGCCCAATACATGTATCCACATTATTTTGAACGCTTTAAAACCGACGGCGTTGAGCATAACATGTATATTGGAGAAGCCATTACCAAAGAGGAGAGTTTCAATATTATTTATTTGTATAATTTAAGATTGTGGCAGTTACAGGTTATGTGCGAGATGGAAAATGAATATTACCAAATGAAATATGAATTTCCAATGCAATTAGATGTTGCATCTATGATTTTAGTATTTAATCAACCATTATCAATAAGTTTTAGAATGGATGAAAAACAATTTGATGTCGATGGTACTTATAATGCTCGCTATGAAATTGTAAAAAAACGTGTTGATAAAGCTTATATAAAAGGAACCAAACAACGTGTTACTAAAAAAGGTAAAATAACCATTATTTATTCTCAAAAGGAAGATGAAATGGAATACTTGAGATATGTGAAATTTTTGCAATCTAAAAATTATTTAGATGAGGATATTGAAATATTAGAATTACAAGATCTACAGGCGGTAACAGGTTTAAAAGCTATTAGAGTAAGCATTTTATATCATAAGGATGAAAGCAAAAAGGAGTTCTATACTTATGATGACTTAATGAAAGAATTAAGAACTTAATTTTTAATTCCAGCATATTGAAATGCTATATAAAAGGAAATAACACTAATAATAATACCTATCATAAAGATGGTATACGTTATTCTTAAAATTTTATATTTTCTATTTAAAACTAATCCAAGAAAGTAAAGATCTTTAGTCATAGAATTATATAAATAATCTTTATCATTCATAAGTTCTTTAATGGCCCATTCAAATTCATCAAGTTTCATTTTGTGAAAATTTCCAAAAAAGAGTAAATTCACTTTTTTATTGACAACATCTTCTTTCGTGAATTTTCCACTAGTCACATTTGGTCTGGTAGCTATAACAGATAAAATCATAGTCGTAACCGTAAATATTGTAAAAATAACTGTGGGATAGATTAAATAATGATTGGATGGGTTGTCAAGCTTCGGTATTAAGTTAGATAATACTAATGATATAATTATAGCATTTACTGAAAGTAAAATATTGGCCTTAGTATCAGCAATATCACTTAAAGAGATGTGGTTTCTTAATGTGACCCTGAACAATGTATCTATACCACGTTCTGGCAATTTAGCTTTCTTTTTCTTTAAAGCTAGTGCTTCATTTTTTGCAGTGTTCTTTTGGTCTTCTTGTTGTAGTTTTTTTTGAATTTTAAATAGAGACACTAAATTTCTATCTTTTCCATTTTGCCAAGTATTAATAGCATAATTGGAATAAAATTGGTGTTCTTTGGTTAAGAAAGAAATATTTTCTTGAGTCCATTGACTATCTGTAAATAATTTATCACTAATCTGTTCCAATTCGTGTCTTAAAAGTTCACTAATTTCAATAAAGTTTTTATCTCCAAAATGGGCGCAATCTGCATCACGTATTATTTGTTCAACTAAATTTTCAGGTTCATAACCCATTTTTGTTGCCAAAATAATTTTAGAAACAGCACTTATTTTTTCTAAAGACGTATTTTTACTTTTTAAAAAATCACTTGAAATAGTGACACTTTGTTCTTCATGATTATCAGTGCCATTTATATAGCCTGTGTCATGAAACCAAGCTGCAATCAATAGATTTTCAGCATCATTTTCATTTATTTGCTCATTATCAATAAGTTCTTGTGTGTATTTAACAACACGCTGAGTATGACCTAAATTATGATAAACAAATGTGTGTAAAAGCTCCTTTCTAAGCAGATTAGAGACATAATTCTCGACTTCTGTAAGCAACTGATTCATTTAAATATTATTTTTACAAAAATAGTAATTAATCGGTTATTATGACTTTCAAATTATCCATCATTTTTGTTTTTATTTCTTTATTTTTTGAGGCTTGTGCAACCTATAAACCACAATATTCAGACCAAGATATATTGAAAATTTTTCCGGAAAATAAAACTATTGAGCATTCTTTTTATTTTATTGGTGATGCTGGAAATTCACCCTTATATACCGAATCTGAAGCATTACAATATTTTAAATCTGAAATTAATAATGCTTCAAAGCAAAGTACCGTTGTTTTTTTAGGAGATAATATCTACCCAAAAGGTTTGCCAAAAAAAGAGGATGAAGGAAGAGACTTTGCCGAACATCAATTAAATATACAAACTGCTGCCGTAAAGAATTTTAAAGGAGAAACTATTTTTATACCTGGCAACCATGATTGGTTTTCTGACGGTTTAAAAGGTTTAAAACGACAACAAGATTTTGTAGAAGATAAGTTAGGAAAAAATACATTTTTACCTAAAAAGGGTTGTCCAATTGATAGAGTAGAAATATCTGACGATATTGTTTTAATTGTTGTTGATTCTGAATGGTATTTAACCAATTGGGATAATCATCCAACAATGAATGACGATTGTGATATTAAAACGAGAGATAAGTTTTTAGAAGAGCTGGAAGGTGAAATAAAAAGAGCTCGAGGTAAAACAACACTAATAGCCATTCATCACCCTATGTTTAGTAATGGTAGTCATGGAGGGCAGTATTCATTGGCAAGTCATATGTTGCCATTTCCTGTTTTAGGAACTTTAAAAAATGTTATTAGAAAAACGGGTGGTTTGCTTACAGTTGATATACAAAACAAACGGTATAAAGAGTTTAGAAAACGTATTATAACCATGTCTCAAGAAAATGATAAAGTTATTTTCGTTTCAGGTCATGACCATAATCTGCAATACATTGTCCAAGATAATTTACCTCAAATAATAAGTGGTTCTGGTTCTAAACTATCACCTACCAGAAATGTGGGTGGCGGAAAATTTTCATATGCTTCACCTGGATTTGCTCGATTGGATGTCTTTGAAGATGGCTCGTCTTATGTTCGTTTTTATTCTACCACTGATAAAAAAAGCATATTTGGAACCGCGGTGCTTACTGAAGACGAAATGTATAATGTATCCAATCAATACCATGCGCCGTTTTCGAAAGAAATAATTGCAAACATTTACAGCGAAAAGGAAACCAACAAAGGAAAATTATACAAATTATTTTTGGGAGAACGTTTTCGAAAATATTACAGTACAAAAATAAAAGCCCCAACGGTAAACCTTGATACGTTGTTTGGAGGCGTGATTCCCATTAGAATGGGAGGAGGGCACCAATCAAAATCATTACGTTTAGTAGATCAAAAAGGAAGGGAATACGTTATGCGGGCACTTAGAAAAAGTGCCGTTCAATATTTGCAAGCTGTCGCTTTTAAAGACCAATATGCTGAAGGACAATTTAATGACACCTATACAGAGGGTTTACTAATGGATATTTTTACTGGTGCATATCCCTATACGCCTTTCACAATTGGGACATTATCGGATGCGATAGGAGTTTATCATACAAATACAACGTTATATTATGTGCCTAAACAGAAAGCATTGGGAAACTTTAATAACGAATTTGGTGATGAACTTTATATGATTGAAGAACGCACCGATTCCGGACATGGAAATAAAGCGAGTTTTGGTTTTTCAAATGAATTAATAAGTACCAACGATTTATTGAATAAACTTACGGAAGACGAAGATTTTGTTTTAGACGAACCTGCCTATATTAGGGCACGTTTATTTGATATGCTCATTGGTGATTGGGATAGGCATGAAGACCAATGGCGTTGGGCGGAATTTAAAGGCAATGGAAAAACACTGTATCGTCCAGTGCCAAGAGATAGAGATCAAGCGTTTTCGAGCATGGCAGATGGTATTTTGTTAAGTTTTGCAACAAAAGCAGTTCCTGCATTACGGTTAATGCAAAGTTATGATGAAGAGTTAAGAAGTCCAAAATGGTTCAATTTAGAACCTTATCCATTAGATATGGCTTTAATAAATCAATCTGATAGTTCCATTTGGAATCAAGAGGTCGATTATATTATAAAAAACCTAACAAATGAAGTTATTGATAAGGCCTTTTTAAATATCCCGAATGAAGTGAATGATGAAACTATAGCATTGATCAAAGAAAATTTAAAAGGAAGACTAAAGAATTTAAGAAAAATTTCAGAAACATATTATAATCATATCAATAAATATGCTGTTATTAAAGGAACTAACAAAGATGATTGGTTTGAAATTGAGCGCTTGCCAAACGGAGAAACCAAAGTTATGGTGTTTAGAATTAAAGATGGAGAAAAGGTAAATGTGTTTCATGAAAGAGTTTATAATTCAAAAGACACCAAAGAAATCTGGATTTATGGGTTAGATGATGACGATGTATTTAAAATTTCAGGAGAAGGAGATAAGCCCATTAAAATTCGTTTGATAGGAGGACAGAATAAGGATACTTATAACATAGAGAATGGAAATAAAATAAAAATTTATGATTATAAGTCAAAGAATAATGAATTTGTAAACCTTAAAGGAGATATAAAATTAACTGATGACTATGAGACTAATGTCTATGATTATAAAAAATTGAAAAACAGTTCAAATCAATTCCTTCCAACTATAGGGGCAAATCCAGATGATGGATTTAAAATAGGTGTTTCAAATACATATAAAACCTATGGTTTTGAAAGAAATCCATTTACTTCACAACACATATTTAAAGGGGCTTATTATTTTGCAACTCAAGGATTAGAATTAGGATATATGGGTGAATTTGCAAATGTTGTTGGAAAGATGAATTTGAGTGTTGATATAAATTTTACCAGCCCTAACTACGCAATGAATTTTTTTGGATATGGAAATGAAACTTCTAATCCTGAAGCTGATGATAAAGATGGGCTTGATGTTGGTATGGATTATAATCGTGTAAAAATAAGCCTCTTTAAAGTATCTCCAGCTTTAGTTTGGAGGGGACAAATGGGAGCAAGTTTTAAAGTAGGAATATCTTATGAAACTAATGAGGTAGAAGATACCCAAGGGCGCTTTATAAATCTGTTTATTGGTGATAATGTAGATGTAAATAATAGTTTTGTTGGAGGAGAGGTAATGTATTCTTATGAAAATTATGACAACAAAGCTTTTCCAACATTAGGAATGACAACGAGTTTGAAAGTAGGTTATAAATTGAATGTTGATAATTCAAATAATTTTATGTACATAATCCCTCAATTAGGTTTTGATTATAAATTAGTTCCAAATGGCCAATTGGTTTTAGCGTCAAACCTATTGGGACATATTAATTTTGGTGATGGGTATGAATTTTATCAAGCAGCAAATATTGGTGCTAATAATGGACTAAGGGGTTACAGAAACGAAAGGTTTATAGGTAAAAATGCGTTTGTGCAGAGTACAGATGTACGTGTGAATTTACGCAAAGTTTCAACAAGGTTGTTCCCATTGGATGTAGGCGTTTATGGAGGGTTTGATTATGGACGAGTTTGGTTGGATGACGATAATTCTAGAGTTTGGAACACATCTGTAGGTGGTGGAATTTTTGCTAATATAGCAAACATGATGACATTTAATCTATCCTCTTTTCATGGGGATGATGGCTTGCGTTTAGCCTTTAAAATGGGTTTTGGGTTTTTATTTTTTTTTGATAAATATAAAAAATCAATTTAATTTTTATAGGAGTTGGTTTATTCTAGTAAACAAAACCAAATTGATTTATTACTTGTATAATCCTAACAAGTATTTAAAAAAAACTATATTTGAATATTTAATGATAAGTTGATGTTTCACCATTTTTTTATTAAAAGTGGTAAAACCAATAGTTATAAGGGCTAGGGAAAATAGTCCAAATCCCTTTATGATTAATGCTTTTTTAATAATAAATTGTTCAATTTTTTATAAATCTCAGTTCTGTAAAAATAGCCTTCTTGATGACTTATTTAGTTTGATTTATTATGAAATAATTTAATGTTATTTGTCTCATATTTGTGTTTTTTTTATATACATAATCCTTATGAATGAAGAAAAGTTACTTTCTGTATCGATAAATAATTGTATCAGAGTCTAATTTTATCAAAATTTTAGTCTTGAGTTCGATTCAACCAGTTAACTAAAAGAAGAATAACTTTTATAGGTCTAATATCAGTTTAATATCTTTTAAAAAGTTTGAACTTTTACCTGTTGGGGTCACTAAAAGCTATTTAAATAGCTACAAAAACCACACAATTCTTATGAATTATGTGGTTTTCAAGTTTTTAGGGGTTCATTTAATTTGATTTGTTTTGAATTAAAAAGGTAGCTATTCGACACCCAAAGTTCAAAGTGTCTGCTAGAGCAGACACTTTGAAAACTTTAACATATTGAATTGGTTTAGTTGATTTGACTTTCGATCTGATAATTTTTTAATAATTTAAAGACGACAACTATGAGAAACACAAACACATTTTCTATTCTTTTTGTGGCTAACCAAAAAAAGAAGAATGACGACCAGGCTTTACTTTATGCCAGAATTACAGTTGATGGTAAACGAGTGAACTTAAGTCTTACACGAAAAATTGATATTTTGCTTTGGGATGCTAAAAAGAAAAGGGCAAAAGGAACTTCCAGTGAGGCTAGACAAATAAATCTATATTTAGACCAAACTCACACTCAATTATTTCAGTGCTACCAAGATTTAAAATTCAAGGGTGAATTAATCACGGCTCAACTCATTAAAGCCAGTTACGGAGGAGAGTTAGAAACAAGTAAAACACTTCAGGAGCTCATAGATTATCATACCCGAAAAATCGAAAGCACTTTGGCACCAGGTACCATCATCAATTTTGGAATCACCGAAAACTATATAAAAAGGTTTCTCATTACATCATTAAAAACAACCGACGTATTCCTAAAACAGTTGGATTACAAATTTATTTGCGATTTTGAGACTTTTCTACATAGATATTGGCCAAAAGGCCATCCAAAGACAATGAACCATAATACAGTTATGAAACATTTACAGCGTTTACGTAAAATGGTAACATTGGGTTTTCATATGGAGTGGGTGGATAAAGATCCATTCATGCGATGGAAACCAACATGGGAAAAGAAGGAACGTGAATTTCTTTCAGAGAACAAACTCTCTAATTTAGAGACTTATAATTTCCCAATAGAGCGATTGGAAAGGGTGAGAGACTTATTTGTATTTAGTTGTTATACTGGAATCAGTTATGCAGACATAATTACTCTTAATAAATTTAATATTAGCAAAGGAATCGATGGGAATGATTGGATCATATCAAAGCGTCAAAAAACAAAAATTCCTATCAAAGTACCTATATTGGAAAAGGCACGAGAAATGATAGATAAATATAACGATCATCCTATGACCCAAATATCAGGAACTCTGTTTCCTGTTATTACCAATGAAAAACTTAACTTATATTTAAAGGAGGCGGCCGACGCTTGTGGCATAAAAAAAAACTTGACATTCCACATGGCACGCCACACATTTGCAATAACAGTCACCTTGAGTAATGGGGTGCCAATCGAAACTGTATCTAAATTATTAAGTCATACAAAAATATCAACAACCCAAATATATGCAAGAGTGGTAGAGAGAAAGGTTAGTGAGGATATGGAGGATTTAAAGGCCAAACTACAAATTCAAAGAAATAGTAATAGTATAAGCTCATAACCCGAAGGTCACTGGTTCGAGTCCAGTTCCCGCTACTAGCAATGACAAGGGTTTCAAGAGATTGAGACCCTTTTTTTTATTTCCAATGGGTACAGAATAGGTACAGAATAACTCTTTTTATCTTTTTTCATATAATTTATATTCATTCTAAGCTATTTAAAGGTAAATTCAATTAATTGTCTAGTTTTTTTGCAAGTCCACTTATAATCAAACCCATCAAGGCTGGCTGTATTTGACCACTATTGTTGATTTATTTGATAGACGACTAGTCGTTTGGTCATTAAGTACAAGCCTGCATACCAAGCAAACCATTATTCCTGCATGGAAAATGGCTGTAATTAAACGTAATATAAATTTGGATTTAATATTTCATTCAGATAGAGGAATACAATATGCCTCAAAAACATTCAGAACATTTATTAAATCTAACCCTTTGGTAACCCAATCCATGAGTAGGAAAGGTAATTGTTGGGATAATTCCGTAGCTGAGTCTTTCTTTAAAACCTTAAAAGTAGAGACTTATTTATGATGATGATTTTAAAACTATAGAGTAGGCTAAAACTGCTATCTTTGAGTACATCGAAATATGGTACAATAGGAAACGGTTACACTTCTTTTTGGGGTATAAAACTCCTTATGAAGTAGAACAAGAATTTTATCAATTTAAAAATGTAGCATAGGTCTTAGAAAAATTGTCTGACTTTTTGTTGCAAGTCCCGAGGTGTTTTTAAAAAATTATAGACATCTTTCTTTTGTAGACCCACGAAGACACATTAAATATAATAATATAAGAAAGGGACCATCCAATACTTAGATGACCCCTTCATAATTGGTATATTGTATTTTTAATTAGCTCTTTATTTTATCAAAGCATCTTTAATAACCACTGCTGCTTGTACTAATGCTACTTTAACAGACGGTTCATTAGCTATCGGATTTAACAATCCGTAATCGTGAATCAATCCGTTATAAGTGGTAATGGTGGTAGGCACTCCTGCTGCATCTAATTTTCTACCATACGCTAAGCCTTCATCATGTAAAATATCGTTCTCGGCCAATTGAATCAGTGCCGGTGGTAAGCCTTGTAATTCTGCTAAACCTGCCTGTGCTGGTGATGCATATATTTCTTTACGTTTTGCTTTATTTGGCAGGTAATTGTCCCACATCCATTCCATTAATGGGGTTGTTAGAAAACGTTCCTGGGCATATAAAGTATAAGAAGAGCGTGTGAAGTCGGCATCGGTTACAGGCCATAACAATACTTGTAATTTAATTTCTGGTCCTTTTTTATCTTTGGCCATAAGTGCTACCACCGCTGCCATATTACCCCCTACACTATTACCTACAACAGCCAGGTTTTTACCATCTACTCCTATTTCTTTACCATGTGTTGCCACCCAACTAGTTGCTGCATAGGCCTGATTAATAGCTACTGGATATTGTGCCTCCAGTGATGGGGTGTAATCAGGAAAAACTGCTGCTACCCCACTAGCTACTACTAAATCACGTACCAATCTTTTATGCGTAGGGTAATCTCCTAACACCCATCCACCTCCATGAAAAAACATAAAAACAGGTACATTGCTTTTAGCGCCTTTTGGTTTTACAATGTGTAAGGTTACGGTATAACCATTTTGTGTAATAGTTTTTTCAGACTCTTCTATTCCGAAATAATCTACTTCAACCGATTTTTGTGCCCCTACCAACACCTGTCTGGCTGCTTCTGGGCTTAAGGTTTCTAAAGGTACACCTCCACTGGTATTAAGTGCATTTAAAAATTGGCGGATACCTTTGCTTATTTGAGGGTCTTCTTGCCCATGAAATGGACGTTGTGCTATTTGAGCCATTACGTTTGTGTTTAAAGTTAGTATAAGTATTGCTACTAAAGCTTTAAAAGTTTTATATAGTGTTTTCATTATTGTATTAATAAGATTATATTTAATTATAGGGTAACTATCTTCGGGGCACGCCCACAAAGCATTTAATCTGAATTATAGAGTGAAAAAAATTAGTTTTTTAAGTGTGCATTAAGTACAATTTCAAAATTGAATGCACCACTAACCGGACAAGTAGCTTCTGCATTTTTTGCAATTGTCTTAAAAGTTTCCTCATCAATACCCGGTACGGTAGCTTCTAAATCTAATACAGAAAGAGTAATTTTACCTGCGTCTAAGGTAATGGTAGCATTGGTTTTAAGTTCAGTTACTTCGTACCCTGCTTCCGTTAAGTCTAAACTTAATTTCATAGTAAAACAACCGGCATGTGCTGCGGCTAATAATTCTTCCGGATTGGTACCTATACCATCGGCAAATCGGCTATTGAATGAATATTGAGTTTTGTTTAAAACGGTACTTCCTGTAGTTAAATGTCCGTTTCCTTCTTTAATACTTCCGTTCCAAACGGCTTGTGCTTTACGTTTCATAATGTTATAATTTTAATTAAACCATCAGTTAATTTTGATAGTTCAAAGATATAACCACGCCAAGCCTCTAAAAATGGATATAAGCCTATTCTAATTGTACATTTTTCCCTTCCAGGTATTTTTTACGAAAAACATTAGGAGCATCTCCTATTTTCTTACTAAAAAGGCGGTTAAAATACGCAGGATCATCATACCCCAAATCATATGCAATTTCTTTAGCACTTAAAGTTGTATGTATTAATAAGCGTTTAGCTTCTAATAATATTCTGTCTTTCAATACATCGTTAGGAGCAGGTAATTCAAACCTCTTAAACTTATGGGTTAAGGTTTTAGGGGCTACGCCCAATAGCTCTGCATAATCTGCTACTAAGTGTTTAGACCGGTAATGTATCTCTACCAAACGACTAAACTCTCTAAAAAATTCTATCTCATTTACCGGTTGAAGTTCTAAAGCACCTAATTGTTGTTTCTTCCAAATTCGTGTAGCTCGTATTATAATTTGTTTTAGGTAAATACGCAGCATTTCTTCCTGTGTAGATGCTCCTAACTCAAACTCCTCTTGCATTTGCTCTAAAATGGTTTGTATAATAGCGTCTTCTTTAGGAGGTAACACTGTTTTAGGCATTTGGTAAATATTGTTAAACAACAACCCATCACAGGCCACTTCTGCATCATGTATTTGCACACAGTAAAAATCTCGGTTATAATACATAAAATAGCCTTCCGATTCACCCAAATCGAAGAACTGCACATACTGATTACTATTAATAAAAAATAGGGTAGGTGCTTTCGTGTCGTAATCATTAAAATCCACATTCAACCGCATCCCTTTAGGAGCATAGACAATTTTAATATACCCATCGAACTGATGACTGTTTAACAATGCTAACGAGTCTGAATCGAAAGAAATAAACCCTAAACGTTGGTAATTGGATTGAAATAATTGTGTTGACATAACCCAAATATAAGAATTACAACTAAAAATCGCCTAGATAATTAGAGGCGAACATAAATATATTGTGCCTTATTTATAAAGATATTCTAATGCTTTTAATTTAGTTAAAAAATTGTCATATGTAGTAAGAAATAGATAAACTGTTAATAATGGATTATTTTTTATTATTTATGTCTTATTAACTTACGAAATAACTAAGTAAAGTATTCATCGTTTAGGTAAACTCTTTTAGATAGTAATAAATCTCTCCGTAATTCTGTGCTATTCTTTCGCTGAAATGAACAATGAGTGTTGCTATGATGTGAGATAACTTTGTTTTATCAAAATTTAATAAAATAATAATTAAAAATTAAGAGAATGAGTAAGACAATTTTTATCACAGGAGCATCAAGAGGATTTGGGAAACTTTGGACAGAAGCTTTACTTAAGAGAGGAGACAAAGTAGCCGCTACATCTAGAAATATTGAAGCCTATAATGGCCTAGCGAAACAATATCCGGACACTTTTCTTCCAATTTCATTAGACATCACTAATAGAGAAGCTGTTTTTGAAGCAGTAAATAAAGCTAAAGATCATTTCGGTACTCTAGATGTTGTGATTAATAACGCTGGTTATGGCGTTTTCGGAGCAGTAGAAGAAGTAGGAGAAAAAGTAACAAAAGACGTTTTTGAAGCCAATGTGTATGGAACACTTTGGGTTACACAGGCGGCTTTACCTATTTTCAGAACGCAGGGCAGTGGTCACGTGATTCAGTTATCAAGTGTTTTAGGTGTTTGGAGTTTGCCAACTTTAGGAATTTACAATGCTACAAAATTTGCGGTGGAAGGCTTCAGTGAAGCTTTGGCTAGTGAAGTAAAAGATTTTGGCATAAACGTTACAATGATTGAGCCTAACGGCTACACAACAGATTTTGGTGGAAGTTCAGCCGTTCATGGAGATACTATTCCTGCATACAATACTTTGAAGTCGAGCTTGGGACAAGCTGAAGGCTTACAACCGGAAGATTATGGCAAACCTGAAGCAACGGTTCCCGCAATTTTAAAATTAATCGACAGCGAAAACCCACCACTTCGTTTATTCTTAGGAAAAGTAGGATTGAGCAAAACTGAAAGAGTATATGCCGAAAAATTAAAAACCTGGAATGATTGGAAAGAAGTTTCTGAAGCTGCTCACGGGCACTAATTATTTTAGAAAGCCTTGTACACTATTAAAAGAGCAAGGCTTTTCTTTTTTTTATCCTTTTAACATGAAATTTCAAGACACAAAATATTTACACATCAGTACATTACTTGCGTTTATACTTATTCCGCTTGGTGGTTTAACGACTGACATCTACATACCCTCACTTCCAGCAATGGCAGAAGACCTAAATCTTCCCATTGAAAAAATACAGGTTTCACTACTTCTTTTTATGGTTAGTTCGGGATTCAGTCAACTCTTTATTGGCAGCATTCTGGATAGTTTTGGCCGGTACAAAATCAATATTTTTGCTCTAATCGCATTTTCTTTGGCAAGTTTCATAATTGCTTTGGTGCCCCAGATTTATATGATTTATTTAATGAGAATCATTCAGGGAATTACCGTTTCACTGATTATTGTTGGTAAAAGAGCTTTTTTTGTTGACCTTTACAAAGGTGAAAAACTAAAACATTACACCAGCCTTTTTTCAATTGTCTGGGCAACTGCACCGATTGTTGCTCCATTTATTGGAGGTTATTTACAGGTACTTTTCGGATGGCAGTCCAACTTTTATCTTTTGGGAATCCTTACTGTCATTATTTTGATTTTCGAACTTCGGTTTACAGGAGAATCTTTACAGGATTTTCAGGTGTTTAAAAGAAAAGAAATGGCTGCAATTTATAAAAAGATGCTTGGAACACCTGATTTCTATTTGGCATTAATTGTTATAGGTTTAAGTTATTCGCTTCTTGTAATTTACGGGATGATTAGCCCATTTATCATCGAAAAAGTATATGCCTTTTCACCAGTTGTTACGGGTTACAGTTCATTAGCTTCGGGAATTGCTTTGATGAGTGGTGGAATTATATCTAAATTATTTATTAAAAAAGACTTTTTTTCGAAAATAAATGCTGCAATTATTTTACAGATGATTGTCGTTTTTGCAATGTTTGTAGTCACTATGAAGTATGACGGATTAGCATTTTTACTGGTTTTTACGTTGTTGCTGCATCTTTTATCGGGGTTCATTTTTAACAATTTTTATGCGTTCAGTTTGCAGCGATTCACTACTAATGCAGGCATTGCTAGTGGTTTGACTGGCGGTGGCGTGTATGTTGTGAGTTCAGTTGTGGGCTATGGATTAATTCATTTATTTGAAATTAAAGATATCCAGATATTTACTTTGGTTAATTTTATTATTGTAGCGATATTATTCGTTACTATTTTACTGTTCAGAAAAGCATCAATGAATCAAAAATTGGAAGCAAGCCCGCAGAGAAAGTAGCCGCTATACAAAACAAAAGCCTCGATAGTTTCTGTTTTGTATTTTACTAAATTTGATAATATTAAAAATCGTAACCCCAATTAAATATGGAAAAAATCAATCACTATAAAAGTATAGTAGAGTTGCACGAGAAAAGTGGTTTCGACCCTCCGAAAAATCCACTTTTAAGTTTGATGACCTGCAAAGAACTAATGACCTATTCTGTAGGACAAGACCGTTTTACGGGAGATTTTTATATGATTGCCTTAAAGAAAATCAAATCTGGTCATATTTTGTATGGCAAGACTAAGTATGACCATAGTAATGGCTCAGCGGTTTTTATGAAGCCAAGGCAAATTATTGAAGTTCGAAATGTACAATTTGCCGAAAAAGGTTTTGTAATGTTTTTCCACGAAGATTATTTGTCAGGACATTTACTGAATGTACAAATCAAAAAGTATGGTTATTTTGAATATGAAATCAATGAGGCGCTCCATATTTCGCCATCAGAAGAAGTGATCATGTGGGAGCTTTATGAGAAGATCAGAAAAGAATACGATGAAAATTCTGATGAATTCAGTCGGGAAATTATACTGTCACATATTGATTCTATTTTAAAATATTCTGACCGCTTTTACAAAAGACAGTTCATCGACCGAAGTCCAAATGTTTCTGGAACAATGGTTAAAAAATTCATGACAGTTTTGAATGATTATTTCAAAGAAGAAAAACACCTTAATGAAGGTTTACCAAGTGTTAATTTTATGGCTAATAAATTAGCGGTTTCCCCGCGTTACCTTAGTGATGTTCTAAAACAAGAAACAGGAAAAACCGCCCTAGAGCACCTTCATATTTATCTGATTGGCGAAGCTAAAAATTTATTATTGAGTTCAGAAAGTAATGTTGCAGGGATCGCCTACGATCTTGGCTTTGAAAGTCCATCTTATTTTTCGAGACTTTTTAAGAAAGTTGTTGGGGTAACGCCAGGTCAGTACAAAAAAGAAGCAGTTAATTAAATTTCAAGACGAAAAGCTGAACTTTTTAACAAACTAAACTTGAGCCTTTTTACAAAGTTTATATTTCATTTCTACTTTAATTTTGTAACATACAATTTTAGAAATGAAAAAGATACACAAAATCTACATCAATGGCGAATTTGTAACGCCCAACGGAACAGAAGTTTTCGAAATTATTAATCCTTCTTATAACCAAAAAATCGGGGAAGTTATACTTGCAGATGAAGTGGATACCAGAAATGCAATCGCAGCAGCGAAAGAAGCGTTCAAAACCTTTTCAAAATCTACCGTAGATGAGCGAATTTCTTATCTCGAAAAATTAAAAATTGCAGTAGAAAAAAGAAAACAGGATTTTACAGAAGTAATGATTGAAGAGTACGGCGGAACTTTTCAGTTTTCTTCAATGAGTAACGAATTTACTGGACAATGGTTTGATTCGATGATTGAGTCCATCAAAAGTTTTGATTTTGAACAGACTATCAATTCATCAAAAGTATTTTTACAACCCGTTGGTGTTATAGGAATTATCACTCCTTGGAACGCAAGTAACGGATCAATTTGTAGTAAGGTTGCTACAGCAATTTCGGCAGGTTGTACCGTGGTGATTAAACCAAGTGAAATGAGTGCTCTTCAAACCCAATTATTGATGGAAGCTTTTCACGAAGCAGGGTTGCCAAAAGGAGTTATTAACTTTGTAATAGGTTTAGGTAATGTAGTTGGAACCGAATTGACAGTTCATCAAGACATAGCGAAAATTTCCTTCACAGGCTCGACAGTAGTGGGAAAACTAATTGCTAAAAAAGCGGTAGATACGATGAAACGTGTTACACTGGAACTCGGCGGTAAATCTCCAAACATTATTTTAGATGATGCCAATCTTGAAGAAGCAATTCCAACTGCAGTTTTCGGAGCTTATATGAATAGCGGACAAGCTTGCATAGCCCCAACAAGACTTTTGGTTCCTGAAAATCAATTAGAAAAAGTAAATGAAATAGCTAAGGCGACAGCAGAAAAGATCGTTGTGGGTTTTCCCGAAAAAGAAAATACCAATGTTGGTCCAATGGTTAGTATAAAACAATTCGAAAGAGTTCAGAATTATATTAAAACAGGATTGGAAGAAGGTGCAACTTTATTGGCAGGAGGTACAGGAAAGCCTGATGGATTGGAAGATGGTAACTTTGTAAAAGCTACTATTTTTACCAATGTGAAAAATAATATGACGATTGCTCAGGAAGAAATTTTCGGACCTGTTTTATCCATTATTCCATATAAAACAGAAGAAGAAGCTATAGAAATTGCAAACGATACACCATACGGTTTGGCTGCCTACATCAGTTCTTCTAATATGAAAAGAGCTCAAAAAGTGGCTTCACAAATTGATGCTGGAAGGATTTGTATTAATGGTTTTAGTCACGACCCGATGGTTCCGTTTGGAGGATTTAAACAGTCTGGTATTGGTAGAGAATATGGTGTGTATGGCTTGAAAGCTTATTTGGAACCGAAAGCTGTTTTACAATAATATATATTGATAAAGCGTTGTTTCATAATGACGCTTTATCGTTAGCATTAAATTGAAATGGAAAAATCAGATATTGTCTATTCCTGCTATCACGAGGTAAGCCGAAAAGGTGAAAATTTTGTATCACAACACGTTCTCTCTTTTCAGATGTCAGGACAATTTACACTGTCTGATAGTAAAGAAAAATACATCGTGAAAGAGGGTGCTCTTACTTTAATCCGAAAAAATCAATTGGTAAAATTTACCAAATATCCGCCCGAAAACGGAAACTTTGAAAGTCTGAATATTTACCTGAACAAGGAAGTTTTACAGAATATGGCAAGGGAATATCATTTTTCATTTAAAAATTCTGAAGTTTCAGAACCTTTGATTTTTATTGAAGTGAATTCTGTGCTACAACATTATATTGCCTCATTGCAAACCATTCTTGAAAACCCGAAACTTTTGAACAAGGATTTTATCGAACTTAAAATTAAAGAGTTGTTATTTATTTTAATCGAGACACAACCTAAACTCAAAAATATTCTCTTCGATTTTTCAGAGCCTTTTAAAATTGATTTGGAATCTTTTATGATTCAAAACTATAAATACAATGTGAATTTGGAGCGCTTTGCTTACCTAACCGGTAGAAGTTTATCTACCTTCAAACGTGATTTTGCAAAAATTTTTCATACGTCTCCTCATAAATGGGTTTTGCAAAAGCGACTTAACGAAGCTCATTATCTCATTAACGAACAAAAACAGTCACCATCGGAAATTTATATCGATTTGGGCTTTGAAGATCTTTCTCATTTTTCTTATACCTTTAAAAAACAGTTTGGGTATAGTCCAAAAAAAATGTTTTAGCCTCCCTTTAAAATATTAGACTTAATTATGCTTCGACAACTCTTTTTGAAGAGCATTAAAAGAATTTGCATTCTGTTATCATAATAAATCCCCGTTCATTAAATAATGAATAAAAGTAATTTCCAATAGACATCTCCGATTTGCTGGGTCTCAAGCTATATATAGTTTATCTAATCTCTTATGGTCGTTTTATCTTCCAAAGCCATACGGGCAATCTCATCTTTGCGTTTAAAGTTTACGCCCTGATGTTTTTTCATGTAAGTAAACAACTCCATCGCCGCCTGAACCATTTGAGGTGTACCGCCTATACGGTCGTGGAAGCTGATAGACATTTGCCTTCTACGTTTTTCCGATTCTTCATACAGTTGATCAAATTCCATTTTTACCTGATTTATAAACTGGTCAACAGAGAAATTTTTACCCTCTATCAACTGAATGTCGTTACAACGCAATGTATAAGGAACCGTTACAAAATCTTTACCGTTTACTTTCTGAATAAAAGGTTCGTCCCTGCTCAAATCATCTATGTGGTATAAAAATCCCAATTCCTGTAAAATCTTTAAAGTGTTCTCGCCCCTGCGCAACCAATTGGCATTATAACCGATTGCATCGAAGCCCGTAATTATTTTAATAGCATCTACACCTTCTTTTATAAATTTTTTCTCGTCGTTGTAAGACATTGTGTATTGTGTCGCCCAATTCATCCCGTGTGCGGCTGCTTCGTGGCCACGATCTACAATTTCTTTTGCCAGTGCTGGGTTTTTAAGCACTGCACTACCCACCATATGCGAGGTGATTTTCACACCCAATTTATCCCAGTTATCAAGCATTCGCGGAATGCCTTCTTTGTATCCGTACTCGTACCAAGTTGTTGCCGACAAATCTTTATAGCCTTTTTTCATATTTTGAGGAAAAGGGCTTTCTGCATTTGCGGGTTGTCCGCCACTTTCAAATTGCATAGAAACCGATATAACCAGACGGGAACCATCCAGCCATTTTGAGTTTTCTTCTTTTGGTTTTTCTTGCAAATTGTTTCCGTTTTGCGCCATTCCCGCGAATGGCACCGCACTCGCTATCAATCCTGCTGTGGTGAGCAAGCTGCTCTGTCTTATAAAAGTTCTTCTATCTGTCATTTTATTAATTTTTAAAGATGATATGGTCTAATGAAAAAGTGTTTGCTGCCATAAATTGGTAAAGTAAAATAAGTAGTAAAGCGTGTATCATTTGCGATGGTAAAGCCTCCCAGTTTTCAATGAGGCAGGTGCCCAGCATTAATAATAACATTACCACTACACCAGTGATAAAAGCTTTCTGAGAAAACAACCCTAAAATGAGAAGTGTGCCGATTGTAAACTCGGCAATAGGCAATGCATAACTAAATGGTGTGACCAAACTTTGCGGTAACATTGATTTCGAAAAACTTCCGGTCATCCATTGGCTAAAAGCAGTCAATTTTGGCAACCGTACTAAGCCGTGCCCAAAAAAGCTGACGCCTGCCACTAGGCGCAACATCAAATAAGCTAAATCATTCATAATAATATTTTTTAGCAAATTTCAAAAACACAAGTAATAAAAACAGGTGTTTTTACAGGATATTTTTGTAAAATTGCAGGTATGAAGGTGCGAAATCTATATAATCCCTATGAATTGGAATTGCTTGAAACGCAAAATTATGAGGCAAAAATCCACAGAAATACATTTTTTGAGATGGTTTTTGTGCTTGATGGAACCGGATCGCAGATCATCAACTATCATCAATTACCCTATGCCCCAAATAAATTATTTCTAATATTCCCCCAGGATACCCACAGTTTTACTATAGATGCTTATAGCTGTTTTTTCTTCATCAGGTTTAATAATGATTATATTAAAACACAAAACAGCCAAAATATCCGTGAGTTAGAATATATTTTCAATAGTCACAATCACCTGCCAGGTTGCATACTTAAAACTGTTACCGATAAACCTTTTGTTCGTGCTGTTATAGAAGCGCTCATTCGTGAAAAGGAAAGCAACTCACCACAGAAAGAGCATATTATTCAACAATTAATAAACACAATTATAAGCTATGCAGCCCGAAACCTCACCTTGCAGGAGAAAGAAGTTTTTGATGGTAAAATTTCAGGAATTATGCCTATAGTTAATTACATACACCAGCACATTTTCGAGCCGGAAAAATTAAAAGTAGATCGTTTAGCCAAGTCCTTCCATCTTTCTCCAAAATATATGGGAGAGTATTTTAAAAAGCATACGGGCGAAAGCCTACAGCAATACATAATGCTTTATAGGTTAAAACTAATTGAAAGCCGATTAATTCTAACTGATATGCGTATTAGTAAGATTGCTTTAGAATTTGGCTTTACAGATCAAAGCCATCTCAACCGGATTTTTAAAAAGTACAAAGGAATTACCCCCTCTTTTTACCGAAAGCATGGCACCCATCGATAACCTACGTAATTCTGTGCTATTCTTCCGCTTAAATGGGCTAAGTTTTAGGCTAAATACCGATTTAACTTTGTATCAACAAAATGAAACAATTTTAAATCATATAAAAATGAGAACAATTACAGTACCTCAAAAGGATCAGTTAAATTCTGAATCCCAATCGATTTTAGAATCTGTAGAAAAAAAAATGGGGCAAATTCCAAATTTATATGCAACCATTGGTTATTCTTCATCTGCTTTAAAGTCAATGCTCGAAACCGAAACATCTTTGGCTCATAATTCATCGTTTACAGCAAAAGAAAGAGAAGCCATCAATCTTATCGTTTCACAAGTGAACGAATGTAACTATTGTTTGGCAGCCCATACAGCAATAGCAAAGATGAGAGGTTTTACTGAAGAAGACACACTAGAAATCAGGAAAGGAACTTTTTCAGAGGCAAAATTAGACGCTGCAATTAAGTTGGCTCAATCTATCACCAACAATAAAGGAAATGCAGGAAACGTAGTTTTAGAAAATTTCTTAAATGCTGGATACGACGAGAAAGCTTTAGTAGAATTGACTGCTTTGGTGGCGTTGAGAAGTTTTACCAATTATGTATTTGCCAACACTCAGATTCCTATTGATTTTCCTTTGGTACAGGCTATTTAAAAGCTATTCTAACACAAATAATTATTTTTGATATTAAGCTTTCCGGAAATATTTACGGAAAGCTTTTTTTTATGATTAATGTGAAGTAAATACATCAATTTTAAGACAAAACTATCTTTTCGAATAAATGATAAAATCATTACAAACGTATTTCTGTGCTATTTTTCAGCTAAAATGGGCTACGTCTTCCGTTGGGCTTGATAATAACTTTGCATCATTAAATAATACTAAAAAATTAAAACAATGAGTAAAATAGTTTTTATTACAGGAGCATCAAAAGGGTTTGGAAAATTATGGGCTGAAGCACTTTTGAAAAGAGGAGACAAAGTAGCTGCAACAGCAAGAAACACAATGGATTTACAGAGTTTAAAAGATAAATATGGGGATAATATTTTAACTTTGCAATTGGATGTAAATAACCGTGCTGAAGTTTTTGATGTTGTAGAAAAAATTGAAAATTATTTTGGCAAGATCGATGTGACTATCAATAACGCAGGTTTCGGCTTATTTGGTACTACAGAAGAAACAACAGAGCAACAAGCTAGAGCACAGATGGAAACCAATTTCTTTGGCTCTCTTTGGGTGGCACAGGCGGTTTTGCCAGTTTATAGAAAGCAAAAAAGCGGTCATATTATTCAGGTATCCAGCTTTTTGGGATTGACCACTTTACCACTCTTAGGATTGTACAACGCTTCGAAATTTGCAGTGGAGGGATTAGTTGAAACTATTGGTTCGGAAACGGAACATTTGGGAATCAAAACCACTTTAATTGAACCTAATGGATTTGCAACTGATTGGGCCGGAGCTTCAGCAATTCAAACAACATCGGATATTACAGATTATAATCCAGTACGTGCAGCTTTCGCAGAAAGCGGTGACAATCCTGATACCTGGGGAATACCAAAAGCGACAGTAGAACCGGTTTTAAACCTTATCGACAATCAAAATCCTCCGCAAAGATTATTGTTGGGTAAGATAGCGTATCACGTCATCAATGAAGTTTACACCAAAAGATTAAATGATATTCAAGAATGGAAAGAAGTGAGTATTACTGCTCATGGGCATTAAAAAAATAGTAAATTAGGATTTCAAATTCAAAAGCGATGAAACATTATAGAACCCTTACCGAATTGCATGCCGGTAATCATTGGGATGCCCCACAACATCCGCTTTTCAGTATGATTGGCTGTCAGTCAGAGTGTACTTTAGGAAACCGAGAGTTTACCACTGATTGCTATGTGATTGCTTTCAAGAAAATAAAATCAGGTGTTTTTATGTATGGCCGTACGCAATACGACCACGACAACGGTTGTCTATTTTTTGCAAAGCCACGTCAAATCATTGAATTAAAAGACCTTCAATTTGAAGAAAAAGGCTATATGTTATTGATTCACGAAGATTATCTAAATGGGCATGAGCTTTTCAAAGAAATTGAAAAATATAGCTTCTTTGATTATGAAGTAACGGAAGCACTGCATCTTTCTCCAAAAGAAGAACAGATTATACTGGAACTTCACTCGAAAATTCAGGGAGAATATTTTAATAACCCAGATGAATATAGTCGTGAGATCATTTTAAGTCATATTGCATCAATCTTAAAATATGCGCAGCGTTATTATAATCGCCAATTTATAGATAGAACACAAGTAACAGGAAAAACATCTTCAAAATTTAATGATGCGTTAAGAAAATATCTTGAAGAAGGATTGTTAGAGAAAAACGGACTTCCAAATGTGTCTTTTTTGGCCGAACAGCTTTTTTTATCACCACGTTATTTGAGCGACTTATTAAAGCACGAAACAGGGAAAACGGCGATGGAACTTATTCATGTTTTTATGATTTCTGAAGCTAAAAATCTATTGAGATTAGGTGAAAAAGGAGTCGCTGAAATTGCTTATGAATTAGGCTTTGAAAATGCATCTTATTTCACAAGACTGTTCAAAAAACAAACTGGAATGAAACCTTTGGAGTTTCGAAAATCACAAATGAATTAAAATAAAGATTGCAATTGCAATTTGTTAAAAGTCATAATAAAGGTTAACTTGTTATGACTTTTTTCCGATGTTCCAATCCCCAGTCTTTCATCGCCATAATTACCTTTTCCAGAGATAAGCCGTGTTCAGTAATTTCGTATTCTACCGTTGGTGGAAACGTATCGTGAACGGTTCTGGTAATCAGAAAATTGATTTCCAATTCTTTTAATTCCTTAGACAAAACCCGGTCGGTAATTCCGGAGATTTCTCTCGAAATTTCTTTAAATCTTTTACTTCCAAAAGACAGGGAAACAATAATCGGAAGTTTCCATTTTCCTTTCAGGATTTCCAACGCATCCTGTATCGGAAGCATAATTTCCTGACAGTCTTTTTTCTCAACATTTCCAGAAACTTTAGCCATAATTTTTTATTCTGCATTTTAAATAATAGCGCTATCAAAAAGGATAGTAATATATTTTGGATAGTTACTTCCTCTAATTTTGTGTCAACAAATTTATATAAAAATGAGTACAATAAATAGTATTAAAAATTCAGGATATTTTACGTTTCAAGTTGGAACATTACAGGTTTTTGTTTTTACGGATGGAGCATCTGTGATGGAAAATATCCAGCCGATGTTTGCTCCGAACATTAATCTATCAGATATTAATGATTTTCTGAGCCAACATTTTCTTTCCCCCGGAAAACTGACTTTAGCCGGTAATGTTTTGATAATAAAAACAGAAGATAAAACTATTCTAATTGATGCCGGATGTGGGCAAAAATTGGGTCCAAACAGCGGAAAATTGTTAGGAAATCTGATTTCTACCGGAATCGAACCTGAAAAGATTACAGACATTGTACTTACTCACGCCCATCCCGACCACATTGGAGGAATCGTGAATGCAGATAATTCTTTGGCTTTTCCCAATGCCAAAATTTATCTTTCAAAAAAAGAATATGATTTCTGGACAGCCGAAAAACCTGATTTTTCAAAGGGAACACAAGATGCTGTCGCTGATTTTGAAATACAGTTTGCCAAACATCATCTTTCAATAATTGATTCTGATATGCAGTTTTACGAAGATAATGCCGAATTGTTTGGATTTTTGAAATTGGAAAATGCACCTGGACACACACCCGGACACACGATTATTACCATTGCATCTCAGGGAGAAGAATTAGTACATATAGCTGATACTTTTCAGCATATTATTTTGGTAGAACATCCGGAATGGGGAAATCAAATCGATTCTGATTTTGAATTAGGTATTAAAACCCGTATAGATCTACTTGAAAAATTAGCATCCACGAAACAACTTCTTTTTGGAGACCATTTACCCTTTCCCGGTTTAGGTTTTATTGAAAAAAATGAAAAAGGTTATCGCTATATACCGAAAGCTTTTTATACCGTTTAAAGTGAAATCCTCTCAAGTAGAGGATTTTTTGTTTCTGTAAATCTGTGCTATTTATTCCTCGAAATGTACTATTTATTCAGGTATAGTTGAAGGTAACTTTGTACTATAAAAATTATTGAAATCAAATAAAGATGAAAATTACATTTAGCCTTTTATCGCTGTTGCTTATCTGGGGATTTGCCAATGCGCAATTGCAGCAAGTAGCAACTTCAAATTTAGTTTGGAACGGAGTAACCACAAGTTCAGACGAAAGGATATTTGTTAACATCCCAAAAATCGAAGGTGCAAAAGGGATAAGTGTGGGCGAAGTTTTAAAAGATGGAAAAATCATTCCCTATCCAAATGAAGATTGGAACAATTGGCAATCTGATGCAGATGTAACTGAAAAGTTTGTTAGAACTAATTCCATACGACTTATCAATGGTTTGCTTTGGATCGTAGATACCGGAACACCTGCGATGGGACAAAATCCTTTATCAGGAAATGCGTTGAAATTAGTTGTTATTGACATTAAAACGAATACTGTTCATCAAATTATTCCCCTTTCAGAAATAGCAAAACCTTCCACTTTTATTGGCGATTTAAGAATTTGGGGTAATACCATTTATCTGACTGATGCTGGTGAACCTGCTTTAATTATTCTGGATAAAACCACAGGTAAAGGCAGAAGAGTTTTAGAAAATCATTCTTCAACCACCGATATTTTACCGATAAAAGCAGAAGGGAAAATTATGAAAGATCAAAAAGGTAATGAAGTGATAATCCACGCAGACCAACTGGAGATTTCTCCCGATGGAAAATGGCTGTATTTCCAACCTGCAAGTGGCCCGCTTTGTAGAGTGGAAACACAATATCTGAATGATGAAAATTTATCTAAAAAAGATTTGACTTCCAAAGTAGAATTATTCTATAAAACCCCATCAACAGGAGGAACAGCCATCGATGCAAACGGAAATATCTATGTAAGCGATGTCAATAAAAGTGAAATCATCAAAATATCACCGGAAGGAAAAGAAAGTCTGATCATTAAAGATAAAAGATTGCTTTGGGCAGACGCTTTATGGATTGATGACAACGGCTATCTATGGATACCGACAGGTCAACTCAACCGTTTGGCTGTATTTCAAAACGGAAAAGCAAAGTGGAATTTCCGGTTGTGATTTACAAGTTGAAAATCAATTCAAAACCCCTAAATAACTAAGTAAAAAGATTAAACCTTATATATAACATAAAAAAAGATTATGAAAGCAATCATATTAAAAGAAGCCGGAAACGTAGAAAATTTGGAATACGTAGAATTGGCGAAACCGACATTCAGCGAGGGCGAAGTATTGATAAAAGTAAAAGCTATCAGTATTAATCCTGTTGATACTAAAAGCCGTTCTGGAAAAGGTGTTTACGGAAGAATAAAAACAGAAAACCCATTGATTTTGGGTTGGGATATCTCAGGAATTGTGGAAGAAACTAAAAGTTCAGATTTTAAAGTGGGTGATGAGGTTTTTGGAATGGTGAATTTTCCTGGACACGGAAAGGCGTATGCAGAATATGTTGCCGCTCCGGCCAATCAACTGGCTTTAAAACCGGAGAATATATCTTTTGAAGAGGCAGCCTCTTCCACTTTGGTTGCACTTACGGCGTATCAGGCTTTGGTTCATAACGAAAATATTCAAGCTGGGCAAAATGTTTTGGTTCACGCTGCATCAGGTGGTGTAGGACATATCGCAGTGCAGATTGCCAAGCATTTAGGAGCGAAAGTGACAGGAACTTCTTCTGCAAAAAATAAAGATTTTGTATTGAGTTTAGGGGCAGATTCACATATTGATTATCATGGTTTCGACTGGAAATCAACGGGAAGAAATTTTGATTTTGTGTTGGATACAATCGGCGGAGACAATATCGACCATTCACTAGAAGTGACAAAAGAGGGTAGTTCCATCATCAGTATTCCTACAGGTTTGAACGAGGAAGTCACTTCAAAGGCAAAATCTAAAGGTGTGAGAGGTTATTTCATTCTCGTACAATCAAGTGGTGAAGATTTGAAACAGATTGCTTCCTTATTGGAAAGTGGTGCAGTAAAACCTCACGTTTCAAAAACATTTCCTTTCGGACAAATGAGAGAAGCACATCTGGAACAGGAAACTGGTAGAACTGTGGGTAAAATACTGATAACGCTTTAAATCAAAATTTAAAATTATGAAATTGACATATTTAACGGCTATTACGATGTCGGTCACATTATTTACCGCCTGCAACAATAATTCATCAACGAAAGTCAATTCTCAAGAGAACACAACAAAGCAGGTTGCTGAACAAGAAATAGCTTTACAAGAAGTTTTTGCTGATAGTACTTATCAGTTAACAGGTGTTGCCGTAGCTAAAGACAACCGAGTTTTTGTGAATTATCCTTATTGGCTGGACACACATTCTTATTCAGTGGTTGAGGTGAAAGACGGGAAACCAGTTCCTTATCCCGATGCTGAATGGAATAGCTTTAGAAAAGGTGAAGACGGCCAAAATAAATTTGTATGCGTTCAAGCAGTGGTGACTGACGATAAAGGATTTCTTTGGGTGGTGGATGCAGCAGGAATCGGACTTGGAAAAGTGTACCAACACAGTGCTAAAGTTTTGAAAATCAATTTAACGAATAACAAAGTTGAAAAGATATACCGCTTTCCAGAAAATGTAGTAGGAGAAGATGTTTACATCAACGATATCCGTGTTGACAATGAAAATGGCTTTGCTTATCTCACCAACTCAAACACAGGCGGTATTCTGGTGTTAAATATCAATTCCGGTAATTCAAGATTGGTTTTGGCCAGTTCTGCCTCTGTAAAATCTGATCCCAACTATCATTTTTCACCATTGCGAACGGAGCTTAAGAAAGGCGACGGTTCTTTGCTTAAAGTAAATTCAGATGGTATTGCACTGACACCGGACAAGCAGTATTTATATTTCAAACCCCTTACCGATAATCGTTTATATCGAATTAAAACTGATTTGTTACAAAACTTTAGCACAGGTGAAGATGCATTAAATAAAGGAGTAGAGGATCTAGGCAAATTCGTCACAACAGACGGAATGATTTTCGACAAACAAGGAAATCTATATTTTGGAGATTTAGAGCAGAATTCAATCGTGAAAATCACTCCAGATTTGAAAATGCAGACAATTGTTCAGGACAGTGAAAAATTGATTTGGCCGGACAGTTACAGTATTTCTGAAGATGGATATTTATACATTTCAAATTCACAAATTCAGCTGATGCCCTGGTTTCACAATGGTGCAGCGCAATTTAAAAAGCCTTTTAGAGTATTGAAAATTAAAATTTAAAAAGATGAAAAATTTCATCCAAATTATAGCCGACAGTCAAAGAGTATTTATTAACTTCGTCAGAATTGCCATCTTCATCGTCATGGCTTGGATTGGTGGCTTAAAAGCTTTTCAATACGAAGCAGACGGCATCGTTCCCTTTGTAGCCAACAGTCCCGTAATGAGCTTTTTCTATAGTCATCCTGAAGAATACGAAGCGTATAAAAATAAAGAAGGCGAAGTAGTTCTCAAAAATATGAAATGGCATACAGAAAACGGAACATACATATTCTCGTACGGATTGGGAACTATTATTGTTATTATCGGTTTACTAACTCTGTTAGGAATTTGGATTCCAAAAATTGGTTTGACCGGTGGTTTATTAACATTTGGAATGTCTTTGGTCACCCTTTCTTTTCTCATTACAACGCCTGAAGCGTATATACCTGATTTGGGAGGTACAGAACACGGATTTCCATATTTGTCGGGTGCTGGAAGATTGGTCATCAAAGATATTATCATGCTTGCGGGCGGATTGGTTGTTGCATCGGATTCGGCGAAGCACATTCTAAAAAATCAGGGCTTATGATATCAAAACAGAATGGCTTATTACTCTTTATTATAGCAACCTCCTGCTTATCCTTAGCAGGAAGGATTTGCTGTATGGAATTATTGATGACTGGCGGATTCGTAGAAAAGACGCACAAACAACAGCACAAAACCCAAACGAATTACGGTTTCAAAAACAAAGATTAGACTATGACAGCATTCAAAAAAGTTTCAAAAACTCTAACCTGTATTTTGAAGTCGTTAGGTTGGAAAGGGCGGGCAAAGTGAACCACTTGCGGCGGATTAAAGTGAGCACAGTAATAAATGTTAAAAATCCTTTTATGTCTTAGACTGAAGTGAGTTTTTAAGTGGCTAAAAAAAATTCTGTTTTCAGTGGTTCACTTTAAACGTTTTTTGAAACAAAACTGTAATTTCTTATTTTTTGACTTTACTAGAGTAAATTTTTTTAATTGGTTATTAAGATATTGTTTTTAAAACATTGCAGCACATTCCCCTGCATTCCGCGAAAAGCGCCATTCCGGGAAAAGCGCTTCATTGAAAATCTTGGACACCATCCACATGTTTGACTTTCCATTGCGTTAAACCTTTCCGCTTCGCTGGAAAGGAGCACTTCATTCCCAAGTAAAACATGTGAAAGAAGTCCGCCAGAGCTGAACACGCATCAACCTAGTGGTTCTTTTAAATATACATCGGAAATCCCAGCCCCATGTTTTCTTAACGGCAGTATCGGCAAAGCCTTCTCGGGGCTTTGCTGGATCCTGCCTAAAAACACGGGGCCGCTCTTAACCATTTTAAGGGGTTTTATAATGTATGGCACCTTGTTTGTTTTTCGGGGCATCGAAAAACAGGCGGGACATAAGCACTCCTAATAAAACCTTGTTCGCTTATGTTACTCAACAGCCCGTACGCCCCAACGCAAAAAGGTTTTAAAGGATTGCTAATGCCCCAGTGGAACTTGTCAAGCCTGTACAAGTTTTAAAAAAAAATAAGGTTTCCACTTCCTTGAAAACCCAAGGGTTTTGCTACGTCACGGAGCCTCCTGATTTTGTTTTAAAAGCCTTGACAAAACCCACGCCATCCATAGGTTCGTTTCACGAGAGAAATTGAACAAAACGCCCCTTAAAATGGCACCTGTTTACCATCCCATAGGGGAAATATTAACCATTTAATTTTTTAACATCATGAGTACATTAAGAAACAAAGTACAGTTGATTGGGCATGTAGGGGCAGACCCCGTTATGACCAATTTGGAAAGCGGAAAGAACCTGGTTCGATTTTCATTGGCAACCAATGAGACCTACAAAAATGCCAAGGGCGAAAAACAGACCAATACCGATTGGCACAATATCGTGGCATGGGGCAAGACCGCGGACATTATCGACAAGTACGTAACCAAGGGCAAGGAAATCGCCATTGAGGGCAAACTGACCTCAAGAAGTTACGATGACAAGGACGACGCAAAACGCTATGTGACCGAAGTGGTAGCCAATGAAATCCTTTTATTGGGAGGGAATCAATAGGTAACCACCCATGGAAAATAAAGAGGGCGCTCCCTTTTACCTAGCACCCTCTTTTTAACTCCATCATTATTCACCAATTATAATAAAGGAAACAATGAACAGCAAAATTATAACATTACAGGAAAGCCTGCAACAATTTTGTGGCAGCACACGGTTTTTTCAATTACCGCTCATTCAAACACGCTTTACCGATGGCGTCCACTATTTAGCGGAAAAGGCAGGCTGCTTTTGGTTGGTGACCGATGCCTCGGTCATTGCCAAGAGCCTGATGGACAAGAGCTATTTTGTAACCATCGACTTTAAACGCCTTTCCAAAGCCGAACAGGAGGAGCAGGGCTGTGAAGCCATTATAACCTATGGAGATGGCAACGATACCATTTTGGAAACCCACCGCTATAACGTGACCGATTTCCCTTTGGATGCCCTGCGGTTGTTCTTTGTCAACAACACCTTGATGCTGCCGAGCGAATATTGAATTTAAAAACCATGTATCATGATTTACTTGAATTACAATAACCTCGATGCAGAGACCCAAGAACGTTTACTGTCAAATTCAAGGGCGGACGTGGAACGTAGACATGGAAACGACCTCAAAGCCTATGCGCTGAAACACCATTTGGATTTTGAAATGTTGTTGCATGAAGAAGCCGTTAAGAACCTATACAGTTATACCTATGTGTTTAACATTTGATTAGGATTGACCAAAATGGAAATACAAGAACAAGACCTTTTGAAATTCAAAGGGTCTTTTTTTTGTTTTCATCTGCCCATTTTCGAAAATCTGACGTCCAAACATGAACATTTTAGGGAAACCATATTTTTTACAATCAAACCCTACCATTTGAAGCCAAACCCCGTTTGGGTTTCAGAAGACTATCCAATATCTTTAAAAGAGCAGGGATACGCAAAAAAGCAACTTGGTTTTTAGAACTAAGTTGTTTGGAAATTTTGGTCCCTGCGGGACAAAAAAGGAATAGCAAGAGGGCAATGCGCTAAAGCGGCATTGCGTTATTTGATTCATTTGTAAATAGATGTAAATCAGTTATTTAGATTGATTATATTTCTGTATGTTATATAAAAAAAAGAGCCTGATTATGTTAGTGCACCTGAAACCCCCCGTAACCACTGGGATGGATTAACATAATCAAGTAAAAATAATTAAGAATACCTATGAAGCGACGATTTTTGAGCATCAATTTCCATAAGGATACCGTAGAGCGGTACAAGGGATTTTGTGCCAAATTTGGCGGCTCCTATACGGAAACACTTGAGGGCATGATGGATTTTTTCGATACCTACCAACTCTCGCCCATGGACGATCTGGGCCCCAACATGCGGGGCATGGAGGCCAATATCAAAAAACGCATCAATGCGCTCATATCCATTATCAAGGACATCGAAAAGCACCAGACCCAACCCACCACGGCAATGCTCCAATTGCTGTTCGAGCAGACACCGCCCAAACAAAAACAGCCCCGTTTGGTCGAGGTCAAGCAGGATGCAAAGAACCTTCGGGACCATGGCTTTGCCACCTCATTGGAGGCCATTGAGCTGAGAAAGGAAAGGAACACCCTCCAAAGGGATCTAAGGGAAACAAAACAACAGTTTGAAGAGCTCCTGTTATCAAAGATCATCGTAACGAAAAGCAGATTTGGAAAACCCAAGCTCCAATTGGACATGACCTTGGAGGCACTGGAGACCCTAAGATCAAAAATCAAAAACACCTGATTATGTACATCATCATTACCAAACAGCACATGGACAAGACCTTTTCGCAAAGCTCAGGCGATTTTGTGGACTATCTCGAAAAGGAAAACTTGGACAAAGCCCCGGAACTTCAAGAGCATTTTTTTGACCAGCACCATGACCGGGTATCGCCAAAACATGTCGTGAAAGACATCGATGGCAATACCGCGAAGCTCCGGAAAAATGCCCCCAAGTTCTATTCGTTGACCATCAACCCAAGCCAACGGGAACTGAAACATATAGGCAATGACCCTGAGAAACTAAGGCAATTTGTACGGGAAACCATGAAAGATTATGCCAGTGCATTTTACAGGGACAAGCCCGTACCTGTGGACAGCATAAAGTACTATGCCAAGATCGAGTACGAACGCAGGTACAAAGGCTATGATAGGGAAATCAAGGAAAACCAACCCTATCGGGCACAGATTGTCAAACTGCAACACGACCTGGTAAAGATCGGGCGAGGAGAATTGGAAGGGGACAGCCAGTCCATAAAAAAGACGATTGAACAGCTCAAGGCCGAAGCCCCGCACCACATCCATGGCAAAATGGTCGAGCAGGGGATGAAAAAACCGGGGCTCCAGACCCATGTACATATCATAGTCAGCCGCAGGGACGTGACCAACACCCTGAGCCTGTCCCCGGGGAGTTCCCACAAAGCCTCGGAGATAACCTTAAATGGCAATGCCGTAAAACGGGGGTTCCACCGTGATGTATTTTTCGGGAACGCTGAAAAGACCTTTGATAGGCTTTTCAAATATGAACGGAACTTCGTGGAAAGCTATACGGCCCATAAGATGTACAACAAAGAACCTTATAAGTTCTTTGCCCATTTGATGTCGCTCCCAACCAATGAAAAGAGTGCCGCCCTTAAGATGATGGGCAGGTCCGGACTGCACGTTCCCAACCTGAACATCCCAACCAACCAGGTACAGTTGGCACTGAAAGCCTTCAAACAATTAAAAAGGACCATCGATATGGCCAAGGACGCAGGCTCCATCGGTATTTAAAAAACACGCTTATGACAACACCTGTTATGATACTATGCATCTATGTCGCCCTGACCACTCTGATGGCCATGGGCTTTCGCTATATACGATACGCCTATGGACTGAATTCCTTACTGTTACTGATGATGGGCGCTTTGCTCTATCCCATCCATCCCGATAAGACGATGGCATTATTGGGACAATGGCTATTGCCCTTGCTATTTATCCAAAATGCACTATATGTTTTGATAGTCCCCGTTTGGGAACGACCGAAACAGGAGCGCAAGTACGCTATGAGGCTCAAGGTGAAACAGGGCACCATAAAGCTCCAGAACATCCGCAGGGGCATTTCCGTTATAGGGTCCGCTGGCAGTGGCAAGACCGAATCGGTGGTCTACAACATCCTAGGGCACTTTCAGAAGCACCAATTCTGTGGGCTTATCCATGATTACAAGCATTTTGAGATCACCGAAATGGCATTCCCGCTTTACAGGGAATCCAAACGACCGTTCCATATCATTTCCTTTGATGACATCTATTCGAAAGTGAACCCGATCGCACCGAGGTATATGGAAGATGAGGAAAGCGTCAATGAAGTGTCAAGGGTGCTCTTGGAAAACCTTTTGGAGCAACGGGAGTCCAATGCGGCAGGTTCTTCCAAGTTCTTTAACGATGCCGTGGAAGGCCTTTTGGGAGGGCTTATCTGGAAATTGAAGACCGCCCATCCCCAGTATTGCACGCTTCCCCATTTGATCGCTACCTACCAGTATCTGGATCCCGACAGCCTGATTGCCTTTTTGAGTTCCGATTATACCTCCAAGGCCATGGCGAGTGCCTTTATCTCGGGAAGGGATTCCGAACGCCAAACAGCGGGGGTGATGAGCACCTTGGCGAATGCCCTAAAGAAGATCAGTACCCAGCGCATCTTTATGGCTCTTTCCGCCGATCAAGTGCCCTTGGACATCAATAACCCCAAAAACCCTGCGGTGGTATCCATCGTGAACAATCCCAAATTTGAAACGGCCTATTCCCCGGTGATCGCCACCATCATCCATACCATGACCAAACAGATGAGCATCCGGCATCGGGAATCCGCATTCATTCTTATAGAAGAAGCGCCCACTATCAGGCTGCTGAATATGCACCGTATCCCGGCAACCTTGCGCAGCTATGATATTTCAACGGTTTATGTGATGCAGGACAAGACCCAAAACGACATGATGTACGGGGATAAGGCAAGCCGAGCCATTTTGAGCAATCTGTCCTATCAGTTCTTTGGAAAGGCCAATGACCCCGATACTGCCAAATACTACGAGCGTTTCTTTGAAATCGTCAAGAAACCGACCACCACGATCAGCAAGAGCCAGAACAGCTTGGACTTTGATTCCAGGATCAGTACAGGGGAAAAGGAGGTCAGTAAGATACGTTCCGATGCGTTCTTTCGGTTAAGGGAAGGCGAGTTCATCTCATTTACCGACGGCAAGGACAGAAAAGTTCAATTTAAAATGCCAAGAATTACCAGGGAGCTTCCACGCCCGGTCTATCGCTATAACGATGCCGAGATACAGGCAAACTTTGAACGGATTCACCTAGAGGTTCGACAGCTGTTCCAGTTGAAATCTTAAATCATGATCTACCAAAGTTAAGAGTATAAAAAAAGGGAATCATTTTGAAATGATTCCCTTTATAATAGTATATTTTTATTAAGCAATTTTATTTTTCTTTCAATAGCTTTTCTAAATACTCAATTTTATCCTGTTCTGATTTTAAAAGACGTTCGTAGAGCTTTTTATTTTCTTCATGCGCCTCTAAAAGTTTATCAAGAGGATTAAAGGTGCAATGGTGATTGTTTAAAGGACCATTATTGATACTATTGTCATTGAAGTTATTTATGTTATTAAAAACAGCTTCCTCCGAAAAATTCTCAATACCCTCTTTGGTCACTCCCAAAGCATTTGCAATTTCCTCCAATTTCACATCGTCGATGCTCTCTGATTGTTCGATATTGGATACAGCTTGTTGGCTAATGCCCAGTTCTTCCGCAAGGGTTTCTTGTTTCATGCCCCTTAGCTCTCTGATACGGCTAATCTTTCTGCCGATATGATTTGGTTTTGTTGCTGTTTCCATAACCCAAATATAAGATTTTTTCTAAAATTTACCATACTTGTAAAAAACAAATTGAGGTTGGTACAATACAACTAGGTTTGGTTCAGTACACGAAAAAATAGCTTTTAATTTATGGAAAACAAATTATCATGGAAACAAAAGCCACCACAAAATTCCCGCTACAAAAGAATCTTTTAGCCCTTCTAAAAAGTTTGATACACTTACATTCTGTATATGTTATTAATATGAATGTGTGCAAAAATAAACAGGTAACTAATTTAACACCAAAAAGTAAACAAGCTCACAAGGAAGCAATCTACACTTTATTAATTGTAGCAGATAAGGCACTTCACAAAAACCTTGATGATTTTATGGAAGAAGTTTACAATAAAATGGAACAGCGTTGCAAGTTCTATATAATATATGTCACCTTGTCCAATCTTATCGAGCGGATTGATATTGGCGATAATTTTTTAACACGGACTTTAAAAGAAACACCTTGTATGTATAAACAAGATAATAGGTTGTCAAGATATAGCCAGTACGGGTTAATGTACCATGTATCAATTTATATAGAGATCAAAACCATTTGGAAGCACCGTATGGAACGGGCAAAATATTTGTTCTCGGCAATTGATGTTATCCATGAAGATGAAGAACCATTATCGAAGCTTGCGGTACTCCATAATGCGATGGAACAAATATGTTTGGGGCTCTTGTATGTGTTTTGGGAGTTTAAGCCCCATTATTATGCCCTGTCCTATTTACTGCACCTGTGCAGCACTTTTACATCTCTGCCCAATAACATCTTCCCCAAAACGACCTTTGGCCTGCAACGCCAGTACTATATGCTTTGCAACGCATCTGAAATCATGCGATTTAAAGGCACAAATGGAACAAACGACTTTGGGTTAAAGGATGTGGATAAGGTTTTGAAACGCTGTAAACAGTTCTTAAAGGAAGCCCACCAGTTAGGAGAAACACAACTGAAACATCTAAAGGAAGTCCACTGTGAAGCTCATGCCGAATTTAATTAAAAACCCAAGCTGATGAAAACAAAAAGCAAAAAGCATAAAAAGGACAAGGAAATATTGGAAACAGTCTTTAGGCTATTGAACCCACGGGAGCGTAAATACTATAGGAGGGAGGGCAACCCTGTTATGCAGGAAGTGACCTTTGAAGTAACTGACAATGGTGAACTGCGCTATATTATTTCAAGTCTATTACGGGTATGTATTTTGGCATTGGACAGTGAGAACGACTTTGCTTCACCTAGGCTGAACAATTGCTCAAAGGAATTGACTATAGCCACAATACTTGACTTAGCCGATAGTATTTTACCCGACGCACAATTAACAAGTTATGATGCCATAGAAAAATTATTATTGCAAAAAGAATAGTTTGATTAAGAAATTTTAGCAGCTCAACATGTGCGTAGAATAGGTCTTTCTTCTTTTCCTTCCTGAAATAAGTGGACACAAAATCGACTTATTGCGTAAAACAAACTAAACTTTAAAATGCTATAAAATTTTAAAAATGGGCTAAGTAAATTAATTTATTTTATTTCTCTTTCTTGTAGGTTGAATACAGAACCTGCAGGGTCTTGAATCCAATGCATGTTTTGGGGAAGTTTTTCAATTTCATCACAAGTTTCTACACCGTTCGATTCTAAATAATTTGTAGCTGCTTCTACATCAGGGACTGTAAGTTGTAACCAAGTTTCTGAATGGGTGTAATTGTCTACACAGTCTAACCATATAATATTGTTCCCGAATTTTACCTCGTGAGTTCTAGAAATGGTTGGATTGTCTATTGGTTTTTCTTCGACTTCCAATTTCAAAATTTCCTTGTAAAAAGCTACTGTTTTGTCGTATTTGCTTTTTGGGATTTTTATTGCGATGTTAATTCCTGCTTCAAATTTTGTGTCCATATTTTTATCATTTATTTCGTTTGTAATGTAATTGTGTTAGTCCTGTATCAAATGTTTTTACACTTAAAAACTGGAGTGTTTGTTCAGGTCTTCCATCTATGAACAATCTTGTTCCGTTACCTAATAATATGGGAATGACTGAAATAATAAGTTCATCAATCAAATCATTTTTTAAGAGTTCATTTATTATTTCTGCTCCTCCATCACAATAGATATTTTTTCCTTTTTCTGATTTTAGTTTTTGGACTAATTCAGTTAGGTTTCCTGTGTAGAATTTTATTTTACCAATACTTGTTTTTTTGGTTCTTGTTATGACAAATACATCTCTTTTTCCATTATCATAATGCGATGCTCCTATTTCTTTAACTACATAATCAAATGTTTTTCTACCAATAATAATGGTGTCAATGGTTGATGTAAATTTTGAATAACCATAATCTTCTCCTTCTTTTTCTACTAATTTTAAGAAACTTAAGTCATCATTAGGTTTTGCAATGTACCCATCTATACTTGTGGCAATAAAAAGTGATAATTTTCGCATTTGTTTTTTTTAAAGAAGAAATAAGTTTGATAAACAAAAACTTTTTAAAATTAGCCAAAAAAAAGTACTAGTTTAAAATTTGAACAGGTTTTATCAATATAAAATTCAAATATTTAGGTGAATATATAGTTTCTTTTTTTTGGACACTATCCTCAAATAGAATTCTTTTAGTAATTTATAAAATCAAAATTAATTTTAAACTTTGATTTTATAATCAATATATCCTTATTCACTTTTCTATCTTAAACTTTTGCATTAATCTTACTTATCTTATTTTGTGATTTATTCTTTTCGACCATTTTGATAAATAGTGTTGTTTAAATAAAAATCTTGTGTTATAATTACTGTGTTAATAAGGATTTAGACAAAATATTGGAGGAAGAAAGTCTCACAAGGTATATCTCTCTCCATTATTTTTTAATCTAACTGTGAATTTGCAAAAAAGCGCATAGCATCATAGAGAAATTTAGCAAACTCAGGTTGTGGTTTACCATCTACAAGCGTAAATCTAGGATCTTCAGCATAAAGTTTGCCTAATCCTCGATATTCTTTTTTTTGAGCATCTGACACACCATCTGTTCCCCAAAATTTTCTAATATTGGAGTAGTGGCGTGCAATTTCTAATTGAACTTCTTCATTTTTTGGACTGTTTGAAGACATTCTGAACAAGTTTTTAAATATGTCTTGTTGCTCCTTTTTCAGTTGTTCAAGCTGTTCTTTTGAAAGTTTTTTTAAATACTTCTCACTTGTTTTAATGGTATTGTTACCATATTTTTCAATGGCTTCATTTCGGATTTCATCTCTTTCTTCTTTGGAGAATCCTTCATACAATTCATTGTCTGTAATCATTGTTTTGTTTTTTAAATTAGACATTGTTTTTTCAATTGTATTCAGCATTAAAGAAATTTGCTGTTGTTTGGTTTTAAGGGCCCGTTTATGATTTTTAAGCGCTTGAATCAAGTCAAAATCAGGATCTTCTAAAATGTCGATAATTTCTTGAAGGGTAAACTCGAGTTCTTTATAGAAAAGGATTTGCTGCAATTTCAACAATTCGTTTTCTCCATACAATCTATACTTGGCCTCGGTACGGATTGCTGGTTTTAGTAACCCAATATCATCATAGTGATGTAATGTACGAACACTAACACCAGCTAATTTTGATAAATCTTTCACTGAATACTTTTTCATTTAGTAATTAATTAAAATAACAATGCAAAGAAAAGATATGACGTTGCGTAAGAGTCAAATGTTTTTATGATTATTTTTTATTACTTGAAACAAACTAAAATTAGAGAGTCAATTTTTATGTAACAAGTACATATAAAAGTGGGCTTTCATACTAAAACGTATTTAATTTTAAGAGAGGATAAATTGAAAATAAGGAATTAAGATTTTAGATTAGTTTTTAGCTAAAATTTTAAAATTCATACCTTTCTCAGGATAGTGCTCAGATTTATCAACTATAGAAAGTTCATCTAATAGTGTTTCTATATATAAACCAATATCACTAACCAATTCAATAACACGAGTATTGTTGATTGTGCCTTTTGGGTTTTCTACCCTAAGGATGTTATCGCAATCTTCAAGGTCGAAATTGATTTTATAATCTGGAAATGCTTTTTTTAGCTTTTCAAGAACTTGTTTTGCTTGCTTCTGCTTTGTGATATTGGTTTTAAATACTTCTACCATTTTTCAATTAGGTAATTAAGAGATTTATTATTTTGTTGCTGTTATCCACCAAGTATTTCCAAACGGGTCTTTAACCCCACAAGTTCTTCCATAATCTTGATTGTTTAATGGCATGATGACTTCTGCTCCAGCATCTATTGCCTTTTTAAAAGTTGCATCGGCATCTTCTACATAAATAAAAAGATTGGCAGTTTGGGTTTTCCAATCTTCGGTGGTTTCGCAATACATAATGGTGTTTCCTTTAATTTGAATTTCGGAATGCATGATTGTTTTTCCATCATCACGTAGTTTCCTTAAAGTTTCTTCAGCATTAAATACTGCTTTTGTAAATGCATAAAATTCATTAGCCTTATTTAGCATAAGATAAGGCATTACTGCTTGGTGTCCGTTAGGTAATTTCATGTGTTTATATTTTTAAAGTTTTAACGATACAATATTACTAAACAGGTAGTTATGAAAATTGCACAGTTGCGACATTATTTAGTTTCTCGCCATTCCGTTCCTTCTCCTTTATTTAAAAAGTACTCTTTGGGTGTGTAGCCCGAAAACATTTTGAATTCTCTAATAAAATGTGATTGGTCTGCATACCCCGCATCTAAACCAATTTGAGTTAATGTTTTTTTGTTTCCTAAATCTTGAAGTACATTTTGAAAACGCATGATGCGTGAAAATACTTTTGGACTAAAACCCGAAAACCGTTTAAAATTACGCTCAAATTGCCGTCTTGATAAAAAATTACGTTCAGACAAAGCATCTATATTTGTTGTTCCTTTTGTTTGAATAATATCATTGATAGTTTCAAAAACTCCTGGTGGCGCTAGGTGTGATTTTAAAAGTTGCTGCTCTAAAAATGTGGATAGTATTTCTACGCGTTCATTGGTGTTTTTAGCCAACATGATTTTTTCTTCTAAACCATTTTCATTTTTACCCAACAATGTTTTTAAATCGAGCATGTGGTTTGTGAGTTCTGAAGCAGGTATTGAAAACAATTTGGGAATGGCATACGGAAATAAATAAACGCCGAATATCCCAAAACTTTGGTTAATGGAAAAGCGTTTTACTTTATCGGATTGTGCATCAAGACCAGATGTGAATGATTTAATGGTTTTATCATTTGAAATTAATTCATCAAAAATACCGTTGTAATGAAATACCAATTCTGCTGAACCATCTGCCATGGCCCTGTGGATATATGGGTGTTCTATAGATGCCTCACCTTCAAGCATCCAAAAAAAACGCACATATTTGGATAAAGAAGGTGGCGGTGGTATAGTTAGGTATTTCATTAAACTTAGTGTTTTTTAAATTAAGTATTTAGCACCTTATTTATTTTAAGATATGTTTCCCAATGTATGCTCCCATTTTTATTCTCGGGACATATATTTATTCCTGTAGTGAAAATTTTATAGAAGGGATTCTCCGAGTCGAATTCTTCAATGATCTCGTTTCGTTTACATTCCTTTAAATAGGTTTTTGCCATGTCTTTAATTGACAATATTTCTGGTCCTCCAATGTTAAGAGTAGTATGTTTTAGGCTCTTAATATCATTTATGGTTTCTACAATACATTTCGCAGCTTCATTTGTATCGATGGATTGAAAACGCATATTTTTTGGGAGTTTAAAAATACCCGTTGGGTTTGTATCTAATGTTTTTACAATTCTATGTAAAACAAAGTCATGAAATTGCGTGATTCTGAAAATAGTATAAGGAATACCTGAGTCTTTAATCAAGCGTTCTACTTTATGTTTATTTTGATAATAAGGCCAGTCACTTTTATCTACACCAACAATGGAAATATAAATAAGATGTGGGGGTTTTAGCAAATTAATACTTTGTAAAATGTTTTGAGTCCCTTTTACATCCACTTCATCAGAATTTCTAGGGTTGCTCGCGCAATGTATAATAAGATCTGTATCATTAAATAAGTCTTTTAAGCTATCTTTATTGGTGATATCTGCAACTACAGTATGAACATCATTTATTTTATTCATATTGTTTTTTGAAGTTAACACTGTGGGATTGTACTTTTTGTCAATGAGTAATTTTACCATTTTTTGACCTAAATTCCCTGTGCCACCAGTAAGCACTATTTCTTTCACGGTTTTGATTTATTATAATATTAGATGTTTAAAATCGAGTTAGGTTGCGTGACTAATCGTACTATTTTATAATTATATGTTCTCTTGTTTGTTCTGAAAAGGGGATCCTTTTCCTGTTTCTACAAACAGCTTTAGACTATCTAAAAAAGACACCCAACCTTTTTCGCAAATGTTATAACATTTTACTTTAGGAGTCAATCCTATATGAGTTAATGAAATTTTAGTATTTGTAGCGTTGTTATCTAAATTCCAAACAATTTCAGTGCCTTTCCATTCTGTATTATTTGGTAACTCTGGAATATCAATTAAAGTGTCAATACATGTCCAAACTACTTTTTTATTGGGTGTAAGCTCAGTAACTTTCAACGTTTTAAACGTTGTGCCAAAGCGAATGGTAAATTCTTCATTTACTTTTTTAGAACTCCCTAAGAAATCTTCTGTCCACCATTTGTCAATTTGTTGCGTTATTGCTTTGTAAACATTTTCTGAATTTTTTTTTAACTGAGTAAGTTGTTGTATAATCTGATTGAGAAAAATTTTTCATAATAGTATTTTTAAAGTAGCACTTTATTTTTTGTTTATTTTGGTTGTTATTCCGTTTGATTGTTCATAGTAAAAATGAGTGAGTCACCGCTAAACCTTTTTGGTCTTTAATAGTCATTCAGTGAATTAATACCTTGTTCCTTTAATTTTTCTAGTGCCTCTTTCATGGCTTGTATTTGTTCGGAAGGATGACTTTGCCAAATTGTGACTTCTCCGACAACTTTAAACGGATGTATGGAACGATACGATTTTGTTGGATTTCCTGGGAATTTTTTATCGGTTAAGTCAGGATCATCTTCAATTTCCCCTGTTGGTTCTACTAAATAAATTCGTTCTTTTCCTTCTCCAGAAGCAAGTTCAGCACCCCAAATGGCAGCATCCAACGTTGACGTTAAGAAAATGTATTTAGCATTTTTTCTTTGCCCAAAATTTGAGTTATAACCCACTTCAATTAATTCTCCAATTTTTAAGTGGGCTTTAGTACCATGAAAATAAGTTTGGTTAAAAGGAGTATGAGCGGTTTGATTGGCTGTTTGATTTTTGTTTGATGTTTGCATGTTGTTTTATTGTAGATACATGTTTATTGTTTTGATTCCAAAAAATCCTTTAATGCTGTATTGATAATGTAAGTCCAACCATTTACAAAATTCTCTTTTACAAAATCAGGGTTGTTTACAGGGAAAGTTGCCAGTCCTTCGTGTGTTAATTTTACTTTGGTTTTATTGATGCTTTCTTCAGAAAGTTCAAAAGTAACGGTTGAGTATCCTTCAAAGCCTTCATAAGTCCAACTATGTTTTAACTTTTTTAAAGGCTCAATTTCTAGAATCTTACATTTATGAAGATAGGTTTCCCCTTTTAATCCTTGTCCGTAGAATTGAAATTCAAAATCTATTTTCGGTTTAAAATCGCTTAGCTCGAAGTACCATTGTTTCATTAAATCTTTTTCAGTTATGGCTTTCCAAACGAGTGGGAGAGGTGCATTGAATACACGTTCTACAATTACATTATTGTTTTCCATTATAATATAAATTTAAAGTTTGGTATAGGTAAGTATTCCTGTTCCGCTTTTTAGTTTTTTACATGCTATCAATTTCAAGTGCAATGTGCCTGAAACGCCATCGAAAATACTTGTTCCTTGTCCTATAGCAATGGGGTCTAGCATGATTTCGTATGAATCTATCAAACCCACATTGGTTAATTGGGTTACAAGAGAGCCGCTTCCTAAAATAGTGATGTTGTGCTTTGACGTTTTCTTCAATTCTTTTATCTCATCAATCAGATTTCCTTTTAATAACGATGTGTTTTTCCAATTCACTTTTTCTAATGAACTTGAAACAACTACTTTTTTAGAATTGTTCATGCCTATTGCTACTTCAGGGAAATTATCATAAGCCATTTGCGATGTCCAGAAACTTTCCATCATTTGATACGTATGCCTTCCAAGAAGTAAAATGTTTTCAGACTTTAAGTTTTCTTCTGAATATTTAGCTTCTTCTTTTCCATGTTGGTGCCAACTGATATCGTTGTCGGTATTTTTATAGAACCCATTTAAGGTTATAAACGTAAAAGCTTTTAATGTGGCCATACTTCCTTGTTTTTAAGCTTTAATTTTCTTTGATAACGTAAGAATACATTTTTGTAATGATTTTACTTCCAGCACTTTTAAACTGATAAATATCACAAAACGCATAACTTTTATCTTTCATTTTCATGCTTCCGTTTACGGCTGCTTCTGCTCCATGGGTGATAATGGTAAATATACCCATCTCGTCTGCCACATAGTTTTTCATTTCAAGTACCGCTTTTTCAAAATGTGCTTTTCCTTCAATTTTTTTATCCCCATAAATAGTCCATTGAATATCCTCATCTACATGATTCAATAAAAAATCGGTATCGGCTGTAGCAAAAGCTATATTGAAATTTTTCAAAAATTCCTTTTTTGGAGCATTGTTGCAATCTGCTTGGATATTTATTTTAGTCATGATTGTTTTTTAAATTCATTAAAAGTTCGTCTAATGCATTGTGCGAATCGACCACACCATGTTCCATCCCCGAATTGACATGGCCATCTCTACTGGCTACAGATTTATAGATAGCTTGAATTGTTAATTTGCTTCTGTTGTTAGGTAATGCTTCAAAAGTGGCAAATTCTAAAGAAACTTCACCTTTCATGGGCAGTCCTTCAAATTCAAACGTTCTAATGATTCTCTCCGGTGGGCATACTTCGTGAATGGTACCGTTAAAGGCATATTCATTTCCCTCTTCATCTGCATGGATAAACCGCCATGCACCATGGGACTTGTTTTCATATGTATCAATAGACATTTTTAAGGTACAAGGTCCCAACCATTGGGTTAGCAATTCACGTTCAGTGAAAGCTTTGTACAATAATTCTCTAGGTGCATCAAACTCTCTAATTATAAAAAGTTCTTGTTTATTGGGTTCGGCAGAAATTATAGTTTTGTTTGGCATGATTTTAATTTTTAAGTTATTATTTATCATTTAATCCTTTACCTGCAATAATCTGTGGAATGCATTTTTCAATTCTAGAAATGCGGGTTTTAGATTGTTTGGGTTGGGAAAAGTGAAGTAAATAGCCTCTTTGTCTACCAGGGGTTAAAGCTTCAAAAGTTTTTTTTACTTCGGAATTGTTTTCAAGTACGGTTTGAAATTCTTCAGGCACATCAAATTCTTTGTTTTTTTTGAAAGGAACTTCTAAACCCAATTTTTCAATTTCGATGGCTTCAAAAATATAGGATTTAATGGTTGACTCTAAATCTATGATTTGTTGTGAATTAGTAAATCGAATTTGACGTGCTGCTTGTACATTTTCTGTTTGTTGAATTAGGATGTTATCAGTGTCCTTTAAAAGTGCTCCTTTGTGGAAAAGTAATGCACAATACTCTTTAAACCCATGTATCAGCACAACGTTCTTTCCTTGATAAGTATAACAAGGGTGCATCCATTTATAATCTTCGGTTAAAGTGGAACCCAGAACAATTTTTCTCAATAGTTTCATTTCTGCTTGCCATTTCTTAGCTTTATCTAAAAAGGTATCTACTTTTGAATTCATGCTCAATTACTCTTTATTTTTTTACAATTAATATTCTGCTTTCAGGTCTAAAATACCAGGAAATAATTGTTAAAACGATTAACAAAAGAGGACCAAAAAGTGCCACTAAATCGTCGCTAAGCACTATATGCGAGTATATAGCTCCTGACATTGCAAAGAAGAAACCAGCATAAGCCCATTCTTTTAACAAAGGCATCTTAGGAATTAAAATAGCTATGACACCTAAAATTTTCCAAACCCCTAAAAGGCTTAAAAAATAAATAGGGTATCCTAAATGTTCCATCATGTTTACTTCTTCTTCCATCTTAATTAATTGCACGATTCCTGTGGATGTCATTCCTAAGGCTAACCATATAGTTGCAATCCAATAAATGATTTTATTTCTTTTTGTCATCGTTTCTTATTTTAAGTGATTTATAACTTCTTGTAATTTATCATGTGCTCTATTGAGACCAAATTCAAAAGGTAATCTGAGCATATTATCTCTATCCGCTACCGATTTATATACCATTTGCATTGTTAGTTTACTTTTTGTTTTACTTAGTTTTTCAAATTCAAAAAATTCCAGTTGAGTAGGAAAAGAAGTGTTTTCCATTTCAAAAGTTCTAATAATTCTTTTATTAGGAAGAATTTCATGAAAAGTGCCATGAAAATTATGTTTGTTGCCTTGAGGATCGGTTGTTTCATAATGATAACCACCGTTTTTTTTGTTTTCTAGTTTCAATACATTAGTACCCATCCATTGTGCTACCAGTTCTGGTTCTACATGAGCTTTAAAAAGGAATTCTACAGGACTGTCAAATTCTCTTTCAATAAAAACTTCTTGTCTGTTGGGTGCTGCTTTTATGGTTGTTTTTGACATGATTTATTTGTTTTATAAATTAATCAAATGTGACTTATCTGCTTAAATTTTATTTTCTTTAATTAATATATCCAATTGCTCAAAAATAGCAACCACACCGCTTTCAAATCCACTTTGTACCATTTCATCTCTATCTTCAATCGAACGAAATACATTTTGTACAATAAGTTTTGTTTTGCTGTTGCCTAATTCCTCAAAAGTGAAAATTTCTAAACACACTTGTCCGCCTTTTGGCTGGTTTTCCATTTCAACAGTTTGAATCATTCTTTGAGGTGGCAAAATTTCGTGAATTACTCCTTTGAACATGCAATAAATTTTATCTGCTCCATCAGAATGTGTCCAACTGTACGAACCACCGCTTTGGAAATTGGCATAATTGAATTTCATTTTTATTCCAAAAGGGGCATAAAATTGCAACAGTATTTCAGGTGTAGTAAATGCTTTGAATACTAATTCCCTTGGCGCATCAAATTCTCTGGTTATAAAGAGTTCTTGTTTGTTGGGTTCTGCTGTTATCTTAGTTTTTGTTGACATGGCTAAGTCACTTTTAGTTTTATAATTAAATGAAAATGAATGCTATCTTTTACCAATTTCTTCTGCTAACCCTATAAGAAGTCCTTCTGTTCCTCGAATGTAGCAAAGTCTATAGAAGTTCTCGTATTGAACGATTTCGCCCACGAGTTCAGCGCCTTGTTTAATAAGTCTAGATGCCATGTCATCTATGTCTTCCACAGTGAACATAGCACGTAGGTAACCAAGAGCGTTCACGGGTGCCTTTCTGTGATCTGATATAATGTGAGGTGTTATAAATTTTGAAAGTTCAATTCGACTATGGCCATCAGGAGTAACCATCATTGCTATTTCTACCTTTTGAGAACTTAGTCCAGTAACACGACCAGCCCATTCACCTTCTATAGTTCCTCTTCCTTCGAGTTTTAATCCTATCTCCGAGAAGAATGAAATAGCATTGTCTAGCGATTCTACCACGATACCAATATTGTCCATTCTTAATAATTTATTCTCCGTCATTATTTTGTTTTTTATTAAGTTTTACTGAGTTGATTCCTTGCTTTAATTGGACAGCAATGCTTTTAGTTTGTTATTTCGCAACCAAATACTTCCCCATACAACAATTCCAAAAATCACTGGAAAAAAAAGATTGAATATGGGATCTTTGTGAATAACGTGTGTTGCCACTGCACCACCAAGCCAGCCTGTTATGAGGATAGCACCAATGGTTACTGTTCTAGGAATAGCATATAAAATGATAGCAATAAGTTGAACAATGCCTAAATAGAGCATAGTTTCTCTAGGATATCCCATAGCGATTGCTCCTTTAATAGCTTCTTCATTTTGTGAAAGGTTCATAAAGGCTCCCATTAAGAACATTAACACTATAATTCCTTGTAGAATGTATGATATCCATACAATTGCTTTAGATTTTTTTTTAGTTTCCATAATTATTTTTAGTTTGTTAATTATTTGAATGCTTTTAAAGGTTTTAAAAACTATTCATTTTTATCATTTCCTTTGGCTAAGAAATTATTTATCAATGGAATGATAACAAAGTCAGTTTCTTGATAATTTGGTTTTAATGTGGTTATTTCTCCCATATATGTGCCGTGACCACCTGGAACAATTGCTAATTCAGAATTTGGAATAAATTTTTGCATTTCAATGGCGTGTTCAGGAGTAACAACATCCGTGTCTCCAATAACGATTAAAGTAGGTACTTTGATGGATTTTATTTGCTCCTCTGAAATGTTCGTAAAAGTTTGCATTCTTTGTACATCTCTTTTATACATTTGATGAAGTGCTATGGTATCTGGGTTTATTTTTAGAAATTCATCTTTGTAAATTTGTGGCATACTTTCAAATGAGGGTTTACTCATCATATCCCAAAACCAATCAGGAGCGCCTGATTTTTTATAAAATGTAGATGCTACAATAATTTTATGGGTCATTTCTGGATGTCGAATGGCAAATTGAAGCGTTGTACTTGCTCCATTACTGAAACCAAAAATGGATGCTTTTTTAATATTGAGTTGCTGAAGCAATGAGGCAATATCATCAGCATCTTGCTCAAATGCGAGTGGCGTATCTCGGTCAGCCGTATGCCCGTGAGCTTGCATCTCGACAGCAATTACTTTATTCGTTTTTGCCAGTGTAGCTAAAATTCTTCCAAAAGTCGTTTGAATTGTAGAACCACCACCGTGAATTAAAACCAATGGATTGCCTTGTCCGTGAACTTCATAGTACATTTTTAGCCCATTTACTTCCATAAAACTAGAGGGATTATTTTCAGTTGCTTTCATTTGATTTCTTTCAATTTTATTTTTTGTGGCATTGCACGAGAATAGAATAAGTACTAATAATACTAAGTAAAAGCTTGTCTTTTTCATTCTAATTTTTTTGATGGAGAAACAATTGCATCTTAGTTAACATTTGTAACCAGCTAGGATAGGCGCCCGTCTTTTTAGCTAATTCTTGAGAAACCGTTTGATGCAATTCCATTCTTGTTTTAGTATTTTCTTTTTGGAAAGTGATGGTAACAAGTGTTTCCCCTGGCCAATCGGGATCCATTCCAATTTCGGTAGGATCTATGGGATTGCCTTTTTCATCTGCGTTAATCATTGTAAATACAATTTTCGAATTCGGTACAATTTCTTTGTATTCACCAATACACCAACAATCGCCATATTCAGGATTCGAAATGCACGAATGGAACTTTCCACCTGTTTCAATTTCAATATTTTTAAAATGAATTTTACAGCCATTTGGTGCATACCATTTCATCAATAATTCAGCATCTGTCCAAGCTTTCCAAACCAATTCTACAGGAGCATCGAATAGCTTGATTATGTTCACTTCTTGATTTTTTGATAGTTCCATAGTTCAAAATTCTTTAGATTGTATTTTTAAAATTAAACATCCAATTAATCTCATATTTGTCAGAACATTCTCCGAAAAAAGAACCAAAGAACATGTCTTCTAAAGGCATAGTAATGTTTCCTCCTTCTGAAAGTGCATTAAATAACCGCTGTGTTTCTTCTCTAGAATCAGGTTCAAGGCAAATGTGCATATTGTTTCCTTGGTTTAAAGTAAAGCCCATTTCTTTTGGGGCATCGGTTGCCATAAGTACATGTCCTCCAAGAATTGGCAACTCTACATGTAAAACCATTTCTTTAATGGATTCTGAAACTGGAGGGTGTCCAGATTCAGCAGGAATATCACCAAACCGTTGAATGCCTTTACCACTAAACTCTGTTTTAAAAACCGACTTGTAAAAATTGAAGGCTTCCTCGGTATTTCCTGGAAAATTAAGATAGGTAGTTACTCTTGGGTTATTATTGGTTTTTAACTCGTTTCTTAATTTGAATTTTTGCTGAATGTAATTATCTAGATTTTCAAGAGCAGCGGTAAATCCTTCCTTGAAGCCCATTTCTATAATTTTTTGAATATCTTCAACGTTGTCAAATGAAATTTCAATTTTCACTTCAGTGGAATCTTCGTTAGTTTCAAACCGATTGTTCCAAGTCATTTTAGGGAATTCTTCATTAGGAATACCTTTTTCATCACAAAAAGCATCTTTTGCAGAAAAACGGGAGTTTTCTTCAATCTTCAAATAATCAACACGACACCAATGTTTTTCTCCTTCTGGACTTAACATATAGTAATGCCAAAAACCACCTTCGCTAAAATCCATGGATTTAGTGATGGCTTTATAGGGTTTTGGCGCCCACCATTGGTCTAAAATTTCTGGTTCTGTCCAAGCGCTCCAAACGGATTTTAAAGGGGCGTTGAATTTTCGGGTTATGTGAAGTTTTTTGTTGCTTAAATCTTTCTTAAAAAGGGTTGCGTTTTTCATGTGATAAATAATTACTGTTCGTTTTTTGATTTTGATTGCATTTTTATTAGGAGTTGGTCTAATTGGTCAAAGCGTTGTTCCCACATTTTCCTAAAAGGTGCCAACCATTCTTCAACTTCATTTAAAGAATCTAATTTAACTTCACAATAGCGTTCCCTTCCTTGTTTTTCAACACTTATTAAACCACATTCTATGAGTATTTTCATGTGTTTTGAAATGGCGGGTTGACTGATATTGAAGTTTTCTGTAACGCTTGTTAGGTTCATGGGGTTGTTTGCTAGAAGTCCTATGATTTCTCTTCTCGTGGGGTCTGCTATGGCTTGAAATACATCTCTTCTCATTATCTTAATATATAACTATTCGGTTATAAAATTATATATAACCGTTTAGTTATGCAAATAAAATTTTAATTATTTCAAAATAAAATTGAGTAAGTCAATAAGGATAGTAAGAATACGGTATTTTAAGTTGGCCTAATTTTGATTCTTAAAAGCTAATTTTTATTTAAGAGTTCTCATATAGTAGCTCACTTTTCTGTTTAAAACCCTAGTATAATAATGTGTAGTTCTTAAATTTTTGTGTCCATGAATATTGCTAACACTTTCAATTGGAACTCCATTAGTAAGCGTTACAGTCGTTGAAACAGTGTGTCGAGTTATGTTGGGGTCAGTTTTTTTCAATTTCTCAAGCTCTGGCTATTTCTTTTAGATATGTACCCATCTTTTGGTTGGATAGAATTTGTAGGAGTTTATTTTCGTTGATGCAATTTGGACGATTTTTATATTTATCAATTGTCATTTTCGTTACTGGAAGAATTGGAATTTTTGAAGCTGATTCGGTTTTTTTCCTATAAATAGAAATCTTTCTTTAAATATTGAAGTTGGATATTATTTATGTCCTCATGAGTAAATTGGAATGGGCTATTTAATTGTGATGATAAATACTTACTCATTGAAGATAATACTATATAATATCAATTCTATGAATGTGAAAGTTTAGGATTAGGAGAATACTAGCAGTCTCCTGCATTGTGTCCGCAAAGAGGTGTGAAGTATTCGGTTTCTAGATTCAAAATAATTGATTTAAATTTTAATTTAAATTTTTCATATGATATTTTAATTGAGGAAGAAATTCCAAAAACTACAGAAGTATTTTTATTTTAAGGTGCGCAAATTAGACTTTAAGAAAATAATCATTGTTAACACCTTTAATTAGATTGAAAACAAGCAATCTGTTATAAACCAGTATTTTGTATTGTTTTTTTAAGAAAGAGATTCCAATAGTCTATAAATTTTATTAGTGATATCAAGGTGTTTCAAATTTTAAATTACCCTAGCGGAACCGCTTTTTTAAGTATCAGGTGTTCTGAAGTAATTTCAATATAAATTAACACAAATTATTTAAAAATTAACAACACTATCTAAAGCATCATCGGTATCCTTATGAATAAAATTAGCCTGATAATTTAATGTTGTTTTTAAATCGCTGTGGCGGTACAATTTCTGGAGCATTAATGGATTAATCTTGTCCCCGGCTATGTTTCCAAAGCTATGTCTTGCAATATGGTTAAATAGATTTTTATCAATATCGCAAAGTAGAGCAATACGTTTTAAAAACTTATTGAACAATTTGGTGGCATTTCTCGTTTTTATAAAAATATCTTCAGCATTGCTGCAATCAGCATTCCGTAAAAACGGGAATACATAACCATTATTTTGATTACTTTCATTTTTATAGAACTTTAATATAGCAGCTGCTTTGTCAGGGATTTTTAAGCTTAAAGGTTTTTCATTCTTGTTCATTACATAGAACAAACGATTATCTTTAAAGTCAGACCATTTTAATTGTACAATATCTGAAATACGAATCCCAGCAAAATAGAAGGCTACAAGCCATACATTATGTGTATGCCAAATTGAAGACCATTTTTCTAATTCCAAATTTTCAATACGTTCTATCTCTTCTATAGTCAGTCCTATTTTATGGCTAGAGCCTATCTTAATTTTTTCTTTTTCATTGGCAAAGGGATAAAATTTAATATCAATGACATTTTCTTTGATAGCGATATTGAAAAGGGTACGGATAAAAATAAGTTGATTAGTTATTGTTCGGGTTTTATGACCCAGGTAGGTAATGCAAAATGTTTTATATTTTTTAATAAAAACTTCATCTATATCTTGAAAATTGAGTTTTTGGTTTTTCTTAAAATAGGCAACTGCATCTATAAAAGAATATTCAGCTTTTCGACCATTACTTATACGTTCCTTCCTGCGATTTTTTATACCGTTAATTATTTCTGATTTATTTAACGAACGTTTTAAAGTAATAAACTCTTCTAAATTATAAAGGATGGACAATTCTGACTTTGCAACAGAGAATGTGCCTCGATTATATTTAGTTTCTATCCGTTCACCAGCGACTGAAAAAAAGGATTTTTGACCCCCTGGCCCGATTACCTTTTTTTTCATTTCTTTACTAGAAATTCTGTCATTTACTTCAAAAGAAATATCATTAGCTTCAGTCAATTTTTTCAATAAAAAATTATTGATTTTTTGAGAATTAGGGTGTGTTCGTTTCACTTTTCCTTTAACTTCATCCCAATCCTTTTCATAGATATATATACCTATAAAGCTATAGTTTGTTTTATAATCTTTGCTAATTCTTAATGCCAATGGTACAGTACCATCTTTACGCAGTTTGTTTTTACGAATTACAATTTTTATGGATGACATAAGCCTTGTTTTTATAATTAGTATTTGGTGTCATTTAAATAATTCAAAAAATGGGTACAGAATATGTGTTTGTAAGCGTAAAATAATAGTGCTAATATTCTGTTGTACATTTTAGGTCAATGCCTATTTCAACTATACTTTACAATGTCTTTTAGGTTAGTATAAAGATAAAAAAAATAATTCAAAAATGGGTACAGAATAGGTACAGAATTATTTGATTTTATATGGTTTAATTGGTGTTGAACAAAATTACCAATAGCATAACTAATTGATTTTGAGGTAATTTGATTAAAATTGATTCTGTAATCTTTAGGCTCATAACCCGAAGGTCATTGGTTCGAACCCAGTTCCCGCTACTAGAAAAATCAAGCCTTTACAGAAATGTAGAGGCTTTTTTTATTGTACATAGTACAGAATAAGTACAGAATAAGGACTGTTTTAATCTTTAACATATTCATTGCTTTTATTTCTTCTTTTTCAAGATTGTCTTGGATTAAAACTCTGATGTAATTGTGCAACTTAATAATTTAAAGGCGAAATATTTATATCTAAAATTAATTCTATTATAACTTTAGTCTAATATTTTGAGTTTTGTAATCTATATATTATGATATTATGTAATAATATTTTTTAAGAAAGCCGACAAAACTTTTAAAGTTGCACACTAAATATTACACGATAAGTTAATAATCTAATATCTAACAACACTTTATCGATTTTATTAAAATTTTGTGGTTTAATTTAAAAAAAAAGCTATGTTTGTGTAATCGATTACAAGATGTTTTAATTAGCTAATATAGCTTATAAGTGTAAACTAAATTCTAATATAACATGAAAAAATTACTACTTTGTTTAACCATCATGTTGAGCTCGTTATATACTTGGTCACAATCAGTGAATATTACTGAAACAGGGGGTTGGTTTGAAACGGCTTATGTAAAATGGGATTCTGTTTCGGGAGCAGATAGTTACAATGTTTACTTTAGTGGAGAAGGGCTGAGCAACCAGAAAATTGATAACCCATTAATTAGAAGTTATGGAAGTTATTTCCGGGCAGATATACTGGGTTTAAAAGCGGGTTCATATACAGTAACCGTTAAGGCGGTCGTTGCAGCTGTTGAAGAAACCACAGGTACAACAACCGGTACCATTACAGTATTGCCACACGATCGTAATGGGTTTGCTTTTGCTAAAGGAAGAGTTCCGGGAGCCTATAAAATGGATGGAACACCAAAAACCGGAGCGGTAATTCTTTATATTACTGAAGAGACAAAAAACACTGTGTCTATGGTTGTTACAGGAGCCAATGCTAATCCCTGTGTGGGTTTACAAACTATTCTAGATGGTTTTAAAAAAGGAAACGATACACGCCCTTTAATTGTGCGTTTGATTGGACAAATTACAGATCCTAGTTATTTATTGGGAGGTGATGTTGTTATAGAAAACAAAAATAACGCATCAAGCTACATTACATTAGAAGGTGTGGGTGAAGATGCCGTTGCCGATGGTTGGGGCATTCGTGTTAAGAATGCAACCAATATTGAAATACGAAATCTGGGTACTATGAACTGCAATAGCAGTGAAGGTGATAATATAGGTTTACAACAAAACAATGATTATATCTGGGTACATCATATTGATTTCTTTTACGGAGATGCAGGTGGTGATGCTGATCAAGCCAAAGGCGATGGTGCCTTGGATTGTAAAAAATCCAAGTACGTCACATTTTCATATAACCATTTCTGGGATTCAGGAAAAAGTAACCTTTTAGGGTTAAGTGAGAGTGGTGACACCGATTTGTATATAACTTACCATCATAATTGGTATGACCATTCAGATTCTCGTCATCCACGTGTACGTTATTATTCTGCCCATATTTACAATAATTATTTTGATGGGAATTCTAAATACGGTTCAGGCTCTACCGAAGGCTCATCGTTATTTGTAGAAGGAAACTATTTTAGAAACAGTAAAAACCCTATGATGATTTCTATGCAAGGTACCGATGTTTGGAGCGAATCTAAACAATTGAATGACCCAAACAATCAAGGAACTTTTTCAGGAGAAGATGGAGGCATCATAAAAGCATTTAATAATACATTTGATGCCGATAATGGCACCAACTCCATGCGTTTTGTGGCTTATGGTGATTCATCTTTTGATAAACCAGGTAATAACGGTTCTATGGTAGATTTTGATGCCTATGTAGTTAGCAACCGAGGAGATATAGTTCCAAATACTGTAAAGTCGTTTAAAGGAATCAACACTTATAATAACTTTGATACAGATGCTTCATTGTATATTAAAAACTTGGTTATTGATACACCAGCAGAAGCTAAAGCGAAGGTGATGCAATATGCAGGACGTATGAATGGTGGCGATTTTAATTGGACTTTTGTACCCGCAGATGATACATCTTCTACAGTAAATCCACCTTTAAAAGCAGCCCTAGTTAATTACGAAACAAGTTTAGTATATATTCAAGGAGAAGCAGTACCAAGCACCCATACGCTTGTGGTAACAACAAGCAACGCCAGTCAAGATGTAGTTGAAGGAGAAGCTATGGAAACCATTATGATAACTTGGGGAGGGGATGCCACTGATGCTTCGGTAAGTGGGTTGCCAGCTTCGGGATTAAGTTTTGTAAAAGATGCTTCAGCTAAAACAATTACCATTACAGGTACTCCCACAGCAAATGTTTCATATTCTGTAACAACTATTGGTACTGTTGGCACTCCAATATCAGAATCGGGAACCATCACTTTAGTACCGCCAGGAAGTACCACTGGAGAAGAGATTCATAATTTTACGGTTTCTGAAAAAGTGAGTACGTTCTATAACATTTCAGGAAATATGAATTCTACTAATGGTTCTGTATCTTATGATGGATTGACCTTAACAAGACGATTGAAAATTGAGTCTGCTACATTTATTAATTACACAACTACAGCAGTGTCAACCTTAACCTTGGTTTTTGATTCTAGTTTTACTGGAAAAATTAAATTAGATGGTGTGGATTACACAGCATCAGCAGGTATTGTAAATATTTCAGATATTCCTGTGGGTTCACATTCAATAACAAAAAATAACACAGCAAACCTATTCTATATAAAAACTGTATATAATACATTGGGTGTAAAAGATAACAAATTGGTAAAATTAAAGCTGTATCCTAACCCTGTTACAAGTAGCTTTGAAATAGCATCAATAGCAAATATTGAACAAATTCAAGTTTATAATATGGTGGGTGCTTTGGTAAAGCATATTAGAAATTCAAAAACTGTTGATATTAGTAATTTAAGCAGTGGAAGTTATTTGGTGAGCGTACAAACCAATCAAGGAATACATAAACAAATTATAGTAAAAAAATAAAAAAGACTTTTTAATAGCAAATTAGTAAAATGATAGGGGTTCGATTTAACAATAAATCGAACCCTTTTTAATTACAAAGTTTTAAAATAAATCTACATTATTTAATATAATTGATTAAACTAGGTACTTGTTTTTTTAATTGGAGCGTAGCAAGTTTAGCTATTTCTGTAGCACCTAGTTTTGAAAGATGCGTATCATCATGCTTTCCTTCTTTATAATATGAATTTTCACCAGGTTCAAAATGTAAGTGAAGCTTTTTTGACCCTTCAACACCGTAAGATTCTTCTAGTTTTTCAGTTAAATATTGAAGGTCTATAAATGCCACTTGGTATTCTTGAGCTACCAGCCTTACTTCTAAAGGATACGCACCATGCGTATCAACCAAAGTGCCCGCATCATTGAAATTTCTTCGAGCAATAGATGAAAACAAAACAGGTATAGCGCCTTTTTCTCTAGTTTCTAAAACAAACTTTATTAAATTATAACGGTAGGAGGTATGCGGATTTGTATAGCGGTTGGGGTCATTTATTTTTTGATCGTTATGTCCAAATTGAATAAAAACATAATCGCCCTTTTTCAATGTTTTAAGCACAGCATCCCACTTATTTTCGGCTGTAAAACTTTTGGAGCTTCTACCATTTACGGCTCTGTTGTCAATTATTACCTCTTCATTAAAAAACTGAGGTAAAACTTGCCCCCAACCATATTCCGGATTTGTTTCAGGGTTCTCTTTATTGGCCATGGTGGAGTCGCCAATTAGATAAATAGTAGTTTGTTGTGCCATACAACTAGACATAAACAGGCATAAAATAATTAATTTAATTTTCATAATACATTCAGTTTAAATACCATTTTGCATTTTCACTATCGGATTTAAGGATATTTTCAATAGTATATTTTTTTGCTTCCGATTTTTTTAATTGGTGCGACCATTTTACTCTGCTTTCGGGTTGATAGCCAGCACCTATACATTGGTATTCAACATAAAATGAGTGAGTTTCGGCTTCTTTATTGTTCCAATTGTTCCAACCTTCAGGCTTTATATGTTTGCCCATTTCGCAACCTATAAAAACGGTTTTAGCATAGGTTCGCCAGGGGCGTCCTAAAAAAACTTCGGTTACGTTCTTGTCAGCAATTAGTTTACAGTTTTTAAATACAAACCCGAAATCTTGATTTTTAGGTGTTGATGCTGCCGTAATATATGAATTGGTTTTACTGTTAATCACACAACCTTCAAAAAACACGGTAGCTTCACCAAAAATAAAATCGGTACTTCCTTCAATCAAGCAGTTTTTAAAGTAGTTTTTAAATCCTTCGCCAGTAGTGTAAAGCGTATCTTGAAATCCTAAAAGTGCGCAATTTTCAAAATAACATCTAGTGGCATTTACAGATAGTGCTATGGCTTGCCCTACGGGACCGGATGTGTTTTGAATTGTGATGTTTTTTGCAATAAAATCATTGCCTTCAACCAAAAGCGTTGATGTGTGAAAAGTGCTGTTTCTTCCTAAATCAATTTTACCAAAAAAATCATTAAAAGTAATAATGGTGCTTTCTTTACTCTCTCCAATTAAAGACACTTTTGTGTTCCAGGAGTATATATGTGCCTTTTCATTATAAATACCATTTCTAACGTGTATAAAAACGCGTTGGTATGGAAATGCTTTTGATGCATTTATGGCATCTTGGATGGTTTCGAAATCGCCTGTACCATCTTTGGCAACCACCATGTTATAGTCATCTTTTGGTGATTTTACTTTTTTTTCGGAAGACAAACTATCATATTTCTCTTTCCATTTAGGGTATTTTTTTAGTACTTCCTTAGGCTCGTTGGTGTACCATCCATAGCCGTTTCGTCGTTCTTCACCAATTTCGGCCAATGTTTCTTTTTTAATACCATCTCTATCGCAGAAAAAGGGTTTGTTATCCTCTAAATTCATAAAACGTGCCCAAAGCGGTGGAGCATCAGCATCTGGCACCATTTTTTTGTCAATTATTTTCCCTTTATCGTTGTAAATACGTTCTTCTCTTAATCCCGTTATTTTTACTTTCTCAAACCAAACATAAGCACTATTTACTGCTGTTATAATAGCGTTGGAAGGGTTTTCAATATCCATTAAAAGCAATACGATTTTAGCCGATTCTTTACCGCTTAAAGAAGCCAATTCATAAGCTCTGGCATTGGTAGGTAATAAGGTGTTTTCGTCGTGTTGTGCACACCAACTTGTTAAAACACCATTTTGTTTATATTGGGTTTTTATGATGCAATCAATCCCTTTATTGAATGCTGTTTTTACACGTTCGATGGTTTCTTCAGAGGGTTTAATTGAAAAGTAATCGGTTTTGTTTTTAATTTCCTTTAGCACATTAAGAATATGTACCATAGAATCGTCGTTGTAAGTAATATGGGTGTAATACCCTTTTTTTAGAGGATAAAATTGAGGCCAACCGCCATTTTCATATTGTGCTTCCAAAATATAGTTTAAGCCTGCTAAAAATGCTTTTTTGTAACGTTCGTCAGGTACTTGTCTATAAATTTTAGACAGGAATAGCATTTCGTTATAGGTAGCGCCATTATCAGTGGTGCATCCCTTAGGCGTATCTTTTAAAGCTAATAAATTCTTTTTTTCTGTATCAGAAAGTGGTTTATGCATTTGAATATTTTTCTCCCAACCACCTATGTTTCTTTGGTAAAGCAATACATTTTCCGCTATGTCCTTTGCTTCTTGTGATGCAAACCAAGAACCTTCTTCCATTTGGGTTATTTTTTCCCAAGATTTATCCAGAATTTGTGCTTGGAGAATTGTTGATGCCAAACAAGTTACAAATAGCGTTAATATATTTCTTTTTAAAAAATTCATGTGTACTTACTTTTTATTTAATTCTGTTCGTATTTTTTTATGACCAAATATTTTAATTCGGTATCTCCAACATTACTGATGCCATGCATGGAATTGGACGGACAGTAAAAACTGGTGTACGCACCTGCAGTTTGGGTTTTTCCATCAAGGTAAAATTCTGCAGTGCCTTCTAAAACAAAAAAGAACTCGTCTTCAATGTGTTGGTGTGGAGCATGTGTTGATTTATGGGGAGCCACCACACTCAATTTAAGCGTTCTGCCATCAATAAAATCTTTATCGGCAAACCAATACTGATAACCTACATTGGTGCTTACAGCTTTTTCCATTTTAAATTGGTTTACACAATTTTCGATAGTATACGTTTTTATAGAATCATTTAAAACCTCATTTTTTTGTTGAGCATAGGTTAATGACACTAAAATTAGTGAAAATAGTAAACAACCTTTTAATTTTTTCATTTTAAAGCCTATTTGTTTATATTGAAAAGGATACCCAATGGATATCCTTTTTTTCATTTAGAGTTCGTCTTTTTTTAATGCGTTAATAGTTTAACGGATTTTTGTCCTTCAGAGGTTTTTATAGTGGCAATATATAACCCAGATTTGAAAGAGAAATCCATATCGCTATTGGTTTTAAATTCTTTAACCAAGGCACCAGTAATGCTGTATATTTTAATTTCAGAACTAGATTTAACGTTTGAAACAAATATTCTGTTACCTAAAGCTTGCAAATTTGTTGAAATAGGAAAGGCTTTGTCGTTCAATCCAAGAGTAGGCGTGGTAACATTAGCACCTGTTACTTCAATTTGATAAATATTGCAAGCAGCATCACCATATATGTAATATTTACCTGAAGCACTAGGAGAACATGTGATAATTGCAGAGTCTCCATTAGAACCTCCTGTACCACTATCATTAGTGGTTTCTGAACCTATAAGAGTAGTGCCGGCAGTTACAAAAAGGGTACGCGTTGTTCCGTTGCTTCCAGTTTTAAACCAAACTTTCACTGTACATGCTCCATCAACATTAAAATACAAATAACGTTGTACAGGTTGATAATCAGGAGGAGTGGCACCACCACCTCCATTCATTTGAAAACGAATAGAACGTACCAAACTGTCTGTAAATGTAATGTTACTTTGATTAACTGCCCCAAAATTAGTATTGGTAGCAATAGGGAACATACCAAGTTGATCTACTACCTGTTCAGATGAACCTATGCCAGAGCTTGTTGGCCAAGAACCATCACTAAAGTTCCACAACTTAGTCTGTGCTTGTAAAGTCACCGTAAAAAGTATTACGGGTAAAAGAAATAAAAGTAATTTTTTTTTCATGTTTGAATAGTTTTAAAGTTAGTATTAGTGTTATCGATTACATTACGTATAGATAAATATAATGTAATCGATTATCTAAAATAGATAAATATTTGTAAAAAGCGAAAATATTAACAGTTAATTATTGATATTTTTAGATTAATTCGATGAATAGCTTTTTTAGCCGATTTAATGTGGGTTCTTGGATTTTTTCTTCTTATTGTATAATAAAAAAGGAGGAAAACATCAAATTAACCTCCTTTTTTATTTTGTTATCAATCTAATAATTAGTGTGTTATTAATTTCATTGCCTTATGTCCATCGGCGTCTTTAATGGTTACTATCCATAAACCATTTTTAAAATCAAAATTGGTATCTGTTTTTGTTTCAATAGTTTTAACCAAAGCTCCTGTAATATTGTAGATATGTATTTGGGTTTTCGATTTTACATTGTACACATGTACTTTACCACCATAACCAGCAACATTTACATTTGATGCTGTTTTAACAAAATCACCTATACTTAGGCTATTTAATTCTGCAATGGGATCCCAATTATCATTTCCTTTTGTGAAGTTAAACGTATTGATGGCTGTTCCATCATGTGTTAAAGTAGGAGAGGTTAAGACGGTTGACCAAGAAGCACGATTTGCAGAATTATCAATACCGGAAGCTAATTCTATAGTTCCGAATTCATACATTTTGTTTGATTCACCGCCTAATGAACTTGTCCAACCCACGGGTGAAATTAAAGACAAGCCTTCAGAACCAGGAAAGGTAGATGCATCTATTGTTGTATTGTAAAACACGACTTCGCTTGTGTTTGGCGCCCAAGGACGCCCATAATATCCAGGTTTTGAACCGTAAGTTGAAGCAGATTCAATTCCTGGTATTGGCGATTTTACATGGCACTCATACATAAGATAACCTCTTCCGCTAGATTGTTGAGCAGCTGTTATATAAGCAGCATCACTACTGTGGTCACTTGTGTTTAAAACAAAATCTGTTTGGTAAAAAACAGCTGTCATTGGTCCGAAAATATAATCAACGGCTCCCATCATGACACCTTTATAAACAACAACCCTCGCATTTGTTCCACCAAAAAATGAATCTTGTCTACCAATTACACGGCAATTGTTCAGTATCACTTTATCGGTATTGTTTGCAATACCAATAGCTGCCGCCTGGGTAACATAACCAGCAGCTCTGTTTTGAACACTGGTGTTGCCATAATTTGTGGGTCGAACCGGATCTGAGGCTTTAGGCTGCACTACATCTTGCGATTCTTTAAGGGAAATATACTGATTAAATGAGTTCTCTAAAATGATATTTTCAGCAGTAAATCCATTTGCTGCCACTACAACGGTAGCGTTCCAATACGATGAACCATTACCGGTTCCTTCTTGATTTACATAATTTGTATAACCATTGGCTTTATTTACAGCCAGAACATCGGCATGCCATTTATTGTCTGTACCTTGACTGAAGAAATTGTATTTTTGTCCGTAATACGACGTAATTCTTACGGCATTGGCATTAATATCTACACCTGCATTTAAAATGGCAATACTTGGGCTGGAAGCTGAATTTTTTAAAGTAACATTCGGACTGTTTATAACAAGCATTTCTTCGTAGTTACCAGGATCTATTAATACATTGACACGTTCATTTCCAGAACGATCCATTAATGCAATGGCATTTAGAGCTTCATTGATGGTTTGATACTCTTTATTAGTACCAACTGTTATTGTTGGACTATATGTTACAACGTCTAAAATTTTTATAGAAACAAAATAAGAAGTGCCAGCTGTTGTTAGTGTTACAGTACCATCAGAAACCCCTGAGTACACATATTCTGTGGTAATTTTGGTTCCTGTTGAATTAGAAGTATTGGTGATTGGTGCCCCACCTTCAATGGAATAGTTCGACTGATAATAATCGGTTATTAGGACTTTTTCTCCAACCTTTACAGGAATACTGATGGTAGCACCAGATGAAGCTAATAAATCGCCATTTGTTCCTCTTACATTCACACTACCTGTAAACATAAGGCCTTTATATGCCGTAGCCGAAGTTATATTACGATCGTTAAATACCCATTCTTTTAACGGAATGAACGTTAAATCTTTTGATGTATTCGCACCCGAAATACTTAGGTTTGACGTTAATGCCAAATCAACAGGGTAGGCGTCTAAACCTGCATAAGTAATCGTGTATGTACCATTGCGTAAGGCTACTGTTGATACATCTGAAAAAGTGTATGAGTAACCAGGTTCATTTTTATTGGTAAACGTTAAGCTTAATGAACTCTTTTGAGATGCCTCTAAACCAGGTGTATTTATAGTAACATTATATAAAGGTTTAAGTGTAAAATCAATATCCGCAGTTTGATTAGCAGCACCTATGGTAATGGTATTCGCTAAAATTTCGTAATCATTTACACTATCGGCAGTAATGGTATATTCTACACCAGCTTCTAGATTCACACTATATGTAGATGCCGTTTTATTTATTGAAACAATAGGAATATAACTTTATTGGCAACTGGGTCTGGGGTATAGTGCAATACCAGATCGGTAAGGTTTGATAAGCCTGTTATAGTACCATTAACAGTATACAAATCCACTTGTAAAACCGTTATGTTATGAGTGGTAGTTGACTCGGTAACATTTAAACTTAATCCGTTTGAAATAACATACCCATTAGCGCCACCCAAACTAAGATTATAGGTGTATTCTGCAGGTAAGTTTATACTGTAAGTACCACTAGAGGCGACGGTTGAAAAAGTTTTACCGGCTTCATTTGTAAAATTGATGGTATATCCATTAGGTATTCCGGCAGCCATTGTTTCATCAATAGAACCAGTTACAGTTATATACCTAGCGGCTTTTCTGTAAACCCTAAAATAACTTGGTTTTCCTGAAGTATCGAATATTTGATAAGCTCCAGCTGATTTTGCAACAAATTTCAACAAGGTTTCAGCCGCAGGAACAGCAACAATATCTGTTTGAGCTGTTGGGTTTGCAACATACTTAAAATTGATGTTTCCTCCAGCATCAGTTCTAGCAGCTATAGTAACTTCATCATCTTCATTCAAATTTAAAGTTAAATATCTACCTGTGGCTCCACCAGAATTAATATATACTCTTCCTGTATAGGTAGTAGAGCTGGCTATATTGGTATCCCATCGGGTAAGGTTTGTGTTTGTTGTGCGTAATCGGTCGTTGCTTCCAGCAACAAAGCCTAAATCTCCTTCTGTGAATGAAGGTAAAACAACTCCAGAGGTGCCTGGGGCAGTGGCTCCATACCAAGCGTTAATTTTGGCTTCTGTTAACATATTATTATAGAGCACGTTGTCTAACTGTTGTGCGCCAAAATCCCAAACATCTGTTTTTGCTATTGTAATTTCAATATTTGTTACATCAATGGCAGGGGTATAGGCATTAGAACCACTAAATGTGAAGTATAGTGTAGAGGCACTTCCAGTATATGTAAATCCATAATAACCTGTCTGATCTGCCATTCCAGGATGCGAATCTATGTCAACATCTACAACCCCTAGTTCGGCACCACCAACGGTTGTTCCGCCACTCATATTGCCTGAACTATACACAGAGCCATAAAAGCGTATTGTGTTTTGCCCTTCGGGGACATCAATTTCCAAAGAATTCCCCGTTTTAAATACAACGCCATAACCAGCGCTATGCCATAAGCTTGTAGCAGATTGAGTTCTTATTTTTCCATCGGGACTGGTGGTAGAGGTTACCGGATCCCATTGAACTCCTGTGTTGGTAAAAGTTGATTGGTCTTTTAAATTGTAAGAGATCGTGGTTTGCCCGAGTGCTGAAATAGTAAATAGCAGCAAAGGAATCAAAATTAAGAATAGTTTCTTCATTGTCTTATAGTTTAGTTATTTTCATTTTAAAAAAGTAGGCAGACTAAGATTTGAGTTGTTTAAATTCATAAAAATCAATATTTATAAAAGTAATCGATTACATTAAGTTATAAAAAAAACGAATCGGTGTTATTAATTAAATAGATATGTCTTTTTGGCTTTCATTTTTTATTAAAATTTAAAAGTTTACTTCTTTATAATTTTCCAATTAACAGCCACATTGTCCATTTGTAGATGGCATATATAGAATCCTTTATCCAAACTAGATAAACTCAGTTCTAATTTTTTATTAGATGGTATTTCAGTTGAATAATTATATACTATTTGTCCGCTTATAGAATAAATTTTTATTATAGACTTACCAGCTAATTTATTAGTGAAATCAACATATAATTTATCATCAACAACAGTAGGGTAGTATTTTATTCCTAAGTCTTGAGCATTTTCAGCTAAACCTAAAGATCCTCCACAGCTCGAAATTTCTCCAGTAGAAGTTACTTGTAATGTTGCCCCAGCGCCACAAGTGGAGTCTGGTATATAAGTTGCAACATCATTAACAGGAAGTACAGTATAAGCATAGCTAGGTTTAGTTACAGTACCAACGTTTGAAACTCCGTTTATGCATCCATCAAATTGCAAACTAACAGTGCCACCATCAGAACTGTTGTAATTCTTATACACGGTTCCTACATAAGCAAAATTGGTATTTTCTACATAGCAGGTTAAATTATTGCTTCCACCACCCAAGCCCAATGCATTTGAATTTGAGACACCAACCGTATTGTAGTAACAGTTTAAAATATGCAATTGTCCGTTTCTAGATCTAGGCATTCTATCTTTACACCCGGCAGCCCAATAACAATTTTGAAAAGTTACGCTATAATGGCCATCACTAGGTGCATCTGTACTACTTGAGCCTATTAAATTTGAAAAACGGTGATCATTAGAGCCACCAGGACCACCTGCAACAGCTGGTTTAAGATAAGTGAATTTACACCAAGATACCGTTATATTATCGGAAGAGTTTTTAATATCAAAATTGCCATCTGTTCCATCTTGAAATTCACAATGATCTACCCACAAATTTACACAACCTTCTGAAGTAAGATTGTCACGACCATCTACATCATAAGCTCCCGGTCCTTCAAAAATTATATTTCTAATGATTACATTGCTAGAACCACTTTTCAAATTCAGAATACCAGAACCAGAAGCTGTTTGTTTGTTATTTACTAGTCTAGCTCCCGGTAAACCTAGTATGGTTTTATTGGTAACTACCTCGCTAATTTGTAATTCGGATGCTGAAAATGTAATAGTACCAGATACCAATATAACTTGTGGTGTGGTTAATTTGATTTTGGCTTTTAAATCGGTATAAGTAGTTACTGTTACGGGTGTTGCATTTCCACCTCCAGTAGTTGCAGCACCATAGCCTTCTGGTTGTGACATGTAATAATTCTGGCCTATAACATTGTAAACGCTCATAATAATAAGGCTTGTAAGTATTAATTTTTTCATATAAATATAGATATAGAGTTAAGTTAGATTTTTAGATGCGATAACTGTATCATTTTCAGTACAAATACACTAATGTAATCCATTACAAAAGTAATTTTAATTTTCAAATTTTAAAGATTTAAAAAGTATATTTAAGTAAATTGTTGATTTTTAAGTATAAAAATTAACTTATTCACAATAATTTACATGAAATAATTTGGTTCAAATATAATTTTTTATATATTTGGGCAATCGATTACATCATATTGTTGCAGTATTTCAATATTAAGGATTAATAATAGCATGGTTTTATTAAGTATTGATTTAAAATATCGTAATTTAAGAAATGATAATTATAAGTGGCATTATTAAAGTTTCTTAAACAAAATAACTAAACATAATTATTAACAACTAAACAAATTATTTATGACGAACCATTTTCTATTTGATCATTTTTTCTCTTTTATAAAACTGAGAGCAAAAATAAATCAGCAAAGAACAAAGAGCTTTTTGCCTTTAATGATTGGTTTGCTTTTTTTATGCAACACTAATATATATGCGCAAAATAAAACAATAAGTGGTATTGTAACAGATGATGACTTGGGTGGTCCTTTGCCTGGAGCTACGGTGCTTGTAAAAGGTACTACAAACGGTACTTCTACAGATTTCGATGGCAATTTTACTTTAAGTTCCGTTGGTGCTAATGCAACTTTGGTAGTTTCATACATTGGTTATGTGACCCAAGAAATTAATTTAGCAGGGAAAACCAATGTAAATATTCTGCTTAAACCGGACTTGGCATCGTTAGACGAGGTTATTGTTATAGGTTATGGAACTGCTAAAAAATCTGATTTAACAGGGTCTGTAGCTACTATTGGAGGTGGAGATTTGCAAAAACAATCTATTGCAAGTGTATCCGAAGCTTTAACAGGTCGTTTAGCAGGTGTACAGGTAACATCTTCTGAAGGTTCACCTGATGCAGAAATTAATATTAGAATTCGTGGTGGAGGGTCGTTAACCCAAGATAGTTCGCCATTGGTAATTGTAGACGGGTTTCCTGTAAACAGTTTAAGCGATGTAACTCCTTCTAATATTGAAACTATCACAGTATTAAAAGATGCTTCTTCAACCGCTATCTATGGTTCAAGAGGTGCTTACGGTGTAATTATAGTAACTACCAAAAGTGGAAAAGACGGTAAAATGGCTGTAAATTTTAATATGTTCTATGGTGTATCTAAAATTGCAGAAACCATTGATGTACTTGAACCCAGTGATTTTGCGAAATGGCAATATGAGTATGCTTTACTTAGAAATAGGGTAGATACTTACGAAAGTATATTTGGACTTTGGCAAGATGTGGACCAATACAACGGACTGACCGGTAATAATTGGCAAAAACAAATTTATGGCAAAATGGGCGAGACCCAAAGCCGTGAGCTAGGAATAAGAGGTGGTTCTGAAAAAATAAATTATAATTTTAACTACGCTCATTATAATTCTAAAGGGATTATGATTGGATCTGATTATAAAAGAGATAATATATCATTATCCTTAAAAAGCAAAGCGAGTGAAAAAATAGATTTATCCTTCACATTACGATATTCTGATACAGAAATTAACGGTGGTGGTGCCAACGAACAAAACGAGATTTCTTCTGCCGATGCCCGTTTAAGACATAGTGTTGGTTATTCGCCAATACCGCTTCCTGGTTTAACTACAGACAATACCGATGAGGCATTATCTTCTTATTTGATAAATCCTTTCGTGGCTGTAGATGATAACCAGCGTCAACAACTTAGAAAAAACTTCAACATGCTTGGTAGTTTTTCATGGAAAATTATTGATAACCTTCACTATAAAATGGATTTAGGTTTGGATAACCGAAATGATTTGGATTACCGTTTTTATGGTCGTTCTACATATTATGCAAGCAACAGACCTTCAGCTGAAAACCAAGGCTTACCATCGATACTTATCAGTGATGAAAAAAGAGAGAGTTTTAGAAATGCAAATACCCTGAATTATGATTTTAAAAAATTCTTGGGTGATAACCATGGTTTAAAACTCCTTGTTGGTGAAGAGATGATATTTACAAAACGAAATGAATTAACAACTGAAATTCAAGGGCTTCCTAAGTTTTTTGATTTTAATACTTCTACAAAACTTACTTCACAAGGAACGCCTATTTCAGTCGATAACTTCTATAGTCCAGATGATAGATTATTGTCATTTTTTGGTCGTGTAAACTATGATTATAAAAATCGTTATCTGCTTACCGCTACCTATCGTGCCGATGGATCGAGTAAGTTCTTAGGCGATAATGTATGGGGTTACTTTCCATCTGCTGCAGCAGCTTGGAAAATTTCTGAAGAAAGCTTCTTAAAAGATGTTTCATGGTTAGACTTGTTAAAACTTAGGGTAAGTTATGGTGAAGCAGGAAACAATAATATTCCTTCAGGTCAAACGGTACAGAGTTTTCAATCGAGTACAACTACCTATATTAATGGTGTAGCAAATTATTGGGCAGCTGCAAATGTTTTAGCCAACCCAGATTTAAAATGGGAAACTATGATCACTCAAAATATAGGTCTTGATTTTGATTTGTTTAAAGGGCGTATTAGTGGTTCCGTTGAAGCTTATAAAAATCTTACCAGCGATCTTTTAATCAATTTCCCAGTACCAGGTACAGGTTATGCTACACAGTATAGAAACATGGGTGAAAATCAAAATACAGGTATTGAAGCTTCATTAAGTATTGCAGCTATTCAAAAAGCCGATTACGGATTGAATTTCGCTTTCAACATTGGGGTTAATAAGAACAAAGTAAATTCACTTGGATTGTTGGAGGATTTTGGGGCTAACACAAACTGGGCGTCCTCTCAAATAGGAAATGATTATATAGTAAATGTTGGGCAATCATTAGGTGTTATGTACGGTTATAAAAGTGATGGGAGGTATGAGGTTTCAGACTTTGATTATAACTCAACTACAGGAGCTTATACTTTAAAAGCAGGTGTTGTTAACAATAGCGGTATTGTTGGAGTTCCAAGACCTGGTAATATGAAATTAAAAGATATTACAGGAGATGGGATTGTAGATGTAAACGACAACACTATCATTGGGAACGCACTACCTAAACATACAGGTGGTATGACTATTAATGCCAATGCTTATGGTTTTGACCTATCAGCAGCTTTTAACTGGAGTGTAGGAAATGATGTGTATAACGCGAATAAAATCGAGTTTACAACTTCCAATAACAACGGGCAATATAGAAACTTAAGTACTATAATGGCTGATGGTAACAGATGGACAAATTTAGATGTGGCTACAGGTACTTTGGTAACAGACCCTACCCAATTAGCGGCACTTAATGCGAATACAACGATGTGGTCTCCTTATTCTACCAATTTTGTTTTTAGCGATTGGGCAGTTGAAGATGCTTCCTTTTTAAGGTTGAATACACTAACCTTAGGTTATTCAGCTCCAGAGTTGATAACTTCCAAAATGGGACTTTCTAAACTAAGATTGTATGTTACAGCTAATAATGTGTTCGTTATAACAAATTATTCAGGATTGGACCCTGAGGTTTCTACAAGAAGAAAAACACCTCTAACACCTGGGGTAGATTATTCGCCATTTCCAAGAAGTAGATCTTTGGTTTTGGGCTTAAACCTTAACTTTTAATTAATCATTTATTAGAAAATAAAATGAAAAAAATACTCATAATAATTTTTGGAATAATAGCTGGACTGTTTACCTCTTGTCAGGAAGATTACTTAGAAGCTCCAGCAAAATCAACATTAGATGAATCTGTAATTTTCTCTAATGCTGGATTAGCAAAAGGTGCCGTAGATGGTATTAAAGAACCTTTTGGTCAAACCAACTCATACAGAGGACGTTTTATACCGTTTTATGGTTTTAATACGGATACGGAATGGAATCTGAACTCTGATAAAGAGAATGATGCACAGGCAGATCTTATGATTTATGATGCAAAACCAAACAATTCTCAGATGAATACCGAGAATAATGCTTGGTCTCAAATGTACACAGGTATAGAGCGTGCCAATATATGTATTAGAGGTTTACGTACTTTTGGTAACCCAGAACCAGGAACAGAACTAGGGCAGTTGTTAGGGGAGGCTTTAACTTTAAGAGCTATTTATTATGCCGATTTGATGAAGGCTTGGGGCGATGTTCCTGCGCGTTTTGAACCTATAAATTCAGAAACTTTATACATTGCAAAATCAAGTCGCGATATTATTTATAAGCAACTTATTGCCGACTTGGGAGAAGCCTCCACGTTAGTTGCATGGCCAAACGAAACTTCTTCTACAACAACGGTAGAACGTATCAATAAGGCATTTGTAAAAGGATTTAGAGCACGTTTAGCTATGGTTGCAAGTGGCTTTCAACAATATCCAGACGCTGTAAGAAGAAGTACAGATCCAGAACTTTCAGTTGCAGCAATGTACCAATTGGCACTTAATGAATGTAGAGATGTTATCAATAGCGGAAAAGCTTCGTTAGAACCATCTTTTCAAAACTTCTGGAAAAAGTATAATGAAGAAAATATTACCGCAGGAGGTGAATCGCTTTGGGAAATACCTTTTGCTGACGGACGTGGTCGTGTGTTGTTCTCATTTGCCGTGCGTCACCGTAGTGTCGATCAGTATACAGGACAAGCAAGAGGAGGTATTGCAGGACCGCTACCTACTGTTTTTTACGATTATGATGAATCTGATTTACGTAGAGATGTAACCTGTGTACCTTATCAATGGGGTACGGCTACAAATGGCGTTTCAAAACAAGAATTAATAAGCTCTGATACATGGAATTTTGGTAAATACCGTTACGAATGGATGAAACGATTTGTAACTTCAACCAATGACGATGGTGTGAATAAAATTTACATGCGTTATGCTGAAGTACTTTTAATAGCTGCTGAAGCTGCTAATGAATTAGAAGGTCCTGCGGCCGCCGCTCCATATTTAAAAGAAATAAGAAAAAGAGCTTTTGCCGCTGCAGATCATCCCATTAAAGTGGAAGCTTACGTAAATGCATTAAATAATAAACAAGCCATGTTTAATGCTATTGTAAACGAACATAAGTTTGAGTTTACGGGAGAAATGGAGCGTAAACAAGCACTTATTCGTTGGAATTTGCTAAAAACGAATTTAGAAGAAGCAAAAATTAAAATGGCGAATTTTAAAAATCGTACAGGTGAATATACCAATGTGCCAACTACGTTATATTTCAAATATAAGGCAGATAATGAAACCTTAGAGATTTACGGATTAAATAGAGGGGAAACCACAAATCCGGGTCCAGAATACTCAGCTAAAACTTGGAATTCATTAACGGATACTAAAGTGAATTCCCTTTTTAAAACAGGCGTAAATCCTGATAATAGACAATTTTGGCCTATTTGGCAAGTATTTATAGACGGAAGCAATGGTAAATTGGTTAACGATTATAACTATTAAGGATTCACAAAATTGGTTATTATGATTATGAAATGAGTATGTTCCAAAAATGGCGGCAAACACTAACAAAGACATACAAATTGCATAAAACCATTCAAAAACAATAAATATTTACATATGAAAACAAAATATATATTAAAAGTATTATTCATACTATGTCTTACATATGCCATGACTAGTTGTGGTTATGATGAAGAGGTGATTAATGATCTAGATGTGAACAGGGCTTTTGCTCCTGTGGCTTTAACTGCCAATATTAGAAATCAAACTACTGTAGAACTAAATTGGACCGTTCGCCCAAATGTATCTAAGTATGTAGTTGAATTTAGTGCAGACGATCCAAATTTCACGACTATATTTAAATCAGTAGATGTGGCTCCAACTCAATTACCAATTCAGGTTGCTTTAGAGGGAGAAACGGTTTATTCTATTAGAGTTAAAGCTGTAAGCTCAATTGGCTTAGAAGATTCTACCTGGGCTATTGGTACCGCCACGACCTTAACGGAACAAATCATGTTGCCATTTGAACCTGGCGATGTAGGGGCAACACAAGTTACTTTTAGATGGGTGGCAAACAGTAGTGTAACTCAACTCGTTATTCAACCAGGCGATATAACACATGTTATTACTTCTCAAGAAAAAATAAATGGGGTTGCCACGGTAACAGGATTAACGGGGGAAACCGGATATACTGCCAAGTTATTCAATAATGCGAAAATTAGAGGTACAGCGGCATTTACCACCGGAATTGATGTAGGCAATAATACATTGGTATTACCTACGGATGATTTATTTCAAATGATTGCCAATGCACAATCGGGTGACATCTTGTTATTGGAACAAGGTGATTACACTTCTCAAACTGGAACAATAACCTTAGATAAATCAATTACTATCCAAGGCTTAAGAAGAGATTTTAAACCAATGTTAAAAGTTAGTTTTTCAATTGTTGCAGGAGCAGCCAATGTTAGTCTTATCGACTTAAATTTAACTGGAGATACGCCTTCAACACTTATTGATGTTGTTCGCTTCAGTGCTGCAGGTAACTATAGTTCATTGTTGGTTAGCGGTTGTAACATTCACGACTACGATCGTTCTTTTATAGCTGGTAATGTTGCCGATGCTATTGTACAATCTGTTACTGTTGAAGACTGTGTTGTAACCAATGTTTTAACAAACGGTGGTGATTTTATAGATTTTAGAAATTCAGATGCTTTAAACATTACAGTTAAAACCAGTACATTTAACAATTGCGCACCAGCTAGAGACTTTTTTAGAATTGATGCTGCAGGTACTTCAAATGGGAATGCCACAGTAAATGTGCTGTTAGAAAATTGTACTTTGTATGGTGTTTGCAACACAGCAGATAGAATTTTATACATCCGTTTCAATGCTAATGCAATTACAGTACGTAATAATTTATTTGCACAAACCGATGCTATTTATTCAAATCAAAGTTCAACTTCAGATCCAACGTTTTTAAATAATAATTATTTCAATACACTTGGGCTTCATACCACGAATACTAAGTTTGATGCCACAACAACATATACAACGTTAGATCCTGGCTTTACAAATGCTGCTGGTGGAAATTTCACCATTTCAAACCAAACTTTAAAAGACAAAAACATAGGAGATCCACGTTGGAGACTATAATTGTTACACATACATAGTTTATAATAATTAAAAGAGGTATGTGGTTTTTGCATACCTCTTTTGATATAATCTTAAAAATAAATTTTCAATAAATTGTCATCAAAATAATATTAAACACATGAAAATACACAAGGCCTATTCGGTATATTCTTTAATTTGCTTTTCATTGGTCGCTATTCTTTTAAGTGCTTGTAAAACAAAGGATAATTCAGTAAAAGAAACAGATGTTTTTGATGAGGCTGAAAAAATTATAAGTTCAATAGAGTATATTAAATTCCCCAATAACACGTTTAATATTGTTGATTTTGGTGCCATTTCAGATGGGGTAACTAATAATAGTGAAGCTATAAAGAAAACCATTGCTGCATGCCATGATGCCGGAGGAGGTAAAGTTCTCATCCCTTCGGGTCGTTTTTTAACCGGCCCCATACACTTAAAAAGCAATATTAATCTTCATTTGGAAGAAGGGGCTGAAGTTCTTTTTTCAACCGAAACAAAAGATTATTTACCAGTGGTACATACATCGTATGAAGGTCAGGAATTAATGAATTATTCCCCATTAATATATGCTTATAAGCAAAAAAACATAGCTGTAACGGGCAAAGGAATTTTTAACGGTCAAGCTAGTAATACCAATTGGTGGCCTTGGTGCAGTAAAGAAGAATATGGATATGTAAAAGGTACGTCTCAGCAAAAAGATGACCATAACTTGCCACGTTTATGGACCATGTCTGAAAACAATACACCCATTTCAGAACGTATTTTTGGTGAAGGTTATCAATTACGCCCTTCGTTTATGCAACCCTTTGATTGTGAAAATGTATTGATACAAGGTGTTACGTTTACCAATGCACCATTTTGGGTTATACATCCCATAAAATGTAACTATGTTAGGGTAGAAGGTGTTACAGTAAAAAGCCATGGTCCCAATAACGATGGTTGTGACCCTGAATATTCGAAAAATGTACATATAAACAAATGTGTTTTCGATACAGGTGATGATTGTATTGCTATCAAGTCTGGTAGAAACAACGATGGTCGCGTTGTAAATATCCCAAGTGAGAATATTGTTGTTGAAAATTGCGATATGAAAGACGGCCATGGAGGTGTAGTTATGGGCAGCGAAATTTCTGCAGGTGTTAGAAATGTATATGTTAGAAATTGTAAAATGAATAGCCCTGAGTTAGAACGTGCTATCCGAATAAAAACGAACACATTAAGAGGTGGTTTTGTAGAAAACGTTTATGTAAAAAACATTGAAGTAGGGCAAGTTAAAGAAGCTGTGTTAAAAATTAATTTATTTTATGCTATTTATGGCCCACAAGAAGGCGATTTTATGCCCGTAGTTAAAAACATCCACTTACAAGATATTACTGTAGAAAATGGTGGTAAATATGGTGTGCTTATAAAAGGAAGACCGCAAAGTTTCGTTAAAAATGTTACTCTAACCAACGTTCATATTAAAAATGCAGAATCAGACTTATCTGTAGAAAATTCAGAACCTATTGTGTTTAAAAACACCACAATAAACGGTAAAGAATATAATTAAAAAGTAAAAGTATATTATGAAAAATATAGCCATAATATCCCTATTTGTTTTTACTCTTTTTTCTTGTAAAGGAAAAAAAACTGATAGTGTTAATATCACATTAAATGATAATGCTGGGGCAAGAATAGCTCCAAAAACCTATGCTGAAATTTCTATTGCAGAAGGAGGAGAATGGGTTGATGGTTCAAGAGGGCATAAAGAATATAATTCTGGTACATCTTTTAAAAATGTAGATTCACTTCAAGTGCCTGCTGAACATACCGATCATTCTTGGTTTTTACGTTACGAAGGACCTGGTTGGGAAAATAGCAAAATCGGTTACCGTTTATATTTAGATTGGAGAAACGCCATAGATATTTTTGGAAAAAAAGTAGATTCTTTGGTGCTTCCTTATGTTGGGCAGGATGGATTTGATTCGTATCACGAACCTGCTGATTGGGGGCAAGATATTCTAAAAGCAGGAAAATCTATGGGAATTGGGAGTTATGGACGTATAGTAGCAGATACTGTGGTTCACTTTCAAAGTGTAAAAAATACCTTTGCTATAATTGATAATACAGATAATGATTCATCTGTGAACATTCATTATCAAGGTTGGAAATCTGGAAACGAAATCATCGATTTAAACACAAAACTAACTATTTATCCTCAAGATAGATATACCAAAGCATCACTAATGCCATCAAAAGAAATTACGGGTATTTGCACAGGTGTAGTTAAGTTTAAGGAAATCCCATTGATAAAAAAAGAAGGTTCACAATGGGCATACATTGCGACTTATGGAAAGCAAACATTAGTAACGCCTCCGGATAATTTAGGAATGGCGCTGTTTTACAATCTTGATGAAGTAGCTGAACAAAAAACAGGAACTGATGACCACTTAGTAATTTTTAAACCAACAATCAAAACTATAACATACTATTTTTTGGGTGCTTGGGAACAAGAACCAAATGGTATTAAAACCCAAGAAGCTTTTATTCAAGATTTAAATACTAAGTTAGAAGTATTAGATAAAACCAACATTTTAAAATAATATTTTAATGAAAAATTCTATAAAACAAACATTACCATTTGTTATAGCTTTACTTTTTTTGACTACAGCTTGTAAAAATGCTAAAGAAAATGAAAAAGTAGTTGATACTAATACTATAGAAAAAATTATTCCAGAAAACCTAAAATGGTCTGAACGTATGATGCTTTCGGAAATTGAACGTTTTCCTGAGGCAACAAAACTTGATTTTTCAGATAAACCTCGTTGGACCTATACACCAGGTTTAGTATTAAGTGCATGTGTAAGGGTTTACGAACAAACAAACAATCAAAAATATTACGATTATATTTATGATTATGCTAACACTTTGATAGATAGTACTGGTAACATTGGAACATATAAGTTATCAAATCAAAACCTAGACATGATTAAGTCTGGAGATGTGTTATTGTTTTTATATCCAAAAACTAAAGAAGCACGTTTTTTAAAGGCCATGGAAACTTTAAATGCTCAGTTGGAATCTCAACCAAAAACATCGGATGGCGGTTATTGGCATAAAAAAATCTATCCTAACCAAATGTGGCTAGATGGTTTGTATATGGCTGAACCTTTCCATGCCCGTTATGCTAGAGATTATATCAAAGACGCTACCAAAGCCGAAAAAGTTTATAACGATGTTGTATTGCAATTAGATTTAATACAGAAACACAGCAAAGATGAGAAAACAGGTTTGCTTTTCCATGGTTGGGATGAAAGTAAAGAGCAAAAATGGGCTAATAAAGAAACAGGGAACTCTCAACATTTTTGGTCAAGAGGTATGGGATGGTACGGAATGGCTATGGTAGATGTGTTGGATTTTTTACCTGAGAATCACCCAGGTCGTGAAAAAATCATCAAATATTTAAATCAATATGCTGAAGCAATTACTAAAGTTCAAGATAAAACAGGCTTATGGTGGCAAGTATTAGATCAAGGAAATAGAGAAGGTAATTATTTAGAAGCTACAGGTACATCTATGTTTACTTACACTTTAGCTAAAGGTGTTCATAAAGGCTATCTGCCTGAAAAATATTTAGACGTTGCAAATAAAGCATATACTGGTCTTCTAGATAATTTAGTATCTGTTGAAGAAAACGGTGTTGTAAACCTTAATAAATGTTGTGCAGTTGCAGGTTTGGGTGGAAATCCATATAGAGATGGTTCTTATGAATATTATATAAATGAACCTATCCGATCTAACGATCCTAAAGGAACGGGACCTTTTATATTAGCAAGTTTAGAATTGAACAAATAAGTAAATTTTAATGAAATTCTGTTCTTTTATAAGCATTTGTTTGTTGGTCACACTTTTAGGGGCTCAAACCAAAAAGCAGTTAGTCACTACAATATATTTGATAGGTGATTCCACGATGGCCGATTATTCAAACAATTATGAAGAAGGTAAAGATTACATGAAAACAAGGTTTCCAATGACTGGCTGGGGACAAGTTTTTCAGCAATTTATGGTTTCAGATAGTTTAAGCAAATTAAAAAACCTCGTTAAAACCGATAGTGTTTTTGTGGATGACAGAGCTAGAGGAGGGCGCAGTACTCGTACCTTTTTTCAAGAGGGAAGATGGAGAAATGTTTTTGAGAATCTTAAAAAGGATGATATCGTCATCATGCAATTTGGGCATAATGATGCATCAAAAACAAAAGCAGAACGCTATGTTGATGTTGAAGGCTATAAAGAGTTTTTAAGATTATTTGTGAGCCAGACAAGAGAACAGGGAGCAATTCCAATCATTTTAACGCCTGTAACCAGAAATTATCCTTGGAAAGATGGAAAATTACTAAATGGACATGCGGAATATCACGAAGCCTCAAAAGATTTAACAAATGAACTAAATGTTATGCTTATAGATTTAAATCAGAAATCTATGGATTTCTTTACTAAAATGGGTGAAGACTTCGTGTCAAATAATTATTTTATGAATCTTCCTGAAGGTATTTATGAAGCATATCCAAAAGGATTAAAAGATAATACACACTTTCAGCCAAAAGGCGCTGCTGAGGTGGCGAGATTAGTATTTGAAGGGATGCAAGAATTAAGTGCGGAATTAGAAATTAATTAATGGATAAATGAGGTTTCTGCTAAATTTAATCAGTTTACTTGTTATTACTGGATACATGGTTTCAGCACAAGATGCGCATACATTTCCACCGTACACCATAGAAGCAACCTATCAAAAATTAAAGAATAATTATCCTTTTGTTACGCCAATAAAACCTTTGGTTTCAAAAAACATTAACTATCATGAAGATGTTGTTTATAAAGAAATAGGGGACAGAAAACTAAATTTAGATATTTATGTACCAAAAAAGAAAAAATCAAAAAGCTTTCCTGCCGTTTTACTAATTCATGGAGGCGGATGGCTTACCGGTAGTAAAGAAAACCAACGGATAATGGCGCAATATTTAGCTTTAAATGGGTATGTTGGTATTTCCGCTTCTTATAGGTTAGGTTTGGAAGCTCCATATCCAGCAGGGGTTATCGATTTAAAAGATGCTATTGTTTGGATGCGAAAAAATGCAAAAAAATATCATATTAATCCAGATAAAATAGCTGTTTTGGGCGCATCAGCTGGAGCGCATTTAGCAACTCTAATTGGGGTTACCCCTAATTCACCACTTTATGAGTCTGATGCTAAAATTTCAGATGAAGTTCAGGCTATAATAAACATTGATGGCATTACCTCTTTTATTCATCCAGAAGCCTCATCAGAAGGAAAGATGGCAAGTATTTGGCTTAATGGTTCAAAAGAAGAAAATTATAAATATTGGAAAGAAGCTTCGCCTTTAGAGTATGTAAATGAAAATACACCACCTACTTTATTTATAAATAGTGCCCAACCAAGATTTCATGCTGGGAGAGATGATATGGTAGCCATCTTGGATAGTTTTCAAATTTATAATGAAGTGCACACTATTTCCAAGAGTCCTCATTCCTTTTGGTTGGTGTACCCCTGGTTTGAAACTACACTTGATTATACTGTAAATTTTTTAAATAAAGTATTAAAATTAAATTAGAGAATTGTTGAATAAAAATGATACTTGTTTAATTGAAAATGATTATTGTAAACTATTGCCAAATGTTTAGCGTTAAGTTTAAAAATTAAGATTTGTATTTATATATTTGATTTAATGTAAATTTACAGAATAGAACCAATTGATTTATGAGCAAGAAAACAACCATTTACGACATAGCAGAAAAGCTTAATATAACAGCTGCCACGGTGTCTAGAGCATTAAATGGAAACCCAAAAATAAGTGAAGCTACGCGTCAATTAGTCAATGATACGGCTAAAGAAATGAACTATGAGCAAAACAAACTGGCTTTAGCATTAAAAAGCGGCAAAAGTTTTAACGTTGGCGTTATAGTACCTCGTATAGATAGTAACTTTTTTGCGTCGGTAATTCGTGGCGTTGAAGATGAATTGTACCCACAAGGATATCATGTTATTATTTGCCAAACCCATGACCAAAAGAGTGTGGAAATTGAAAATATCAATTCGCTTCTAAATGCTCAGGTAGATGGAATTTTAATGTCTATTTCTAATTCTGGACCAGAAGAAACTCGAAATTTTGACCAGTTACTTAAAAAAAATGTGCCTTTAATCTTTTTTGATAGAAAGGAGAAAATTCCTGGAGTTAGTTCTGTAACGATAGATGATTTTAAAGGCGGTTATCAAGCAACACAGCATTTAATTAACCAAGGATGTAAACGAATAGCGCACTTATCAAATAACAGAAAAATTGAAATTTTTGAAAAAAGGTATTTAGGGTATAAGCAAGCCATAATTGATAATGGTTTGGAGTTTGATGAAAGTTTAGTTATAGAAACCATGAGTAAAGTTGATGAAGGCAGAAAATCAACAAAAATTCTATTAGACATGCCAGAACCACCAGATGCTATATTTTCATCAAGTGACTTTGTGGCATTAGGAGCTATACAAGAAATTAAATCGCGTGGAATAAATATCCCTGAAGAGTTTTGTGTTGTTGGTTTTGCAAATGAACCTTTTACCCGTTTTATGGAACTTTCAATAACTTCAGTGGATCAATCACCGGTAGAAATGGGTAGAATTGCGGCGCAAGTATTTTTAGAAGAAGTAGGTAACAGTAAAAAAATAAAATCTGAAAGGCAGGTTGTTTTAACCCCCGAATTAATGATTAGAAAATCATCATTAAAATCGAGTGTATTGGCTAAATAACCTTGTTTTGATGTCCCGTCCTGCAATAGCGATACACTCAAACCTTAGTGTAATGAAAACACCAGAAAACAGTGGGTATGTAAAGCGTACTCAAAAAGATTATTCGATTTCTTTTAAGCTTCAGGTTGTTCAAG
>NZ_JAGJCB010000008.1 GCF_017814435.1 Mariniflexile gromovii | reverse complement strand
ACAGTAGTTTTTTTTCAAGGTCATATGTATTTGATTATCAATGTAATATACGAAAACAATGCCATAAAAACAACAATAAACCATTGATAATCAATTGAATAGAAGCTTAACTTAATGACATTGCGCTCGCGGTAGCAGGTGAATTTTATGATGTGATATTCAAATTTTAATAAAGTTCCTTAAATTTTATGGTTGACAAGGTGAACTACCAATTATGTATTGATATTAAATTGGTATTAATTTGATATCGTTTAGATGTTACTATCCTGCAGCTTTTTCATATTTTTTATTAACAATTTTTAATAAATATATTATAAGTATTTGTAATTTAGCTACTTAAGCATTAAATTTATGCGCTCAAAATAATTCGATGTGTTGTATTCAAAAAGGAACAAATAGTTTAAATTTGTACCATACAACAAATCACTTGAAACAGCAAACAGTTTTAATGTGGTTTAGATTCGTAAAAAAAAACGCCAATGCTGTGAACATTGACGCCTTTAAATAGGAGACTAAGCTTTGGACACTTAGTCAGATATACTACTATTATTCTTTTTAATGGTTTTGGAAGCCATCAAAATAATTAGAATAAATTTGTATAACCTTTTCCTTGACTAATAAAATGCACTTCAATTAGAAGTGCTTTTTTGTTGTAGTATAACTACTCCACAAATTTACTTTAATTCCTTCAATTATGAAAAGGAGAGTTATAAACATTGTTAGCAAGTTTTTAACAAATCTAAAAAACGCTTCTGCTAGTGCGAGCGTCCCGCTCGTACCGTTAATAATGAGAAATCTTCCTTCTCGTGGCATTTAAAAAATAACCCAATCCAAAAGAGCTTAAGCTATCAAAATAACACATAAAAAAAAGAACGAAGTTTAGCTTCGTTCTTTTTTACAAGATTCTATAATAAAAGTAGATTATTAAGGAATATTCTTTTCGTAAGTGAAAACAACATCGCTATCAATAATTAGGTCATTCACATCTTTAAAACGCAGGGTGGTGGTATATGAAAACTCGGTGTCGTCATCATTAAAATCCAATGCAATGGACTCAATACTACAACTGGCTACCAAGCTTAAAGTGCCACTGTTTAAAGCCCAGGTACCATTAATCTCTATTTCATTACAATCTGTGGCATTTTCACCTTGCTTTAAAGTGTAAGTTCGGTTAGTTCCAAAATTGTAAACCAAATCATTAAAACAGTCAGAGCTTTGTGCATAAATATCAGTAGAAGGGTTGTCTACATCGTCATCGGTTAAATCAACTTCTTCCTCTGCAACAATACTTTTCAATGTCCAATTTCCTGTAAAAGCGGTTTCGGTGGTGGTTAATTCACCTGTAAGCGCATTGGGGCAATCAGGACCATTATCATTGTCGCAACTCAAAGCTAAAACACCTACTAACATTAAACTTTTTACCAATAAAATTGTTTTTTTCATAATTCAAATATTTTTTTAATTCACTTTAAAGATGTTGATATGCTGAAATAGTTGCGTCAAAAAAATATAAAAATTACTGATTTAAGGTTTTTCTTTAAAAAATAGCGATAAGAATAAAGAAATAAACATGTAGCCTAAGACCTTAAAAAACACGTAAATACATTTAAAAATCCCTAAAAATTAGCTCAGATATTTGAAATAAATTCTATAACTTTGGAATACAGCCATAAAAAACTAGTATTATGAATGACCAACAGATAGAAATTATTCTAAAACCAACTTCAGATTTTTTTGACGAAAATGATTCTCGCTGGGCACAACAAAAAAACTTATTAGTTCGTGATTTACAGGGGAAAGCTACCAAAGTAGAAAAAAGAACAGAGCCAGTGGAGGGGAAGAAGGGTGGTCTTGAAACCTTGATCATCACTTTAGGGCCTGCAGTAATAACAGGGATAGTAGAGGTGGTTAAAGCGTGGTTGGCTAGAGATAGATCTACTAAAATTGAATTATCGGCAAACATTAATGGAAAACAAGTTTCATTTACTGCCGATGCTAAAGGCATAGATAAAAATACCCTGAAGGAGTTTCTTCAGAAAGCGGTAGAAAAAGCAACATGATATGAGTGTTACCTACAAAGCCATACTTGTGGGAAACAGTGAATTTCCCGAGGATCCGCATGAGTTGTTAAAACTTAATGGGCCTGAAAATGATGTTAAATTGCTAAAACAGGCACTTTGCAATCCAGACAAAGGGTTGTTTGAAGAAGATAATGTTACAACGCTTATAAACAAAACATCAGGAGAAATTCTATTGGCTTTAGATCAGTTTTTCGCTAACTTAACAAATAAAGATCAAGTACTGTTTTATTACAGTGGCCATGGGGTGCAAGATAGAATGAGTAGATTGTTTCTATGTGCCAAAAACTCAAAGAAAGACTCCCTGATTTCCACCACAGTGCCCGATTACACCCTTAATATTTTGTTTGAAAATTGCCAGTCCAATAAGCACATTATTATTCTCGATTGTTGCCATAGTGGAGGGTTTAAAGGAGGGGATTTACCGCAATCGTTACAGGGGGAAGGCAGGTTTGTACTTACCAGTTCTAGTTCGGTTGAGTTGTCCAGTGATACAGATGCACCAGACAGCCCAAGTCCGTTTACAAAGTACCTTTCCGAAGCGCTTTTAACGGATAGTATTGATGCGAATGATGATGGGTATGTAAGTATTAATGAAGTTTACGAATATATTTTCCCAAAAATCTATGAAGAATCAAAGCAACGGCCACAACGCAAATTTGGAGATACCTCTGGAGATCTGCCGCTTTGTAAACGAAAAATTTCACTTCCAATAAATCCAATTAAGAAAAAAGGTGAACATAGAACAATGAATTTGGGCGATGGTAATCCTAGATTGAATGTTTCTGAACAAAGAATTGACCTTCTTGGTGTTGAACGAGATGAAAAACTACTTGATGAAATTGTTGATGTGTTTAATGAAGGAAGTGGTGATTTAGATTGGACTGCAACCTGTAATTGTGATTGGATTGAAATTGAAAAACATGAAACCTATTTGAAACTAAAATTATCTCCAAAAGAGGGCATGAACCGTGGCAGTATTAGTGTGAAAGATAAAAATGGCGGCGGGTCTAAAACTATACGTGTAGTTGTTGAAAAATTAAAAAAACCAGCACCTAAACCGCCCATTCCCGAACCCAATAATCCATCCACACTTCCAAAACTTTTAGCAACCTTTCAAGATGTGAAAATGCGACATGTTAATCAAGCAAAAAGCATTGTAGATAACTCTGAACAATCTGGAGTACTTCAAGTTTTTTCAGACCGTATAGAATTTGCTGGTAATTTTAAAATCACCATAAAGGATATTGATTTATTGGATTACTATCCACAAGATATCAATCCGGGTTTCACGTTCAACTACATGGGTATTTCAGGTAATTATGATGGTGTTGAACAATTAATGTATTTCTATAATTTTAGTTGGTTTGGTGCTGGACAAACTTGGAAAATGGCAGAACAAATTCATGCCTTTATACAGAATAAGCAATTAAAAGTCACTAATAATTTTAAAACACACATCAACACGAGTCCACCAACCCAACAAGCACCACCTCCGCCTAAGCAAAATAGCATCTACATGCCTGGGTCTTGGAACATTTATATTTATCAATTTGGGCAGCAAATAGCTTATTTAAACCTCTATTTCAATGTTGGGGGCGCGTTAAGCGGCACACAGCAAAGCATAGATGGATTTTCACAAATTAGTGGTACCTGGGGGTATAATGCGTTCAATAACTTGTTAACCTACAGTGTGATGGTTACTCTTATGAATGGATCGGTGCCAGATCAGGGAAGTGTAAGCCTACACACGGAGCCAAACGGTAATATAACCGGTACAGATCTTCTTGGTAGACAGTGGGCACTACAAAAAATTGGAAATTGAGTGCTGTGTTATTAAGTTTCTTCGCTTCGAACATCAAATTTTTATATCGGTTTTTTCTTTAAACCGAAGTAAACTAAATGCAGCTTGCAACTGTTCCCAATTACAGGGAATGGCATATTTTAAGTATAAACATTGTTTTATAAGCGCTTTATCTTATCTTGTGTTCAGTTAATTTTGTATTCCAATGCCAGTTGAAGAAAATATTATTTCAGTATCTACACTCCAATTGCTATATGTTAATAGTCTTTCATCAAACCTAAATGGGAAATTAATAAACTTAGAAGGCTTATTGATTGGGCCATTATTGGCTTGTTATCCGTTGCCATTCTTTATTTTTTTTATAAAGTATAAAATTTTTAAATCTATCATTAACCCTTCGTTATGGTTAAATTCAAATTATGAAAAACAGCCTTATTGTAATTTTAGCAGCTTTTTTATGTTGCTGCAACCCTGGAAAAAAAGAAAAGCAAGAAACCGAAACTTTTGCACCTAATATTGAAATCAAAGTGGAAACAATTCCAAAAATCGATTTACAACAAGCCAACCGTTTAGCGCAATTGCCTTTAAATTGCATAAATGTTGAATATCCAAACAAGTTGTCTCAAACTTTAGGAGGTGATTCCGATTTAAAGTCGCCGCAAACATTACATCCAGCTTTTTATGGCTGTTATGATTGGCATTCGGCTGTTCATGGACACTGGAGCTTGGTGAGTTTATTGAAGCAGTTTCCAAATTTAGAGAACAGGAACGCTATAGAGCAGCGCTTGCTTAAAAACATTTCCAAAGAAAATATAGAAGTTGAGGTTGCCTATTTTTTAGGGGAGCATAACAAAACGTTTGAACGTACTTATGGTTGGGCATGGTTATTAAAGTTGTTTGAAGAACTTCATACTTGGGATACGCCTATTGCCAGAACTTTAGAAACCAATTTACAGCCTTTAGCCAACTTGATAGTTGATAAATACATCGAATTTTTACCAAAGTTAAATTATCCGCTTCGGGTGGGAACACATACCAACACAGCTTTTGGTTTATCTTTTGCATATGATTATGCGGAAACATTAAATAATGAACCACTTAAAAACGCCATTATGGAACGTGCTAAATTTTTCTTTTTAAAAGATGAAAACTGCCCGATGGGTTGGGAGCCTAGTGGAAGTGATTTTTTATCGCCTTGTTTGGAAGAAGCGGCGTTAATGAAACGATTATTGCCAAAGGAAGAGTTTAAACTTTGGTTAATCGAATTTTTACCACAACTAAAAAATAAAAGCTTTATATTGGAAACAGGAAAAGTTTCAGATAGAACCGATGGGCAATTGGTACATTTAGATGGTGTCAATTTTTCCCGTGCATGGAATTTAATTAAAATAGCTGAAGGACTTCCGGAGTACTATCATTTAAAAAATATGGCCTATGCCCATATAAATTACTCATTACCTAGTATTTTTGAAGATAGTTATGAAGGAGGCCACTGGTTAGGTAGTTTCGCTATTTATGCTTTAAATACCACTTCTAAATGACATAAAAACAAAATCTGTGCAAACCCAAAGTATTGATATAAATGTAGATGTAGGTGAAGGTATTGGCAACGAATCATTGTTATTGCCGTATGTATCATCGTGCAACATAGCTTGTGGCGGACATGCAGGTAACGCCACAACCATGCGAAAGGTGGTTAAATTAGCAAAAAACCACCGAGTAAAAATTGGTGCGCACCCTTCCTTCCCAGATTTTGAAAATTTTGGCAGAAAACCCATGGAAATGCCTTGTGTGGCGTTATATACTTCCTTGAAAGAACAGATAAGTGATTTAATGGCCGTTATCCAGGAAGAAAACACCATTTTGCATCATGTAAAACCCCATGGTGCCTTATATAACATGGCGATTACAGATGTTAGGATTGCTACAACTATTGTTGAAGTTATGAAGAGTATCGCACTTCCAGTAAAACTTTATGTGCCTTATAATTCAGTTATTGAAACCTTAGCACTTCAAAATAATATCCCCATTACTTACGAAGTGTTTGCTGATAGAAATTATAATGACGACTTAACCTTGGTATCCCGTACCGAAAAAAATGCATTAATTCATGATGCCGATGCCATGTTTGAACATGTATTTTACATGATTAATAACCGAAAAGTAAGAACGATTACAGGGGCAGAAGTTGAAATAAAAGCAGAAACATATTGTGTGCATGGTGATAATCTTCAAGCAGCTGTATTGCTTAAAAAACTATATGAGAATTTAGGAGCCAAAGCCATTAAAATAATCTAGTTTTATGGCTTTTAAACTTACATATAAGCCGTTAGGTGAACGTTCAATTTTGGTAGAATGGCCAGCGATAATTGATAATGAAATCCTGAACGATATTATTCAATTTAAGAAGGTTATTGAAAGAAATAAGATTAAATCTATTATTGAATTAAAATCTGCATACAACTCGTTATTAATAACTTATAATTTCATTTGTAGGAATTTTGAAAATGAAGTCCTTTTGCTTGAGAATTTATATAAATTGGTGGAACCAGATAGTGACAGGGTGTCAGTTTTATGGAAAATCCCAGTGTGTTATGATGCTATGTTTGGGGTTGATTTGGAAGCGATTTCCAAAGAAAAAAAACTCTCAAAAGAAAGCATTATTAAGCGACATTCCAAGGCAATTTATACGGTTTATTTTATAGGTTTTTTACCTGGGTTTTTATATTTGGGCGGTTTAGATGAGTCGCTTCATGTGCCAAGAAAATCTACTCCCCGTTTACAAATAGAAAAAGGCGCGGTGGCTATTGGCGGTAATCAAACAGGTGTATACCCATCGGCGAGTCCGGGCGGATGGAATATTATTGGAAATTCGCCTATTGAATTTTTTAATCCCAAAGCAGAAATTCCTTGTTTTGCTAAAGCAGGCGACTGTATCGTTTTTCAGCCCATTACGTTAAGTGAATATGAAAATATTAAGGGATTGGTAGATGCAGGTGTTTATCAGTTAGAAAGTGAGGGAATTCATGGTTAAGGTATTGGCTCCAGGGTTTTATTCTACCATTCAAGATTTAGGACGAATAGGATTTCAGCAATATGGTGTTCCGTATTCTGGCGCTATGGACATGTATTCTGCAACTTTGGCAAACCTTATTTTGGCTAATGAGGCGAATGATGCGGTTATTGAAATGACCATGACGGGGGCGAAGCTTCAATTTCATTGTGATACTTGTATTTGTGTAGCTGGAGCAGACATGTCGCCCAAGCTAAATGAGGTTTCTATTCAGCTTCATAAAAGCGTGAAAGTAACAGTGGGCGATGTGCTTTCTTTTGGAAAACTAAATAAAGGTTTTCGGACTTATTTGGCTGTTTCGGGTGGTTTTAAAACTGAAGAAATTATGGGAAGTAGAAGTATGTATAAAGGTGTTACAGATGTGTTTCAATTAATTAAAAATGATGAATTAAAAATAATTTCAAATTACTCATTTTCAAATGATAATAACTCCTTGGTTAAAGTGGATATTAAACATTTTAAAACCAATGATATTGAAGTTTTTAAGGGTCCGGAATTTGATTTGCTATCGGCTAATCAACAAAAATTTCTGCTTCAAAATGAATTCACTATTTCCAAAGAAAATAACCGAATGGCGTATCAACTTTCAGAACCCTTGGAAAATAATTTGGAGCCTATCATTACATCGGCGGTGCTTCCTGGAACGGTTCAATTAACACCTTCAGGAAAGCTCATAGTTTTAATGCGCGATTGCCAAACCACGGGCGGTTACCCTAGGGTGCTTCAGCTTAAAGAATCGGCTATTAATGTATTGGCGCAAAAGTTTACAGGTAAAACAATACGTTTTAAACTTAATTCTAAATATTAGTTTAAGTATCTATTTATATTTACGACAGACTAATAAAATTTCATCATGCTTAAAAAATATATATTGTTATTTGTGCTTACCACCATCTCTGTGTTTAGTTGTGAAAAAGAACTTAAAGATGCCAATGCCATTGTTGCTAAGTCTATTGAAGTTTCAGGTGGCAATTTGGTTAAAAATTCTAACATTGAATTTGATTTTAGGGACAAACATTATTTTGCAAAGCGATATAGTAAGGGTTTTGTATTACCTAGGGTTTCTGATTCTATAACTGATTTATTAACTAACAAGAGGTTTGAGCGTGTTATAATCGATCGTGTTGTTAAGGTTCCTGATAGTATGGTTTCTAGATATTCGGCCTCTGTAAATTCAGTACATTATTTTTCTGTATTGCCATACGGATTGGATGGAAGCGCTGTAAATAAAGCGTATATGGGAATTTCAAAATTGGCAGGAAAAGAGTATTACAAAATTAAAGTGACATTTAACGAAGAAGGTGGTGGAGAAGATTTTGATGATATTTTTATCTACTGGATACATGTAGAAACATTTAAAGTTGATTATTTAGCCTATTCTTATAACGAGGATGATGGTTTGGGTTTGCGCTTTCGGGAGGCTTACAATGAGCGTTATATTAAAGGGATACGGTTTGTAGATTACAATAATTACAAACCCATAAACGACAATGTTTTGTTAGAAAGCCTTGATGATTTATTTGAAACTGGAGGCTTAAGCTTGCTTTCCAAAATTGAGCTTAAAAATATAATCGTTAATTAGAAGCTGTTTGTAAAGCGTAAATGGGAAGTTTTCTTATTAAGCTAACTCTAAGGCTACCTCAATCATGCCTTTAAAGGTGGTTTCCCGTTCTTTTGAGGTGGTGCGTTCTCCAGTTACCAAAGAATCCGAAATCGTTAAAATAGACAGTGCATTTACATTATGTTTAGCTGCTACCGTATATAAGCCAGCTGTTTCCATTTCTACACATAACACCCCGAATTTCGACCATTTTTTGTATGATTCAAAATCATCAGCATAAAACTCATCCGATGTAAATACGTTTCCAGCTTTAATATGGATATCTTTAGATTTTGCAGCTTCTACCGCTTTTTGAAATAATTCAAAATTGGCCGTAGGAGCGTAATCGGCGCCACCAAAACGCAGTTCGTTAACACCGGAATTTGAAGATGCTGCCATGGCTAAAACAATATCCCTAATTTTTATATGGGCTTGGTAGGAACCTGCGCTGCCTACACGAATTAAATTTTTTACTCCATATTCGGTAATCAATTCATGTGCATAAATGGATATGGAAGGCACGCCCATGCCAGTTCCCATAACAGAAACTTTTTGGTTATTGTAGGTGCCTGTGTATCCCAACATGCCTCTAATTTTATTGAAACACACAGGGTTTTCAAAAAATGTTTCGGCAATCCATTTGGCTCGTAATGGGTCTCCTGGTAATAAGATTGTTTCTGCTATGTCTCCTTTTTTTGCTTCTATGTGTACGCTCATTGGTTAGATGTTTAGAAAGTTAGATTTTTAGACGGTTAAAAATAGTTATTCAATAACTCTCTGTTGAAGGTTGGCCTGTAATTATAGCTATTCCAGAAGAAGTGCCTAAGCGTTCAACACCTAAATTAATATACTGCATAGCCGTTCCGTAGTCCTTTATGCCTCCGGAAGCTTTAATTTTTGCTTTTCCATCAGCAACATGTTTCATTAGCTTTACGTCATGTATGGTAGCGCCTCTGGTTCCAAATCCCGTAGAGGTTTTTATAAAATCGGCCCCGCTTTGTATAGCTAATTCACTGGCTTTAATTATTTCGGGTTCATCAAGGTAGCAGGTTTCTAAAATGACTTTTAAAATGTTGTTTGGTATGCATTTTTTTACAGCTTCAATATCTTTCCAAACGGCAGCAAAATCTTTACTTTTTAGTAAGCCTATGTTTAAAACCATATCAATTTCATCGGCACCATCAAATAATGCTTGCTTGGTTTCAAATATTTTAGCTTCGGTACTCATCGCGCCTAGCGGAAACCCAATAACGCAGCAAACCTTAACGCCGCTATTTTTTAGCTGTTCCTTAGCCAATGCTGCGTAGCAAGAATTGATGCAAACAGCATGAAATTGATGCTCTTTTGCTTCTTTGCAAAGTTGGATAATATCGTTTTTTGTAGCAGTAGCTTTTAAAAGGGTATGGTCTATATAGCTACTCAATGGTGCCATGATGTAGTTTAAATTTAAAGAATAGTTAATACAAGTATTACAAATGTATTAACTATTCTTTGAAATTATCTCTGACAATTAAACAAATAAGCAATTTTATTGTTTTTAATATTTATGTTAAAATGATTCCATTCTAAGCTTACTTAGAATATGAATATAAAACTAATTTGGTAATTACCTATTGTAATATTGGATTTCTAAACTATTTTGTATTTGATTAGCTTCTAGGTACTTTTTGTAAACCTTGGCATTTCTGTTTTGGATACTGTTGCTTACTGGGTTTATGTTTTTTGAAGTTCCAATTCTGTCGGCACCAGCTTCTAGGTATTTTAGTGCGGTTTCAAAGTCTTCAATACCACCAGAAACCATTATTTGAGCTTGATCTTTTATGGTTTTTTTAATGATTTTTGTGGCGGTTAAAGTGGCGCCGCTTTTTGAAAATCCACTAGAGGTTTTGATAACGTCAACTTTAGCATCCAAACAAATAGAACAAGCTTTGATTATTTCGTTTTTGCTTAATTCGGAAATTTCTAGTATCACCTTTAAAGGTGTGTCTTTGATGCCTAATTTCACATCGATGATATCTTTTAATACCAATACGAAATTTCTGCTCTTAAGAAATCCTAAGTTCATTACCATTTCAATTTCATCAGCCCCATCTTCAAGGGCTTTTTTGGCTTCATAAACCTTAGCGGCAGTAGATGTGGCTCCTAAAGGGAACCCGATAACCGAAGCTATTTTGATACCTGTGTTTTCTAATAGTTGTTTTGCTAATGCTACATAAGCAGTGTTGATACAAACGGCATAAAAACCGTTTAGTTTAGCTTCATTACATAGGTTTATAACGTCGCGTTCTGATGTTGTTGCTTTTAATAGTGTGTAATCAATAAATTTGGATATGTCCATTGTTATAAGTAGGTTTTTTTGGGTTTAATTCTTGTATAATAACAGAATTTGGTTGAATTATTGTAATGCTTTGGGAACATACAATGGTGCTAAATTAGGTAATTTCATCTATATTAATTGACCGTTCATCGATTTTAAAACAACTTTTGTTAACTTACTTATTAACTTATTTAGAATCAAAATATTATAAAATCGTTAAATGGAAGCCGGTTGTTAGGGAGGAAAAATAAAAGCAACAATCATCTCAAATTGAGAATCATGTTGCTTATCCTAACCAACCAACTATTAGACTGTTTCTGTGTTGCTTTGTTACAGTATTTATATGTTTTCAGTCACTAAATCACTTTGGTTTCTAAAAACTAATTTATCATCAAAGGCATCTAAAAGTATAATGCTATCTGTTGTTACCTTACCTGCTAAAATTTCTTTGCTCAAGGCATTTAAGACGTCTTTCTGAATAACGCGTTTTACAGGTCGCGCGCCATATTCGGGGTTGTATCCCTTATCGGCTAAATAAGCTACCGCTTCTTCTGTGGCATCAAATGTAATGCCTTGTTGTGCTATCATTTTTGTGATGCCTTTAAGTTGTAATTTAACAATGGCTATAATATTCTTTTTGCTTAAAGGCGTGAACATGATTGTGTCGTCTATACGGTTTAAAAACTCTGGTCGAACACTTTGTTTTAAAAGACCCAAAACTTCTATTTTGGCTGCTTCAATAGCCGAATCTATGTCTTTAGTAGCTTCAAAACGTTCTTGTATAATCTGGCTTCCTAAGTTGGAAGTCATGATGATGATGGTGTTTTTAAAATCGGCCACACGTCCTTTGTTGTCTGTTAAATGTCCCTCGTCCAATACTTGTAATAAGATATTGAAAGTATCAGGATGTGCTTTTTCAATTTCATCCAACAGCACTACAGAATACGGTTTTCTACGTACAGCTTCGGTTAATTGTCCGCCTTCATCATAACCTATATATCCAGGAGGCGCACCAACCAATCTACTTACGGCATGGCGTTCTTGGTATTCGCTCATGTCAATACGGGTCATGGCGTTTTCATCATCAAACAAATATTCAGCTAAAGCTTTGGCCAATTCGGTTTTACCAACCCCGGTGGTTCCTAAAAACAGGAAGGTTCCAATGGGTTTTTTAGGGTTTTGCAACCCTGCACGACTTCTGCGAACCGCATCACTTACTGCTTCAATAGCCTCTTCTTGTCCTACCACGCGTTTGTGTAATTCATCTTCTAATTTCAATAACTTTTCACGTTCGCTTTGAAGCATTTTCGTAACAGGAATTCCGGTCCATTTTGCCACTACTTCAGCAATATCATCATAGGTAACCTCTTCTTTAATTAAAGAGTTTTCAGATTGCTCTTTAAGTTGCTTTTGGAAGGTTTCCAATTCTGCTTGGGCTTCTTTTATTTTTCCATAGCGCAATTCGGCAACTTTGCCGTAATCGCCATCACGTTCGGCTTTTTCAGCTTCTAGTTTGAAATTTTCAATAGCCTGTTTGGTATTTTGAATGTTTTCCACCACTTCTTTTTCGCTTTTCCATTTGGCGTTTATTTCATTGCGTTGCTCTTTGATGTTCGCCAAATCGGAACGAAGCGTTTTCAGCTTGTTTTCATCTTTCTCACGTTTAATGGCTTCTATTTCGATTTCCAATTGCATTATTTTTCTATCTAAAACATCCAATTCTTCGGGCTTGGAGTTGATTTCCATGCGCAATTTTGAAGCAGCTTCATCCATTAAATCGATAGCCTTGTCTGGTAAAAAACGGTTTGTTATGTAGCGTTGCGATAATTCTACAGCACCAATAATAGCTTCATCTTTAATGCGCACTTTATGGTGTGTTTCATATTTTTCCTTAATACCGCGTAAAATGGAAATGGCACTTTCAGTATCGGGCTCATCTACCATTACTTTTTGGAAACGACGCTCTAATGCTTTGTCTTTTTCAAAATATTTTTGGTACTCATCCAAAGTGGTTGCTCCAATAGCACGTAGTTCGCCTCTTGCCAATGCGGGTTTTAGGATATTAGCAGCATCCATAGCGCCTTGTCCGCCACCAGCACCAACCAGGGTATGTATTTCGTCAATAAAAAGTACAATGTCGCCTTCGCTGGTTGTTACTTCTTTAATAACGGCTTTCAAACGCTCTTCAAACTCACCTTTGTATTTGGCGCCTGCAATTAAGGCACCCATATCTAAAGCGAAAATTTGCTTTTCTTTTAAGTTTTCAGGGATGTCGCCATCAATAATTCTATGTGCTAAACCTTCTGCAATAGCCGTTTTACCTGTTCCGGGTTCACCGACTAAAATGGGATTGTTTTTGGTTCTACGCGATAAAATTTGAAGGATGCGTCTAATTTCTTCATCACGTCCAATGACCGGGTCTAACTTACCGTCTTTGGCAAGTTGGTTCAGGTTTTTTGCATATTTGTTTAACGAATTATAGGTTTCTTCTTGACTTTGGGAAGTTACATTTTCGCCTTTTCGTAATTCATTGATGCTTGCTGTAAGTGCTTTTTCGGTAACACCTTGGTCTTTTAGCATCTGCGCTATTTTGCTGTTCGATTTAAAAATAGCAATGATTAAATGTTCTATTGAAACATAATCATCCTTCATTTTTTTAGCAATAATAGCAGCTTCGTTAAGTGTTTTTCCTGCTTCACGAGACAGCATCAACTCACTACCAATAACTTTGGAAAAACTTTCAATTTGTTTGTCTAAAGCCTGTTCTAGTATGTTGATGTTTACATTCAATTTTTTTAAAATGAATGGCAGTACGTTTTCATCAACTTCAAAAATACCTTTAAAAAGGTGTTCGTTTTCAATTTGCTGATGCCCGAAACCTTGAGCAATTTGTTGTGCTTGCTGTATGGCTTCTTGCGATTTAATTGTATAATTATTTAAGTTCATATCTATGTTTTTTATGTATTCCAAAGAGGAATCTATTTTTTATTGTTTTACTTTTACAACTTGTATAAGTCAATAATCTTACCAGTGAGATTCTAAAGACAAAATGTCGGTTAAATACTGATTTTTAATGACTTTTAGTCAGTTTGTAAGATTTAAAAATGATTTCGACTTATTTATTTTAAGATACAATTTATGGGATTATTTAACAAATTATTTAGCAGTTCTTCTGATTCAAAGGAAACTAAAACATTGCCCTGGATTCCATTAACCAAAATGGAGCAATTACAGGAAATAGAAACCAAATCCAATACTAAAACACAGGTTATTTTTAAACATTCTACCCGTTGTGGCATCAGCCGTATGGTGTTGAAACAGTTTGAGGCAGATTTTTATCTTACCGAAAACCATTTGGACATCTATTTTCTAGATTTGTTGAATTACCGTGAGATTTCCAATGAAATTGCAAATAAATTTCAAGTCATGCACGAATCGCCACAGTTGTTGGTCGTAAAAAATGGGGAAACGGTAGCTTACGAAAGCCATGGCGGAATTAATAGTCTGGATTTAAGTAATTATATTTAAATTCTAAAGTAAGATGTCCGAGTATTTATTTGTGTACGGTACCTTATTAAAAGACTTTGAAAGCTATATGTCGAAGTTTTTAGAACGAAATTCAGAGTTTGTTGGTTCTGGTTACTTTCAAGGGAATCTTTATGAAATTTCGTGGTATCCGGGTGCTGTTTTAAGCGATCAACCAAATGATAAAGTGTATGGGCACATTTTCAAAATCATCAATCCAGAAAAAACCTTTCAAGTGTTGGATGATTATGAAGGTATTGGCGATACCGGCGAACATGCAAACGAATACACACGAACCCTTATTGATGCCTATTTAAACGAAACCGAACCTATTAAAACCTACGTGTATATTTATAATTTGCCAACGGCACATTTAAAGCACATTTCCTCTGGTAAGTATGTTTAATTTTGGTTATTCATTTTTTCATCCATTAGAAAATACGTTCGGTATTCCGTTGCCCGAAACATTTACTTTTCCGTTTTATTACGAGCCACATCCGTTAAGTGTATTAGCGGCAAAACAGCTTCAAACCTATTTAGAAACACAAACCGATTTCATACATAATTTCGGATTGAACCCTGACCAAACAGGTTTGGTAATAGGAAAAATGTTTGGCGTTATGGTAGTGAAAACTGCTAAAGAACAATTGGGCTATTTAGCAGCCTTTTCGGGAAAATTGGCCGATAGTAACGATGTAAAAGGTTTTGTGCCTACCGTTTATAACACGTTAAATGAAGCAGGTTTTTACAAAAAAGGGGAGACGAAATTGAACAGCATCAATACAGAGATTGAACGGTTGGAAAATGCGCCAGACTATCTAAAGGCTAAAGCAGATGTTGAAAATAGTAATATCGCTTTCGTGGAAGCATTAAGCATTCTTAAAGCCGAAGTTAAAGCAGCAAAGCAACATAGAAACCAGCAACGGGAAAGTGCAAAACTGAATATGTCCGCTGAAGCTTATTCGGAGTTTATTGAAACTTTAAACAAGCAAAGTATCGGGTATCAATTGCGATTGAAGCATTTAAAACAAGAAGGCGAAACCCAAATTAATAAGCTGGAAACCGTTTTAAGTGGTTTTAATGAAACCATACAAACTTTAAAAACACAACGTGCTACTTTATCGGCGTCGTTGCAACAACGTATTCACCAACAGTACCAATTTTTAAATGCCGAAGGTGATACAAAAGATTTACTCGATATTTTTAAAGATACCACATCTCCCATTCCGCCTGCGGGTTCGGGGGAATGCGCTGCACCCAAACTGTTTCAGTATGCCTACGAGAACCATTTGAAGCCCGTTTGTATGGCAGAATTTTGGTGGGGTGCTTCTCCAAAATCTGAAGTGCGGAAACACCAACAGTTTTACCCTTCATGTAGAAGCAAGTGTGAACCTATTTTGGGGCATATGATGCAGGGTTTGTTGGTTGATGCCAACCCCATTGAATCCCAAATTGTTTTTAACCAAGAATTAGAGATTGTATACGAAGACGCGCATTTGCTATTGGTAAACAAGCCCCACGAATTTCTATCGGTGCCGGGGAAAAGCATCAACGAATCGGTGTTGAGTAGAATGAAAGCATACTTGCCCAATGCTACCGGCCCTTTGTTATTGCATCGGTTGGACATGTCTACGTCGGGCTTATTGTTGGTGGCGAAGAGTAATAGGGTTTACAAAAACTTGCAAAAGCAGTTTATAGAGCGCAGCGTGAAAAAGCGGTATGTAGCGTTGTTAGATGGCATATTGCCCAACACCAAAGGCATTATAAACCTACCATTGCGCGTTGATTTAGATAACCGCCCACAGCAATTGGTATGCGATACCCACGGGAAACCAGCTACCACCACCTACGAGGTTATTTCTACTGAAAACGGACAAACCCGTGTATATTTTTACCCCATTACGGGGCGTACCCACCAACTACGTGTACATGCAGCCCACAGCGAAGGACTAAAAACCCCTATTGTGGGTGATGATTTATATGGCACCAAAGCCAACCGACTCCACTTACACGCCGAACGTATTACCTTTACGCATCCTATTACTAAAGAGCTGCTTACCGTTGGGTGTGAGGTGCCTTTTTAGATTTGATTAAATAAAAAAAAACTCTAAATAATTTTAAAGGTTTTTTAGGTTTCTGTCAGGTCGAACGCAGTCGAGACCTAATACTTTGTTAGTACCTAAAAGTTCTCGACTGCGCTCGAACGGACAAAAAATAATATTTGTTGTTGCCGTTTACCTCGGGTTATAAGAGTTTATAACCTTTTTAAGTTGGGCTTTTAAATCTTCACCTGTGTCGTAAATCATTTGTTCTTCACTAGGGAAAGGTACTTGTCTGTTATTCAAAAATGGTAACAAGGTGGTTTCTAAAGCGCGTCTATCACCACGTGAGGTTGCAAAAATATGTTGAAACACAAATTCACTGCTTATTGGAAAAGCGTCAACCAATTGTTTGTTTTTAAGGTCAATATACTCCACATTTCCTGTTACTTGTGCCGATTTAAATTGGGTACTTTCGTAGTATTCGCAACGTACAGTAATTAGTTTATCTACTTGTATCGCTTTACCAAGACTGTCTTTAACCACATTTCCTTTAGAGTCCAATAAATTTTGTTTCCCATCAACTACTTGTTTTTCTTTAATAATTTGGCGTTCCTTAATTTGCTCTGGCGATAGGTTGATTTCTCTTAAATTAACACGCATGTTGTAATCGTATTGTGTTTTATCTACGGGGTTGTTGTGGTAAACCGTCCATAAATTGTTAAGTCCATACGTGCTAAAGTTAAGCAAATCGTCTTCCAAACGTGTTGGAATGGTTTTTCGGGTATCGTTAATCATATCAACCAAAACAAAATCAATGCCTTTGTTGTGTGCTATTTCTATAAGGTTGCGTACATCTTTATAATTGGGGTTGATGTCTTCAATATCTTTAAACATGTTGAAGGCTTGTCTAGCATCCAATTTGTTATTCGATTTTAAAAGCGCTGATGCATTGTTGTAAATTTGTAAAGACGCATCGTTTTTAAATTTGATGATGTCGCTGGAATAATCTTTAATATCAAACTTTACCGTTTTGCCATTTATAGCAAGTGGCAATAAGGGCTTTATAAGTTCTTGGCGCTTGTTTAAACGCACGTACATATCATAAATACGTAAATAATTTTCGGGGTTGTTGTCTTTTTTAAGGAAATTGATATTGGTTAAATCGCGTTCGTTCGCTTTATTGTAGGCTTCTTGAAGCATCGCAATAAAATCGGCTTTTCCTTTTTTGTCTTTATTGGTGCGTAATTTTCCAAGGGCATCGTAAATAGCTTGGTCGTAATTACCAGAGCTTAACGATTTTTCAATTTGTTTACTGGTGCTGCAAGATAGGATGCAAGCTATTAGTAATGTAGAAAGTAATGTTCTCATCATGGTCTCTATGTTTGGTTTATTTGGCTGGTCTTCCAATAAGAGTGCCAAAATACTAAAACAATAGATTAAATACTAATAAATCCGTTAAAATGATTTTGTTTTGATTTTTTTGAAAGAATTATTGTATGTCGTTACGAGGAAATAAGACGAAGTAATCTGTTTAATATGAGGTGTAACAAACTTTTAGTTTCTTTTTATTAAGATTGCTTCGTTCCTCGCAATGACGTTTTGGTTGAATATGTAATTTGAGAAGGCAGTAAAAAGAGAAAGTTTATAAAGTGATTTTTTGAGTTGTACGGGATTAAAATCACTTTTTATGTTTAAGAATTCTCGATGGCATTTCCGAGTGGATTAGGAAGTGGAAAAATCCGCCGTAATTGTATTTATGCATTATTGGAAGCAAGGGTTATTATTTTTCATTAAGATAATTAATTACCTTTTCATTTATTAATTTTTCTATAATTTTATCGTTTTCTATGTTATCAAGTAACTCTTTGCATTCCCAACAGCCACCTTCTTTATGCGAAATTTTCCAATATCTATTAGCTGCCTTAAATTCTTTCGTTCGATACATGTAGGCACCTAATAAAAAATAAAAATCACCTAGCTTAACATCTTGTCGCTGAGATTGGTCAATAAAGTATTTGGCTTTTTCTAATTTATTTTCATTATAGGCCTCAAATGCATTATCTAAATTCGATTTAGCAGTTTTTAACTTAATTTCAGTTGTTGCCGAATTTTCGTCTTGAAAGATACTTGTTTTAATTTTTTTTTGAGCAATTGAAATTACTGGTGTAAGCAAAAGAACTAAGGCAATTATAAATTTTATTTTCATATCATTAAATTTTAAAAAACTCTATATTTTTAGCTTGCTTCAAGGTTTAGAATATTAATTTGATTCAATAGTTTATCTTCACAGTTAAGCTAAATTATAATTTTTACGCCAAACTTTCAATAAATAATTATTCATAATTATCACATTTTCAGTTATAGTAAGGAGTTTCAACAATCCACCTTCCCTTTTGAGTTATTAATTTAACCGATTGAATTACCCATTAACTCCTTCGATAAGTAACTTTGAAAAAACACAAAAAAGATAATTATGAGCAAAGAAAATTTATATAACGACGAAGCTAAAAAGAAAATAAAGGACATGGCAGAAGCTATTGATTTTACCATGATGGCCACAGGTTTAGGAACCATGCCTTTACACATGATCCCTATGAGTACTAAAAAGGTTGATGAAGAAGGAGTTATTTGGTTTTTAAGTAACAAAAACAGTACACACAACCAAAACATAATAAAAGATGCCCATGTGCATTTAATATATGTTGATAAAAGCGCTATGCAATTCTTAAACGTGTACGGGCAAGCAATTATTAGTACAGATAAATCTGTTATTGAGGAATTGTATGGTAAAGCCGATGACACCTGGTTTGAAGGTAAACATGACCCCAACATTACTGCCATTTCAGTTAAACCAACGGAAGCATTTTATTGGGATCCAAAAAGCAATAAATTAGTCACTTTGGTAAAAATTGGTGTGGGCGCCATAACGGGCAACGAACCAGACCTTATGGATCAAGGAAAAATAAATCTTTAAAACTTAAAATCGAACTTCGGTTCGATTTTTTTATGAGTTAACACATAAAAAAAAGAAACACCTATAACCGTAGAAAATACAAAAAATAAACGTTCCAAAAAAGGGCTTGAATTATTATTTTATCATTGTTGGCTGGAATATAGATGTAACCATACTACTGTAAAAAATATTTAATATTTCTTACAAGATAAATTTGTAAATTACTGAAAATTAACTACTTTAGATGTTCCAATCAGACGATTATGAACCTTCTAAATGGTAACATTCAAGTATCTTACTTCAAAGGAAACAGTTCTTTAGTTTCCAAGCTTTCTGGTGTATTAAAAGCTTGTGAATGTTCAAATAATTTGATGATTGCCATCTATGTTGTAGACAAAGGGCACTTTCTGTATTGTAACTCGAAATTTCAAAAAATTTTAGGGAAAAATTATAATAACTTCATCTTAGACGGATGGGATTTTTGGTACTCACTTATTGAACCAAATGAATTGGCTATTACTAAAAACCAATTGTCTAATTCTTTCAAGCCACCATACCATCAAGAATTGTTAGCGCTAAAATATCATATTATTGATGGCAATGGGCAATCAATTTATTTGAAACATGAGGTTTTTCTGCAACAATTGGAGTATCATAACCTTGCAATCAACTATTTTTTTGATATTTCTGAAAATGAAAAAGTTGACCATTGTTTAGAGGCGCTAAGCAATAAATTGAACCATGATTGCTCTAAACAACACCTAGCGCTTACTATTTCACCCAGAGAGAAAGAAGTTTTACAGTTGATAGCAGATGGTTACTCATCAAAAGAAATAGCTAGCAAACTTTATATTAGCAACCATACTGCCATTTCACATCGTAAAAATCTTATCGAAAAATTTCAGGTAAAAAATACGGCGCACCTCATAAAAAAAGCATCTGCTTTAATTTTTCTGTGATTATTAATTCAGGGCACTTTCTATTCAAATAAAAATATAAATCCCCAAAAACGGGGATTGTTTCGTCTCTTTTTTTTTTCAACCTTGTTGCTCCTCCTAGAGATTCATAGCATTGGAAAAAGGCACAATTAAAAAGCCTATTAACCAAGATTTCTAAAATTATTTTTAACATGATTGGGTTAGCTCTAAAATTATTAAGAGACGAACTGAGTCACTATGTCTTTCAAAATAAAAGACCCACTGATTCTATTACAGAGGATGATATTATTTTGCATAACATAGCCTTAATGGAAAGCGAAGGGCAGGATTTAAATAATAAAATTGTAATAACCCTAGTAAACACAGAAGAAGAGAGTACTTTAAAGAATGGCAGACATACCTCAAAAACCATTTCAGGTGTTAGGTATATAGAACCCCCGGTTTTTTTGAATCTTTATATACTCATATCTGCAACATTGGGTCAAGATTTACAGGATGCCTATGAATTTGCCTTACACAGGCTTTCGCTTGTTATACAGTTTTTTCAAGCGAAAAAAACCTTTTCGGTTAAAAACTCACCTTTTACAACCATATCAAGCGATAATAATATACCTCAAGAAATTAAAGATGAATTGAGGCTTAACATAGAGTTGTACACTTTAACATTTGAACAAATAAACCATTTGTGGGGATCGTTGGGAGGCAAGCAAGTTCCTTTTTCAATGTATAAAGTAAGACTGGTGAAAATACATGAAAACACATCAGATGAAGCGCCATTAATTGAAGAAATAGAAAGAACAGAAAATTCTAATTAAACTATTGATAAATGGGAAGCACGGTTTTTAAAAGGTTATTCGAGATTCAAATTCTACACGATTATTTTTTAACTGCTGTAGATGGAGTTTCTTTTTTTGATAACAATGAAGTTTTCAAGAAGGATTTGCTTGTAAAAAAACTGAGCAACTATTTATATGATGTCAACACTATTTTTGAAATTGAGGCCGTAGGAAACACCAAACTTCGATTGAGTGAAAATAAATTGATATTTAAAAAAACAGCTTTAGGCTTTATTGTGGGTACTGAGGTAGATGTTGTTGATCAAGCTGGAGAAATAAGATACAAACCTATGTATGTGCCAAAAAGCGATACCAACCTTACGTTTGCTTTAAAGGCACATATTCCATTTTTTAAAAGCATAACAAATACAAGTTTTAAGCCTGCATTTCCCGCCATTTTCTATTTTACCAATAAAGGTAAAATTGAGTTTGATGAAACTACCATACCGCCTTACAAATCGCTACCCATAGCAACTCCTGCCAATACACATCAAAACGGATTGACTTATGAAATGGGTGCCATTGTAAATTTTGGCGGCACCATAAGACAGGCATTACAAAGTACGGATGGAAGCGATCCAACCCATTGGGAAGATATGGATGATAAACGATTTATGACGGATGCCGACAGAATATTGTTACCCCAAAATTTTCAGTTTGTATTAAAGAAAGACCTTAATATTACCCAACTGGATGCTGTTTTAGAAGATTTAACCAGCAATCCAATAAAAGTTATAAATAAAACTAGTCTCACCCCTATAGAACATGTACTTTTTAATTTTACTAAAGTGGATGAAAATAATCCCAACTCAGCCGATATTCCATCAGGATACTACCTGCTGAAAATCAAACTTAATGGCGGACTCGAAGTGTCACATTCCATTTATCTAAACAATGATATTTACTCAAAGGATTATTTGGGTATCATTGATATTCGCTTTGATGAATTAAATTCCCCTTTTAGCATTCTCGATGCTACGGGATTACTTAAAACCAAAATTGACGTTGCCAATAATAAAGTATTACATCCCATTTTTGAATTAAGGTTAAAAAATAGAAAAACGTATTGGAGGTACACTAAAAACAGTGACTTTTCAGTTTCAGAATTAGTAGCAACATCCTCTCACCTTCAAGCGCAGCCACAACCTGAAGTGTTGGTTTCAATCAAACCAAAAGCGTTGACAGAAACCTTAGTTCCATTTCAAAATGGTACCTCCTTAATACTCCCACACCCAAAAATAGCATCCCTAAAAGTAGAAAGAGATAAAATTTTCTCAGAAATCAATATCAATCAGTCAAACCGATTGTTAAGTAATTAAAGATAAACTATAATAAAAGATGACATTATGAATTACAAAACACCCGGAGTTTATATTGAAGAAATTCCTAAACTCCCACCATCAATTGCACAGGTAGAAACTGCAATTCCTGCTTTTATTGGTTACACCCAAATAGCTGTGGATGAGAGAGGGAAACCTCTGCTTAATGAGCCTAAACGCATCACTTCCATGTTGGAGTATGAACGTTTTTTTGGTAAGCCTTTTGAAGAAACAGGACTTAAGGTTACTGTAGCTGGGGATCCTAACAATCCAACATCTGTTTTAGCATCTATAGAAAACAGATCGAAGTTCAATATGCATTATGCATTACAAATGTTTTTTGCTAATGGCGGTGGACCCTGTTGGATAGTTTCTGCAGGTGGCTATCCTGCTTCGGGTTTAGTAACTTTTGTAGATTTATCAACCGCACTCAACGCTACTGAAAAGGTTGATGAAATTACCTTGTATGTGTATCCTGATGCCCAAGGGTTGGAGCTTTCTGTAGATTTTTATAATCTTTTTGGAGCGTCTATGTCCATGTGTGAAAAATTAAGAGACCGTTTTACCGTCATGGATATATGGCAAGACCCAACACAACCCGATTTATTGGCAAATATCCAAACCATGCGTGATAACACATCGTCAGTTGAAGATACTATAAAATATGGAGCCACTTATTTTCCAAATTTAGAAACCATTCTAGATTTTTATTATGGAGGAGAGGGTGTTGGAGACGCAAAAGTTACCATTGAAGGGTCGTTTAGTGGTACACTCGCCGATTTAAAATCAAGCAACAATGCCTTGTACTTTCAGGCACAAAATGCCATTCGCAATTTTCCTTTAGAAATGCCACCATCACCTGGAATAGTAGGTATTTATGCCAGTGTTGATAATTCGCGTGGCGTATGGAAAGCACCTGCCAACGTCAATATGGATTATGTGATAAAACCCGTAATAAAAATTACAGATATTCAACAGGATACTTTAAATGTTGATGTGAATGCGGGTAAATCAGTTAACGTGATCAGATCGTTTGTTGGTAGAGGGAACGCCTTAGTTTGGGGAGCACGTACCATGGCGGGTAATAGTAATGAATGGCGATACGTACCCGTTAGACGCTTCTTTAATATGGCTGAAGAATCTATTAAAAAAGCAACAATTCAGTTCGTTTTTGAGCCAAATGATAGAAACACATGGTCGCGGGTTAAATCAATGATCGACAATTTTTTGGTTCAACAGTGGAAAGCTGGAGCGCTTATGGGAACAACTCCTGAACAGGCCTTTTACGTGAAAGTGGGCTTAAATGAAACGATGGATGAGGTTGATATTTGGGAAGGTAGAATGATAGTTGAAATAGGCATGGCAGTAGTAAGACCAGCAGAATTTATCATTCTTAAATTTAGCCATAAAATGCTATCTGAATAATTGTTCAAGTAAATAATAACATAAAAAATATTAGATATGGCAAATATGAATGGTAATGACAATACTGGGTTAAGAAGCCCCGAAACGGTAATCTGTGATAGCCTTAAGGTCATTAAGAGTGATAAGAAAACAGCAGATAGCTCGTACATCTCTAATGGCACTTTGCAGGAGTCTAAAGAAATTGCAAAAGGATATAAAATATGCTGTCTTGATAAGGCTGAAAAATCCAACAATATTTATCAGGACATCATGAGTTTTATTGCAATAGGCAACTATAAAAAAACAGAGATTATTCAAAAAAGTATTGATGAATACATTAAGAAAGATGATGATATCGAAAAACTTATTAAGGATTCTTCAAAGCTTTTGAACGACATGCGCATTAAAATTGAAGATGCAAATAATGCGGCATGTGTAATGAAAAATTGTATAACCAATAAAATTTTACCCAAATCGGGAAAATCAACAAAAGATGATAAAATAGTTGATGTAACCGATGCATTGAAGGATATTATGGATAAAACCAAAACACTCAATGAAAAAGGGCAAAATGCATTTGAATCTGCAGTAACTATTGCTGGAATACAAACATTTACTAATACCGTTAGTCTTAAAGATTTTTCCAAACTGCTAACAGATGCAATGAAAACTTTTAAAGACTGTGTAGGTACCAATATAATATCTACAGGTAAAGATGTAACAACTACCAGAGAAGAATTGAACTTAATTATTGAAGAGCTTACCACAATAACTTGTAACAAAAAAGCAGAACACACCAAATCTGAAGGTTTAGATGCAGTTATAAAATTTGTTTGTGAAGTCGAGTGTGATGGTGAATGCTTGGATCTCTGTAGAGACATCAAGAATTACTACGATTCCGAAGATGAAAGAGATAAAAGATGGCATAAGGATAAGAACCGTCAATCGGTAGATCAAAATTAAACACTCTGTATAATAACATAAAGTATAAATTATGGCAAAAATCATGAAGTATAGTACCTGCTGTCAGGATGGAGCAGGTGATGAACCAGGGTCTAAGGATTGTCTGGACAAATGGAAAGAACAACTGGAAGATGTTTGCAACCAATACAATGAAGCGGCTGCAATAACATCAAAACACAGAGAAAAATATGTGAACTCACTAGGTTGGGAAACGAAGCTGAAGAATTGGGACGACATCATAAAAAAAGCAGATGAAAAAGCCAAGGTTGTAGTTAACGAACTTGAATTTTTTATTGAACAAGTGAAAATAGTTTGTGAAAATTCAGCAAATACCACAGAAGCTTTGGAGAAACTTATTTGTCTTGTAAAAACAATTTTTGATTGCTTTTTCACTTATGAGGAAAACAGAAAAGGATTGAAAGATAAAATTAAAGACTTCAAAAAAATTATAGAATGTCTTACCAGTGTTGATGAAGAAGATAAAGCAGAAGTTATAAAATGCATTGAAGCTTACGAACAGAAAATTGTTCTGGTTTGTGAAATGCAGGACGCCGTTTTAACCAAACTTATAGAAACACTTAAATGTGCAGACCTTTTGGATGCTTACATCTGTGATGAAGATGGACTAAAGGATAAATTGAATGATATCCTTATAGATTTTAAAGGTGAGAACATGCATGGGGAACATTGTGGAGCAAAAGAAGAAGAAGAACACAACCACGATGATATTACTAAATATCCATGCCATGATAAAAAAGCTAAACCGATGCCTAAATTCCCAATCAATACTAGTAAATATTACACTAAAATTGGTGAAGATCATGAAAAAGCAATCGATGAGACCAAATCTTTGGAAACAAGCTGGATTAACAGTAAGAAAATAAGCGATAAATTTTTATCTCAGAAAAACAGCCTTACTGAAGCTATAAAAGCAGCCGAGGCAGCTGAAAGTGGCAAGTAATCAATTTTGTAAAACAAAAAATAAAACTAATTAAATAAAAAATAATATGGCAGCAAAAGGAGATTATCCACTACCAAAGTTTCACTTTCAGGTAGAATGGGGAAGCGATTTTCGAATTGGTTTCACCGAAGTTAGTGGACTGGATTTTGAAACAGAAGTGATAGAGTATAGAGAGGGAAGCAGCAAAAAGTATAATAAAAGTAAACAACCCGGTCTTACTAAATATAGCAATATCACGCTTAAAAGAGGAACGTTTGAAGGCGATTTCGATTACTTTAAGGAATGGCAAAAAACCTATTATTTCCAAGAAGGAAATCAAACGGGATCTAGATACAGACGTTCTGTTACTGTTAAATTACTTAATGAAAGCCACGAACCCATCATTACTTGGGTGTTGGAAAATGCATGGCCAAGTAAAGTACAATCAACAGACTTAAAAGCCGATGCCAATGAAGTAGCTATTGAAACTATGGAACTTGTTCATGAAGGATTAACCATTCTTGAAGCTAAATAATCAATATTATGGCTTCAGATTATCAAATAGTTGGTTTTCATTTTAGGGTCTCGTTTCTAAATCTGCCAACTTCTAAGGATGAAGCCGATATGAAGTTTCAATCGGTAACAGGGTTGGATGTGCAGATAGATAAGGAATCAATTAGGGAAGGAGGCGAAAACAGGTTTGAACATAACATTCCTGGAAGGCGCAAATACACAACGCTTACGCTTAAAAGAGGACTCCTAAAACCCAAAGATTCTGGTCTTACAAAATGGTTTCAAGAGGCTTTTCAAAACCTAATTATTACCCCGGTAGGTAAGGTTAATGTGGAGCTTTTAAATGAAAATCATGATGTTTTAATTCAATGGGAACTATCCCACGTTTGGCCGGTAAGCTGGAAAGTGGGAGAACTTAATGCGGAAAGAGGCGAAGTCTTAATTGAAACTTTAGAGCTTAATTATAACTATTTCAAACTTGTAGAAGTTAATTGATAACATTTGAATTATGCCAATAGAAATAAGAGAATTAATAATTAAAGCAACTGTAAATAATAAGAATTCGGGGAGTTCGGGTTCAGGTGATGGCGGTTCTTCAGGTAGTTCGGAAGCGGTTATCAATGAAGTTGTAAATAGGGTTTTTGAAATTCTTAAAGAAAAATCAGAAAGATAATGGAAGAAACAGGCCAATTAATTAAAGTATTGATACATGCTTATGAGGATGAGACTTTTCAAACGAAATCCAGTATAAGTCCAAACCCTATTTCCTTGCCCATAAATCCAGAAAGTTTTACCCAAAACTTTAAAGTAGAACTAAACCAGCAACAGGGACAAGGAAACCAAAGCACGAATTCGGACTATAAAGGCACAAAACCAGAAGAGTTAAAATTCGATTTTATTTTTGATGGTACCAATACCATTGAAGGTTATAAATATAATGGAGACGATCATTCTGTAAAGGCTCAGTTAGAAATTTTTATGAACACGGTTTATAATATGAACGGTGAAATTCATAGACCACACTTTCTGCAGGTTCAATGGGGCGATTTTATGTTTCCATGTATATTGTCTAACCTCGATTTAAACTATTCGTTGTTTCAATCTAATGGAGATCCATTAAGAATTAAAGTAAGTGCCAGTTTTTTAAATTATGTAGCCCAGAAAGAACGTGTAGCCAGAGAAGGTAGGCAATCGCCAGATCTTACACACGTTAGGCTCGTGAAAGGAGGAGACAGGTTGGATTTAATGACAAGCAAAATTTACAAAGACCCACAGTTTGTAACCCAAATAGCTAAGGCTAATGGGTTAACAACTTTTAGAACCATTAAACCAGGTGTTGAACTGGTTTTTCCACCATTGGATAAAACAGCAACATGAAACCTCCATAAATAAATCGCATAACCCAGAGGGTTTATTCTAAAAAACAAAAAAACACATGAAAGAAAGAGAAATACCTGTAGCAGACAAAACGGAAAATGTAGCAACATTTGACATACTTATTGATAATCAATTGGTAGATCCCGGTTATCAGGTGCTTTCAATTTCTATTTTGAAAGAAGTTAACAGAATACCTACAGCAAGAATTGTAATTAAAGACGGAGATTCTTCCGATGAATCTTTCGAAATAAGTGAAAAAGAAAACTTTTTGCCAGGTAAAACCATCAGTATTAAAATAGGCCGTAATAGCACTAACAAGCAATTGTTTAAGGGGGTTATCATCAAACACGGTATTAAAGTAAAAGAAAGTGGCGAAACGGAACTTATTTTGGATTGTAGGGATGAAGCTGTGAAAATGACTCTTGGAAGACATAATAACTACTATGAAAATTTCAAAGACAGTGAAATCATGGAAGAAATTATTGGAAGGTATGGCGCTTTAACACATGATGTTGATGCAACAAACCTTTCACATCTAGAGATGGTTCAGCATCATAGCACCGATTGGGATTTTTTATTAACACGAGCAGAAGCAAACGGGAAAATAGTGGTAGTTGACGACGGAAAAATAAATATCAAAGCCCCTGTTACCAATTCCGATCCAGCCATTTCAGTTTTATTTGGGTCTACCATTATTGATTTTGAAGCTGAAATGGATGCTAGAAATCAATGGGCATCTGTAGAAGCTAAATCATGGGACTATTCAAGTCAGGATATGTTTAGCCATACAACGGACAGCGTATCTATCAATGAACCAGGGAATGTATCGGGTCAAAAACTTTCAGAAACTCTAAGTCCCGAAAAATTTGAGTTACGGCATACGGGTCAAGCTATAGAAGAAGAATTGCAGGAATGGACAAAATCAATCATGCAAATAAGCAGGCTATCCAAAATACAAGGAAGAGCAAAATTTATTGGTTTTGGAGACGTAAAACCAGGGCAATTGATTGAATTACAGGGGGTAGGTTCTAGGTTTGAAGGTAAAGCTTATGTATCAGCCGTAAGGCAAGATGTTTATAATGGTTCTTGGTACACGCAAGTGCAATTTGGTTTAAAGCCAGATTGTTTTTCAAAAGAACATAAAGATATTGTAGATGTTAAAGCATCAGGATTGCTTCCGGGAATAAATGGATTACAGATTGGCAAAGTTGTACAGTTGCAAGACGATCCTGAAGGTGAAAACAGAATTTTGGTAAGGTTGCCCATAATTAATAATTCAGCCAAAGGTGTATGGGCAAGAATTGCCACTTTAGATGCAGGAAATAACAGAGGTTCTTTCTTTTTGCCAGAAATAGACGATGAAGTAATAGTTGGATTTTTAAACGACGATCCCCGAGAGGTCATTGTATTGGGCATGCTAAATAGTAGTGCGAAACCTGCACCTATAAACGCTCAAGATGATAACCATGAAAAAGGGTTCGTAACCCGTTCTGGTATGCGGGTACATTTTAATGATGATACCAAAACAATTACAATTGATACCCCCGCAGGTAATAGTATTAAACTTGATGAAGACAGTACATCTATAACCATAAAAGACCAGAACGATAATGAAACCATCTTTAAACCTTCGGGAATTGAAATGACGAGTCCTGGAGATATAAAAATTGAAGCCACAGGAAAAATAGATATAAAAGCAGGAATGGCTTTAACGCTAAGTGCAGCGCAAATGGCCCTTTCAGCAGATTCAAGTATGGAAGTTAAAGGAGCTACTGCCAAAATCTCATCGGATGGGATTACCGAAATAAAAGGCTCTTTAGTAAATATTAATTAAAAAATATAAATATGCCACCAGCAGCTAGAATTGCAGATATGCATACATGCCCATTGTTTAACGGGCCAGTACCACATGTTGGCGGCCCAATTACCGGTCCTAGTGTACCAACAGTATTAATTGGCGGGCAACCAGCAGCAGTTATAGGGGATATGTGCGTTTGTGTTGGCCCACCAGATACTATTGTGAAAGGCTCTGGGACCGTTTTTATAGGAGGTAAACCCGCAGCAAGAATAGGGGATACCACGGCACATGGTGGTGTTATAGTACAAGGTTTTCCAACAGTTATGATTGGAGGATAGAGATTTTAATTAAAATGAATCAAAAATGGACAAAGCATATTTAGGAACAGGATGGTCATTTCCGCCAAATTTTGATATAGAAAGTAAAACCGTAAGCACGGTAAGTGCTGAAAAAGATATAGAACAAAGTCTCGAAATTTTGTTGTCTACAAGTTTGGGAGAAAGGGTGATGCAACCAGATTACGGATGCAATCTGAAAGATTATCAATTTGAAAGCATGGATAATTCCTTTATTGGGTTTATAAAGGATTTAGTTGAAAGAGCCATTTTGTATTATGAACCCCGTATAAAACTTGAAAAGGTTGAAATTACAGATCCAGCTTCATTTGAACTGATAGAAGGGCTACTTAAAATTGTTGTCCATTATCGTATTGAAGGAGCAAATACGAGATATAATTATGTGTATGATTTTTATTTAAGAGAATCTGATAAAGGGATATAAAGAATTATTAAGTCCATGAAAAATACATCAAACATATCACATCCTTTAAAAAACAGAAGCGGATTAAGTCAGAAAAACAGGCTTAAACAGGCACTCATGCCCGATTATGCCCCAATTGATGGCAAAACATTGGCAGATAGGTTGTTATTAATTAGCGATTATGCTAGACACATTAATTTTTATAATACAGACGGAACTTCCCAAGAAATAAAGAATTGGACACCCTTTTTCAAAGAAAGCCTGCCGTTTCAATTGGCCATTTTAAGCAAAACGTCGGTTGATGATCTAGAAACCCAATTCTTGCTATTAAGCAATGAATTGACCACCAATCCTTCAAAACAAACTTTAGAAGCATTATTTGAATTTATTTATAATAAACTTATAGTATCAACCTCAACATTGTTTAATACTGTTAAAAATGCTCAAAATAGTTTCAGTATTCCCTTATTGGGCACTATCAAATCATCATTTGTCGCCCCTTTAAAAACATTTATATGTCTTTATAATGCTTCCGTAACTTTTTTATGTATTAATAAAAAGGATTTTAATGGTTTTATGGCAAAGCCATGGCAATTAAAAGTGAATGATATTTACGCGTTAGATGTTTGTATTCAGAAAGTTAAAAAGGGGCAGAAAGAAGCTTTTTTAAAAGCTGCGGAAATATTGAATACTGTTTTTTATCAAATATTGAGCGGTTTTAGAGACATTGTTGAAACTGCCGATGGTTTTATTGAAGAAAGTTTATATCCGCTTGAAGAATCGTTGCAAAAAAAGCACCAACCACATTTAGCTTTAATGTTTACTTTTTTGGAATTGTTCAAACATTTTCAAGGAAATATCAATGAATTGGGGAAAAACCACATGGATTTCTTTTATGAACAAGTGCTTAAAATGGTTCCTAAGGATGCCGTACCCGATATGGCACACATTGTATTTGAAGTAGCAAAGCATCTGGATGAGTATCCTTTGCCCAAAGATTTATTACTAAAAGATGGTAAGGATGTAAACAAACAGGACATTCAATTTGGTTTAGACCATGAAATTATTCTGGATAAAGCACAGATAAAAGATTTAAGAACACTCTCATTATATCCTATAAAAGACAATACAGGCCAAACGTTTATAGAAGGTTTTTATATAGCGCCTATAGCAAATTCATTGGATGGTAAAGGAGAAAAATTCAAAAAAGACGAGCCAGCAAACTGGAAAACATTAGGTTATAAGTATAGTAAATTAATTCAAGATGGAAATGATGTTGCAGATGAACATCCAAAAGCGAGATTGGGGTTTGTGCTGGCATCACCTGTATTATTATTACAGGAAGGAAAACGAAGCATTCGAATATTGCTTAATTGTGATGTAGCCGGAGGAGATTCTTTTGTTTTGGCTAATATAAAAGATAAGCTATCCGAAAAAAATCAAATAACACATACTATTAGCAATAATTTTTTAGATGAATGTGCAAACGCTTTATCAGTAGCTGCTAAAAATTTTATAGCACAATTATTAGCAAAACAAAGTCCTTATGAATTTAACGATCTTGAGGAATTTTTAAGTGCAAAAGATACAATTAGCTGTGAAACAATTTTTGATGAAAGAGACAGGAAGATAGTTGGGAGTTGTATTCAATCTTCATTACCGGTTAAAGTACCTTTATTCGATGTTTGGTTTAGTGGCGAGGAAGGGTGGATTGCAGCAACACCTATAATTACCATTAATGTTCCACCAATTGCAATAGCTGAATTTCCAGCTTCAGGACAAGTGCAGTTTGAATTAAAAATTGACTTGGAAGCAGATGTTCCTGCTATAACTTTTTATAATGAAGAAGTGCTAGAGGAAAAGATTGATTTAAAGAAAACGCTTCCGCTAGTTAAAATTGAATTAAACAAAGCACTTGAAATTAATCATGACACTAATAGCGACATACAAAGTGAATGTTGCTTAATTAAGAATGAACTTGAATCAGTAAATAAATATATTTCTCCATACAATTTCCTAAAAAAATTAAAATTGATTGATGCATTTATTGATGTTAAAGTATGTGGGGTTAAAAAGTTGATTGTGCAAAATGATGATGGTAAATTAGATATAAATAGTCAAATTTTTCCATTTGGAATGAGACCCGAAGTAACAGGTTTTAATCCAATGAATCAGGTAGATTTATTAAATGACGAAGAAGGTAGTGAAGCGGATACAGATCCCTTTTTAGGCCCCAGTTTTTATATTGGCAGCAAAGAGGTATTGTTTAAAAAGTGGAAGTGCATTCGGGTTAATTTGGAATGGAAAGACAAACCAGAAAGTTTTAATGATTATTATAAAGCCTATATAAAAAAAGTAAAAGATTTGGGATCACCTCCTAATTTGGAAAATTTTGGATTGGATCAAGATGCTTTTAAACTTAAAATAGACAAATTAAACGATGGAAAATGGTTAAACACATCTTCAAAAATTGAATTATTTAGCAAAACTGATGAGGATTTTTGTGAATTAGAATGTGATAAAGCTATCTATGGATGGGAAATAGAAAATAGCGGCACTATAAAATATGTAGATTATAATCAATCTATTGATAATTATAAGAATTCATTAAATGGATTTTTAAAATTTACGCTCGCTGATCAAGATTTCCTTCATAAGGAATATCCTTTCGTTTTGGCGAGACAAATGTTGGCCTACGCTTATATAGATCAAGGTAAAAAGCTTACAGATGCCATTTATATAAGTGAGTCTCAAAAAACAATCATAACTCCTATACTAGATTTCTTAGGTATTGATGCCATAATTGATGAGATAAAAGAAGTTTCTGAAGATTTGATAACCAAAGTAAATGAAGTGTTGGATTTTATTGAAACCAATGAAACCAACGTGATAGATACAGTAAGTTCTGTAAAAACCAATATCGAAACTATCAGAAATACTATAAATACAGATCTATTAGGGTATTTTGACGATGTTATTAATGCTGTGTTAGATTTTGCAGCGACTTTTAATGGTAAAAGAACAAATATTTTTAATTCATTGTCATCCTTAGCCAACGGGCCTGCACAAACAGCTATAACTGATGTTGCTAATTTTTTCAGTCAATTATTGGATTTATTTAATGATACTGATGGAGTAAATGATTTAATTTCAAAGGTTGAACAAGTACTTGAAGATTTTGATAAAGCATTACAACTGTCAAATATTTTTAATTTTCTTAAAGGAGATGCTTTTCAGGCTTTAATCCCTAATGAACCTTGGACACCTATTATAAAAAACTTATATATTGATTATTCAGCTAACGCTATTAAAGAAGACATTGATATCATCCACCTATACCCATACGAAAACACCTCTAAATTTGAAGATATAGAACAAAACCCAACTTTGTTCCCGTTTTTTGATGATGAAGGCACCTTGTTTATAGGTATTGAAAATATAACCCCAGGAGGCACTTTATCCATACTCTTTCAATTGGCAGAAGCTACAGCAGATTCGGAACAAGACAGAGCAGACATACATTGGTATTATTTAAGTAATAATAAATGGATAAAATTGTTATCCGATTTTGATGTTATTTCCGATGAAACCGATGGTTTTACCATATCGGGCATCGTAACTATTGTGGTGCCAAAAGCCATTAATAAAATTGGAAACACCATCATGCCCGACAATTTATATTGGATAAAAGTTACAGCTCCTAAAAACGTAAGTGCTGTTGCAGAAATTATTGGAGTACATACCCAAGCAGCAAAAACATCGGCAAGATTTAGTTTGTTAAGTGATAAAAACAGGCTTGATAAACCGCTTCAAGCAAAAAGTATTGCCAAATTGGTAGAAGCCGATTTTAGTGTAAAAAAAGTAGAACAGTTATATCCTTCTTTTGGTGGCAGACTTCCAGAAGCATCGGGTCATTTTTATGTACGGGTAAGCGAACATTTAAAACATAAAGGAAGAGGAATTACCATTTCAGATTATGAAAAAGTAGTATTGGAAGGCTTCCCGGAAATATATAAAGTAAAATGCATATCCCATACCATGGGACTTTCAGCCAATGTTTACAGACGCGACCTAGAAGTAGCTCCGGGCTATTCCGTGGTGGCAGTAATTCCAGATCTTACAAAGCTTCAATCAGGTAACTTACAAGAACCTAAAGCCCCAGTAAGTTTACTTGAAAAAATAGCAGATTTTCTTAAAGAAAGAACCTCGCCATTTGCGCGTATTAAAGTTATGAATCCCCGATATGAATATATTGATGTAACAATAAAAGTTAGGTTGTACAGGGGTAAGTCGTCAAGCTTTTATTCTAAAAAGTTAAAAGAAGATATTGCCCTTTTCTTGGCTCCTTGGTTTTTGGGCGATTCAGAAAAGATAGTTTTTGGTCAAGTAATCTATTTTTCAGACATCGTTGGGTATGTGGAACAGCTAGATTATATAGATTTTATTGATAGTATAAAATTAGAAGGTCCCTGCGAGCAAACGGGTGCCGTTATTAAGCCACTTACAGCTAGGTCTGTACTTACAGGTGGAGATATTTGTGTTACCATATCAGATGAAGCATGTGCCGATTGTGAAGAACCACGCCCGCAACCTCAACCAGATCCAGAACCCGTAATTAATTAAATGAAGACTAAATTAATTCAGTATGGCAGAATTATCAGGAAATAAAGCATCCGTTATTAAGTTGACCGATCCGGATTTACCTCAATTTCTGGATTTTAAAGAACTTAGAAAGGAAGGATTAGAACATATTGGCAATCTTTCTGGCAAGATTTGGACCGATCATAATGTGCATGATCCCGGTATAACCATACTTGAGGTTTTGGTATATGCCCTTATGGATCTTGGTTACAAAACAAATCTGCCTATTGAAGATTTAATTGCCCATGAAGATGAGCAACATGGAAATGATAATTTTTTAACCCCACTAGAAGTATTAACCATAAACCCCGTAACCATCACCGATTATAGAAAACTATTATTGGAGCTTCCGGGAGTTCGAAATGCATGGTTGGAACCTGTAAATGATGAATCATTATATGTAAACCCATTCAACAATACGCTTTCTTGTAATGAGGTTGGTAATGCCACATTTAGAAAATGTAATAATTTTAATAATGATAATGAAGTGCCTCCAAGACCTGGGTTTTTAAAAATTCAACTTAATGGGTTATACAACGTTTATATTGAAAAGGAAAGTGATGTTAAAAACAATGCGGTTCTTATTGATGAAGTAAAAAAATTACTTTCAGCATACAGAAATTTATGTGAAGATGTTTTTGAAATAAATGTTTTAAAGCCTGTAGATATTGGTGTGTGCGCCGAAGTAGAACTGAATTCTGGTTTTAGTCCAGAAGTGGTTTATAAAGAAATAATCAAGGCAATCCGAAATTTTATTCAGCCTCAAATCAACTATTACACCCTAAACGGATTGTTGGATAAAGGGAAATCTATCGATGAAATTTTTGCAGGAAGACCTTATAGAAAAGAAAGTTACGGTTTTGTTGATACCGATGAGCTTGAGCAGCTAGAGAGAAGAGGAGAGATACATCTTTCAGATTTGTACCATGTGGTTCTAAGTGTTGAAGGCGTACGAAAAATCAAAAAAATACATATAAAAGGTTTAAAAGGAACGCATGTAGATGCTATTGATTGGGTTCAAGGAAACATGATTTGTGATGGTGAAGTACCTGTCTTTTCTTTGGAGAATACATGCATCGATTTATATAGCTCAGAAGGGTTATTACTAATTGATAAAACGAAAATTAATAAAACACTGTCCTTCCCAAAAAAATTCGAATTACCATCAGATAGTCTTGATGCCAAAGTACCAACTGGCACCTATCGGGAAGATCTAGATCATTACTATTCCATACAAAACGATTTTCCTGTAGTGTATGGTATTGGTGATGATGGTTTGCCAGAAAACGCCACATTATTAAGAAAAACCCAAGCCCTTCAATTAAAAGGGTACCTCATGTTTTATGACCAGATTTTAGCCAATTACACTTCACAGTTGGCAAACATGGGTTCCTTGTTTTCAATAAAACCGGAACAAGAAAAAACGTTACAGGAGAAGCAAACCTATTTCACTCAAATAACAGAAACAGCCCCAGGAATTGATAAATTACTCAAGTTTTATGAACAAAATAGCAACTTAACAGAAGGGTTGGAGTTTGCTGTTACTGTTTCCAATGATTTACAGTGGAAAGAAGCTTTGGAATTGTTGAAGAATAACTCAAGAACAGAATTAACCATAGGCAATTATTGTAATGGTAAAAGTGGTTTGGTAAACCTGTTTACTTTTTCTTCTTCCAACATTCGCGCTATTTATATAAACCAATTGGTTGATTCATTTTTTAATGACAACTACACCATAGAAATTTTGTCCGACCGTTTTGGGTACTTTTTCGTATTGTGCCCTCAATCTCCAAATGATGTTTTATTGGTGGGTACCAAAAGATTTCAATCTGAAAATGATGCCAAAAACGAAGCTAATAATGTGGCATTTTTTGCGTCTATATTGGAAAATTATAACCTTGTTACTAATAAATCTGAGAGTGTAGATCCTGATATGCATTATTTTGGAATAAGTTACCATCCTGTATCTTATTTAAACATAATACAAAAACTAACCGAAAATAAGGACGAATATATAGCCAGAAGAAAACAGTTTTTAGATCATCTTCTAGCACGATTTGGTGAAGATTTTACAGACTATACCTTGCTTAAATACCGTCAAAAAATCAATAAAGAAGACTTTGACGAACAAACTGTAAACGATCAATCGGCCTATTTAAACCAATTTGCCGAAGTAAGCAGAAATAGAGGAAAAGCATTCAATTATTTGGAACCTTCATGGAATACCGATAACGTTTCTGGGTTCGAAAAAAGAACAACCCTTCTATCCGGACTTAATAATTATACGCGTCGGAATTTATGTAATTTTGAAGTCACACCATGTTTTAAGCTGCTTTTAAAAGACCCATCAGGAAATATACTTTTTAGAAGCAATAGAAGTTATGAAACAAGGGAAGCGTTAAGCAATGCCGCAGAAAAATTACTAGTCCAACTTCGCAATGAAGAAACATACAAACAACTCGAAAAAAATCTGAATGGCTTCAACTCATCAGTAATTCATCGCATATTTTCAGAACAAGCAGCCGATGAAAATATTGTTATTTCTAAATATAACTACCATCAGGAGTTGCTAAATTATAAAAACGACATTGTTACCGTAAGCGATAATTCGAAAATGGCTTCTTCAAAAATAGCCACCGATACCAGAGATGAATTTATAAAAGCCATCAATTCACGAAAACTATCGGCTTCAACAAAAGAAAAGAATAAGCTCAGATTACTTCCAATAGAAAGAAAAAATTGTTATCTCGATACTAACCAACTCGATTTAAAAATAGATACATTAATAAGTTGGAAATGGCATCTTCTTAATACAGGATCTAAAGATAAGGTAGAAAGTAAGTCCGTTTTTAATGATTATGAGGAAGCATGGGATCATTTAATAAACAATGAAACGCTTGATGCTTATGTAACCGAGCATGATACAGCACTTAACTGGAGTTTAAAAATAAACAATAAGATTTTGTTTAGTTCTGTAAATTCTTATCCAGATGCTTATAAAGCAGTGGCTGCATGGAGACAGGCTAAAACATGGGGTAGTACCTCTAAAAATTTAAGTATTGAAGGCAAAGACAATACTTTTAAAATCTATTTAAAAGGTGAAAAAGACAACGTTATAGCAGTTTCAAACGAAATTAATACCACCGATTTTAATAAAGAAACGGCTATTGAAGATTCCGTAAAGATTTTCAATAATAGAAGTTCTAAACCAGATTACAATAAAATAAAAAATAAGTTTGGGTTTAAAGTTCCCGTAGGTGTTAATCAGCAACCTTTTGTAAGTTACTGTGTTTATGATTCTAAAAAAGAAGCACTTAAAGAAATAAATAAGGTTTATCAATTTGGTGGAAATAAAAAGAATTATCTATTATCTGGTGATGAAGGAAACCCAGAGTATAATTTTATTATAAGAGATGAATTCGGTTCCTTTTTAGCCTTACCCCCAGATCATTTTGAAACAGCTTCGGATAGAAATAGATCATTAACTTCTGTAACAAAATTTCTTAAAAGCAACGAACTTCCTGTAGCAATAAAAGAAGAACCCAGACGGTATGTTTGGTCGCTTTATGAAGGTGAAAAAGAAATTTTAAAATCGGATACCGAGTTCGCTTCCAAAGCAAAATCTAAAGCAGATTTTGATAAGGTAGCAGTGGCGGAAGCTGTAAAAGGCAACCATCCTGTTTTTGAAGAACACCTGTACGAATTTAAGGTAGAATCTACTCCAGCATTATATAACTTTTTATATGGTGACAGTAATTCACAAGGTGAGTTCTCACCCATTTTTATTAGTAAGGATACGTATAAGACCTATGAAAGCGCTTCTAAAGCATATACTGGGTTCGTTAAAAAAATACAGACCTTTTCATTAATAGTTTCAAAAAAAGAGGCTGACTACGAATTTGCTCTTTTTGATGCCGCCAATGAAAAACAACCCATAGCATTTCAATATAAAAAAGAAGATGTAAAGGCAGACGCTGAAAAAGCATCGGCAATTATGGCGTATATGAGTACGATATATACAAATGAAGGACAACCGAACCCAGAATTTGTAGCCAGTGAAATGTCTGAAAATGAAAACGGCATGTTCGAATGGCGTTTTTACAAGAAAAATTCGCCAGTAGCTATAAGCCGTAAGTGCCCAGAAAGAGCATCAGCAGAACGTATAAAAGCCATGATATGTGATCTGGTGCCCCCCGTTAATTTAAAACAATGCCCACCTAAAAATATGGTGGTTTGCCCTAAAAAAGATCCTAAAAAATATCACTATCAAATATGCTTTAATGATAACGAAAACCATGAATTTGTACTGATAAGTTATTTGGGATATGATAATTATGAAGCGGCGGAAGAAGCCTATAAAAATGAATTCTTAAACATTATTGGGTTTGCAACGGATGCTACCCAATATGGAACTGAAGGGAAAATTAGTATTGAAGAAATCTATAAAAATTCTGAATCCAATTCAGCATGCGATGAAACGTCATTTATAGCCGTAATTCCTGAAGAAAAAATAAAAGAGTTAAAAGAACAAGGGCACGATATTATAGAGTATTATACAAAATTGGCTGATATATTTCCTATTTATAAAATTGAAGAAGAGGAAAAAACAACGTTTAAATATGAAGTAGTTATTCCACAACCAGGTATGCTTAAAGGATTGTGTGAGTGTGCTGAAAATGAGGTAGGTGACTGTGAAGATATTTGTGGCTGTTGTAGTGAGAAAAAACATTTGGGAAGTTTACTATGGACCAGCGTTGAATGTTATACTACTTATGAAGAAGCCCTTTTAGCATACCAACATTTTTATGTACTTGCTGGTAGTTCAAATAACTGCCGAATACTTTGCGAGAAAGGATGCTTTTATGTAGGGTTGGTTGAGGTGCTTGCAGAAAGTTTTTGCGAATTTCAAACAGAAGAAGAGGCTTGGAATGATGTTTTTCCTGATAAGAAAGATGATTGCAAAAATTGTGTTCCTGGTGGCGTAAGAGAATTTGTGTATGCAGCAGACAACGATAAAAATTACATCCCAGTTTGTGACCAAAAGTACTGGAAGTTTAAAATTGTTTCCCCAAGTTATTTTGTGGTAAATCATAATTGTTACTACAGTTCTGAAGCCCAAAGGGATGAACAGATGCAAAAATGGATGGAAGTTCTAAAAAAATTGGATTGGACTAAATATGGTTCATACAAATCTGGCGCAGGGGAATCTAATGCAAGTTTGAGTTCACATTTTAATACCAATGTATCTTTCATTGACACTAATAATTCAAGTAGAGATACCATGTGTTCTTTAGTGGAAATAATTAGAGCTTGTTTAAAAGAATGTCCTAAAACTGCAAAAACTGAAGCTGAAATTAAAGAAGCTATCAAATTATGCTTGAAAGAAAAGTTAAAGGATGAAAGAATTTCTAAAATATTAGAGGAAGCCAATTTAGATGTTGATGCTTTAAATCAATTAGCTAATTATTTTCCTGTTTATAAATCAGATAATGGCTATTGTTATAGGCTTTATTGGAAAGAAAATGATAAGAAAATTACTGAAAACGGTTTACAGCCTTGTGGTTGTGATGATGTGATAGCAGAAGATGGAAACCAGGCATGCAATGAACCTTTTCCATTTATTAGTAGTAATTGTTATAGTTGTTGCACAGAGGCATTAAATGCCTTTAGAGAACTTTGTGAATTGATAACCAGTGGATTATATTCTGTAGAATGTACTTCGAAGGGTGAAAATGGCCCTTATTCATTTCAAATTGTAGATAAAAGTAAAGAATTGGCTTATCACCCACAGCAGTATGATAGTTTACAAGAAGTTAAGGATGCCATAAAATTAACCAAAGAATGTGTAAATGATATGGGAATGCATGTACTGGAACATATCTTGCTGAGACCTAGAACGGAAAATGAGTTTAAAGACCAATCTGTACCCGGTACAAACCAAAGGTTTGGTAATTGCTTGTTGCCTATTTGTCCTGATTATTGTTGCGATATAGAATGGCAACCCGATATGGATAAGGACGATCCATGTGCCCAAAAAGATAATACCATTTATTATTTACCAGGTAGCGATCCCTATTCGTTTTGGGCAACCGTTGCATTGCCTTCATGGTCTAAACAGTTTAGAACCCAAGAATCTAGATTGGCTTTTGAGCAGCTACTTTACAAGGAATCTCCCGCATTGGTTGGGCTTAATATACTGTGGTTAAGTCCGCGTAATATGTGCAAATTTGAAGATGCTTACATGCAATGGCTCGATTGGATGCAGGATATGGAAGCTCCTTTATGCGATCCAAACAATGCTTCACCCATGTATCGTTTAGCAGACTGCATCAAAACACTTCAATCTGAAGAAGCTTGTCCCACAGTTCCTGGAGAACAAGGGGACTGTAATTGCAAAAGTGAAGAAGTGAAAGATCCTAGTGAATGCTGTTTACCTGCCGACACTACAGGTACTATTTTTTGGAAGTATTGCCCTGTAGAAAACAACTATGATGATGTAAGAGATGTTGTAACCGATACCAGTGCACAACCAGTAACAGTAACATTAACTCGTAGCATTTCTTCAACTAAAAATGAAGCTAAAAAGGCTCCTCCAACCAAAAAAGAAATATTAGCTCAAGTAAGACAAAGAAAACCGGCATATTTGGATAACGTTAAAACAGCATCAGATGAAAAAATGCTTAAAACTAAAAGTTATGAACGCACTATTTTCTTTTTAGAAAATACACCTACCATAGCTGGTTATGTACAATTAGTGAACTTCTTTAATCAATATAGTTTAAAAAAAGGGAATGATGTAGATGCATTTTTAGTATTGCTAAAAAATGCTACATGGCATTTGTTTGATAAACTGACCCTTGATGAAAAAGCAATTATTAAAAAGGAAGATTTAAAAAGTATCAAACAAAGTATTGCAGTTTTAAGTGAGTACGGACTTTCAACTAAGGAATTAAATAATGAATGGCATAGCGACGCATTAAAAACACTTGCAAATCCAAAGGTTTTAAATCAATTAACAACATTGTTAAAGTAAATATATGGCGAACCATCACCTCATAGGGAAACAGATTTTTAATATATAAGTGAACACTTCTAAAAATGTATATGCCATGCAACAAAAAGTAAGTGATATGGTGTGGGCAGATATGGTTCCCGAGTTGAATAAACTTTTTGATAGTATGGTTAATGAGGATGAAATATTACGCTTTGATACTTTGGAACTGGATTTGGGTGAGGTAACTTTTAGTGAAAATAACACCAAAAACATAGTTGAAAAAGTAATAAGTCTTTTAAAGGAAGAACTTATCAATAAAAAACAAAAGTTGCAATCTGGAAGTATTGAAAGTGAAGATGTATGGAAAGTCAATTCCCAAAAAACTAAAAGTGAGCACTATTTTAATATATGGCTTTATTGGCTTAGAAAGGGCATGTTACCATCGTATACCATACCGCCAAAAGACGATTGGATAGAGTTTGTTTTAGAAACCCTTGCCCTAAATTCAAATGCGGTACTGGCACTTAAAAAATTATTGGAAAAGCATCCCACAGCTTTAAAAAGGTTAGTGCTTCAACATGATCCACAGCAGCTTAAATCGATTACAGAACTTTATACCGGATATGCACAGTCCAATTTATTGGTCTTTTTTGAAGAACTTAAGGCCATTTATAAAACCCTTCTTTTAAAGAAAAAGGAACCTTTTAGAAAATTAGAAATAGCGTTATGGAAGTCGGTATTCCAACAAGTAATTATTGATGAAAAAAAGCTGAATACTACCGAAATATGTGAAAATTTGATAGGTCTTCCAGAATTTAATCCAGTAATCAAGGAATTGAATAACGTAACAAGACCTAAGAAAAATCAATACCCATTTCTATATAGTACTTTAAAAAAGAACCCTAAAATCCAATTAGATGCTACTGTATATACAAAGGATGAAAATAAAGTAGAAATTGAAACTATTGAAACCCCAAGCTTTTTTAAAAATGCCGGCGTGGTATTATTGCACCCTTTTTTAAGCGCGCTTTTTAGAAAGTTGAATCTATTGGAAAATAATGAGTTTAAGGATTTTGAAAGTCAAAGTAAGGCAGTTTTACTTATCCATTATTTAGCCACCGAAAATGAAAAACCTCATGAATATGAAATGGTATTGCCAAAATTCTTGTGCAACATGCCGGTAAACATGCCTGTAGATCATACACTTATCATAACAAAAGATGAAAAAATAGAGGTCAACAATGTATTAGGGGCAGCTATTGAGCATTGGGGCGCTTTAGGAAATGTGAGTCCTGATAGTTTACGGGAAGGGTTTTTAATACGTGAAGGAAAACTAGAAAAGGAAGCATCCGGATGGAAACTATATGTAGAACATAAAACCCTGGATGTTTTACTCGATAAGTTGCCATGGAATTTAAGCATCATCAAATTACCTTGGATGAATGACATGCTGAAAGTAGAATGGAGATAGAATAAATTAATTGAATATTGGAAGTAGCAGAAGTACAAAAAAAAAGTTCAACCGCTCAAAACCAAATACAACTGAAGCGGCAACCCTTCTTTAATAAAGATGGGAAAGACGGCTTTTTTTCAAAATCTAATGAAAATCAGACTCCCGAAGCCTTTTTTAGTCCAACAACTGTTCAGCCTAAGTTAACTATTGGTCAACCTAATGATAAGTATGAAGTAGAAGCCGATACTATGGCAGATAAGGTGGTTCAACGCTTATCATCAAGTAACGAGTCAGCAAACACCATAGGTTATAATGGAAATACTGCAATACAAGCCAAATGTTCAGAATGTGAAGAAGAAGAAAAACTTCAAAAAAAAGAAGAGGTTTCAGTAAATGAAAATAATCCTATTCAACTTAAACCTATTTTCGAAAGTAATGCAGAGCAACCCGAATCTGAAATACAAACAAAATTAATTTCATCACCAGTAATTCAACCAAAATGTGCCCATTGTGAAGAGGACGAAAAATTACAAAAGAAGGAACATGAAGAACTGTTAGAAAGCGATACAGAACTACAAAAAAAAGAAGCAAGCGCAGATACAAATGAAGCACCTAATTTAGAAGAACGTTTAAATTCAAGTAAAGGAAAAGGGAGTTCATTACCATCTGATTTACAAAATTCTATGGGCTCAGAATTTGGAGCCGATTTTAGTAATGTAAAAGTACATACATGCAGTGAATCCGTTCAAATGAATAAAGAATTGGGGGCACAAGCCTTTACCCATGGCAATGATATTTATTTTAACCAAGGGAAATATGATACCAATTCAAATTCAGGGAAACATTTATTGGCGCATGAGTTGACGCATACGGTACAGCAGGGCGCCAGTGTAATGAAAAAACCAGATGTTCAGCTTGAAGAAGAAGTAGATAAAGAGGAGCTAGAAAGACAAATAAAAGAGAGCAATAAAGAACAAAAAGATGCTTTTGATCCATCTGAAGCTATAAAAACGCAAAATGAAGCCGTTAAAGAAGGTGAACAAGCAGAGCTAATGGCAAATGAAGGGATACCAGTAGTAGAGCCGCCCAAACCGGAACCTTTACCTGAAGCGTCAGGATCTAATGGATCTAGAGTAGCTATACCCGTGCCCAAGAAACCAGATGTTGTTGTGCCAGCTTCACAAAAGAAAAAAGAACCTAAACCTGAACAAGATAGTGCAGTTGCTGAACCAAACGTTAATGAAGAGGCAAATGCAACCGGTACAGAAACAACTGAAGCACCACTAATGGAAAAAGGAGGTGAAACCCTTGAATATCTTGAAACCCAAAGTGCAGGTGTATGTAATGAAGGAGCAAAAAAATCACAAGAATTGGCAGATAATGAATCGGCTCACGATACTGCTGAAGAAAAAACTACGCAAACAGATGTAGCGGTAGAACCTCCTTTAGAAGAAGGGCAATCTCTCAGCAATGCCGAACAAATAAATACTCTAGAAGAAGCCGAAGAGCCAAAGGCTAACGATGCTGAGATTAAAAGTGAAATGGACAAGGCAATTTCTGATGCCGTTCCATCAAAAGTAAAAGAGCTCAATGAGTTTGAGTCAGAAAAAAAAGCACAAGTAATTGGAAACAAAGTGTTGGCAGGAACCACCAAGCAAGTTGGTGAAATACAAGGTACATATAATGAAATAGAAACGCCGCCAGCACCAGCTGAAAGTGAAATACCAGAAGCCTTGCCAGAAATAGAGAGCGCTCCAGATACCTCAAACCTTAACCTTGGTAAAGGCGCAGTACCAGCAGTACCTATTGAACAAACAGATCTTTCTAATTTTGAAGAGGAAGCAGATGGAATTTATGAAAAAGAAGGTGTGTCTAAAGACATGCAAGCGGAGTTTGAAAATGTTGATAGTGGCGATATAGCTGAAGCAAATAAAGAAAAAACCACTTTAAAAGAAAAAGTTGCAACCGAACCTGCCAATTTGCAAAATTTTGCAGCAGAGCAACAAAGTAAAGTTGAAACCGACCTTCAAAAAGAAGAAGAGAAGGCAAGAGGTTCAATGGAGGAACAAAGAAACAATGAACTTAATGGAGCAAAAATTGAGCAAGAAAAAACAAAATCTGAATTAGAGCTAAAGAGAGAAAATGTTACAAAATGGATTAATGATAGGTACAAGCTAGCGGAAGATGTTGTAAAAGAAAAACTAAGTAATTTAGAAACTCAGGCTTTAAATACGTTCGACAATGGACAAAAAACACACTCTATAGCATTTGAAAATAATGTAAAACGTAGAGTGAATGCATGGAAATCTGATAGATATTCCGGATTCTGGGGCGGCGCCAAATGGTTAAAAGACAAATTTGTTGGCATAGATCATTTTCCAGCAATTAAAGAAATATTCACTAGCGAGCGTGAAACGTTTGTAAAAGCCATAGACCTCTTAATTATTGATATTAATGCTGAAAACGAAAAAACAATAAAATCCTGTAAAGAGGAAATTGTTACTGCAAAAAAAGAGATTCAAAAGTACATAGATGAACTTGGGCCAGAATTAAAAGAAGCTGGTAAACGAGGGCAGGAAGAAACAACAAAAAAACTTGAAGCACTCGATAAGCATGTAGAAGACGAGAAGAAAAAACTTCAGCAAAAATTATGCGATAAAAAGGATGAAGCCATGAAAGCCATTGATAAGAAGATTGAAGAAATGAAATCTGAAATGAGTGGATTGGTTGGCAAACTAGGTGCTTTATTGCTTTATGCCGCTAAGAAATTCTTTAAATGGGCCATTGAAAAACTTGGAGGTAGCCCAGATAAAATTATAAGCTTATTAGATAAGGGAGCAACGGTACTGAAAAAACTGTTTACAGACCCTATAGGTTTTTTCAAAAATTTAGTAAAAGCAGTTGGTGGCGGAATTAAAGGTTTTGTAACCAACATTGTTTCTTGGCTTAAAAAAGGACTTGTGGGATGGCTCATGGGGCAAATGGGCGATAGCGGATTAGAATTACCCCAAAAGTTTGATATGAAAGGCATTTTATTTCTTGGTCTTCAGGTAGCTGGACTTACATGGAATGTCATTCGCCCTAAAATCGTAAAAGGTTTAGGAGCTAAGGGCGAGACTATTATGGCTGCTGCTGAAAAAGGGGTAGATATCATCAAACGCGTAGTTAAAGAAGGTCCTATTGCTTTGTGGGATATAATAATGGAAAAAGCGGGAGAGATCAAAACAAAAGTAATGGAAGGCATTCGTAATTGGGCGGTTACCCAAATTATTAAGAAAATGTCAGTCAAATTGCTTTCAATGCTCAACCCTGCAGGAGCCATTGTGCAAGCCATTATGTTACTATATGATGTAGTCATGTTTTTTGTAGAGAATTGGGATCGTATTATAGATTTTGTAAAATCAGTTTTCGATTCCATAGGAGCCATTGCAAGCGGCGCCATTGGTCAAGCAGCAGGGTTTGTTGAAAAAACATTGGGTAAAACCATACCCATGATTCTTTCATTTGCTGCCCGTTTTGTAGGTCTTTCTGGTATTGGTAAAGCAATTCGTAAGGTCATTGAAACCATACAAAAACCATTTAAGGCCATTCTTGATAAGATGGTTAAATTCCTTGTGAAACAGGTGAGTAAATTGTTTGGTAAAGGTAAGGGTAAAGGAAAAGACGGTAAAGATAAAAAAGATGATAAAAATATTTTAAAAGATAAAGAAGTAGGTGAAAAAATAAGTTTTAACGTAGGCGGTGAATCACATAAAATATGGATAGATACGAAAAATGGGGTTGAAATTATGGTAGCTAGTACTCGTATGACTATTAAGGGTAGGATAACTAAATGGGATAAAAAAGTAAGTGATCTTCCTGAAGAGAAAAAAGAAAAAGCAAAAAAAATGCTCCAGTCAGCCGGTAAATTATATGAATCTACAAAAGTAAAAGCAACAACTGCAAAAAAAGAAATTGATCAGGCAACAAAAAACCCAAGTCCAAAAGAAATTAGTGAAGCTACTAAAGCATATAACGTAACAGAGAAAGAAGAAAAAAGATTAATGCATGAAATGACTCAATTGTTTGAAATTTTTGGTGATGAAAATGGAGTGATGGCTAGGTTTGATGCTTATTTGAAAAAAATAGATCCAAATGTTAAGTTAGCAATCTATGATGCCATTGAAAAAAACAGCAAAAACTTAAAAGATGTAAAGGAATGGCCTGTTTTAGTTGAAAAATTAAAAGGTTTGACTCCTTCAACAAAAAGTTTGTTTTCATCTCCTATGGATGCTAATTCGCACAGTTTTGGTAAAAAATTGGTAAACAATCAAGCTAGTAATGCTCTAACTACAGCTTTAAGTGACCAAAAAGAGAAAAAGAAACAAGAAGTAACAAGTAAAAAGAAAGAATTTATAAATAATAGAGTTCCTATAATTCATGGAGGACAAACAGCTAGAGCAATGGAAGCTAGAACTGCCATTGTAGACCAGATTACCGATAAAAACAAACAGAAAACAGCAACAAATTCTTTAACAACTTATTACAAAGAATCATTACAAGGCAATATAACTGAAGAACATGATAAGTTTACCCCTAAAGTAATAAGTGTAAGAGTAGACAAAGGTTCTATAACCATTGAATATACTTATGAGGTAGAAATTAATGGTAGAAATGAAATACGAAAATTTTTCAGCCATTTACAGATAGCTCAAGTTAATGGTACAGAAGGAGTAGATCAAATAACTTATGGTAGAGATTTGGTCTTAAAAATACCAAAAACACGAGGTAGAACAGAATCAGTTAATCAAGAAGAAGCAAATAGAGCTTTAAAAGACTCAGATTCGCATGTTGCGAATAAAGAAATAGGTTTTGATGCGTCGCATGTGTTAGCAGATACATTTCTGGGATCAGGCTATAAAAATGCATTAAATTTAGTCACTACATCAGCAGATTATAATCGAAAAACAATGAAAACTGCCGAAGAGTATGTCAAAAAGCAGATTAAAAAAGTAGAAAATAATCTTAAAAAGAAAAACCCTGAAGATTTTGTTACTTTCGATTTAACTGTTTTAGCAAGATGGAATCCAGTTACGGACAGTGAAATTGTTAAGGGATTAAAATCAGCCAATGCAAAAATGACAAGTGAACAAATTACAAAATTGAGAGAGATGATTGCAAGTGATAAAGATCCAAAGCTTTGTCAAGGTGTTACTTATATGGTAAATGATATTAAGAAAAATGGAACAAAAAGTATAGGTGCAAATGGAATATTTACAGAAATAGGGCCAGATACTACTTTGAGCAAAATACTAATAAATAAGAAAAAATAAATGTATGGATAATGTAATAGAATTTTTAGAAAATTTTTTTCAGGTTGAAGCAGATGCTAGTTTTACGGCTCAACAAGATAATAATTTTAAGGATGCAAATGAAAAAGCTATCTTACTATACTCATTTTGCGTTGAAGCTCTGAAGAATAATTTAGGAGTTATTATTAGAGAATATCCCAAACCTAAAATGCCATCTTTTATACCAGTTCCACCTGCACCAACTGAGCCATTTAAAAAGAGGATTTTATTTAAATTGAGTGAATATAAATCTAAATCTAAAAGGTTTGACAATATATATATAGCATTTTGTTCTGTTATGAATCAGGAACAAGATGGTTATTTAAGTATAGATATTCTTTTTTTGGTGACTAAAATAGGGCAAGAGTTTAAAATAGCTAGAAATTATATATATGATGAAGAAGCTAACAATGATTGGCATGGAACAAGTTGGCATGAAAATGAAGGTGCTAAAGGAGTCGACTTATGGAATTTAGGAGAGTTTGTTAAAACGAAGAGGTTAATTTCACCGCAAGATTCTGAATTGTCAATGAAATTATATAATCAAAATATTTAATACTATATAGACATGGCAACAAACGAAAATTACAAACCCAGTAAAGCCCACAAATGGAATCGGTTAACCTGCGATGCCATACATTATGTGGGTTTACCACCAACCATAGCTTCTAGAGCATTGGCAATGGTTCACACAGCTATGTATGATGCATGGACCAATTACAATGATGGCGGTTGTGAAGTAAGTACCACTACTGGTAGCCGTTTAAAACAGCCCGATAGCGAGTGCATTTCAGGTAATAGGGAGCGTGCATACAGTCATGCCGCATATACCGTATTGCAGGAATTGTTCTGGCTATCATTACCACCAGAACATAAAAACATGTTCCGGGATTTTATGTGCGATTGTGGTTTTGACCCCGATGATAAAAACTTAAAACCTAACAATCCTGCTGGTATAGGCAATTTGTCGGGTAGATTGATTATTGAATGTCGTTCAGGCGACTTATCTAACGCATATTCAACTTTATATGCAGGCCATTTTTCCGATTTCAGTGGCTATCATCCTGCTAACCCACCATTACCACAATCCATAAAATATCCTGATCGCTGGCAACCTCAATTAAAAGATAATAAGCCACAACAATGCCTTACCGCACATTGGGGGTTGGTAAAACCTTTTGCATTAAAGTGGGGTGGCGAGTTTAGACCACCTGCTCCTATCAAATGTGGTACTCGCGCCTATGAAAAACAAGCTGAGGTTCTTTTAAAATATAGTGAAGGATTAACCGATGAGCAAAAAATGATAGCCGAATTCTGGGGCGGGATGCATGAAGACAAGTTTGCCGATGCTATTAATAATAAAAATGGACCTTGGGCAGCACCTCCTGAACAATGTTGTAGAATAGCAAGGTACCTTTCAAAAAAATATGGTTACAAGAATGCTTTTGATATTAAGATGTTTTTTGCAGTATCCAATGCATTAATGGATGCAGCCATAGCAGCCTGGGACTGCAAATTATATTATGATTATGTAAGGCCCATTTCGGCAATTCATTATGTATATAGAGGTAAAACGGTTAAGGCTTGGGGAGGTCCTTGTGAAGGCACCAAGGAAATTGAAGGAGATAACTGGTTGCCATATATTCCAACACCGCCTTTTGGTGAGTATGTTTCAGGTCATAGTACATTCAGTGCAGCAACTGCTGAAGTGCTTTCAAATTTTTGCGAAAGCGGAAAATATGGAGATTCAGTTACCATACCAAAAGGAGGCTCTAAAGTTGAGCCTGGTTGTACACCTTCAGAAGATATTACATTGTGTTGGGACACCTTAAAAGCAGCAGCAGATGAGGCAGGTATATCCAGACTTTATGGAGGCATTCATTTTGTGTCTGGCGATTTAGAAGCGCGAAAACTAGGTAATAAAGTAGGTTGCGCTGTTTGGGATAAGGCCATGCAGTATTTTAATGGTAAATTAGGTTAAAATAATAATAGGTATGAAAATAATTTCTGTAGCAAATTTTAAAGGTGGGGTAGGAAAAACAACAACGGCAATAAACCTTGCCGCCGGTTTAAAGAATCTGGGCAAAAAGGTATTGCTTATTGATGTGGATCCGCAAGCGAACCTCACACAATCTTTAGTAATAAAAGATGAAGTTAAAAAATCTGTTTACACAGTATTGCATAAAGAAGCATTTGGTGAACGGACAAAAATAACAGATGCTTTAATAAGTGCTTCAGGATTGGATTTAATACCATCATCATTAGATTTGGCAAATGCTGAATTGGAACTAGCCAGTGTTTACGGCAGGGAACAAATTTTGGCACAACTTCTTAGTTCACTTAAAGGCTATGATTTTGTTTTTATTGATTGTCCGCCCTCCATGGGAATGCTAACTATAAACGCCTTGGTAGCAAGCGATATGGTTTTGATACCATTACAGGCAGAATTTTTACCCTTAAAAGGAGCTAAGAGTTTTTTAAAACATTTAGATCTTGTGAAAAAAATGAATAAAAATCTTAAACTTTTAGGATTTGTGCTTACCAGATATGACCAAAGAAAAACAATGAACCGTAAAGTTAAAACACAACTTGAAAAAGAATTTTCAAAAGGAAAAGTGTTTGAAAGCCGTGTCAGATCAAATATCACGCTTGCTAATGCACAGGAAAACGGGTTGGATATTTTTACATTCGATAAAAGTTCGAATGGCGCAGAAGATTATACAGAACTTGCAAAAGAGTTTTTGTTAAAAACTAATTAAAAATAATGAATCATGAAAAGCATATTTTCTAGCCGTCGGAATAAAAGTCCTCACAATAACGAAGAAACTGAAAAAACGGAAGCCCCATTTTTTTCGAAGGAAAACAGAACGCCATTCTTTAATGGTTCAAACGCATTAGGTGTACAAACAAAACTTACGGTTGGTAAACCTGGCGATAAATATGAAAAAGAAGCAGATAGTATGGCGGATGCGGTAGTTAATAATGCTGCAAAACCAAATATTCAAAATAAAGAAATAAGTAATATCCAACGTGAATCTTTAGCGACCCCACAAGAAGATGAGAAATTAGGAACTGCTGAACAACGTGTAGAAGAGGGTAAATTAGTTCAGGAAAAGCGAGAAATCAGCAAGAAAGAAGGTGAAGAAGAGGAAGAAGCGGTTAGTATGAAAGAAGCAGAAGAGGAAGAGGAAGAAATGGTGAGTAAAAAGGATGGGGAGGAAGAGGAAGAAATGATACAATCAAAGAGTAATTCCACAAATCAAACCGTAAGCAATACACTTTCACAACAAATAAAAAACAAATCAGGAAAGGGTAAAAGTTTGTCAAGAAACATAAAATCAGAAATGGAGTCGTCTTTTGGGGTCGATTTTAGTGATGTAAATATTCATACGGATACAGATGCTGTAAAAATGAATAAACAATTAGGGGCTCAAGCTTTCACTCATGGAAAAGATGTGTATTTTAATTCAGGAAAGTACAATCCAGATTCTGCCAATGGAAAGCGTTTACTAGCACATGAATTGACACATGTGGTGCAGCAATCAAAAAATATTCAACCAAAAATTCAAGCCTATAGAGTACCATCAGAATTGGAATGTGATGATGTGGTAGAGTGGTTAGATAATAATTCGCCCTATTTACCCGGGTGGGCACAAACTAATTCAGATTATAGTTTTAATGGCAATTTAAATATTAGTCCACCTGAATCAATGGATGATGGTCGCATTCGTTTAACAGTAACTGGACATAGTGGACTTACGGTAACTGTAAACACAACCATAGATAAACCCTCATGGTCACCTTCTAAACGTCCTAACCGAGAAGCAGATAGAGCTGCTTGGAATGCTATGATGACAGTGTTGAATGCTCATGAACAAGAGCATCGAGTTATTGGAGAACGATGGAGAACAGTTATGCAGGAACGATTTCGAGCAATTAATTTTAGCGTAGAAGCTGAAAATCGAGATGCAGGCATATCACAAATTAGAGAGCAATTACGTAGCATGCAGGAATCTTGGAAAGCGGAAGCACAAGCTGATCAGGATGCTATAGATCCATTCCATGGTGCAACTTTTACCTGCCCAACTACTGCTACTGAATCTGTGCCTTAATCAACATTAAATATAAAATGCAGAAGAACTTTATCAATAAGCTTAATTATGAACACTAATCCAGAATTCAAATATCTAAAAGAATTTATTCAGTACCGATTGGACCAATATTTTCAACCCGATAAGGATAACCAAGAGCCCACGATACCAGAAATGAGTGAATGGACATTGTATATCCCAGATTTTATTAAGGAAGCTGGATTGGATAAAGAAGAAAAATTAGTATTGTTACTTTGCCTTTCACCTCATGTGCAAAGCAACTTTCTGGATAGTATCATTCAAAATAAATTAGCAACTACGGGAGATTTTCCTCAGCTTGGAGGTGTTCGAGGGAAAAACTTTAGAGGTTTTCTTCCAACTGGCGAAACGACTATGTTTTTGCTTTCTGGAATAAATTTTCAGGAAAACAAAAAGACATATGATATTTTTCATTCCAATCATTTTTTTGCAAAACATCAAATTTTATGGTTAGAAAAACCTCTTGAAGGAGAACCCAAGTTGAGCGGAAAAATTATAATGTCGCAAGAATATGTAGAACTTTTAACCCAAGGAAAAACCAATAAACCAAGCTTTAGTATGAAATTTCCAGCCCAAGTTATTGAAACAAAAATGGATTGGGATGACCTCATTTTAAGTGATGAAACCTCTAAACAAATTCAGGAATTACACGCTTGGATAACACATGGTAATACCTTGATGAATGACTGGGGGATGCACAAAAAACTGAAACCCGGTTACAGAGTGCTGTTTCATGGGCCACCAGGAACGGGCAAAACGTTAACGGCAAGCCTATTGGGTAAGCAGACGGGTAAAGATGTTTATAAAATAGATCTTTCGATGGTTGTGTCTAAATTTATAGGTGAAACTGAAAAAAATCTATCTAATTTACTAGCTAAAGCAGAAAAAACCGAGAACATACTTTTTTTTGATGAAGCTGATGCCCTTTTTGGTAAACGCACCAACGTAAGGGATGCACATGATAAATATGCAAATCAAGAAGTTTCCTATTTATTACAAAGAATAGAAAATTATAATGGGCTGGTTATTTTGGCATCTAACCTTAAAAGCAATATTGATGAAGCATTTGTAAGACGCTTTCAGGCTATCATTCATTTTCCGTTGCCCAAGTTTTCAGAAAGATTATTGCTTTGGAAAAATGCATTTCCATCTAAAGTTAAACTTCATTCAGATATTGACCTTGTTCAACTTGTCCAAAAATACGAGTTATCTGGTGCAGAAATAATGAATATTGTTCAATATTCTTGTTTGTGTGCCTTGGCTGATAATAAAAAAACTGTATATCAATCATACATTGTTAATGGAATTCAAAGAGAATATCAAAAAGGTGGAAGAATTATGCGATAATCCAATGAAAAAAAAGAAATTATTCATTGTGAGTTCAATGTGAGAAATTCAATTTTAAAGTTCTTTAGTCAATAATGTCAAACTATATCACCTTAAGCGCACTCGAAAGGTCTTAAAAAGTTCGATTTTTAATTAGGTTTCGACTGCGCTCAATTTGACAAAATTAATTGATAATCAACATTATGTCAGTGATTATTCAGCGCCATTTTCTAATAGAACAATAGTGAAATTAGAGTTGATTTTAACAGTTCCGTTTTCAACTATTACATCTTGATTTGAATAGGCATCATGCAGTCTATTCCCGTTATTAAATACTGATGAAGCATCCATGATTTTTTCGCCTTCAGATAAATCCAATCCAATCACAACTAAATCGAGGAAGTCTCCTTTTGAAAAACTCCTACTGAAAACATAAGGACTTTTTGAAATCATTTGATGCGTTCCCGCACCAACAGCTGGATGTTTTGCTCTAAACTGTCCTAGCTTCTGGTAGTGGGTTAAAATGGCTTTTGTTTCTGGGTTTTCGTTAATGTCTTTCCAATTCATAAATGACCGTAAAGTGGCATCGCCTTGAGTCCCTTCAATAATTAAAGACCGTGCCGATTCATCTCCATAATACACTTGCGAAGTTCCTGGTGCGAGCAATAATTTAGTACCTGCTTCAAATGGTTTACTTCTGTTTTTATCAAATGGGTCACCATCATCATGCGATGATACATAATTTAATGTTCCAAAGCCTTCTAAATCTGTATTTAAATAATCTGAATACGTGCTAAAAAGTGTCTCATAATCTTGTTGAGCTGCATTCCATTTAAATTGAAAATTGATTAAACTTCGAAATGCTTTTATGGGGGTTAATTAAAAACAATACTATTACATAAATATAAAAAGGTTCGAAAAAGGTTGATTTTGTTAGGGTTTTGGGCGGTTTAGGTACTTTTACATGAAATAATACTTTTTAAAAAACTATCATTCACTACTATTTTTTGTTAACTCATGTACCATTTAGAACTTTAAAAAGGTGCATTTGTGCTTAATTACTGGTATATTGATGCGGTTGCACTTGGTTTTACTACTATTTTATTTTATGCTTTAGCTTGTTTTGCAATTTGCCTGTTAGTTTTAATAGAAATGAAAAAACAGCGTTTAAATTATGTTTAAAGGCTGTTTTACAATAACTTACAATATTTTTTCATACCTAAAAAGTATTATTTCATTTTAACTAACTGCTTTTTAAAATAGTTGCAACCTTATTTTATTGTTTTACAGATACTTAAATAAAAATTGTTTGCTTTTATTTTGACTTGGTTAAAAGTTATATTTATTTAGGTTACCGTTTATATTTATTTAGGTTACGTTTTAGGTTACCTTTTCTATTTTTGGTTTAATACTAATTTATGAATCTCATCTTTCAGTTTTATTATTTCATTCTTAGCCTCTAAAAGTTCATTTTGAACAACTATTAACTTATCATAAAGTGATGTTTCTTTTTTTGAGGTAGGCAGTTTTTTTGTTGTATTAATGTAATCTGGATTTTCTTCTAATATTTTTTTCCAAGCCTCTTTGTCTTTTGCTTTTTCAATATCAAGTTCTATTCTAGTCCTATTATTAGTTTCATCAACTTTTTTAACTAACCATTCATCATTAAAAGGCAACCCCTCTCCTAATAAAATATAATCTGTATTAATGTAAGAATATGAATTATTCATATTTATAACATGCTTAATAGAAATTTTCTTTCTACCCTTCTTTAAGTCATTCATGCCGACGGAATTTTCTCCAATATCTTTGGCAAATTCCTTTAAAGAATTGATTAATCCCCATTTTTTCAAGTAGTCAAGTACATTTGAAAGTCTTTCATTTTCATTGTTTGAAATCGAAAAATCCCAACTGTAACCATGGTCAAAAATATCGATGTAATCTACTTTAATAATTTTCATAATAAGAAATAATAATAATAATTTGTTTAAAATATGAAAATATCATATTGTTGCATGTACTTTAAAAGTAATTAGTATGCAAAATAATCAAAAAATAGTAGAAATAGGAAATCTTTTGCCTTTTGGTTCTAAAAAAGAAATTTATAGACGAACAGGAATAACCGAAAAAACGATTAGTCACTTTTTTAGATTAAAAACAAAGTATCATCATCATACTTATATAAGTATTATGAAAGAAGCTGTAAAGATAATTAAGGACGAAAAGCTAAAGCCTAAAAATGTTAAAGAAAAAAAAATAAGCATTGAAACCAAACAGTTAGAAAAAGACATATTGGATTTAATTAATGATAAATAAATGCTTCACTGATTAATGATTGGATATGTTACATATACTGAACTTCTTTCTTTTGGGATAAGCGAAAGCTATCTAAAAAAGGCACTTTGTTATTATAGACAAAAAAAATCCCAATCATGGGAAAACATCAAGGATTTTAATGACAAGCGCAAAGTTTGGATAAAACTTGAAACCATACCCAAAGGCACTAAGGAAAAATACAACATCCCAACAGCTGAACAATTACAAGCAATACAAGAAAAAGAACAATCTTCAAGGGCTAACCTATTGAGCAATCCCGTTGCTGCTAAATTACAACACGCATTTAGCGAGGCATATGGGGGTTATCTTCAATTATACTGGGATAGGTTAGCCTATTCACAAGAAAACCAAATAAAACTATCTACCCAATACGCCAAAGAGCATGCGTACTGGGTGCAAATGGTTCACTTAACAGGAACGCTGGAAAAAACCACATACGGCAAAGTGTCCGAATGTTTTAAAATACACAAAGAACTCATTAAAAATGAGGTTGTTTTACAATCAAACATTACCAGTTTGGTACGTTTTAAAGTAAAGCTAAAAACCATAAGACAAGCCCTATACATGGGTGAAGATGCCGTAGAACAGATAATACACAATGGTTTAAAGGACAATAAAGAGGGTACTAAAGTTAAAGATTTTCACAGAGCTTTAATTATGGCATACCTACAATATGAGCAAATTTACCCTTATAGGGTTGTAGCCGATTTAGTAAACCACCATTGTGAACTAAAGGGCTATAAAACCATATCGGAAAGTTCTATAAAACAACTTATGAGCAGTGATAACAAGTTTAGAACCCTTGTTGATGCTTACAGATACGGAAAAAACACTTTAATGACGAAGTATTGCCACATGCTGTTAGGGAACTTCCAAAATTCCCTGCAAATGTTTGGATGATAGACGGAACCCCCATGCAGTTTTATTGTTGGGACAATAGCAGAACCAAGATGATAAGGCTTTATTTATTTGCTATTAAAGACGTTTGCAGCCGTAAAATAGTTGGGTTTGATGTGAGTTACAGCGAAACACGTTTTAACATACTAAATGCCCTTAAAATTGCCGTAATGAATGAGGGGTATTTACCCTCTGAAATAGTATCGGACAATTTTAGTGCAGGAAAGACCGAAGAAATTTTAGACTTAAAAGAACAAATGACCCGAATGGGTATAAAATGGCGTAATTCTAAAGTTGGCAATGCACAAGATAAAAGTTATATAGAACGCTTTTTCGGGGTATTCCAGTCTGTTGAATGTGCTTTATACGAGGGGTATATAGGAGAGGGCGTAACCAGTAAGCGAAACAATCGCCCAAATCCCGATTTTATACAAAAAATGGCTAAGAAAAACGGTTTGTTGATGCCAAACGAAATGAAAAGCCGTATAGCTACCATGATTGCCAAATATAACGAGCGCAATATAAGCGGTCGTAAATCTCCAAACCAAATAAGCAACGACATGCCAAAACCTAATGCCATTCCTATGGATAGCGTTAAAACAGCATTGATGTTTTGGAGTAAAACAAGCCATACCGTTAAACGTGGTATGGTTAAGATTAAGGTAAACAAAATACAGCACACCTACGAAATAGCGTGTAACGACACCAAACTAAAGTTACAAAATAAAAAGGTTGCAGTACGCTATAATGAAAAGGATTTAGATTGGATTATGTTGTTCGATTACAAAACAGACCTCCCAATTTGCGAATGCAAAAAGTCTATAAAAACACAAATGGGGCATGTAGATTTAGATGAAGCCGAAACCCTTAAAATCATTAAGAGCGAAGCCAAAAAGAAAAGCTACAAGACCCATATTGAAAATGAAGTTAAAAAGGTGTTTGACAAAGGTTTAAACGAAGCCAATTTAGACGAACTAGAATTAACGCATCCGCTATCGTTGGAAAAAAACCAAGTAAACTCTAAAGAAAGCAAAGAACTTTTAGAGATTTTCTACAACGAAAACCATATTACGAAAGACCAAGAAAAACTAAAAACAATAAAACCGATAGGGAAAATTGAGCGTTCAAACATTGAGGACGCTCATGACTTCCTATTAGTAAAAAAGAGCCTCGGAAAAGGCTCTTTAAAGCCGATATAAAGCATATCGGCTTAGAATATTATAGAAACACAAATGTATGAAAAAAGAAGCATTACAGCAAGAAACAAAAACATTGGTTGAGGACTTTTTAAAGAAAAAGGACATAAGCCAAAACCAAATGGCAGAATTACTGGAAGTAAGCCCTGCAACCGTAACCAATTTATTAAAAGAGAATTGGGAAAAACTAAACGAAAGTATGCTAATGAAAATTAGAAGCTTTTTTAGTGTTAAAAAATGGGTTGCCATTGAAACGGCAAACTATACAGCCATTCAAGACCGATGCCTTGAAGCTAGGGAGCAAAACAAAATGATTGGTATCGTTGGTTTTTCGGGAAGTGGAAAAACCTTTGCATTGCGCCAGTACTTTGAAACCAATGCAAACACTTACTTAGTAACATGTTCACGCTCCATGCGAACCAAACAGTTTTTATCTGAAATACTGAGGGCTTTGGGCGTATCGTGGTTGGCTAGTGATCACGAAATGACCAAACGCATTATTGATGAACTTAACAAAAAGAGCAATCCGCTTTTAATCATTGATGAAGCTTCAAAACTATCGGCAAACAGCCTTATGTACATACAGGATATTTGGGATGGTATAGAGGATAATGGAGGGATAGTTTTGGCAGGTGTTGAGTACCTATTAAGCAACATAAAAAAGGCAGCCGACAAGAACAAAATAGGCATGCCTGAATTTTACGGACGTGTCAACCAATGGCAGGAACTTACAGAACCCACACGAGGCGAAATAAACACCCTTTGCGAACATAACAACGTTACAGACCAAAAAGTAATCAAGGCTCTTTACAGGCTAGGAAATTACAGATTGGTACGAAACGCTATCAATAATTTAAACACTCTTTAAAAACGATTTAAACAACATTAAAACTTATAGTCATGGCAGTATATTTTAATAAATCAGAAAACAAAATAGTAATAGAAATCGCTTGTGAAGCATATGGGGCTGTTGATGAATTTCGATTAAGAAAAGCAGCCCTTTTGGAGTTGCTTAGAATAGCAGATGAAGAAAGATTAGATATTAATACAAGATTTTGGGCTATGCAAATGATAGAAGACTTTGAGCCGACAGAGGAACAATATGAAAGCATGTTCAGTACAGGCAACAAAAAAAACTCAAACAAAAAAGAATGGGTAAGTGTAGAGCCATTACCTGCAAACTTTAAAAAAACGAATTGAAAGAATGGGAAAAATAAATAAAACACCCAATTTTCTTGCAATGAGTGAACAGCTATTGCGGGATTTGCAAAGTGATGCCGAAAAAGAAGGTATGGAATTTATACATAATAACTTCCATAATAAAGGCTTTACAGATGCTTCATTTGAAGCTTGGCTACCAAAAAAAACAGACGATACATTTCAGTTACTTATAAAAAGCAACCATCTATTCAATAGCATTGATGTTATTTCCTCAACAAAAGATAAAATTGTGTTTGAAGCCAGTGCGCCTTATTCCCAAATACATAATGAGGGAGGTGTTTTAAATATTCCCATTACACAACGTTCACGAAAATACTTTTGGAAAATGTTTAGCGTAACTGGAGACCAGAAATGGAAAGCTATGGCACTTACCAAAAAGGAACGATTAACGGTAAGAATACCTAAAAGACAATTCATGGGAGATTCCGAAACCTTTAGGAGAAATTGGGATGAAAAAGTACAAGAAGAGATTATAAAACGATTTAAACAATTATGAGCAAATTAACCATTTATGGAGAGATAGGAAAAGATGTAATAGATACTAAGTTTATTGCATCCCTGCAAAAAAAGACAGGAGATATTACCGTTAAAATAAATTCTCCTGGAGGAAGTGTGTTTCATGGCTATGCCATATACAACGCCCTCAAAGAATATGACAAAGGCAAAATTACGGTGCATATTGATGGCGTTGCAGCCTCAATGGCATCGGTTATATGTTTGGCAGGACATAAAATAATCATGGCTAAAAATGCCATGTATATGATTCATAACCCCCAATCGGGCGGTTTTGGAGAGAGTAAAGATTTAAGAAAACAAGCCGATTTATTAGATAAAATTAAGTCTGTTTTAATGGAAACTTATTCCAATAAAACAGGTATTAAAAACAATGAATTGGCGGGCATGTTAGATGATGAAACTTGGTTAACATCCGATGAAGCTTTAAAGCTTGGTTTTGTTGATGAAATAAAAAACGACACATTAACAAAAGTAACGAATATACACGCCTTAGAACCTAACGAAATCTTTGCATGTTATGTAATAAATAAACCTTTAAATATGAACAAAAAACTATTAAAACTACTGGAGCTTTCTGATGGAGCTTCGGACGATGACGTTCTTGCAGCTGTAAAAAAAATACTGCCTAAAAAGAATGAAGAAGCTGGTAAAGAAGTTAAGGCGGTTATTGATGAAGCTTTGCTTTCTAAAAAGATTACAACCGATATGACCCCACATTTTACAAAGATGCTTCAAGTTGATTTTCAAGGCACTAAAGAGCTACTTAACAAAATGCACGGTAGAGCTAAATTATCCGATATGCTAAACCATCAAGATAATAATGATACGTCAAAAGACCGAAGCAAATGGGGCTTAGATGAATACCGTATGTATGCACCAAACGAATTAAAAAGAGACCCGAAGCTATACAAAAAGCTTGTAGATGCTGAATTTAACAATCAAGATTAACAATTAAAAAACAATTAAAAATTAGAATTTTATGGCAACATTGAACAAACAAATTTGGATTAAACAGTTAATGAAAAACTTTTATCCAGACCCCTCATTTCTAAACTTCGTAAAGAACTTTAGTGCATTGGTCGAATATGATAAACTGACCATGGCTGAAGTGGGAGTAGATCCAAATGTATTAATTAATAATACCACATACCCCATTGATGTTTTACCTCGTGTGGATACTCCTTTAGAAATTACTTTGGATTTATTTGAAACTGAAAATACTTTGGTTAGAAGACCCGAAGCTATTGAGTTGGCTTATGATAAATTAGAAAGCGTATTGTATGGACATAAACAAAGTTTAAGAACTAGCACCGCTAGAAAAGCTGCACATGCTTTTGCTCCTGCAAATGATGACACTTACACGCCAGTTATTGCCTGTACTGGTGAAGTAGATGCCAATGGGTTAAAAAGGTTAACGGTTAACGACATATTGGCTTTAAAACGCCGTTATGATGATTTAGACATACCAAAAGAAGACCGTTATTTAGTATTAGACCCAAAACATACCGAAGACCTTATGTTAATTGATTTAAAGTCCTTTAAAGATATTACCGACTTCAAAAATGGAGTGCCTCAAAGGTTTGCTGGGTTCAATATGTTGGAGTTTAGCAAAAACCCAAAGTATGATGCTGCAACACTTGTTAAATCGGCTTTTGATAGTGTAACGCCAGGAACTGCACATTCTAGTTTTGCATTCCAAAAAGAAGAAGTAATGAGAGCTGATGGAACAGTACACATGTACGAAACAAAGGATGACCCAAAAGAAAGGGCGACAATAGTTGGTTTTGATAAACGTTTTATTGCTTTGCCTATTAGAAATAAAGGTATTGGCGCAATAGTTTCAGGCTCATGAGTTTTAAACCTGATTTATCACAGCTTTTTAATATTGCTTTTGGCTTTGTTCCAGTTAGCTATGCCGTTAACAATTTAGAGCCAATAAGCAATGAAGCTGTTTATCGTTCGATACCTACGAAACCAATTGAGGAAGTTAAAAAAATGAGTTGGATGGGTACACCTATAATGTTTCCTATGAAGTTTAAAGGTGGTTCTTATCAATGCTACACTCCTTTAGGAGATTTGGAACAAAAGCAATTTAATGATTTTGAAATACCGCCCGCAACGGTTGTAGATTTTCGTAGAGCCAAAAACATAACAAAAACCAGTGTATTAGGCAAAAGTGGCACGGTAAAAGAAATATACGGTTTTGATGATTGGCAAATACGTATCCGTGGGTTATGCTTAGACACACCAAAAATTTCGGCTTATGACCAATACAGAGAATTGCTTAAATGGGAGGAGATTGCTGACAGTATTGAGGTAATTGGCTCACTTTTTATAGATAAGAGCATTTATAGAATATCTATTGAAGAATTTGATTTTAAACTACCACAAGGGAAGCAAAATGTTTTTCCATTTGAAATAACTGCATGTAGTGATGAACCAATAGAATTGGCTAGATAAATAATCTCTTACCACGTTTAAAAGGCTCTATTTTTAGAGCCTTTTTTTATGTTAAAAACTGCTTTTTGCTATATTACAAATAGACTTTATATTTGCTTTATGGCAATGAATGAACTTACCCAAAAAAAGTATGATGACATACGTTTAGAGTACGAAAAACTATCTAAAAAGACTTATAAAGATGTGCCGATGTATTCACAAGAATACATATTAAAAAAGCTATCTGAACAATTCTATTTATCTGTAAAGACAATAAGCGACGTTATTTATTATCGTGTTTAAAAGGCATAAAAAAGACCCTATTGATGATTTAATAGATGTTCTTGAATTTACTCGCGAACTTACTTAAATCTGTTTATAGAGTCTTAATGTGATGCACATTCTTGAATTTACTCGCGAACTTCGTCACGAGGCAAATATAAGCTAAAAAAGCCCTTTTTAAAAGTATTATTTCATTTTAACGATGGGATTGCTTTATTTTGACGATTATATATAGACGGAAAAGATATTTTTTCCGTATTGCAAGGCAAAAGCAAAACGCCGCATAAAGTGTTTTTTTTTACAGTAAAGATGTTTTAGAAGCGATAAGGTCTGGTAATTGGAAAATGCGAATAGCAGGCAAACCTTCACCAGAACTCTATAATCTGGAAAATGATATAAGTGAAAGTGCCAATGTTTTAGAGCAACATCCAGATATTGCTTCTAAACTAAGAACATATGCTTTAGAATTTGAAAAAGAACTCGATAAAAACACGCGACCAGCGGCATTTGTTAAAAACCCAAAACCATTATCAAAATGAAGAAAATACTATTAGGTATCAGTTTAATCCTAACCTTAAGTAATTGTGCTAACCAAAAACAGCTTGAATTGGAATCTCCTAACGGAAACCTTAAAGTAACGTTGGATAATTCTGAAAAGAACTTGAAATACAATCTTTTTGGAAACAATACCGGTATTATTTTAAATTCTGAAATCTCCATTTTACAAAATTTGGAAGTAAAAGTTTTAGATACCAAAGCAAAAGAGGTTAACGAAAACTGGAAGCCTGTTTGGGGTCAGTTCAGTGAAATAAAAGATCATTATAACGAGTTGGAAGTTTTCTTGGATTATGAAGGTATACCGGCAAAACTTTATGTAAGAACTTATAATGACGGAGTCGCTTTTCGCTTTAAAGTTGATGAAACGCCACAAGATATAAACCCTTCATATATTATAGAATACGGATTGCCTGATACAAGCAACTTATATTCACCAGCGGGTGAAGGTGAGCCTTTTGGCCCTGTATCTATAGGGGATTTTGGCAGTATAGATACAAAAAAACTAAAATTGAAAATGCCATTAGTGGTTGAAAATGGTCAAAATAATTTTTTATCGCTTTTGGAATCCGATTTGGTAAGTGCTCCAGGTTTCAATGTCATCGATTTTAAATTTGATAAGGATAACAATAAATTGGTTTCTAAAAATGATTTCGCTTCAGAGGATAAGGGATTAATAACCCCGTGGCGCATCATACTTTTTGAGGATGAAATCGGTGGTTTGTTAACAAACACAGTGCCTTTAAATGTGGCTGCCCCAAATAAACTTGAAAACACCTCATGGATAAAACCCGGAAAAACCCTTTGGGATTGGCGCGTACATGGTTTTACAACGGAAGACGGATTTACCTATGGCATTGATAACGAAAGTTATTACCGTTTTATAGATTTTGCTGCTGAAAATGATATTGAATATTTCTTGATTGACGATGCGTGGTACACCCATGTGGAACCAGGAAAAATGACCTTGTCTGACAAATTAGACTTAGATAAGGTAATCAAATACGCCGAAGACAAAGGCGTTTCATTGCTTTTGTATTATGATAGAAGACAAGGTGATTTTGGTGATGAAGCCTTGTTTCCGTATTACAAATCCTTAAATATGAAAGGCATCAAATATGGTTTTATGAGTTCAAACGTACCATTTACAAGAGATGCCATACGCATGAGTGCCGAAAGTAATTTGTTGATAGATTTTCATGATGGTCCGGTACCTTTTACCGGGGTTAGCAGAACTTATCCGAATGCCATCACTAGGGAATATTGTCATGCACAACAAGATTCCAGACGCGCTTTTACACCAAAAACATTCATTAGAATGGCGCTTATTAATGCCATTCAAGGGCCTTTGGATATGAATAACGGTATTTTTGATATCACAAGCGTAAATGCAGGTGAAAGAGAAAAGGGTCCAAAAAAGTTAAATTCTTTAGAAACTACGGTGACTGCTGAAGCTGCAAGAACCTTAATTGTTTTTAGTGGTTTGGTGTGCATCCCCGATGCGCCTGAAGCTTATGCTGAAAAATCAGATTTATTTGAATTCATTCAAGAAATGCCCGTTGGTAAATGGGATGAAAGCAAGGTGTTGCATGCCAAAATGGATGCCTTTATTTCTACGGCAAGAAGACATGGTGATGATTGGTTTATTGGATCCGTTCACGCAGAAGGTGGCACTTTAGATATTGTTTTGGATTTCCTAAAAGAAAACCAAAATTACATCATTACCTATTATGAAGATGCCGAAGATACCAATAGCAAAACAAACCCCGAAGCGTACCAAGTACGAATAGCCACCGTAAAAAAAGGCGATGTAGTAAAAGCGAAAATGGTAGCTGGTGGCGGACATTGTATGTGGATTAGACCTGAAAAAATTTAAAATTTAATGAGAAGAAGAACAGTATATATATTTTCCGCGATCGCGTTTTTGTTGGCAGCGTGCAAAACCAAAGATCAACCTGCTAAACCAACCAAGCCCAATATACTTTTTATTGTGGTGGATGATTTGGGTTATGCCGATTTAAGTGTGATGGGAAGCGAATATTACGAAACGCCAAACATTGATGCCTTGGCAAACTCAGGAACTATTTTTACAAATGGTTATGCTACCTGTGCGGTTTGCAGTCCTTCGCGAGCGAGTTTGTTAAACGGTCAATTTACGGCTAGACACGGTATTACGCAGTTCGATGGCGCTCCATCAGGTCTGGAGTGGAGAAATAAGAATCGGCACACCAAATTATTACCGCCAGAATATAAACATCATTTGGACCAAAACGATGTGACCTTGCCAGAAGTATTAAAAGAGAATGGATACGCCACTTTTTTTGCCGGAAAATGGCATTTAGGAAGTGCAGCAGAAAACTCGTTGCCAACAGATCATGGTTTTGATATCAATCAAGGAGGTTATGAACGAGGCGGACCTTATAGTGGGGGCTATTTTTCACCGTTCAATAATCCCTATCTAACGGATTATCCAGAGGAAAAAGGCATGTCCTTTTCTATGAAATTAGCCAAAGAAACTTCAAAATTCATTGAAAAGAATAAAGACACAACCTTTTTAGCCTATTTGTCTTTTTACACGGTGCATGCACCTATTCAAACTACAAAAGAAAAATGGAAAAAATATAGAGATAAAGCCGAAAAAATGGGCATTGCTGAAAATGGTTTTGAAATGGCTCGTGAATTGCCTGTTAGAAAATATCAAGACAACCCAGTGTACGCTGGCTTGATTGAACAAGTAGACGAAGCCATAGGAAGCGTTATCCAAACACTAAAAATAAACGGGTTGGATAAGAACACCATCATCGTTTTTACTTCTGATAATGGCGGGGTAACTTCAGGTGATGATTTCTCTACCAATCAACTTACACTAAAAGGTGGAAAAGGCTACCAATTTGAAGGTGGCTTGCGAGTTCCTTATTTCATTTATGTGCCGTGGATGCAGCAAAATGGCTCTAAAATTGATGAGCCTGTTTCTGGAGCCGATTTGTTTCCTACACTGTTAGATTTGGCTAATATCCCTTTAAGACCACAAAATCACGCTGATGGTTTGAGCTTAAAACCACTTTTAAATGGCGGAAAAATTCCAGATCGACCCCTTTATTGGCATTATCCACATTATGGAAATCAAGGTGGCGAACCCGTTTCTATCATGAGAAAAGATCATTGGAAACTGATACATTATTGGGAAGATAATCGTGTGGAGTTATATGACCTAAATACCGATTTAGGAGAAACAAATGATGTGTCTGCAACGCATAAGGAAAAAGCATCAGACATGAAAAAGCAACTGATGGATTGGTTAGAATCTATGAATACCCAATATGCAAAAGAAGACCCTGAATGGGATGAAGATGCTTGGAACCAACGTTTGGAAAACAATAAAAGTAAACTCATGCCCAGGTTAGAAGCCCAAAGAAAAAAAATGTTGAGTCCAGATTGGAAACCTAACGACGATTGGTGGGGAAGTGATGTGAATAAATAAAAAAAAAATCAAATGAAAGTCAATTTTAAAAGAACATACATTTTTTTAAGTATAGTAGTAATTTCAATGGTATTTGTGTCCGCATGCGGCAATAAACCAACAAAAAAAATAGAAACCAACAACGAAAGCGCTCAACTTGTAGCTCCTACTAAAAAAGTAAGTTTTTCTTATTCAGAGATTGAAGGCATTGGTAAAGATCCGGTTTATAACAGAAGAGACCCAAGTGATATAATTAAGGTTGGAAACAAATACTATATCTGGTATACGCGTATGGATAAACCTGTTAGATCGGGTTATTGGGGTACTATTTGGTATGCCACTTCGGAAGATGAAGGACACACATGGAAAGAGCAAGGGATGGCACTTGGTTTAGGTGAAGAAGGTGCTTTTGATAGCCGTTCTGTTTTTACGCCAAATATCCTAGCGTATAAGGGGAAATATTATCTGTATTATACAGGGGTGCAGCCGACACCCGGCAATCCTGAAAAGAAGTTTGAAGGTAACAGTACTACCGATTTTACAGGTATCGGTGTTGCGGTAGCCGATAGTCCTGATGGTCCATTTAAAAGAACTGAAAACAATATAGTCATTGCACATAGTGAAGTTGCTTCAGATTTCGATAGCTACCGCGTAGACGATGCCAGTTTATTGGTGCGCGATGGGAAAATATGGTTGTATTACAAGGGAAGATGTATTGAACACGGAAAAGAAGGCGCAAAACACACACAAATGGGTGTGGCTATGGCAAGTAAACCCGAAGGTCCTTTTCAAAAATATTCAAAACCTTTGATAGAAAAAGGGCATGAAGTGTTGATTTGGAATCAAAACGGCGGTGTTGCATCGTTGGCGTCTTTAAGTAAATCCATTCATTGGGCAAAAGATGGTTTGAATTTCAATCCTATTGAAGAAAATCTAACAACCATTCCAATGGCACCTGGTTTATACAGACCCCATTTAGAAAATGGCAATAAAACAAGCAAAATTCCTGGTTGGGGCATTTGTATGAGACAAAGTGATGGCGAAGCGCATTTGTTTAGATATGAAATAAATAATATGCAGTTTTAAAAAATAGAAATATGATTAAATTATACGTGTTAGTGGGGTATATAATGAATGCTATAATTATTGATAAATGAAAAATTTAAAATCATCTTATCCATTAATAATCTTATTATTTGTTTTTGTTCAGATAAAGGCTCAACAAAACACATGGCCTATACTAAAAACCTACGACCAAAATCATACCGATAGGATTGCGATGCCCATTGGTGGTATTGGTACGGGTACGATTTCCTTAACAGGAAGAGGGGCTTTGGAAGATTGGGAAATTATGAGCAGACCAGCAAAAGGCTATAACCCCAAATACGCTGGCGTGGAAGTTATAAACCGTGCACCTTTTTTTTCAATCTATATAAAAGAAGAAGATAAAAAAGCTCAGGCTTTAATTTTAGAAGGTCCGGTGCCAATAAAATATGATGAAGGTTACTACGGATCAAAAGCTCCCAACCACGGCTTACCTCGTTTTGCCGAAGCAATGTTTCAAACGGCATACCCTTTTGGGCAGGTGTTGTTGCGCGATAAAGATTTACCTGTGGAAGTTACCGTTGGTGCTTTTAACCCTTTAATCCCTGGAAATACAGAAGACAGTAGTCTGCCCATAGCAGTTTTAAGTTATAAGGTAAAAAACACGAGTAGCAAACCCATTACCATTTCTTTGGCAGGAAATATTCCAAACTTTATTGGTTTCGATGGTAAAGAAGGAAAACCATATGTAAACAAAACCACCTATAAAGAAGAAAACGGATTAAAAGGTGTTCATTACACAGCTAGTGAAGAAATTGATAAAGAAAGTGCCCAATGGGGAAGTTTCAGTTTAGCTACGAATAGTCAAGGTGAAACATCGTATCGTACCGCTTGGGAACCTGGAGAATGGGGAAACAGTACCTTAGAGTTTTGGGATGATTATACCGATGATGGTTTATTGGAAGAACGTATTTCCGAACAAAAAAACAACATGGGTTCTTTAGCGATTAAAACCACGTTGGCTCCTAACGAAGAAAAGGACTTACGATTTTTTATTACTTGGCATTTTCCTAACCGTCTCGATTTTCAAAATAAAATCAATATAGGAAACTACTATGCAGCTCAGTTTAAAGATTCATGGGACGTAGCACAGAAAAATATTAGTCGAATTCCAGAGTTGGAAAAACAGACAAAAACCTTTGTAGATGCCTTCATCAAAAGCGATTTTCCAGAAGTTGTAAAGGAAGCAGCTTTGTTCAATTTGGCACATTTTAGAACACAACTGCTTTTCAAATCGAAGTCTGGATTTTACTCGGGTTGGGAAGGTATTAAAGATAATGACGGAAGTGGTGCAGGTACCTGTACCCATGTTTGGAACTACGAACAAACCATTCCTTTTCTTTTTGGAGATGTTGCTCAAAATATGCGGGACACGGAGTTTGGGTATGCCACCGATGCCAACGGTATGATGGCTTACCGAATACATGTACCTATTGAATCTAAAGCTCAGGAATTTGGATTGGCTGCGGCCGATGGGCAAATGGGTGCTATTATGAAATATTACCGCGAATGGCAACTTTCTGGTGATGATACCTTTCTAAAGAAAAATTGGCAACACGTAAAAAAAGCATTGGAATTCTGCTGGATTCCAAAAGGATGGGATGCCAATAAAGATGGCGTGATGGAAGGTAGCCAACACAACACCATGGATGTTGAGTATTTTGGACCCAATCCGCAAATGGGCTTTTGGTATCTTGGTGCCTTACGTGCTTCAGAAGAAATGGCAAACTACTTAGGCGATAAAACCTTTGCTAAAACCTGTCGTGGCTTATATGAAAACGGTTCTAAATGGATAGATGAAAACCTTTTTAATGGCGAATATTACATACAAAAAATAGTACCGCCCATGTCCATCGATAATATTGCAAATGGTCTTATTCGCGTAAAAAGACGTTTGGTGGCAGACGACCCACAATACCAATTGGGTGAAGGTGTGCTTGTCGATCAGTTGGTTGGTCAAGTGATGGCTCATATTCTAGATTTGGGTTATCTTGCCAAAAAAGAAAACATCAAAAAAACAAACGAGTCTATTTTAAAGTACAATTACCGCGATAATTTAATGAAGCACCCAAACTTTATGCGTTCGTATGCTTATGGCGACGAATCAGCTTTGTTAATGGCCGATTATCCCAAGGAAAGACCCAAACAACCATTCCCATATTATACGGAGGTAATGACAGGTTTCGAGCATACCGCGGCTGTTTCAATGCTATATGAAGGACAAGTTGCTGAAGGCTTGAGGACGATTCAAGATGTTCGCAATCGTTACGATGGTAAAAAAAGAAATCCATATAACGAAGCAGAGTTCGGTCATCATTATGCACGTAGTATGATGGCATGGGGCGGGGTTTTAGCAAGTTCAGGTTTCCATTATTCGGGGGTTGAAAAATCCATGCGTTTTACTTCAAAACCCGGGACGTATTTCTGGAGCAATGGTTTCAGTTGGGGTACTTGTGAAGTAAAAAATAAAGAGGCCATCTTAAAAGTACTTTTTGGTAAATTAGAATTGAATAGTTTTTCATTGGAAGGTGTGGGTAAAAAGAAACTGAATGGCAAAAATATTGTAGAAGGAAAAGAATTGACCATTAAATTATAACAGATGAAACATTTGAAAATAATAGTCATACTTATAATTGTTGTATGTGCCTTTTCAGGTTTTAAAAAAGAAAAAGCTAAAATTTTAATCGTAGGGGATTCTATTTCTATAGGTTATACCTCTTTTGTTAAAGAAAGTTTATCGGAAGTTGCTGAGGTTTTCCATAATCCCGGAAATGCACAACATACTGGAACTGGGTTGCAAAATATTGAAAAGTGGATAGGCGATGAAAAATGGGACATCATTCAAATTAATTGGGGCTTATGGGATTTATGTTACCGCCATCCCGATTCAAAAGTACAAGGCCAGCGAGATAAGGTTCATGGAACCATCACATTCAACCCAGAAGCCTATGAAAAAAATCTGGATGCTATTGTAAAGCTAATTCGAAAAAAATCAAATGCAAAAATAATTTTTGTGTCAACAACCTATGTGCCGGAACAGGAGGCAGGTCGATTTTCAAAGGATGCTATAATTTACAATAAAATTTCCCGACGCGTTATGGAAGCCCATAGTGTAATAATAAATGATATTTATGATGCATCCAAAGAAATCCATTCGAAGTACGGAAAAGGAAATGATGATGTGCATTACACGCCAAAGGGGTATGAAGCTTTAGGAGAACACATTGCTGGTTTTCTAAAACAAGAATTACAATAATTAGTAGAGGTGAGAGATATATTTAAAAAACAAAATTATTCCCCCGAAACGGGAAACATTAAAATAGCTTAAAAACAAAAATTAAATAGAGTCCGCATGAAACATGTATTATTAATCCTTTTGTCATTTTCGGTAATGACAGTGCAATCCCAAAAAGCGAATCAAAGTCCAAATATCATCTATATTTTGGCAGACGATTTAGGTTATGGCGACGTAAAATGCTTTAATCCAGAAGGAAAAATACCAACACCGCATTTAGACGAAATGGCTACCAATGGCATCAAATTTAACGATGCACATACCTCGTCGGCCGTATGCACACCAACACGTTATGGTATTTTAACGGGTCGTTACAACTGGAGAACATCTTTAAAAAGTGGCGTAGTCAGCGGTTTTTCAAAATCACTAATACAACCAGATCGTATTACGGTTGCTGATATTTTAAAACAACAAGGATATACGACAGCCTTTGTTGGAAAATGGCATTTAGGCTGGGATTGGGAAATTATAAAAGAAGATGCCAAACTAAATCGCGATAACCTGAGTGCAAGCCCAGAAGTAGATTTTAGTGTCCCAATTAAAAATGGACCTTCAACTCATGGTTTCGATTATTCCTTTGGTTTTTGTGGTTCGCTGGATATGGCACCGTATGTGTATGTTGAAAATGACATGCCTACCATGGTACCAAATAAAACAACGGTGTGTGTAGATGAGAAAGGTTTCTGGAGAAAGGGACCTACTTCCGATGATTTTAACCATGCCAACGTGCTTCAAGATTTAACCGATAAAGCTGTAAATTATATAAGTAAGGAAGCAAGAAGCAAAAAACCTTTCTTTTTGTATTTTCCTTTGCCAGCACCACATACACCTATTTTACCAACCACAGAGTTTTTAGGAAAAAGCAACACCAATATGTATGGCGATTTTGTGATGCAAGTGGATGATGTAGTACGTCAAATTAGGGAAGCCCTAAAAAAGCAAGGTATTTCAGAGAATACGTTGTTGGTTTTTACAAGTGATAATGGTTGTTCACCCAAAGCCGATTTTGAAGAGCTAGCCAAAGTAAAACACAACCCAAGTTATACCTTTAGGGGAACAAAAGCCGATATTTTTGAAGGCGGACACCGCGTCCCTTTTATTGTAGAATATCCGAAAATGGGATTAAAAAACGTTAGTTCAGACAAAATAATCTGCACTACCGATTTTTTTGCAACATGTGCAGAATTATCAGGTTATAAAATACAGGATGCCGAAGCAGAAGATAGTTTCAGCATGCTGCCATTAATTACAGGAGCCTCTGATACCGAAATCCGTGAATACACCATCCACCATTCTATTGATGGTTCTTTTGCTATTAGAAAAGGCCACTGGAAACTTAATGTTTGTCCAGGTTCTGGAGGATGGAGCTACCCAAAATTAGATGATATAAAAAAGGAAAATCTAAAATTACCTAGCATGCAACTGTATAATTTGAAAGCAGATATTGGTGAGACCAACAATTTGGTATATGTTTTTCCAGAGAAAGTTGCGGAATTGAAAGCGGCTCTTAAAAAAATAATTTTAGAAGGAAGAAGCACACCCGGGAAGGTTCAAGAAAATGAAGGTATGGAAGGTTGGAAACAGATACAAGCCATCATAAAATAAAAGAAACTTAAAGCAATCTAAAGAAATCATAAGAAAGCATCCGATGAGCTTAAAAATTAAAATATCCATTATTACCTTGTTACTGTTATGTTTTGCTTGTGGAAGCAAGCGTTCCAATGTAAATTTTAATGAGTTTGAAAGTATACCCGAGTCCATTCATTTTAAGAACACCGAAACTAGCGGGGTTTTTAAGATAAAACAGCAAGCGTTCACACCAAACAACGGTATTATAGCGGATATAAAATTAGAGTTGCCTGAGTTTAAAAAAGGCATCTATTTCCGTCCTTTTTCAGAAAAACTGGCGGCAGGCAATAGGGTAGAACCGCTTTGGTTTCATGATATTTCTGAGTTGGATAATTACAAGCACCAACAACCACGAATGGACAGCCATATCAATCTTGGTGCTTTTATGATGCTTCAAAAAGAAAATGGCGATTATTTAGCCCTTTTACCTTTGGTTTCAAATCGTATAGGAAACACCTTTTCCATCCGTGATAAAAATGCGTACTTAACGGTTGCCACATATGGTACAGATACCGAAAATGTAGCGGTACCATTAATGAGTTACGGGCAATCTGCGAGTCCATATGAAGCCGCTAGATTGGCTTGGGAACAGGCTATGAAAACCGATAAAGTAAAAGAAAACATCAAGTGGCGATCTGAAAAAGAATACCCCGAAGCTTACAAATATTTAGGCTGGTGTTCATGGGAACATTACAAACATACCATCAACGAGGAAGTTATTTTGGATGCATTAAAAGGCATGAAAGAAAGCAAAATTCCTTTTAGATGGATGTTGGTTGATGATGGGTATTTAGACCATAAAAGCGGACAACTATTATCTTTTGGTGTAGATAAAAAGAAGTTTCCAAACGGTTGGGAGCCTATTATAAGTCAGAAAGATGATAAAATAAAATGGATGGGCATTTGGTGCAATTTCAATGGTTATTTTGGAGGGGTTTCACCCGAACACAACATGACGAATTTACAAGAGCATTTGGCAGCACGTAACCCGAGTGGTAAAAAACCGATTTTAATGCCAAAAATTTCAGAGGAAGCAGCCAACGCGTTTTACAATGAAATGACAAAAACCACCAAAGACAATGGTTTTGATATTATTAAAGTCGATTTTCAATCGGATAATTTCCGAAATAATACAGGAGCAAGTAACGCCATTTTGGGTGTGCATTACAACAATATCGCTTTAGAAGAAAATTGCAAAGACAAAGATTTGATGCTCCTTAACTGTATTGCCCAACAAAATTTCAATGTGTTCAATCACAGGCATAGCGCCATTATCCGCGGAAGCGTAGATTATAAAACTACCCAAGACCGTTTGGATGTGACATTGGTGCAAAATTTCGCCAATGCCTTTTGGTTGGGTCACAACTATTGGCTAGATCAAGATATGTTTTTTGCTAATTTTGAAGAAACCGCACAGTTAATGGCAGTAGCCAGAGCCATGTCTGGTGGCCCGATCTACTTATCGGATGTGCCAGAGCATATCGACGACACCGTTTTAAAACCCTTAACTTATACCGACGGTCTCATTGTAGGTACGCTAGCACCAGCTGTTCCATTACCCGAAAGTTTAATGCAAGATCCTTATTTTGATGGAAAAGCATTTAGAGTCATAGCACCATTAAAAAACAAAACTGCTGCTATTATGGCTGTGAATATGAATCAAGATGATAAAGAGTTAACAACGCAAGTTTCAATAAAAGATTATCCATTTGCCGGAGGCATGATGCAACCGTATCAAGGCCTTTGGGAAGTACCAAAAGGAGGTATTTTACTTTACGATTATTATAAAGGTTCAGCTCAAATTCTTAAAGACGCTTATCAGTTTACAATGGGTTCCAGAAGGGAACGTTTGTTGTTGTTAAGCCCCATACAGCATGGTTGGTCTATCATAGGAAGACCCGATAAATACCTTTCTGCTTCTACTTTTGAATTATTGAAAATGGATAATAAGTCAGTTAAAATTCAAATGGTTGAAGATGGTCCCATATTAATTTGGACAGATAACAAAATACCACATTCAGAAAACTTTGAATTCACAAAATTAGAAAATGGTTTATGGAAAGGCGAATTAATGAAACCAAATAGTGATAGAAGCTACACAATTATTGAAAAAGTTCAATAGCTAAAAAGACATGATAAAACAGATTGCAACCCTATTATTAATTATTATAACCTCCGCAAAAGTGCATGCACAGTTTTTGCTGAGGTATGATAAACCTGCGAGCAAATTTACCACTGAGCAAAGGCAAGATTACAATAAGCCGGGTTACATGCAAGAAGCTTTGCCTTTGGGCAACGGCCGATTGGGCGCTATGTTTTCTGGGGGCATTGAAGAAGAGCATATCATGCTAAACGACATTACCTTGTGGATGAATAGCAAAAGAGGTTTAAGCGAGGTGGAACAATCTGGAACACGAATTGGGGCTTATAAAAACTTCGAAAAAGTTCGTGATGCTTATCGAAATGAAAAGTATGGCACTTCCGAAGGAAGTATGGAAGCCATGGCAACCAAATACCTGAGCAGCCAGCAGCCTTTAGGGAACTATGCACCTTTTACCGATATATTTATTTCAACAGAACATCAAAGTGAAACGGTTTCAAATTACACCCGTTCTTTAGACGCTTTTTCGGGTGTTGGGTATGTGAATTATAGTATCGGTAAAGCAAATTTCACTAGAGAATATTTTTGTAGTTACCCCAACGATGTGGTCGCTATGCGCTATACCGCTGAAAATGCTGAAATGAACCTTACTGTTAAGGCGAGTTCTTTACATAAAATTACCAATCTAAATACCGAAGGAAACGTGCTCATTTTAACTGGTGAAGCGGCCATGGAAAATGACCCCGTTCAATTTCAAAAAAGGGTATTCGTTGATGCGGGTAATGCGAAGATAACTGCCCAAGATGATGGAACCTTAAAAGTTGAAAACGCTAAAGATGTTAAAATTTATGTGTCGGCATACACCGATTATTTGCCTGTTTATCCATCGTTTAAAGGTCGTGATTTTGAAACTGATACAAAAACAATCCTAGGAAATGCCGTAAAACTAGGCTACGAAACACTCAAAAGCAGCCATCAAAAAGATGTTTCAGACTTGATGGATAATTGCCAGTTACATTTGGAATATGAACCTTCCAATGTCGCCACGGATGCGTTGATTAAAAATGGTCCAAGTTTAGAATTGGAAAATCTGTATTTTAACTATGCACGCTATTTACAGTTAAGTTGTTCGCGTTCTGCTCCCGTGCCTTCCAATTTACAGGGGCTTTGGAATGGCCATTTAAAACCCGCATGGAATGCCGATTACCACACCGATATTAATGTGGCCATGAATTACTGGATGGTTGAAACGGCAAATTTACCCGAGTCGTTTACACCATACAAAGAATGGCTAAAAATATTAGCAGAATCAGGAAAACACGTGGCTAAGGAAACTTACGGCATTGATAAAGGTTGGAGTACGGGGCTTAATGGAAACGTATTCGGATTCACAGCTCCCAACGAACATGGTCGCCGCATGCAACAATCGGGTGCGTGGTTATGTCAAAATCTATTTGAGCATTATGCTTTTAGTAAAGACAAAGAGTACCTAAAAGAAATTTACCCCATCCTAAAAGGAGCAGCGGAGTTTTACGTTGAATTTTTAGCCCCTTGGAAAGATGGTTCCTTGGTGGTGTATCCTACTTGGTCGCCAGAGAACGCATATCTGGTGGAGCAGTTTGGAAAATTGAATAAGCAGGCTTATGGTGCTTCATTTGAACAGCAATTGGCCTTAAATTTATTTACTGATTGCATTGAAGCATCAACCGTTTTAAATCGAGATAAAACCTTTAGGGAAACACTACAAAATATCATTCCGAAATTAACTCCCCAAAAAATCGGTCAATACGGTCAAGTACAGGAATGGCCAGAAGATTGGGACAATCCAACAGACCAACATCGGCATATTTCACACTTAATAGCTTTACATCCGGGTCGTGATTTTTCACCATTAACCACACCCGAATTAACCGATGCCGCTTTAGTAACCATGAAACACCGTGGCGATGTGTCAACAGGTTGGAGTACGGCATGGAAAACCAATTTTTGGGCAAGGTTGCATAATGGCGACAAGGCACATCAATTCTATAAGTTTTTAACATCAGAACGCACCTATCCAAATTTGTTCGATTTTCATCCGCCATTCCAAATTGATGGAAATTTTGGTTGCGTTTCAGGAGTTTGTGAAATGTTACTGCAAAGTCATTTGAGAAGCATTGACAATTCAGCAGAAAATATTGAAAAAGCCGCTTTTGTAGCTTATAAAAAAGATAAAAAACAGACTAATCATTTTGTACCAGTTGTTCCCGATGAAAACTTAGCTGAAGCGCCCTATATTTTACATCTATTACCAGCGTTACCTTCCGCATGGCCAAATGGAAATGTTAGAGGTTTAAGAGCCCGTGGTGGTTTTGAGGTGGATATTGTTTGGGAAAACGGGCAGTTGGTTGAAGCAAGAATTCAAGCCGCCAACAATGGTAGTTTCAGAATTTTTTCAGAAGGTAAATTAAGTAAAGTCATCACCTTGAAAGCAGGAGAAATCAAGGTTTTTAAAAACGAAACAATAAAATAAATGATTAGGATGAAGCATCTAAAGTTAACCGTAATCTTTCAGTTTGTATGTGTTATGGTTGTTGCTCAAACCAAAAGCAATGATTGGCCGGTATTAAAAACCTACAATCAAGACCGCATTCAAAAAATAAAAATGCCTGTTGGAGGTATTGGTACGGGAACGATATCTTTTACAGGGCGTGGTTCTTTGGAAGATTGGGAAATCATGAACCGTCCAGCAAAAGGCTTCAATCCTACTTTAGAAAATTGGGGATCTGCCAAACAAAAAGGGCCGTTTTTCGCCATTTTTGTTGAAGATGGTGAAGGTAAAAAACAAACCCGTTTGTTGGAAGGACCACCCGATGAATCCTATTACGAAGGCGCATGGGGAGCAACATCAAACCACCACGGGTTGCCGCGTTTTAGCGATGCTTCTTTTAAAACCGCTTATCCGTTTGGGCAAGTATTTTTAAGTGATGACGATCTTCCAGTTGAGGTGGTTGTTGGTGCCTATAATCCGCTTATTCCGGGTAATATAGACGATAGTAGTATTCCTATTTCAATCTTAAATTATACAGTAAAGAATACCAGTGATAAATATATAACCATTTCATTATCGGGAACCATTCAAAACTTTATTGGTTTTGATGGTACCCGAGGGAAAGCTTTTAAAAATGTAAATACCATCCGCGAAGAGAACGGTGTTCAAGGCATTCACTATACCAGTAATGGCGTAGACCCTGAAAGTGAACAATGGGGCACCATGAGTTTTGTATCCTTAAATGAAGGCACCACCACGTACCGAACTGCATGGCAACCCAAAACCAGCCGATGGGATAAAAAACGCCTTGATTTTTGGGACGATTTTAGTGCTGATGGACTATTGGAAAAAAGAGTCAATGAGGAAGCCGATGCTCCTATGGGGTCGTTGGCAGTTAAAACGACTTTAAGAGCTGGTGAAGAAAGGAATTTTCGTTTTTTGATTAGCTGGCATTTCCCAAACAGACAAACTTGGGATAAATCAGGGTTTCAAAAGGAAATTAAAGCTACGGTTGGAAATTATTACACCACAAAGTATAGCGATTCTTGGGATGTGATTTCTAAAACACTACCACGTTTAGATGCCTTGGAAAACAGTACCAAAACCTTCGTTAATGCACTTATTAAAAGTGATATACCTGAAGAAATTAAAGAATCGGCGCTTTTCAATTTAGCACATCTTCGAACCCAATTGGCTTTCCGCATTAAAAGCGGACAATTATTGGGATGGGAAGGACTTTTTGATACCTACGGGTCCTGTTTTGGTTCGTGTACACACGTTTGGAATTACGAACAAACCACCGCCTTTTTATTCGGAGAGTTGGCTAAAACCATGCGTGAAGTGGAGTATAAGTATGCCACCGATGATACTGGATTGATGAGCTTTAGGGTTTATCTTCCCCTTGAAGAAGGTCAGCTTTGGGGCAAGGCGGCTGCCGATGGACAAATGGGAAGCATCATGAAATTTTACCGCGATTGGCAATTATCTGGCGATGATGAATTCTTGAAAAAACATTGGCCAAAGGTGAAAAAGTCGTTAGAATTTTGTTGGATTCCCGGAGGTTGGGATGCCGATAAAAATGGTGTCATGGAAGGTTCTCAACACAACACCATGGATGTGGAGTATTTTGGTCCCAATCCACAAATGGGCTTTTGGTATTTGGGGGCTTTAAAAGCTTCTGAAGCAATGGCTACTTATTTAGGTGAAAAGACGTTTGCGAAAACCTGTCATGATTTATACGAAAAAGGGTCGAAATGGATGGACGAAAATCTATTCAACGGCGAATATTACGAACAGCACATTCAACCGCCCATGTCTGCCGATAATGTAGCACCTTCCTTAATTGGCGCCACTGGTGGCGATAAAGGTGTCGACCTTACTTCTCCAGATTTTCAGTTAGGAAAAGGGGTTTTGGTCGATCAGTTGGTAGGGCAGGTGTTTTCACATATTGTAGGTTTGGGTTATTTGGCCAAAGAGGAAAACATCAAGAAAACGCTTGAGTCCATCATGAAATACAATTATGTTGAAAACATGGCGTCTCATGCCAATTTTCATCGTTCCTATGCTTTAGGTGACGAGTCTGCTTTATTGATGGCGGCTTACCCTAATGAACGTCCTGAAAAACCATTTCCGTATTATACCGAAGTCATGACGGGCTTTGAGTACACCGCTGCAGTAGGTATGTTACAGGAAGGCTTGACGGAAGACGGTTTATTGTGTATCCGAAATATTAGAGACCGTTACGATGGCAAAAAAAGAAGTCCGTTTAACGAAGCCGAAGCAGGACACCACTATGCCAGAAGTATGATGGCTTGGGCTGGTATTTTGGCAACCACGAAGTTTCAATATTCGGCAGTAGATAAGTCGATGACCTTCACCTCAAAACCTGGAACTTATTTTTGGAGTAATGGGTATAGTTACGGTACAGTTGATGTGAAACAAAATGAAGCAGAAATTGCGGTGCTTTACGGAAAGTTGGAATTGAGTCGTTTTACATTAGAAGGCGTGGGCACTAAAAAGTTGAAAACTAAAACGATAAATGCATCTGAAACACTAAACATTAAATTGTAAATGTTATTAGACCAACTTTGAAAAATGTGGTAGAAGAAGATGGTAAATTGGTAGTGCATTTCAATCATGCCAAGGGGTTAAAAACCGCCAATGGAAAAGCACCTTCAGGATTTTGGATTGCCAATGATGAAAAAAAATGGGTAAAAGCAGATACAAAAATTCAAGATGAAACTGTAGTGTTAAACTCTTCAGAAGTTAAAAAACCTAAATACATACGCTATGCTTTTGCAGGCAAACCAACAGTGAATTTGGTAAATAATAGTGAATTACCAGCATATCCATTTCGAACAGATGATTGGGAAGAATAGTAAGAATTTAATAAAATTAAAAATGAAGTCTTTTGTGAAATCGTATTACCATCAAATCCTTTCTTTAAGAGTAGGCATGATTTTTTTGCTGTTAAATATAGGGAGCGTCACAACAATACAAGCCCAAGAAAAGCCCAACATTATCATTCTTTTTGCTGATGATTTAGGCTATGGCGATTTAAGTTGTTACGGAGCACAAGATGTTAACACACCTAATATTGACCAATTGGCTAAAGAAGGATTGCGATTTACCGATTTTCAAGTAGCTTCTTCCGTTTGTAGCCCATCGAGAGCAGCTCTCCTTACAGGACGTTACCCTATGCGAAACGGTTTTCCGGTGGCTCAAGGGAAAATTGAGAAGCACAAAGATTACGGGTTGCATCCCGATGAAATTACTATTGCCGATGTACTTTTAAAAGAAGATTATGCTACGTTGGCTATTGGAAAATGGCACTTGGGGTTCAATGAAGGACATCAACCTATAGACCACGGATTTCAACATTTTTATGGATTGCAATCCAACTGGCATACTAAGCACCCAGATTTAGACGATGTTTACTTCGATAGAAAACCCGTAAAAGAAAATGTTCCTTTTGAAACCTTAATAGGGGATTATACTAATAAGGCCATCGAGTATATGGAAGAAAACATAGAAAACCCTTTCTTTTTGTATCTGGCCTATCATTCGGTACATTCTCCTATACAGCCAAGTAAAGAATTTATTGGGACATCTAAAGGAAGTTTATACGGTGATTATGTTCAGGAGTTGGATTATCATGTAGGTCGATTAACCCAAGCACTTGCTGATAAAAATTTAGATGAAAATACCATCGTCATTTTCTTATCGGATAACGGACCCGCCCTTTGTCATTTTGGTGGTTCAGCGGGTCCATTAAACGGAGGGAAATACACTACTATGGAAGGTGGTTTCCTCATTCCGGCCATCATCAAATGGAAAGGTAAGTTTGCAACTGGGGTGAACGATACGTTTTTATCTTCTATGGATTTATTTCCAACACTAACTTCGCTCGCTGGAGCAGAAATTCCAAAAGATAGAGTGATTGATGGAAAAAACATCACCTCCATTTTAAAAACAGGCAAAGGAACTTCGCCCCATGAAGTGGTATATTACTATAACGGAACAAACCTTCAGGCGGTTCGAAAAGGAAAGTGGAAGTTGCATTTACCAAGAACTTCAGAAGACCAACCTTTTTGGTCTAAAGCTGAAAATGAAAAACCTTTTAATGGAAGCAATTTGAAGAATATTGCATGCCGAGGTTTATTGGTGTTGGGGCGCCCATTATTATTTAATTTAGACCAAGATATGGGCGAGTTAACAGATGTATCCAAGAAACATCCAGAAGTTGTAAAAGAATTACTTAAAGAAGCGGAAAAAGCCAGAAAAGAATTGGGAGATGTGAATAGCATTGGAACCGATCAACGCGTGCCTCCATTTGAAAATATTCAAGAGAAAATTTAAAAACTAAATAAAATGAATAAAAGACAAACTTCATTATTAATATTCAAATTATCTATTTGTTTGTTTTTTTTGATCACTACATCAAAATTACAAGCTCAGGAAAAACCCAACGTCGTTTACATTTTGGTAGATGATTTGGGATACGGTGATATCGGTTGCTATGGCGCCACCAAAGTAAAAACACCAAACATCGATACATTGGCAAGCGAAGGAAAAATTTTTACCGATGCGCATTCGGCTTCGGCGGTTTGCACACCTTCTCGGTATGCGTTGATGACAGGGCAATATCCCTTGAGAGGTAATAATGGCGAAGGCATTTGGGGTCCTGCAGCTGTAACTTCAGAATTATTAATCAACCCAGAACAATTAACCATAGCCGATGTATTTAAAAACAGTGGTTATGTTACAGCCGCTTTAGGAAAATGGCATTTGGGTTTTGGTGTGGGCGAAAACCTTTGGAAAGTGCCTTTGCGTCCTGGACCAAACGATTTAGGGTTTGATTATTATTACGGATTACCTGTAGTAAATAGTGCACCGCCTTATGTGTATGTAGAAAATGATCGGGTAGTGGGTAGCGACCCGAACGACCCTTTGGTGTATGTAGGAAGAGGTAAAGATAAAGAGGTGACACCAATCACGCCCATTCCTCCAGAAGCATCGCAACGAACACCTAATATGTTTAAAGGAGCGGTAGAAGCCCATAAATTATACAACGATTACACGGTAGGTGAAGTGTTGGCTGGAAAAGCTGTGGATTGGATTATTGAAAAAACAAATAACAATAAAAAAGATCCTTTCTTTTTATACTTAGCTACCACACATATTCACCATCCTTTTACACCGGGCACTAATTTTCAAGGGAAAAGTGATGCCGAACTTTATGGCGACTTTATCCAAGAACTAGATTGGATGGTAGGACAAGTGACTTCAACCCTGGAAAAACAAGGCGTTGCCGATAATACGCTGATAATTTTTACCAGTGATAATGGTGCGATGTTGAACTTGGGAGGACGTAATGCCGTAAAAGCAGGACACAAAATCAATGGCGATTTATTAGGCTTTAAATTTGGTGTTTGGGAAGGCGGACACCGTGTACCGTTTATAGCCAAATGGCCGGGTAAAATAGAAGCAGGAACCGTGTCAGACCAATTAATTTGTAATGTGGATATGTTGGCTACCTTTATGGCACTTACGGGTCAAAATACTAAAAGTTTAGAAAATTCGGATAGTGTGAATGTATTGCCAGCTTTGTTAGGTGACCCTAAAAAACCCGTTCGTGATGAATTGGTTTTGGCCGCACATAAACCATCTCATTTATCGCTTCGAAAAGGTAAGTGGATGTACATTCCCGCACAAGGAAGTGGCGGGTTTGGTGGTTCTAAACCAGAACATCATGCTTGGGGTGGCGCGCCTGCTGTTGCCTTTGTAGGTGGTAAAAATAGTGATATTGAAAATGGTAAAATAAAAGCCGATGCACCAAAAGCACAACTTTATAATTTGGAAGAAGATAAATATCAAACTACCAATGTTTACAAAAAATATCCAAACATCGTAAAGGAAATGGAGGCTGTTTTAGATACCTATAGACATAAAAATTAATGACATTTATTATGAAAAAGTTACAAATGAATAGACTTCAGAAATTAGTAATATTTATGCTGTCATTAGGAGCAATAATGTCCTGCAATCATAAAAAGAAATCTGAAAAAGACAATAAAATTTCTGATAGCGAACAACATCAAAGTGAACCGACTAAAGGCTCTTACGGTGATGATGTGAGTTTTATGAAAAATTATATAGAACTTATTGAGTTAACGGATGCTAATAATCAATCTAAAGTAGCCGTTTCTGCTACATTGCAAGGTAGAGTGATGACAAGTAGTGCTAATGGCGAAAATGGCAGGAGCTATGGATGGATCAATCGAGAGTTGTTTGAATCTAAGGAAATTCAAGAGCACATCAACGTATATGGAGGAGAAGAACGTTTTTGGTTAGGGCCAGAAGGCGGACAATACTCTATCTTTTTTAAAAAAGGCGCTGAGTTTACTTTAGAGGATTGGTACACACCAAAATTAATAGATTTAGAACCTTTTGATGTGAAAAATGTATCGGCAACTTCGGCTACGTTTACCAAAAAAGCTTCTTTAAAAAACTACTCAGGTTTCCAGTTTGATATGGAAATTGAACGCGAAGTAGCTATTCTTTCCAAAGAAGACATTCAAAAAGAATTAGGCTTGCAAAACCTTTCGGACAATATAAAAACAGTGGCGTATCAAACTACCAATACACTGAAAAATATTGGAAAAACAAATTGGAAAAAAGACAGTGGATTGTTGTCTATTTGGTTGTTGGGTATGTTTAATCACTCCCCAAATACCACTATTGTTATTCCTTATGTTCAAGGAGATGAAGCTGAATTAGGGAACCTAGTAAACGACACGTATTTTGGAAAAGTGCCTTCGGATAGATTGGTAGTAAAAGAGAACGTTATTTTCTTTAAAGGCGATGGAGAATACAGAAGTAAAATTGGGTTAACACCTATGCGTGCAAAGGATATAGCTGGGTCTTACGATTCAGCAAACGGAATTTTAACCATCGTAAAATACAACAAACCTAAAAATGTTACAGATTATGTGAATTCCATGTGGGAAATTCAAAAAGAGCCATTTAGTGGTGATGTTATCAATGCTTACAATGATGGTGCTCCAGAACCAGGGGCTAAACCATTAGGGCCTTTTTATGAGTTGGAAACATCTTCTCCTGCTTTGGCGTTAAAGTCGGGCGAAAGTGGCACACATATTCAAACCACTTTTCACATGGAAGGTGATGAAACTACTTTAAACCCAATAGTGAAAGAGCTTTTTGGAGTAACGATTAATGATATTAAAACGGCTTTCAACTAAAACAACAAGAATTTTGAAAATAACGCGTTTACTTTGTATTTGCTTTTTTATTGCATTTGGATGTAAAAGTCAAAATAATGCCCAATCAAAACCAAACATCATATTTATTATGGCCGACGATTTGGGCTGGCAAGATGTGGGTTTTATGGGTAGTAACTGGTTTGAAACTCCCAATTTAGATGCTTTGGCCAAAGAAAGTTTGGTGTTTACAGATGCTTATATGTACCCAACATGTTCGCCGTCAAGAACGGCTTTAATGACAGGAAAACAGTCGTTTAGAACCGGTGTTTATAATGTGCCTGTATTGGAAAAAGGAGATAATCAACACAATATTTTTTCGCGCTGGACAGTGGGTTTGGAACATACCATGTACGCCCAACCTTTAAAAGAAGCAGGTTACAAATCCATTCACTTGGGGAAATGGCATGTGGTAGGGCCAAATCCCAAAGAAGAAGCAAATTATCCGTTTGAAAAACCATTGAAACAACCTGCTAACGGAAATTTAGATTGGTTGCAAGAACATCAAACAGCAGAAATTCAAAAGTATTATCCAACAGGAAAAGGGTTTGATGAAAATGTTGGTGGTACATGGTGGGGCGATCCTGCGAGAGGTTATGTTGAAGGGTATCAATCTGAAAGCGGAGGTTATAAAGCACCGTTTAAAAATCCGTTTATTGAAGATAAAAAAGATGACGAATGGTTAACGGATAGATTAACCAATGATGCAATTGATTTTATAAAACGCAATAAAAATGAACCGTTTTTTGTAAACCTGCATTATTACGCACCGCACAGACCAACAGTTCCGAGAAGCAAAGAACAATACCAAAAATTTTTAAATAAAACCCCGGATGCGGTTACAGGACAGGGCGAAAAACGATTGGAAGAAATAGCGGGTTATGCGACTATGATTGCTTCAATTGACGAAAACGTAAAACGAATTTTCGATTATTTAGATGAACAAGGTTTAAGAGAAAATACCATCGTAGTTTTTACTTCGGATAACGGATTTAATGGTTTGCAAAGTAATACCAATACATTAAGAGGTGAAAAAGGAACCATTTACGAAGGGGGTATTCGCGTGCCTGCTTTTGTAAATTGGAAAGGAAATATTGCTGCTGGAGTTTCGGAAACACCTATTTGCGGCATGGATTATTTTCCAACCTTTTTAGATTTGGCACAAGTGAAAAATTATAAAGGAGTTTTGGATGGAGTTTCTATTGTTCCCTTATTGAAAAACGGATTGTTTAAAGAGCGTGCCTTGTTTTGGCATTTGGCAAGTACTTACAAAAACCCACCATGTTCCATTATTAGAAAGGGCGATTGGAAACTCATTCAGTTCTTAAATGATGACAAAGTAGAGTTGTATAATCTAAAAGAAGATTTAAAGGAAACTTATAACTTGAAAGACAATAATCCAGAAATAGCTCATCAATTATTAGAGGAATTGGTACATTGGAGAAAAGAGAACAAGGTACCGTTACCACCAGCATCAGTCTTGATATATTAAAATAAAACATTCAAAATGAAGAAAGGTATTCAAATACTATTATCAGCTATTTTAATAATGTGCATATTTTCATGTAGAAATTTAAATAGTAATGAAAAAAAGTTAGAAGATATTGCTGTTGCAACCAATAAGAAACCCAATATCATATACATTCTTGCAGACGATCTTGGTTATGGTGATTTAAGTTGTTACGGGCAAGAAAATTTCAGTACGCCCAATATCGATAAGTTGGCATCCCAAGGTATGCTTTTTACCCAACATTATTCCGGAAGTACGGTTTGTGCGCCATCCCGTTCGGCTTTGTTAACGGGCATGCATACGGGTCACACGGCTATACGTGGCAATCGGGAAGTGAGACCTGAAGGTCAGTTCCCTATACCAGATGACACCTACACATTGGCCGAAGCTTTGAAAAAAGGAGGTTATGTTACAGGTGCATTTGGTAAATGGGGATTAGGATATCCAGGGTCTGAAGGCGACCCTGTAAAGCAAGGTTTCGATGTTTTTTATGGTTTTAATTGTCAGCGGATGGGGCATCATTATTATCCGTATCATTTGTGGTCCAATCAAGATTCTATAGTTTTAGCAGGCAATGCAGGACATAAAAAAGAAGTCTATGCACCTCAATTAGTCCACGAAAAATCTATTGAGTTTTTAGAAAAAAATAAAGACACCACATTCTTTATGTATGTACCAACCATCATTCCACATGCCGAATTGATAGCACCAGAAGCTGTAATGGCCAAATACAGAAATAAATACCTTCCTGAAAAAAAGTATGAAGGTACTGATGGAGGATTCAACTACAGACAAGGCAACTACGAATCGCAAGAACAACCACGCGCCGCTTTTGCTGCTATGATAGAAGTTATGGATACCCAAGTGGGAGATATTATGGCTAAATTAAAAGAACTTGGAATTGAAGATAATACCATAATCGTGTTTACCTCAGATAATGGACCACATACCGAAGGTGGTGCCGACCCCGAATATTTTAATAGCAACGGCCCCCTTAAAGGATTCAAAAGAGATTTATATGAAGGCGGTATACGCGTACCCATGATTGTTAAATGGCCGGGTAAAGTTAAACCAGGGAGTAAAACAGATTTGGTTTCAGCTTTTTGGGATGTGTTTCCAACCTTTTCTGAAATTGCAGGAGAACCAATACCTGAAAAATTAGATGGTATTTCATTTTTACCAACCTTATTGAACAATTCAGAACAGCAAAAGCAACATGAATATTTGTATTGGGAATTTCATGAAAAAGGCGGTAGACAAGCGGTTAGAAAAGGAAACTGGAAAGCCGTAAAATACAATGTATTAAAAAGTCCAAATGCACCAATTGAATTGTACAATCTTTCAAATGATATCGGCGAAGAAAACAATGTAGCCAAACAACATCCAGACATTCTAAAAGAGATGGAGCAAATTTTGAAAGAAGCTCGAACACCGTCTAAGATATTCAAGTTTAAATAAGGCCTCTTATACCAAACTAAATAATACCATAAAATGAACAAATTACGCTTTTCATTAATCCTCACCACGCTCGTTTTATTTTCTGCAATGGCACAAGAAAAACCCATATATGCTGCTGAAAAATGGGAAAACCCAGAATGGGAGAATCCTGAAATTTTTCAAATAAATAGGGAAGCACCAACAGCTTCTTTTTATAAGTATTTAGATGAAAAATCAGCATTAAAAAACGATGGCTGGAAAAATTCAACCTTGTATCAATCATTAAATGGTACTTGGAAATTTTATTATGCTGATAGCGTGCAAGCGAGACCTGCCGATTTTTATAAACCAGATTTTGATGTTTCAAAATGGGACCAAATAGAAGTGCCATCAAATTGGGAAATGAAAGGTTTCGGGATTCCTGTTTATACGAACATGAAGTATATGTTTCCGGCAAACCCACCGTATATTCCACATAATATCAACAATGTAGGAAGCTATAAAAGAGATTTTGAGGTGTCGAATGATTGGGACGGAAAAGATATTTATCTTCATTTTGAAGGTGTTAGCGGCGCCATGTATGTTTGGTTAAACGGACAGCTGGTTGGGTATAATGAAGGAAGCAAAACCGCAGCCGAATTTAAAATCACCAATGCTGTGAAACAAGGAAAAAATGACTTAGCGGTTCAGGTATTACGTTGGTCTGATGCTAGTTATATGGAAGATCAAGATTTTTGGCGATTAAGTGGTATTGAGCGCGATGTGTATGTGTATGCGACTAATAAAGTGACTTTAAGGGATTTTAGAGTGACATCAGATTTAGAAAATAATTATACAGATGGTATATTTAAATTAGACCTTAAAGTTGATAATAATTCAACATCCAAAGTCAAAAAAGCAATAAAAGTGCAATTGTTTGATGGTGATAAGGAAATGTACACCGAAACGAAAGAGGTGAATTTATCCAAAGGAAGAACACTGGTTAACTTTCAAAAAAATATCCCAAATGTAAAAACATGGAATGCCGAAACACCCAATTTATACACCCTTTTAATTAGCGTTAACGGCGAATCTACAGCCATAAAAGTTGGGTTTAGAAATATAAAAATTGAGAACAACCAGTTTTTGGTAAACGGGAAGCCAGTGTTGTTAAAAGGCGCTAACCTACACGATCATAGTGATACGGAAGGTCATGTGGTTTCTGAAGAATTAACCTTATTGGACTTAAAGGTTATGAAGCAAAATAACTTGAACGCCATTCGATGTAGTCATTACCCCAAAAAACCACATTTCTACAGATTATGCGATACATACGGGTTTTATGTGATTGATGAGGCCAATATTGAAACCCACGGTTTGGGTACTACCAATCAAGGTTTAGATAATAATTTTGAAAAACAAAAGATTCATCCAGCCTATTTGCCAGAATGGAAAGCGATGCACATGGATAGAACGGTTAGAATGTTTGAGCGCGATAAAAATTACCCATGTATCGTTACCTGGTCTTTAGGAAATGAGGCAGGAAACGGCGAAAACTTCTTCGCTACTTACAAGTGGTTAAATGAGCAAGATAGCACAAGACCAACACAATATGAAGGTGCTACTAATTATGCTAATACCGATATTCAAGCGCCCATGTATTGGACCATTGAACAAATGATTGCGTATGCTGAAAACAACCCAAAAAGACCGCTCATTCAATGCGAATATGCACACGCCATGGGGAACAGTGTTGGGAATTTGCAAAAATATTGGGATGTTATTGAAAAATACGACATCATGCAAGGCGGCTTTATTTGGGATTGGGTAGACCAAGGTGTTTTAACCAAAAATGAAAAAGGTGAAAAATATTGGGCTTATGGTGGCGATTTAGGAGGTTATGACTTACAGAATGACAAAAACTTTTGTTTAAACGGCATAGTAAACCCCGATAGAACACCGCATCCATCTTTATTTGAGGTTCAAAAAGTGTACCAATACATAAAGTTTAAAGCATCCAATTTAAGTGAAGGTAAAATTGAAATCACCAACAAATATGATTTTATCAATTTAGACACTTACCAATTTACTTGGGCATTATTGGAAAACGGAAATGAAATTGCAAAAGGGAATTTACCAAAACTACATGTGGCACCATATCAATCGGAAACCATTAAAATTGATTTCCCTGAATTATCAAACCAACATGCGGAGTATCATTTAAATATCTACGCATTGAATCAAGTTGAAACCAATTTAATGCCGAAAAACCATGTGGTAGCCTTCGAGCAGTTTCAGTTAACACCTTCCATTTTTAACACAGAAGTTTCTACTTCAAATGAAAAAATAGAAGTGTCTACCAAAAATGGTATCACAACCATTTCAAATGATAACTTTACGTTGGAATTAAACGGGGTAACAGGAAAGATAACGTCTTTAGATTATGGCAACGGCAATGTATTTGTCGAAAGTATCGAACCCAATTTCTGGAGACCCGTAACCGATAACGATTTTGGAGCAAAATCACCTGAAAAATTAGCGGTTTGGAAAGAAGCTACCGATCATCATCCACTAGCTGAAGTAAAAATTTTTAGTGGTTCTAAAGAAATTTCAAAATCCAAAAAAGTAAAAGGTGCTGTTCGTGTTCAAACCGTTTTCAATTTGCCTGCTGTAAAAGGTCAAGTGACTATCAATTATGATATACAACCTTCAGGAGAAATTATTGTAACAAACAGCTTGAGTGGACTTAACTCGGATTTACCACATTTACCAAGATTTGGTGATAATTTCATCATTAAAAATGAATACCAAAATGTAGAATGGTTTGGAAGAGGACCTCACGAAAATTATAACGATAGAAATACTGCAGCCTTGGTTGGGAATTATAAAGCCAAAGTAGAAGATTTGTACTTTCCTTATATTCGTCCACAAGAAAATGGATACAAAACCGATGTGCGTTGGGTAACTTTTACCAATGAGGATGGAAAAGGAATAAAAATTGAAGGCTTGCAGATGTTAGGTTTTAGTGCCCACCATCAATACAATAACGATTTTGATGCCGGTAAAGAAAAGCAACAACTCCACACGACTGATATTGTAAAACGCGATTTTGTAAATATCAATATAGATTATAAACAAACAGGAATTGGTGGTGATAATAGTTGGAGCCCCAAAGCGTTGGCGCACGAAGAGTTTAGGGTAAAACCACAAGATATGGTTTATTCCTATAAAATTACACCTATAAAAAACTAAAATACTTATTCGAAATCACACATAAAATTACCTGTCACGCTGAACTTGTTTCAGGGTCTCAGTATAAAATCGATTTACATGTCATGAGATGCTGAAACGAGTTCAGCATGACAAAAACAGACCGATATGACTGAAGGAAAACAAACAGAAAGCTATATTCATAGAAGGAACAAATCATAAACAATGAGATATAAAAAAATCCAAAAACTTTGTCTGCTCGCAATGGCTTTAGTGTCGTTAACATCCATAGCGCAACAAACCAAACCTAATGTATTATTCATTTTTGCTGACGACCAACGGGCAGATGCCATAGGTTGCTCAGGAAACACCTATATCCAAACGCCACATATTGATAAACTTGCAGAAAACGGGGTACGTTTTACAAATGCCTATGTTATGGGCGGTCACCACGGAGCTATTTGTGCTCCCAGTAGGGCAATGTTAATGAGTGGTAAAAGCCTTTTTCATGTGTACGATAAATTAGATGGTGTAAAAACCATGCCCATGCATTTTGCCGAAAGTGGTTACGAAACCTTTGGTACAGGCAAATGGCATAACAAAGCACCTAGTTTTGAAGCGAGTTTTCAAAAGGGTAAAAATGTGTTTATTGGTGGTATGGCCGACCATTTTAACACCCCAATGAGCGACTTAGGAAAAGATGGTAAACTTACCAAGCCAGTTAATAAAGGCTACTCCACCGATTTGTTTGCCGATGCAGCCATAGATTATATAAGCAACTATGCTAAAGGCAAAAAAGAGAATCCGTTTTTCTGTTATATCGCTTTTAGTGCACCGCACGATCCGCGTTCACCAAGAGAAGATTACATTGGTATGTATCCAGATGCATCCATGCCTTTACCTGGTAATTTTAAGGCAGTTCATCCTTTTGTGTTTGATAACCTAAACATTAGGGACGAAACGCTTGGGCCTTGGCCTAGGACTCCAGAAATGATTCAGGCTTCGTTGGCCGATTACTATGCGTTAATCAGTCATATGGACCAACGTATTGGAGATGTCATTAATACCTTAAAAGAAAAAGGACTATTTGATAATACCATTATTGTATATGCTGCCGATAACGGTTTGGCCATTGGTAGTCATGGGTTGTTGGGAAAACAGGATTTGTATGAACACAGCACAAAAGTACCGTTAATTATCAGTGGTCCTGGGGTTCCAAAAAATCAAACCAAAGATGCTTTGGTGTATTTATTTGACGTTTTTCCTAGTTTGGCAGATTTATGCGATTTACCACAACCTACTGGAATAGACGGGAAAAACTTCAGTCCGATTATTGAAAATAAAGCAACCAATATAAGAGAATCACTTTATACCACGTACAGACATACAGTAAGAGCGGTAAGAACCGATGGATGGAAATTGATTCGCTACCCAGAAAGGAATTATACCCAATTGTTCAATCTTAAAAACGATCCTTTAGAAATACATAATCTAGCTGAAATGGATGTCTATAAATCTAAAGTTAATGAAATGATGGGTTTGATGGATTCATGGCATAAATCAACAGACGACCCTGAAAACCTTCATCCGTCAACCATTTTACCTTTAGAATACGATTATACAAAATTGAAGCAAAAACCAGACAGCCATCAACCGCAGTATATTTTAGATAAATATTTTAAGGGTGTCAATTTAAAGGAGGTTGAAAAAACAGATCACTAATTTTAAAGTAATCCCTATTTTTGATAAAGAGAATAAAGGTTTATTGTAAAACGCATGGAATTAAGAAAACAGATACTATTTGTTTTAGTGGTAGTAACTATAAAAATCAATGCACAAAGTAATATCAATTTAGTGGATTATGTAAATCCGTTAGTGGGATCCGATTCATCATTTGATCTTTCAAACGGAAATACCTACCCAGCAATTGCAACACCTTGGGGTATGAATTTTTGGACGCCTCAAACCGGTAAAATGGGAAATGGTTGGGGCTATACCTATGATGCAAATAAAATAAGAGGTTTTAAACAAACCCATCAACCAAGTCCTTGGATTAATGATTATGCAGCATTTTCACTATTTACAGAAACTGGAACATTAAAGATTAATGAAACCGAACGAGGGTCATGGTTTTCACATAAAACAGAAATCAGTAAGCCTCATTATTATAAAGTATATTTAGCCGATTACGATGTAACAACGGAAATAACACCAACCGAACGAGGTGCACAATTTCAATTTACGTTTCCTAAAACAGATAGTGCCCACATTCTAGTGGATGGTTTTTTTAAAGGATCTATGGTGAAAGTCTTTCCTAAGGAAAGAAAGGTAGTTGGTTATTGTCGAAATAATTCTGGAGGTGTCCCTGATAATTTTCATAATTATTTCGTCATCTATTTTGACAAAGCCTTTGAAGCTGTACAAACTTGGAAAACAAATGATACAATTCAGGTAAATAACAGTAAATTAAGTAAAGCCTTAAGTGCGGAAGGATATCATGTTGGGGCGGTATTAAGTTTTAAAACTGAAGAAAACGAAAAGGTAGCAGCCAAAGTTGCATCATCATTCATCAGTTTGGAGCAGGCGGAACTTAATTTAAAAAGAGAGATTGGTAACGATACGTTTGAGCAAACTAAAGACAAATCTGCCACATTATGGAATAATGAATTAGGACGCATAGAAATTGAAGGTGGTACTCTGGAGCAGTACAGAACATTTTATACAGCATTGTACAGAGTGTTGTTGTTCCCAAGAAAATTTTATGAAATTAATACTGAAGATGAAATAGTGCATTACAGCCCGTACAATGGGAAAGTGCTTCCTGGCTATATGTTTACGGACAATGGGTTTTGGGATACCTTTAGAGCTGTTTTTCCTTTTTTCACCATCATGTACCCAGAATATTTAAGTCAGGTAATGCAAGGTTTGGTAAATACTTATAATGAAAGTGGTTGGTTACCGGAATGGGCAAGTCCAGGACATAGAGATTGTATGGTGGGTTCAAATTCTGCAATAAATATTGCCGATGCCTATCTACGAGGAATTAGAGGATTTGACATTGAAACGCTATATGAAGCGATTTTGAAAAATACAAAAGGTAAAGGCCCCGTTAATTCTGTTGGGCGTTTTGGTGCAAAATATTATAATAGATTGGGATACATTCCTTATGATGTAGATGTAAATGAAAACGCTGCACGTACTTTAGAATATGCTTTTGCCGATTGGAGTATTGCTGAACTAGGTGAAGCTTTGAACAAACCTCAAAAGGAGATTGATTTGTTTAGAGAAAGGAGTTTTAACTATAGACATTTGTTCGATCCAGAAATTGGTTTTATGCGTGGAAAGAATAAAAATGGTACATGGGCAAAAACATTTACACCAGATAAATGGGGAGATGCTTTTACAGAAGGTTCTTCATGGCATTGGACGTGGTGTGTGTTTCATGACCCCATTGGTTTAGCAGAATCTTTTGGAGGTATAGAAAAAATGCGGAACCGATTGGATGAAGTTTTTACTGCAGCTCCTACTTTTAACGATTCGTATTACGGATTTCAAATTCATGAAATTACCGAAATGCTTGTAAGCGATATGGGGCAATATGCACATGGAAACCAGCCTATTCAGCACGCTATTTATTTATACAATTGGTTAGAACAACCTTGGAAAGCTCAAATGTGGGCAAGAGAGATTATGGATAAATTATACTCATCGGCACCAGATGGATTGTGTGGCGATGAAGATAATGGGCAAACTTCGGCTTGGTATGTGTTTTCGGCAATGGGTTTCTATCCAGTAACGCCAGGAACAGGAGAATACGCCATGGGAAGCCCCTTGTTTAAAAATATCAAACTTCATCTTCAAAACGGGAATACTTTTGAAATAAAAGCACCTAATAATTCCAAAGAAAACATATATATCAATGCAATTCGTAAAAATGAATTACCATATCAGAAAAACTACATTACTTATGATGATATTGTGAGTGGTTCTGTTTTTTCTGCAGATATGACCTCCAGTCCAAATTTAACTTTAGGAACTGATAAATCATCCAAACCATATTCCATGAGTCAAGAAAAAAAATGATATTTTAAAGTAAAAACAAGAATTTCCATTGTGTTTTATTTTGAATATTATAAGAAGTGTTGCCTACTACCGGAGGAAAAGTGCCAAATGTTTTAGCTATGTTTTAGCAAAATAAAAAAGCCAAGAAAAAAATTTCTTGGCTTTCCTTTGTTTACCTTGTAGCGAGAGGGGGGCACGATCCCCCGACCTCCGGGTTATGAAAATGTGCAATAGAATATCAAATTAGTGCAAAACCATTGAAAATAAATGAGTTATGATTTTTTAAATATCGTTTAAATTCAATTAATATCGTTTAAAATCAATAAATGTTGTACCTATGTTGTACCCACTTTTTTGTATATTTAGAGAAATAAATTGGTATGGCATCAGTTCAGGTAGTTTTAAGAAAAAAGGGTAATGGTCAAAATTTGTATCCTATTACAATTCGGATAACAAAGGATAGAAAAACTTCATACATTTCTACAGGGCAATATATTGGTCTAAAATTTTGGGATAAGCAGAATAAAAAAGTTAAAAAGTCACATCCAAATGCTTCTCGTATAAACCTTTTAATATTAAGAAAACTAGCTGAAGCCAATGATAAGCTTTTAGATGCAGAGATAAACGAAGATTTTATTTCAGCGTCTCAGGTAACTGAAAGTGTTAAAGGAAAGGATAAAATTGATTTTTTTGCTTTAGCAGATATGCACCTTGATAACTTAAAGAATGCTGAAAAGTATTCCCAGCATTTAACCCAAAAAGGGAGAGTTGCTAAGTTTAAAAAGTTTGTTGGCAAGGATGTATTACATTTTAAAGAAATAACAATTTTTTTATTAAAAAACTTTGAAGGGTACATTCTTAATCAAGAAAAGAGAAAGCCTAGAACGGCTGTAAATTACATGATTTTAATTCGTAAAATTTACAACCTAGCCATATCTGAAGGTTTAGCGGAGCATGTTAATTATCCATTCGGAAAAGGAAAAATTCAAATTAGAATTCCAGAATCAGATAAAGTAGGTTTATCAATTGAAGAAGTTAAAAAGCTTGAAAATGCTACGAATTTGACTATTGCTCAACAGAATGCTGTTAATGTGTGGCTAACTAGTTTTTATTTTGCGGGAATTAGAGTAAGCGATGTTTTGCAATTAAGAAAGTCGGACTTTAAGGATGGTAGATTATTGTATAGGATGAATAAAAATCAAAAAGTAGTCTCGTTAAAAGTGCCCGAAAAGGCAAAGGTCATTCTGGAACTCTATAATGAGCCTAGTCTTTGTAATAAGGATCTAATCTTCCCCTATTTAAGGGGAACTAATTTTAATGACGCTAAAGAGGTTTTAACTAGGATAAAAACAACTACAAGAACTTTAAATAGGAGGTTGGAGATAGTTGCAGAACATTTAAAAATAGATAAGAAGTTAAGCATGCATATTGCTCGACATAGTTTTGGCAACATATCTGGAGATAAAATACCTATTCAAATGCTACAAAAGCTATACCGACATTCTTCAATAACTACTACTATTAATTATCAGTCTAGCTTTATGAAGAGAGATACAGATGACGCTCTTGATAAGGTGATTAATTTTTAAAATTAAATTTTTTAATAAAGAGGAACTATCCGTAATCTTATTTTTACTTATTTTATTGGGTTTACGGGAGATCATTGTAAGTATATACGCACCGAATTAAGCACCTCATATTATTTATTCATCTAATTGTATTCAAAACATGATAAATTATCTCAAAAATTATAAAGTATTTTTCTCTAAAACAATCTCAATGGTTTGTTTTTAATAAAATAAATTAACTTTCAGTTTAGTTTTTAGTATTTTTTTAAACCCATTGTTGCAGGGGAATTTTTTATATTTTACAATGGATATGGGAGCAAAGGGGAGAGAAATTATTGTTTTCCTACACTTTTTAATTTGTAGTTTGAAATTGTTTTCCCTTTACAGTTAATCTATACCGTTGTTTACTGCTTTTAGGTTTGTCAGGTATAGTCATTTCAATTAATTCTGCATCAAGTGCTGGCTGCAAATAGTTATATAAAAATGTCGGACGGTGTTTTATATCTGACAAATTCATTAACTCTGTCGTTGTATATTCATTCTGATCTACTTTTGAGAGTAATTTTAGAACTTGTTCGGTAACTTGTTCGGTAACTTGTTCGGTAACTTGTTCGGTAACCTTTTCAGAAACAGGAAATGTCATTCTAGTAAAGTTATCCATAAACCTAAAGCAATCTTTTCCATAGCTCTCCAAAATTCTTGGAACGCCAGAACCCAATTGCTCTACCAATTCCAAATCTCTATAAACACGCATTAGTTCTTTATTCCTTGGGATGGAAACCCCTTCAAAAAAATCCATTTCACTTAATCCTTCCGGTAATGAACCAGCTGACGTTATTTCAATTCTATCGTCAAATATTTCAAATTTCGGGGGTACTTCACGGGTATAGTCGTTATGGACTATCGCATTGTATATGGCTTCCCGTAAGGCAATAGGGTTCCATAATTTCCGTTCAATCCGTTGCTTTGATGTGATGGTTGCAAAAGTTGTATTTTCTACAGCAATTTTATCCAATACACTTTTTGTGGCCTTAATGAGTGAACAATATCCATATTCATTGTTTTCGATAAGTTCTACCCGATTTAGACCTTTATATTTGGCAACTTTAATGGATACATTGTTTACATCGGCCAAAAGGTATGCTGCATAATTTAAAAAACCATCTTCAGTAAGCAACTCTAAGTTCTTTTTAAACTGTTTGTTAAGCGGTTTGCCATTTTCCTGGTAATAGATATGAAGCTGTTCAAAATTTAAGTCTTGACGATGCGATTTTATCTTTCCTATTGAGTTACGGGTACGAGTAGCAAAAAGTTTATCAATAATGGCTTGGGGCATGGGTTCAGATGCTGTACCAACACGAATGAAACTACCTTTTTCGGTCATGCCATATTTCTTTTTGAAATAGGGTTTCTCACTACCACCGGCAACGATAATTTTAATAATGTTTTTACCACTACGTTCTTCAACTACAACATCGAATAACCCCATAGCAGAAGGAGCGATATTGTTTTTGATGCGATCTTTAATTTTAAGCATGTCACCGTCAATGTCCGCCACACCAAGTGTTTCCCCTTTCTTATCAATGCCAATGTAGATTAGCCCACCTTCTAAATAATTAAGGAAAGCAATCACTTCCTTTTCCAAATCAAGATCTTTGGTTAATTTTTCTTTGTATTCTATACGGTTTGTTTCAGACATTATAAAGATTTGATGTAAAAATTATGCTTTTACATAGATACTAATTTGACATTTCACTTTAGTTATCCGATTTATATAATTATTTTCCAATAGCGTTAATCGAATAAATAAAGGTATCAGAAATTCCTGAAGAAAATGCCTTAGATTTCCATTCTTTTGGACTGATATACCAACAATTATTAATTTTATTCATACTTGCAAAAATACTAGCACAAACGGTTTGAACTTTAGACCCAGTAAGAGCAATATCAAAATTGCATCCTTCTTGTAAGTAATATTTTTGATAAAGCATTGTAATAACTTTCAATATCTCATTTTGGTTGTTTGTATCTATGTCAATTACTTCTGTTTCAAGAGATGAATATTTATCTTGAATTACTTGGGATGATAACCTTGCTAACTGACTTCTATAGTCATCTTTATTAGGATTGATTATTAGTATTTTATCATATTGCTTCTGATCCAAGAATGTCAACATTCTTTCAAATTTTGAAGAACTAAAACAAAGTACTACACGAGAATTGGATTCATCTGTATCTGTTGAGTATATGTTTTCAATCGTATAAGGCTTAAGCTCACCTAATTCAATACTTTCACTTACTGTTTTCAAAATTTCTGTTGCTTGCTCCTGAGTATTTACAATTTCTTTTAAATCCTCTTCTGAGGGAGATAAACTTTTTGCCTCAGTTTCTAAGACAACAACCTCATTTATATTTTTCTTGGCTTTAATCAGTAATCGAAATATCATAGATTTTGATAAACCAGATACATCAATTATGGTCTTTATTGAATAGTCTATCTTATCTATTTCCCCTATATCAATTATAGAAATCTCTTTGTTTGATTTATTTAGAGTCTGCTTTATATCATTAAATCTTCCTTCTTCTAATTTATGTTTTATCGCATAAATTTTAGAAATACGAGGATTAATAATAACCTTATTTAATGATTCATAAGTCCTGTCTTCGAAACCTATGCCCAGAACATACTGTTCGCAATCATTAATTAAACTATCATCAAAAGGGTTTTTACTCATAATAATTTGATTCTCCGAAATAAAGAAGTTTTCAATTTCTTTATTTTGTACTTTAGAACTGACAAAATCTAAAGTAACTTGCGAACCTGTACTTCTCACAACTTCATTAAAACCATAAGAAGCCTCATCAGAATCACCATCTTCAATAATCTTATTTTTTAGCAATATATTCTCTCCCTCCTGAGGGTTTCTTAGCCATGCTTCCAATTCAGGACCACTTAACTCAAATCTATCGGAATGAGAAATACCTATAAAATTGGTTAAACCTAATAATTTTCTAAAAGCTAATTTAAATTGTAATAGCGGATTTGTATCATTTCCAGTCGTTCTAGGAGCTTGAGGACTACCGTCATATATAAATATACCTGCATCCACTAAACTTCTCAATTTATCAATTTGAAATTCCTGATCTCCCGAAGAAATCTTTACATATATAGAGTTATATTGTCTCAACCTATCAGAACCTTTTGATTCCATTAGTAGTTTATATGAAGCCCTAGCAAATGTCAAAGCAAAATCTTTCAAGTCATTTTTATTTCGATCTAAATCAAATAATTTATTCGCACTAATATTTTGATAAACTCTGTTTTGTAGTTCAACCTTCAACGGTGTATGAGGGCTTTTTTTATATTCTTCTAGCATAAGGTTATATATGTGTATGATATCCCCGATATCTCCTACGCATACTTTAGACAACATTGAAATGCCATGGTAAAACTGCTTTTTGTTCTTCTTATTTGCACCTGTCTTAGTTATATTTAGTGCAATTTCTTTTAGTGATACATCTCCTAAAAGATTTCCAGGAAGAGGATAACTATTAGAATCTTTAGAAATAAGTTTATTTCTTTTCTCCAAGATATTAACTACAAAGTTGTTACTATTTCTAATTTGTTCATTAACCAAATTCCCCAAGTCGAATGTCTGTAAATCTCTTCCTATTCTAGTTTTTTCCTGTATCCCTGGAGAAAAAAGAATTGCATTTAATGTCTGTGCCTCTGTGGTGATTTTAAAAGCACATTTTGAACTTTGAAAAATGAATGTGGAGATAATTTGAATGATATTTTCTTGATTCAAATACCTTGTAGATACATCATCTAACAAATAAAATATTTTGTGGTTCAACAATAAAGGACTACAGTTTGTAATAGCCGTGGACAGATCCTCAAAAACCGCAGGAGCTGCTGTTGAAATATAAATCTCATCTCCTTCGTTTTTCTCTAGAAGATTTATTTTTTTAATAAGTATATCATCTAACTCCTTATCTGATTTGACTTCAGGTATATCAATATTGCTAACCTTAGAGACTATTTCATTTGTTAATATTTCATAATAAAGATCTACGACTGAGTGGTCATCAATTTTTTTTAATGTTCTTAAAGTTCTTAATGCCTCCAACGAAAACCTTAGATAAATTCTTTCTAAGGGCTTAAATATTATTTCAGTTTTCTTACCCGCTGGATCTAATAATCTATTCGAATTGATGTATAAACCAATAAAACCATCATTTTTAATTCTTTCAATAATGCCTAAAGAACCCTTTTTTGAATATCTATCAGCATTTAATGAACTAATTCGGGAATAAAATGATAAACCTAGTAGGAGTAATGTTTTTCCACACCCTCTCATTCCATATATAATAAGAGGTCCAGGTTTTACGGATTCATTAAAAAACTTATTGTTAGGGTCCACAAATAGGGCAGGTACATAATTCGGTTTTAATGTCTGAGCATTGTATGCATAATCAAAACTTTGTAAAGTAAACGTTTCATTCCATGAATCAACTACATGACGATAAGTATTCTTTATGTCATAAATAAGGTCTCCGAAATTTGGTATTCTTGTATTAGTTACTTTTTGAATAAGTAGTTTCCCATAGTTTTCGAAATGAGAAAGGATACGATTCTCTTTATCGGTAAGCTCTTCTTTATTTTGCTCTTTTCTTTCTATAAATTTTTCGGATAATCCCAAGATGCTATTACCTATCCAATTTATATCTCCTAATCTCATTTCGGAACTTTGTGTTCCGTCAGAAGTTGAATTTAAGTCAATAACTATTAATCTTATTGAGTTGTCAATTTGGTCAACCCTTTTGGTTCCATGACTAAGATTTGAAACCAAAATATTTCCTGGATGTAAATCATTATGGCTTTTTCCATTATTTTTTAATACTTCAAGGATCTCTAATAAATCTATGACTATTTGAGTCAATTTTTCAATAGAAATATCTGATTCCATTTCTTTTTTTAGAGGACTTCCGTCAACATAGTCAAGTATACAAACATGACAAGGAATAATAGTTCCGTTAAAATCAACATCTTCATCAAAATAATCATGAATCTCAACTATATGTTCATTTTCGAGCTGTGAATGTTGGTTGCATTCATTTTCAAAATTCTTACCGAATAATTCATAAATTCCTTTCGGAATAATCTTCAACACTCTCTTTTTGGGTATTCTTTCTTTAGAAGTTGCAATATATGTTGCTCCGTAAAATCCTCTCGCAATAGATTTTTCTAATTTAAATCCATTAACCTCAGTAGGAAGCAAATCAAGGGGAAAGCCGTAATTCATACCACATTTAGGACATTTATCAGACAATTCTTTTTCAGAATAGTCTTTTTGAGGACAGTTAAAACAACAATATTTATCCATTACTAGTCAATTGTAATAAAATTATTTAATTCGTTCTTAAAATATTCCAAATCATCTTTAGGAACTCTAAAAGTCAGTACCGTTTCATTTTGTGAAATATTTTCATTTTGTTTTTTGAGGAAAATTAACCCACAAGGATCTGGAAACTCAGCATCAGTGTCTATATATTTATTTTGAATTTTGACAATAGTATCCCTCATTTTCATCATATCTATTATCAACATCCCTGATTTTTTAGCTGAGAACTCGTATATATGAGAGTCCTTAATATTTTTCGAAACATTTTCAAAAGAGGCTACACTTCCTCCCTGAAATACGATATTTTCCGTAAAATTTTTTATAATTATCCTTTTTAATCCTGATGGTTCTATCTTATTATTCGTAAGAGTTCGAACCATTTCACAACATTCAAACTCAATATGATGGTTCAACCAATTGTTATTACTGCCCGAAAAATATTCATGAATTGCCAATAAGGATTCTCCTCGTCCAATGTAAGGCTGAAACAATTTTGTATTATCTGAAAAATAAAACGTACTGTTTATTCCCAGTAAATGACTTACTTGCTTAAAATTATCAGAAAGCCTCTTTGCTTCCTGCAAAGAACTTCCAAAATTGCCAAAATGTGAATAACGAATATCTAAACATACATTTTTTATATCAACAGCAACCTTTTTGGATAATAAACTTGCAATTACTAATCCCGAAACATTCTTGAAACCATTTTCACTCCTATATTTAAAAAGTTTGCTGTCTAATGGTGCAAATTGATTATTTGAGATAAAATGACAATATTGTGTTTTATCAATTATCTCATAGATTTCATTTTTAGAAAGCTTTAGATTATATCCTTCAATTTGAGCTAAAGCATCAATACCTCCAGCAGGTCTTCCTACTATTCCTAATTTAGGAACAGCAAAATACTCTTTGAGAATTAAAGGACTAATAATTGTTGATAATGATGAAGGTCCTCCTGTCGAAGGAATATCCGCAGTATTGTAATTAGAGAACTCAAGAGTTTCTCCACTTTTAGCCAATATATTCGATAAGTTTGCAATTTTATTTGAGTCAAATGATGATGCTTTAATATCGGAACAAATTTCTTCCAACTCTAGATTTGAAATATCATTATAACCCAAATTAAAACTCGAATTAAAAAGGCTCATTTTTTTATATTTTAACAAAATCAACTCCAACTCTGATTGGATAAGAAAATGCATGATTTGCTATTCTTTGAGTATAGTTTGGTCTTATGGTTCCTAAATAAGTTAACTTTTCTGTTTTAACATTTCCTTTTTTATCTAAATAGTGAACATCAATCTTATTATCTTCATCTATTTTATTAAAGTCTTCAAATACTTTATATTGCAATGGTTTAATATAAACTGGGCCATACTTTTGGTTTAGTTCATTTAAAGCAATATCGGTCCATAAAATAGTTATATCATTATGAAGATAACTAATAAATGCTCCGTCTCCCAAAGACAGTGCTTTATCTTTTTTGATTGGCTCTCCCTCTGCGAAATAATAATTTCCTTTAATTTTATCTTGGGGTCTTAAGCAGTCACATAATGCCGTAATACAAATTAAATATTTGGTCTTGCTTTTATGATTTTCATTTTCTTGCATTAAAAATACGTCTCCAAAATTTATAGTTTGATTTTTCTTGTCCAAATAATATGAGTTATAAAATACATTCATTTTATGGAGTGCAAATTCATCATTGTAATTGACATCTAATTCTTTTTCAAAAGAATTTAATAAAGTATCCTCTAAAAGAAGTGAATTTCTATTTCTTAATGATAAAGAAATTTTTTCAAGTAAAATTTCATCCATGAAACTGTTAAAAAAATGTCCAGTATTATCTTTTTTTAATTTTCTTCGATGATGAACTAAAGCATCTTTTGAAAAGGACATTATGGAATCATTTGTTATCGCACTTGTTCTGAATAGATGATTGTAAAGTTCTATTCCCAATAATTGATTATAACTATCTACACCACTGATAATATGAGTTTTAAAATTATCTAAAAGGACATCAGCTTGATTTTTATCTTTATTCAAAATAGTAATGATAGTATTATTAATCACTATTATTTTACTCTGAGGATTAATATAACTTGGACAGCATAACTCTGATTCTGATTTATGAGTTGACAATAGAGCTATAGAAGATTTAATTATTGCACAAGTATGATCAGATTCACCTGTAATTTCAATTAATTTTTTTATTATTTCCTTATCTTGTTTATATATTTCTCCTCTTAATTTTTTAACCTCCTGTAAGTTTGATCTGTTAATGTTAATTTGATGGAAAATATCATATAATACGGAAGGATATTTTTCAAGCTCTATTTCTTCTTTTACTCTTTCGTAATAATCTTTGTTATGGTTTGAAAAAAATGAGATTAAATGAAGTAATACATCATCTAAATCATTATCAGACGTATAAATAGAACAAAAGTTAATGTGCTTTGTATTTATTACCTCCTCTAATATTTTTAATGACAATAATTCTCCATTCTTCCCATTAAGCTTCCAATCTAGTATTACAAAATCCCGATTATCAGTAATAAATTGTAATTCTTTTGAATCGTTTTCAGAACCACTTTCAAATTTGTAGATCTCTAGTGATATCCCATTCTCCTTAAAGTTTTTATATAAATTTTGCGAAAGTTCTTCCTCTATAAGGTTTTCAGGAATTGAATCCTCTTGATAGAAAGCTTTTGCTTTCTCATCAATATATATGGCTGATTTTATTGCATCTTTTAAAATTGTATGTGCTCGTTGTTCAAAAGTCATACTATTATGAATTAGGTGTTATAACAAAGCAAGCTCCGTTTAATTTATTATAGGAGTTTTCATTGGTTGCATAAATTTTGAATCCAGACTCATTTAAACTTTCTTTTGCCAGATATAACCCTATACCTCTGCCACTAGGACGATTTGAATAAAATAAATCAAAAATCTTAGGTAATCTGTGTGCTTCTATTTTTTGTCCAGAATTAAGAATGAGAATTTCATTTTTCTCTTTGAGATAATCAAAATGTATTTCTTTATTTTCTGCATTTTTCATCCAAAAAACAGCATTATTAATTATATTTATTATAACAGTATATAATACCGGTTCTTTAATACGAATAATATGATTTTCAAAAGAATCACTTACCACAATATTTATTTTTTCTTCCGTTAGTTTTCTGTCGAAAAAGTCCTTTATATATGTTATGATTTGAGAGCATCTTATATCCTTACTTATAGCGGAATTAATTCTGTATAAAGGAGACAATAAATCATATTTATCTTCAAGGCTTCTAAACGTTTTTTCCAAAAGTTGGTATTCGGAATTTTCGGCTATTCCATTTTCTCTATCCAATTTTTGAAATAATCGATTTATTCTGGAGTATAGTACATTAAATTCATGATCAATAATCTCAACGGCAATTCCCAATTGTGCAGTGTCCTGAACTTGGTTCCATTGATTTCTCATTCTATCATACTCTGCTTTATAAGCACCCTGCAATAATTCTTCATCAATATCAAAACTCATTCTATTGACGTGATTTACTAAAGGGATTAATGTTTCATTTAAAGTCTTTTTTAATTCCTCAAATTTCTTCTTAATTCCTTCAGATTGTTTCTGAATCTCGTTCTTTGAAAAAATTGAATCTAAAGCAGTTTTCTTTGCAACTCCAAACTCATCCAATATTGATTCGGAGCGATTATTATATTCCGCTATTAACGAGTTTACCTTTGACTTTAAAATTTCAAAATTATCATAAATAAGTGTTTCCAATTCTGCCTTATAAACATCAATATTTTTTGTAAAATTTATCTTCAAATCTCTTAACTCGGCTTTTTCAGCAACTTTAACCATCAAATCCGCACTATTCTTTTTAACATTATTATTAAATGAATGAATCTGATCTTCATATTTATTTAACCTATCCAATTGTAAATCAGTAGGTTCATATCTTTTAGGAATTGAAGGAAGAAGGTTCTCAAATTCAACATCTAATCTGTGTAACCTTTCCAAAATATTTTCTATTTCTGAAAAAGCAACATTAGTGTCTTTAATTTTTTGAGCTAATAGCTCTAATAAGGAAGAATATTCTTTTTCGTATTCTTTAAATTTATTTGGATAAGCATTTAACGATCTGCTAAATGCTTTTTTTTCTTCCGTTTCTCGCTTTCTATCCGATTCTATAGCCCTATTTCGTTCATTTAGTATTTTTTTCTGATCTAAGAAAATCGATTGTTCAGCCTTATCCGAAAAAAAGTCCTTTGCCACTTGAATAAAGAATGCAATTAAATCTGCTTCGAATGCTCTATACGGATCATTGGAAATTAATCCTTCACGACTGGATTTATCTTTCAAGTCAGGGTTTTCTCTTCGGCTCAATTCTAAATAACCAAACATTCTACGGTAGGAAAAATAATAGGTACCAATTCTTTTATTTCTACGCTCTTCAAATTTTAAAAAATCCGCGTTAGGTCGTCCATATGGCAATACTCTGAACTCATCCCTAAAAATATACAGACCACCATTTTTGGTTACCTTATCGTTTATTTTTTTGAAAGCATTATCGCCAAGCATAGAGTCTTTTCTGTCACCTTGACTATAACCTAGTTTAATAGGTATTGCTCCATAAAATTTTTTCACAAATTTTCTCCGAGTGGTTTTATATTCATATGGAATTAATTTTTCATAAATTTTTAAAATTCCTTTAAAATTACCATTACCATCAAATTTACCGTCAATTAGAACATCTGCAGTCTTATAATCATCTGCCGTAAAAAAATTTCCTTCTCCGTTTATAAGTTCTTTATCTTGGCCTAAAACCTCGTGTATATAAAAAGAAGTATTTACAAGATGATTGTTTTCTTTAAATGGATTTACAAATCCAGATAAACTAGATATTGTAAATTCTCTTCCTTCACTGTTATATTCTTCTTTATTCTCATCAGCCAATTCTAAAACTTGATCAATTGGCTCAAATATTAAAAACTTTGTGCCGTGACTTTCTTTTATATCAAGGAAGCTGGAAAACAATGTGTCAATCATTTCATCTGTTAAACGAGCATTTAAAACAGATTTTAATATTTTGCATCTGAGTTCCTGTTGTTTATTTTCCCAAATCAGATTTCCTTCGCTATCTTTTCTCTTTTTGAAATTTTGTAGAAATGAAATTTTTAGTTTATAAAAAGTATCTTTTAATTCTGAAATAGAAACTAAATCTTCAACAGGAATATATATATCATCTAAAAATAAATTAAAGTTTTCGAGTACTCTCCAATCAAAAAATAATAACTGGACAGGATGTCCAATCTTTTTGGTAATCATCAGCATCGGATGTCCTAGGTATGCAACAGACAACCTACCTATACCTTTTTCTCCTGCTTTAATTCTTGGTCTTTTCCAAAGTGTTTCTTCATCCTCTAATTGTTCTAATTCAGCTCGACTTTTTGAATCTGTTCCTAATACCAACCATTTTTCCAAAATATCCTTTTTAGACATTCCTTTTCCATCATCAGTAAGTAAAAACAATGAAGAAGGTAAATTTCTAAATTCAGCCTTAAAAATTTCCGCAGTTAAATTGTCAGCATATGCATCATAACCGTTTTTCCATAATTCGGTAATGGCTGTTGGTAAATCAGCAATTTGTCCTTTACCCAATAAATCTACGGCTCTAGCTTTTGTTCTAAACTGCATTGATATGATTTTCAATTAATGCCTTACCAATGGCAGTTGCATATTTTGGTGGTACAGCATTACCAATCATCCTAGCAATGTTCGAAGTACTTGAGCCAATAAATTTATATGTTTTAGGAAAAGATTGTAAAGTTGCACCTTCTCTTATAGAAATAGCTCTGTCTTCTTCTGGATGTGCAAAACGCCCATTAGAAAAACTGAAAAATTTTGTAGTAATTGTTGGGGAGGGTTTATCCCACCACATTCTACCATAAATATCTTTAAATCCGTCCGTTTTTTTATAATGACAAGGAGGAGCTAATCGTTCATCATTAACATAAGCCATTCGAGTTCCTCCATTATGTGGTGTTAAACTTAGTCTTTCTAAATTTAGAGTATTTAAGCCAGCCACTGAATGCATAAATTCAGATTCATCTTTATGCCCTTGACTGATTTTAGGAAAACCATTTTTTTCTCCGAGTACATCTCTAACGGTTATTTTCTTTCCATTAACTAAAATAGGCTCTAATTCCTTTTCAGTAATCCGATTTGCGATTAATGTAAATCTTTTTCTATGTTGAGGTACACCATAATTACTTACTTCGTGAACTTTAAAATGAACTTTATACCCTTTGTTTTCTAACCAAGAAATAAACTCATTAAGACCACTTTCTTCTTTTTTCCTTAAAACACCAGGGACATTTTCAACAACGACATAGCCAGGATTAAAGTAAGCTACAAATCGATGAAATTCAATCAATAGATTTTTTGAACGTTTTGATTTTTCTTTTGTAGTGTTTATAATGCTCCAAAACTGGCATGGGCTACACCCTATAAGTACTAAATTATCATCATTTTTATTTAACGATAACTTCTCTTCAAGTTCTTGCTCCTTTAAATCAAAAACATCGGCGTGAATAAATTCTGCTCCTTTTATATTTGATTCATAAGTTTCTTTACAGTTTTTATCAAAATCAATTCCAGCTAGAATCTGAATCCCTGCTTCCTGCAAACCATAACTCATACCCCCTCCAGAGCAAAAGAAATCAATTGCTTTAAGTTTTTTTAAAAAATAATTATTAGACATAAAACCTTTAATAAATCAAAAAAATATTTTCATAATATATTATTACAAACTCAATAATTAAATAAAATCATGCTCTAGTCAATTCAAGGTTTTTATAAATTTCCTTTAGTAACTCACCAGGATCGACATCAATTGCTAAAGCAATTAAGTATAGTTCATCTGCCCGAAGTTTAGTTGATTCATTAGAACTCAATTGAGAAAGCCTAGCCTGGCTGATGCCAGTACGCCTAGATACCATTGCTCTATTCACGGATTTTTTAGTAAAATATAACCCTAACGATGTCATAAATATTTCGATTTTTTACAGATAAATATACTTTGAATATATAAAAATGTAGAATTTCTAAAGTTTTATTTTGAATTTTGATAGATTATATATAGATTTGTTTAGACAATCTAAAGGAATATTAAGAAATCTAATATTTAAAAGCACCAGTTATGGATGATGAAATTCACAATAAACAAAACCAGATTATAAACAGACTAAACTCGCTTTTGGAAATTAAGTATGTTTATGAATCAAGAGTTGAAACAGCGGGCATATTCAAGCCTTTGCTAATTGTAATACTTCAAGAAAACTGTTCTTCTTTGACAAAAGAATTATCATCCATGATAGCCAAAATATTTCAGGAAGAAACGGATTTCTTATACCGGATATTCTCTTTTGAATATGCCTTGCAACAGCTAAAAGAAGAAAACCTATTTTTTGTACAAGGATGCACTTGGGGGAATGTGATTTTTCATAATCTAGATGCAGAATTGAACATTTTTCATGAATACCAAATACCCGATAAGACACTAAGCAACTTACAATCCGCTTTTGAAAAGGAACGCAGTAAAATTGAATCATTTATGGATGGTGCTTCCTTTTTTATCGAAAAGAATAACCTGTCCCATGCCGCATATATGCTGCACCAGTATATAGAACTGTGGTTTCGACATGCAGCCCTTTTTACAATGGGCAAGGAGCGTAAAAGCCATTGTATTAAGGAGCTTCAAACCTATATAAAACCTTTTGCTCCAGACTTTGGCAACCTTTTCAATACAGAAATAGAGGAGGAGCAACACCTTCTGAAATTATTGGATGATGCTTATATAGGTACCCGCTATGAAAACAATTACCATATCAACTTAGAACAAATCCATAAGATAAAAGAGAAAGCCAATAAAATTGAATCTATAACAACCTTTTTATTTAAAAACAGGTTGGATGCTTGCTCAAAACTCGTGGCAAATCCAAAAGAAATCAATATTCCTAAAGCGCAATGCTCTCCACCAAATGACATAGAAATTTCCAATTTCATTAAATCCCTATCCGAAAAGGATTTTTCCGCTTTAAAACCCTATCCCTTTAAAAAAGGACTATACACTACTGGAATTGTTACTGAAGGCTATTTAGATATCTCATTTATGATATCTAATCTACTAAAGGTATGTATCATCGCCATGGAAGCGGAGTACTGTTCAACGCATTCTATTCCTGAGCCAGAACATAATATTAGAGAAGTATTAGGGTATGTTTTGAGCATGATACCCCATAACGAAATGGAACTATTGGACACACTTAGGTATTTGGCTTTAGAAACAGAAACAAACAGCTGATGAAAGAAAAAAAGAAACATAAAAAAACATTGAAAAGAATTCAAGGAGCATTATCACATAGAGATGGACTTTTGAAGCCTACTGGATATTCATGCAACCATAAACCTATGATGAAAGGCGAATTTCCAATAGGTGACAATGACGAACTTCTATTCAATATATCCTGTTTACTGAAAACCTGCGTATTGGCACTTGAGGGAGAAGCCACCTTTTCATTATCTCCACTTTCCAATGCTAATCCTAAGTCTAATGTTATAGTAGCATTGGAATTCATCATCAATCTATTGCCTAGGGAACAAATGGTTGCCTTAGATGAGATTACAAAAATCCTTAGAAAGTAGAACTCTAATACTTCAATAGCTATGAAAAAAGAAAAGAAAAAGCTCAAGAAATTAATAAAATCAGCAAAGTATAAATTAGAAACATTACAACCTTCCGATATTCAAAAGGATAAATTTAAAGCTAAGTATTTACAGTTTGAAGGGTATCTTGATTTGTTTACTATTATTGCAGCCTTAATCAATGTGAGTATATTGGCGACTCAAGGTGATTCCTATTGTCCACCTCATATCAAGGATCATGGTATGGATATTCGCAAAACGTTGGAGTTGGCCAATAAATTATTGCCGTTTTGATGAAGGTGAGTTTTTGGATGACGTTAATGCTATGTTGAAAGAGCTAAAATAAAATGGTATTATCACTCTACTATTAGTTTATCATTTTAGAAATATGTAAGAAACTAGAGCTAAGGTAACTACAATACAAACTATAAAAACAACCACCGCCCAATTGGGATATATCTTAGCCTGTTCAATCTTATCATTAAACCGCTTTTTAAAACCTTCAATGCTATTTAATTGAGATGCCATTTCTTTTTGATGCTCTTCAATAATGGCTTTATATTCCGCTACATCCATCTTAATTTTGGTGTCTTTTAATTGTACACTGATTTTTTCCAGTCTTTCAATGCCCTTGTTAAAGTCATTGAGCTCGTTGACCAATAATGTGGTCAGTTCTTCAAGTTTTGTCATAGTTGCTGTTTTTAATTTAATATCCTATATCTATTCCTTTATTAATGGCTTTTTTAATAATGAACTTTGTAATCTTCAGGGCTAAGCTCGGTGTCAAATCAACCACCTTACAAGCTAGTTTGATATTTACATTGTTTTCCTTTAATATTCTTGCACCGTGGATACCTGATATCTGTTTTCCAATATTACCAAGAGACATATTGCGATGCACTTCGCTACCTTTCAGGTTATGACCATCAAATTCAAACCGAAAGCCCTGTAGCTTGTTTTGGTTATTAATGGTCGGGATGGCCTTAACGCCATTTACCTGCATGGCTTTTACATAATCATCAAAGGATTTGGGCTGGAACTGTTTCATGGCCAGATCATGCCGCCGCTTTATTTCCGTTCGGATTTCCTTTAGATTGAACTCCTTTTCAAATTGGATCTGTTTTACCGTTGTCAGTCCCATGTGTTCCGCTACCTTTTCAGCAGCTTGCTGACTCCGTTTCCCAATAAAGCTATCGTTATAGGCAGCCCCTCTAAAATCAATACGGTTGACATATAGATGGATGTGCTTATGCTCCTTATCCTGATGTACAAATGCGATGGCTTGCCGTTCGCCCAATTTCATTTCATGTATAAAGCGTTTGGCAATGGCATGCAGCTCTTCCTTTCCCAACCGTTTGCCATCTTCAATGGTTGGACTGATTACAAAGGACAATGTGTTTTTGGTGCAATGGTAATTTTGTTCCTGGAGCATTTTGAACTCTTTGGTGATTTCTTTTGGTGTATCACCATGTAGAAATTCCTTCAGCACAATTTCTGCATCCTTTTCCTGGTTCCATCCATAGGACATGGATGCCATGGTGTGCGATATGCTTTTGCCTTTGCCTATCATGGTTGGAATTTTTTAAGATGTGCTTTAATCTCGTTTGCCAGGTCATATACCTCTTGGGTAAGCTTTGGATTTCGTTTTTTGTACATGTTTCCAATGGACTTAAAATTGTTATGGTATTTAATGAGCATTTTATAATTCTGGATATGTTCATCAGTAAACCGTTCCGTGATTTCTATTTGAAATAGGCTACGTCTTATATATTCGCTTAATGTCAAACCTGTTCTTTTGGCCTTCACTTTCAAAAGTTTCTTTTCATAAACGGAACAGCGAAACTTAACGAGGTCTCCCTTCCCCTTAAACACTTTTTTTCCTTTGCGACCAAGGGGAGCAAACGAGAATGTGTCCACAGGCACACATCTCGAATTCCTACCCACAAGCTTTTCGTTTTCCGATAGATCCTTTTCCAGATCAAGTTCCAAACTATCTGATTGACCGATTACTTCAGTAGGAATCTTTAGAATCTGCTTCGGTTCATCTTTAAAATAAAAATCATTCTCATCTTCCTTTTTCATGGTTTAACAAGTCGTTTAAATCTTTATGGTTTTCATATCTATTACTTTTATCCAAAACATGTTTGTGCCTATCAATTATATACTTGGTAGCCTTAAGTCCAGCTGCATCCCTATCCAAATAAAGGTGTACCAAATTATATGTTTCAAAATATTTTTCAGCGTCCCTAATAAAAGCCAGGGAATTTAAAACGAGTATATCCGAGGTGTTCAAAAGTTCTGCATCCAACATGGCCAATGACAATAGGTCGAACATTCCTTCCAATAGAATGAGTTGTTTGCTTTTGTTTTGGATGTAGGTATAGGACTTTGGGCTGCTGCTGTTTTTAAAAAGCCTATTCCTTAATTCCCAGCCATTTTTATGGTTCTTTAAGCCCACAGCAAAAAAGATTTTCTCTTTATAGCGGTACCATACTTCTTTGCAATAGGTTTTGGCAACCATTTTGGCGATACCCCTTAAGCTTATATATTGGAGCAAGGCAGAATGTTCCAATTCCTTCACTTCTATAATTTGAATCAGGGATTCCAAGGTATTGTCAAAGGGTTGCCTTTTGATGGAACCAATAGAGTTATTATTATCTAAAAAGGACAGAGCTTCTTTTATAGTACATCTTAAAATCCTGCATACCAAATCGATCACATTGCCTCCTATGCCCTCGCCGTGGTCGTACCATCGGTTCTTGGTTCTGGACACTTTCAAAGAGGCTTGGGTTTCTGACCGCCATGGACTTAGAAACCAAGCTTCTTGTTCCGTTGTCCTTTTGGGAAAGTGCCCTAATTTTTCCAGTGCCTTTTCCACTGAAAAATTACGGGCTGTTTCACAATTTATTTTTCTTTTCATAAGCCAATGTGTTTTAGGTTGTTTTTTTAATGATTTGATGATTTCATCTGTAAAGCCCTATAAACAGTAGCTTTGTTTAGTCATCAAAATATCATCAATTCATCATTCTTGGTTTTTTATATCTCTATTTTGTCATCATTATTTTTTTGATGACTAAATGATGATATAATGATGACAGCTTTAGCCCAACAAATACGGCAGGTTTTCTATTCTGTCATCAAATCATCAAAATTTTCGGTTAAAAAAGATTTCCCAACGGTAAAATAGCGCCCTTTGGCATCTACCAAGGTCATATCCCCGTCCGTCCAAATCACAAATTTTTGGTAACTGTTCGAGTTGTCCCTATTGCTCAGTTTCCAATCTTTTTTCAGCAATCTCCGCAGTTGGGTCAGATCCGTTTTTACCCGTGTCCTGTTCAATGCCAACAGGGCATCCATGGGACAAAGGTCTACGGCTTCCAAATCAAATTTTTCAATGACACCCATCAGGATGCTTGCCAGTTCCTTTTCAACCCTGTTGCGATTGTTCTGTACCAGTTTTACCAATGCCTTGGTTCTTATCTGTTGCGCCGTAAACCACATGCGTGTTAGGTGTTTTGAATGTAGCTTTCGGTCTGCCAGATAATAAAGAAATGCGGGAATCTCTTCAATCAATTTCTCCAGGTAGTTGGTCTCTTCTTCTTCCAGAACGGGCACTTTGATTACCCAAAATCGGGTTTCATTGGCATCTATCTTTATAAAGCTTTCTTCATTGTTACTGCACAGGATAAACTTACCAAAGAACTCAACTTCGCGTTTATCCTTGCCCTTGGCCTCCAATTTATTGATATTGGTGGTACTTAGATATTTGATCCTCTCCGTGAGTTCCTCCTTATTGAACAGAACTTCATCGATGCATATCAACAGCTTGTTTGCCCAATCGGCATTGAACTGGCTGCTAAAACTGTCATTGGTCAAATAGGTCAGGTTGTTCTCAAAGATTTCCTTGAGCCATTTTAAAAAGGTACTTTTTCCCGTGGAGCGTTCCTTGGAGACCAAACATAATATGGGAAGTACCTGGATGGGTTTTAGATATAACAATTGGAGGTAGTCCAATCCCAGTTCGTAATGCTTTCCAAAAATGTGTTTTACGAATTTGAGGGACAACGTAATATTTCCCTCTTTGGGCGCTTTACCCAAAGGGGAATAGATGTTATAGAACCCTAAATATTCCTGTTTGAAATCTACATGGCTTGGAATACAGGTAAAGCCATCATATTTTGGGATTTTGCTTAAGTGGTCTTTGCCATGGTCCTGTTTGATGGTCTCCATGTTCCAGTGTACCAGGATTTCGTTAAAGTGCCCTGCAATGGTTGGAGCCTTGACACGTTTGTAATAGGACGTGCCGACACGTATATAGGGTATATTTTTCATAGTAATTGTTTAGCAACTTAATTAAAAATTAAGGTGTCGTTAATAAATAGTTGAATGAAAGTGTTACCTAGTTAACTTTATGGTGTAAGGTATTAGGTAAAGCTTCATCTTGGAGTTCTTGTTGTGATTGGCGCTTATTTTGAAGTAGCCATTCCACAAGCTTCTTTTTGTCAAAAAAGAGCATCTTACCGTTGGGTTTGGAGTGTGGAATTTTTCCTGAAGCTGTGAGTTTGTATAGATAACTTCTGGATATGCCCGTATAATCACTGGCTTCATCAAAGGTTAATACTTCTTTGCTCCCTATGAGTAGTTTTTCTAAACGATCTAATCGTTCCAGTATTAAAATAGTGTCCATTTTTATTGTTTTATAGATTAATAAAATGAACAAAAGCGCTTTTGTTTTCCCTTAAGGGATTATGGTAATAAAGGTATAAAACGTGGCTGTTGAAAGAAAAGATAAAATCAATTATTTGTTCACAAAATACTGAAAAACAACATATTAAATTGAAATAAACTAATTTTTATGACCTTAGAAGTCAATGCATTTTAATTGGTATGAATTGATAATGTTTAATAATAAATTAAATGACCTAAAAAGGATAGTTTTTGAGTAGAAGTGGAGTTATTAACAATGAAAAATCCAAATAAATACTTAAAGAAAGAATTTAAAAGCGGATGAATTTAATTGACTAACAATTTTTAGATTATCGGATTTAAAGCTGTAAAAACTTAATTTGCTATTAAGAAATCAGGTAAATAATATTTTTTAACATCAAAAAAAGTCAATTAAAGACAATTAGTATGAGTTGCTATAAAAAATATAAATGTTGTACCTATGTTGTACCCACGCTATTTTGTGGAATAAAAAAAGGGTTTCAATCTCTTGAAACCCTTGTTATCACTGGTAGCGAGAGGGGGGCACGATCCCCCGACCTCCGGGTTATGAATCCGACGCTCTAACCAACTGAGCTACCTCGCCTAATTTAAGGCTGCAAATATAAAAACAAAATTATTGTCTGCAAACATTACTTAAGTAAATTATTATTAAAATTTATTACGGTACTTATTAATTAATGTATATATTGGGAACTTAATATTTTATAGTACTTATGGACGAAAAAATTAAATTTGAAATTGAATTTACAATACAAGCATCACCTCAATTAATCTATCAATATATATCTACGCCTTCTGGTTTATCGGAATGGTTTTCAGATAATGTGAATTCTAGAGGTGAATTGTTTACTTTTATTTGGGATGATAGCGAGGAAAAAGCGAAATTGATAAGCAAAAAAACAGGCGAGCGCATTAAATTTAGATGGTTGAACGATGATGAAGACCAAACATCCTATTTTGAAATTAAAATTCAGGTAGATGAAATTACTAAAGATGTATCGTTAATTATCACCGATTTTGCTGAAGAAGACGAAGTTGAAGAATCTAAAATGCTTTGGGAAAATCAAATTTCTAGTTTAAAGCAAGTATTAGGTTCGTCTTAATTCTAAAATAATTTATTTAAATTATATTTGTCCCGAATTTACTTCGGGACTTTTTTTTATGACAAATTTTAACGGAACTATTACAGCAGATAATCAATTTATATCAATTAACAATCGAGGATATGCCTATGGCGATGCTCTTTTTGAAACCATAAAAGCATCACATGGAAAATTGTTGTTTTGGGAAGATCATTATTTTAGATTGATGGCTTCAATGCGTATTATGCGTATGGAGATTCCTATGAATTTCACCATGGAATTTCTTGAAGAACAGATTCAAAACACTTTAAATGCCAACAATTTAACCAACGCATCGGCAAGGGTTAAGTTATTAGTTCATAGAAACGAAGGCGGATTGTATTTACCAACAGATAACGATGTGAGTTTTGCAATAGTTGCTAAGCAAATGGAAAATGATTTTTATGTGTTTAGTGATGGTTTTTATGAAGTTGATTTGTTTAAAGATTATTATGTGTCACCCAGTTTACTTTCTACGTTAAAAACGAATAATAAAGCGCTTCACGTAGTTGGAAGTATTTATGCTAAAGAAAATAAGTTGCATAATTGTTTGGTTTTAAATACCAACAAGCATGTTATTGAAGCATTAAACGGTAATGTGTTTATTGTAAAAGGAAATGTTATAAAAACACCACCGGTGAATGATGGTTGCCTAAAAGGTGTTATGCGAAAACAAATCATGGAGATTTTAAAAACGATGCCGGAGTATGAATTGATAGAAGAATCGGTGTCGCCATTTGAGCTTCAAAAAGCCGATGAAATTTTCATAACCAATGTTATTGTTGGTATTCAACCTGTTTTAAAATACCGCAAGAAGTTGTTTAACACTGAAGTTTCAAAATCAATTTTGCAAAAACTAAATGTGAAGTTACGTTTAAGTTAATTATAGTTGGGGTTTTCTGGCGCGTTGCTCCAAATACTGTATTCGTCACCAAACTCTAACATTTTTTCCTTCCAAAAGGTTTCGTAGTTTTTTTCGATGATGCTGTTTTTATAAATATTTTCGGTAACTACCCACGAATTTAATTTCAGTTCTTTCTCTAATTGGTCTGCATCCCATCCAGAATACCCAAGAAAGAATTTAATATCGTTTTCGCTTATAATTTCTTTAGCAATCAGTTCTGCCACATTATTAAAATCGCCACCCCAATAAATACCTAAAGAAATTTCAATACTATTAGGAATTAAGTGTGGTACTTTATGGATAAAGTATAAATTATCCTGTTCTACGGGACCTCCATTGTAAACCTTAAAATTTGCTTCTACTTCAGGTACCAAATCGTTTATGGTATAATTTAATGGTTTGTTTAAAATGAAACCAATAGAACCTTCTGAAGAATGGTCTGCTAATAAAATAATGGATCGGTTAAAAGAAACATCGCCAATAATGGTAGGTTCAGCGATTAACAAATTGCCTTTTTTTGGTGTTGTTGTTACCATACTATCGAGGAATTAGTAACTAAATCTAATATTTTTTTATTAAAAAAGCAACTGTTTTGGTGAAATATAAAAAAAATGCCTTCAAAAACTGAAGACATTTTTTAATATGAAAGATGTAAATACTTAGTTTACAGCGTTTGATAAATCTGCTCCAGCTTTAAACTTAACAACTTTTTTAGCTTTAATTTTGATAGTAGCTCCAGTTTGTGGGTTTCTACCTTCTCTTGCAGCTCTTTTAGAAACTGACCAAGAGCCAAATCCTACTAAAGAAACACGGTTACCTTTTTGTAAAGCACCTTCAATTTCAATAAGTGCACATTCTAATGCTTTTTTTGCAGCTGCTTTAGTAATTCCAGCGTGTTCTGCCATTGCATCGATTAAATCTGTTTTGTTCATAATAAAAAATTTAATATTAATAAAATTGGTTAAACATTTTGTTAAATCCTACTACAAATTTATACGGATTATGCAATCATGCAAGTAATAGCAAGGGAAATGCACATTATTGTTGATAAATAAACGCTTTTGTTAATAAAGAATACATGTTTTATCGATAAAATGAACTATCTCAATGAGAATAAGGGTTTAGAGCATTTTAGCATTTGCTTCAAAAACGTATCCATTTAAAAGCGATTTTACATCCATGCTACGCTTACCAGGAAGCTTTATTTCTTTAATAATTATGTAACCGTTTGATACGGCGACTTTTAATTCTTTTTTTGTTGAAATAATGGTGCCAATACTTTGGTTGTGTGCTTCCGTTGCTTTTTCTACTTCGTATATTTTTACATCTAAATTATCAGATCCATTTATTAGAGTACACCACGCCGCAGGGTATGGGCTTAAACCTCTAATTAGGTTGTAAATGTTTTCTAAAGAATCGTTCCAATCAATTTTACAGTTATCCCTATCTAATTTGTATGCGGTTTTAATATCCGATGATTCGGATTGAGGCATGGTTTTAACCGTTCCTTCTTTTATAAGTTCAACTGTTTTTAAAACCAATTGGCTACCAATGTCCATTAATTTATCATGAAGACTGCCTGCATTTTCTTCAGGCAGTATATCAATAGATTCTTGAAGAATCATGTCTCCGGTATCAATTTTTTCATCAATAAAAAAGGTTGAAACCCCGGTTTTGGTTTCACCATTGATAATTGCCCAATTAATTGGGGCGGCACCACGATAGTTAGGTAATAAGGAAGCATGCAGATTAAACGTGCCGTATTCTGGCATTTGCCAAACCACTTTGGGCAACATTCTAAAAGCAACAACAATTTGCAGGTTGGCGTTTAACGCTTTTAGTTCGTTTAAAAAATCGTCATTTTTTAAATTTGTAGGTTGCAAAACGGTTAGGTTTTGCGATATGGCGTATTGTTTTACGGCACTTTCGTTAAGCTTTTGTCCGCGTCCAGCAGGTTTGTCAGGTGCGGTTATAACACCCACAACATTGTATTGATTTTCAACTAAAGTTTTTAAAGTTGCTACGGCAAAATCGGGCGTACCCATAAATACAATTCTTAAATTCCTCATAAATGACTTAATTTATACGTGTTTGTTGGTGTTATTGCTATTATTTGATGTTCTAAAAGTAATTTTAAAACGTTTTTTAATTCGGTTTCGCTACAATTTAAAGCAGCTATCATGTTTCTGGATGATTGGTCGCCAGTTTCCAATAATTCTATAATACGTTTTTTAATGGTATTAATATCTTGTGGTTTTACTGGTTTTTTCGTGTTTGCACATACCGAACAAATACCGCAAGGTTTTGCATCTTTCTCTCCAAAATAGGTGAGGAGTTGCACGCTTTTACACACAGAATCATTTTCAATATAATCTAGTATGGATTTAACTTGATACTTTTTTAAATCGTTCTGTTGCTCGATGATGGAGGCAATGCGGTTGATGGTTTTATCATCTTCCCGCGGTTCTATAAAGGTAACTTGCGCATCGGTTTTTGCTAGATGCAAGTTGATAACTTCATCGCTTGCTAACTTTTGAAGTACTTGCGTTACAGTGTTTTCTGAAGTAGATGCTTTTTCAGAAATTTTACCCAAATCAATTTTGCAATCATGGTCAAAAATACCGCCGTACATACGAAGCATTGACTTTACGATTAGATTGAAATTGGTATGGTTTTCTAGATAACTAAAAAGTGTTGCACTCGATACAATAAATTGTGCCGATACTTTATTTTTGAATTGTTTAGATAGCGTAATGATGCTATTTCTGTCCAACAACAATAAAGCATTATACGCTAGAATCGCATTGAAGTTGTAGGCTTTACAAAAAGAATTAAAGTCGAAGTCAAAGGTCGTGTATTCGCCTTCACCATACGATATTTGGAAGTAGCTGCATAATTTTCGGTACACTTGCTTAACAAAATCCACCGTTGGCAAAACACTTAAAAATTGGTTTTTTACAGATACTTCATCACTATTGTTTTTTAAAATAACAGCAAAAGCTTTTTCGCCATTACGCCCTACACGACCCGCTTCTTGAAAATAACTCTCCATGCTTTCGGGCAGGTTTAAATGGATAACGGTTTTAACATCGGGTTTGTCTATGCCCATACCAAAGGCGTTGGTAGCTACCATCACTTGTTTTTGGTTTTGCAACCAAAGCGTCATGTTCGTGTCTTTTTCTATATTGGGCAAACCGCCATGGTAAAAGGTGGCCGAAATATTTTTAGATTCTAAAAAAGAACACACATCTAAAGTTAATTTTCTATTTCGAACGTAAATGATTGATGGTTCTTTGTATTTTTTTAAAATGGTTTCAATGCGGTAGTATTTATCGTTTTCATGGTACACCATATAGCCCAAATTGGGTCTGGAAAACGATTGTTTGAATATTTTAGGTTGAATAAAATCGAGTTCCTTTATAATATCTTCTACCACTTTTGGGGTTGCCGATGCTGTTAAGGCTACTACATTTACGGTGGGTTGTAGTTGACGTAACAACGCAATGTTTTTATAGGCAGGCCTAAAATCGCTACCCCATTGCGAGATGCAATGCGCTTCATCTACCGCAATTAAATTAACATGCATTTGTTTGATGCGTTCTTGTACAAGCTCTTGTTGTAAACGTTCGGGCGAGAGGTACAAAAACTTGTAATTGCCATAAATACAATTATCCAAAAGCGTATCCAACTGGCTGTAAGTGATGCCACTGGTGAGTGCCATGGTTTTAATGCCTTTATCGTTTAACTGTTGGACTTGGTCTTTCATTAAAGCGATTAATGGCGAAATAACCACGCAAATACCTTCTTTTGCCAATGCCGGAATTTGAAAACATAAGGATTTACCACCACCTGTTGGTAGGAGTACAAACGTATCTTCCCCTTCAATAACGGCGTTTATAATGGCCTCTTGTTCGGGGCGGAATTCGGTGAAATTCCAATAACGTTCCAGTATGTTTATGGGTTGTTCCATTTATGCTTTTAATAGGCTTAAAATGTAATCGGTTCGGTTTTCTACGGTACCAAAGGGCACATCAATTAACTTGTAGTTGAATTTTTGGTAGGTATTTAGCAAATGGTCGTGTATTTCCAGGGTTTGCTCAAAGCTTTCATAGCGTTCGTTATCGCTGGTGTAAATGGTTTCCCAAGGTTTAAGGATAAAAACGGTGTCGTATTCGGTGTTTTTGCAGGTGTTGATGAAATGTAGCGGATATGTGTCTCCAATAAAATCCATATAGGCCAGTACATCGGGAACGCCTCTGTCAAAAAAAACAAGGTCGGATTCTAGTTTGTTGGCGTCTTCAAATTGTTGTTTTCTTCCTTTTAAAAGCATTTCGCTGAACAGTAAAGGTTCGGTTAAAAACAATTGGTCTATGCCTTTTTTTTTAGCGTCTAGAATAATTTGACGCGAAATTTCTTCAAGACAGGTGTAACCACGTTTGATGAGCTCGTTTATTAAAGTGGATTTTCCTGTGCCTGGGCCTCCAGTTATTACAATTTTTTTAGTGTTCAATAGAGAAATTTTAAGCTGTAAATTTATGAATTATGAATTAACAATTATGAATTACGAATGAAGAATTACGAATTAACAATTATGAATTACGAATTTACAATTACAGGTTTGATGGGTGCTGCGTTTGAAATTTTACTTCGGGTAGGTGCGTTAGGGATAGAAGCGGTATCCTTTTTAAAAATTAATGAAACAAAATGATGGTACTTAGCGCAAATAAGTAGATTGGTTTGTTCTTTGTACAGGCGAAAACTTTTTAAAAAGATATAGCGGATAGCCCGACCCGAGGGAGGAGGGAAACGCCCAAATTTTAAGTGTTTTTATTTTTTTGTAATACACTTACTAAATGTATATTTGCAGTAGATAAATACACTATGAGTACACCTCCAAATTCTGATGAATTTTACGAAAAATTAAGAGCGCAATTATACGATACAGCTAGTTGGCCATCGGAATATTTATATAAGTTTATTATTAAATCGGATGTTTCCAATATTGCTAAGGTAGAATCTATATTTGATAATATGGGGGCTGTTATTAACACCATTGAGTCTAAAAACGGCAAATACACGAGCATTTCTGTAAATGTTTTGTTGAAAAGCCCTGAGGTTGTTATAGAAAAGTACAAAGAAGTAGCAGAAAAAGTAGAAGGCGTAATAAGTCTTTAGTTTTTTTTTGTATTTTGCACAGGCATAACAACTACATGCCCAAACATTAACTCTACACAAATTATTTTGACAATAGACGATTTAGAATACAACACAGAGCGTGAACATTTAATTATACCTGAATATGGACGCCATATGCAGAAAATGATTAATTACGCCAAAACCCGCGATACAAAGGAAGAACGTAATAAAGTTGCGAAAGCCATTATTTCGGTAATGGGAAACATGCAACCGCATTTAAGAGATGTTCCAGATTTCCAACACAAGCTTTGGGATCAACTTTTCATCATGTCTAATTTTGAATTGGATGTGGATTCTCCTTATGATAAGCCCACAAAGGAACTTTTGGAAGAACACCCAGAGCCTTTAAAATACCCACAGAATTTCCCTAAATACCGTTTTTATGGAAATAATATTAAAACCATGATTGATGTGGCAAATACTTGGGAAGATGGCGAATTAAAAGAAGCTTTAACCTACACCATTGCCAACCACATGAAAAAGTGTTTTTTAAATTGGAACAAAGACACCGTGGAAGATGATGTGATTTATGGACATTTATATGAACTTTCTGGAGGTAAAATAAATTTGAAAAATTCGGATGAAGATTTATCGGACGCAACAAGTTTAATGCGCAGTAAAACGAAATTTTCTAACAGCAACAGTAATACGAGCAACAAAAAAGGCGGACATCATAAAAAAAACGCTTCTAATTATAAAAGAAAACGCTTCTAAACTATATGGGAACATTTAAAATTGAAGGTGGCCACCAACTAAAAGGGAGTATACAGCCACAAGGTGCAAAAAATGAGGCATTACAAATTTTATGTGCTGTTTTATTAACGCCAAAATTGGTTACCATTAAAAACATCCCAGATATTGTTGATGTTAACAAGCTTATTAATTTACTTAAAAAACTAGGTGTTAAAATTGAAAAGTTAGCACATGGTACTTATACGTTTCAAGCGGATGATGTTAACTTAAAATACCTAGAATCGGATGAATTTAAGGTAGACGGACGTGGTTTGCGAGGTTCTATCATGATTGTAGGTCCGTTATTGGCACGTTTTGGTAGAGGGTACATTCCAAAACCAGGTGGCGATAAAATTGGACGTCGTCGTTTAGATACTCATTTTGAGGGTCTTATTAATTTAGGGGCTAAATTTAGATATAGCAAAGAAGAACAGTTTTATGGTGTAGAAGCAAAACGACTAAAAGGTGCTTACATGCTTTTAGAAGAGGCTTCGGTTACAGGAACTGCCAACATAGTGATGGCTGCGGTTTTAGCCGAAGGGCGTACTACTATTTACAACGCTGCTTGTGAACCGTATTTACAGCAACTATGTAAAATGCTAAACCGTATGGGTGCTAAAATTAGTGGCGTAGGCTCTAATTTATTAGTTATTGACGGTGTTGATAGTTTAGGTGGTACAGAACATACCATGTTGCCCGATATGATTGAAATAGGTAGCTGGATAGGTCTTGCTGCCATGACCAAAAGTGAACTGACCATTACCAACGTATCTTGGAACGATTTAGGTATTATACCAGCAGTTTTTAGAAAATTAGGTATTACGGTTGAAAAGCGTGGTGATGATATACATATTCCTGCCCATACAGATGGGTATGAAATACAAAGTTTTATAGATGGTTCTATATTAACTATTTCTGATGCTCCTTGGCCAGGATTTACGCCCGATTTATTAAGTATTATTTTGGTGGTAGCTACACAAGCCCGAGGCAGTGTTCTTATTCATCAAAAAATGTTTGAAAGCCGCTTATTTTTTGTTGATAAGTTGATTGATATGGGAGCGAAGATTATTCTTTGCGATCCGCACAGAGCTACCGTAATTGGCCATGATTATAAATCGACTTTAAAAGCAACTAATATGACTTCTCCTGATATTCGTGCGGGTGTATCATTACTTATAGCCGCTTTATCTGCAAAAGGAACATCAACTATTCAGAATATAGAACAGATTGACAGGGGCTATGAGCGTATTGATGAACGCTTACGTGCTATTGGAGCTAAAATTGAAAGAATAGAATAAATTTTAAGAAGCAAAGTTAGAATAGACAATTTTTAAATTGGAACGGTGGTCTTCGTCAATACATAAACCACCATTTTGTTTTATAGAGTTTACATAGTCTTCCAATATTGAAATTGGAATATCCATACAATCTGTAGTTTTAATACCGTCTTTAAATTCTATTTCTAAAGTTTTGTCTTTTTTATTAAAATTTAGACTTTTAAGTATAGCTGATTTTAAATGCAGACGTATCATAGTTTATTGGATTTGAATGGATTATGTCAAATATAGAACTTAAATAGATTAAAAAAAATAAGCATTAGTACGTATTTTTTTTGATAAAGTTTCAATGCAATCATAACAAACACTTTTAAGAATATAAAAAGCCTCTATTTTTAAAATAGAGGCTTTTTAAATAAGAAATAAACCTTAGCTAAGGTCTTCCTTTTAGTCGTTTTTCAATTTTTTGCTTAATACTTGTTAAGCGTTTCATAAGATCCATAATTTTGGGATCTTTTTCCTTTTTATAAATTGTATTTAAACTTAATATAAGGTCCTTTACTTCTCTTGCTGCTTCTATGCGTTCGCTTGTTGTTTTAAAAGTTTGTTTTCTTTGTTCGAACTCTAAAGCGTTACTAATAATTTCCATGAATTTAAATGTATTATAATAAACTTGTGATAACCTTAGTTATCAGGATTTCGCAATATACTAAAGCTATTAACGTTTTGGGCTTTTAACAGACATTATTAAATAAACATTAACATTTAATAAACTGTAACACTATGTTTTTTTAGACATAATATTCTAAATATTAATTGATTATGTATAATAATGGAGTTTTTATGAAATAAAATTATTTAAAAGCTTCTTTATAAACCCTTAAACAACGTTCTCTAGCAAATTTATGATCTACTATAGGCGTTGGGTAGGTGAGTTCTTGAAATTCAGGTACCCACTTTTTAATGTATTCCAAGTTTTTATCGAACTTTTCAATTTGTGTGGTTGGGTTAAATATTCGGAAATAAGGTGCAGCATCTACGCCACAACCGGCTACCCATTGCCAATTACCTACATTGCTAGCAAGTTCATAATCGTGTAGTTTTTCAGCAAAGTAAGCTTCGCCCCAGCGCCAATCTATAAGCAAGTGTTTGCATAAAAAGCTACCAACTAACATACGTACACGGTTGTGCATAAAACCTGTTTGGTTAAGTTCGCGCATACCCGCATCAACCAACGGGTAACCTGTGTTGCCTTCGCACCATAACTTAAATTCGTCTTCATTATTTCTCCATACAATGCGGTCGTATTGGGGCTTAAAACTTTCTGTTACTGTATGCGGAAAGTGCCAAAGAATCATCATAAAAAATTCGCGCCAAATGAGTTCTTGCCAGAAAGTTTGGTTTTGTTCTGCAGTGGCTTTTTGCATCATTTTTCGAATACTTACGGTGCCAAAACGCAAATGAGGCCCTAATTTTGATGTCGTGTCTTTTGAAGGGAAGTTTCGTGTAGCTTCGTAGTTTTTAATGAATTGTGGGGTTACTGTAAAGTCTGCAATGGTTTGATTGGACTTGGTAAACCCGATATCCGATAAATTTAAATTGGCTAAATCTTGGTTTTTAATGAGGTTGTTTAGAAGTGGTTTGGTGTCAAATGTTTCTAAATTTTTGGCTTTAAAAGTGGCTTTCCACGTTTTCATATACGGCGTGTAAACCATATATGGGGTGCCATCGGCTTTTACAATCTCATCTTTTTCAAAAATAACTTGGTCTTTAAAGGTTTTGAATTCAATATCGTTTTTAGCTAAAAAAGATTCAATTTCTAAATCGCGTGCTTTGGCATATGGTTCATAATCATGATTGGTATATACCGAATTGATGTTATAATCTTCAATCAGTTGATTAAAAATATTCAATGGTTTTCCGTGATAGATTGCAACACCGCTATTGTATTTTTCACTAAGTGTTATTCTGATGTTTTGTAATGAATGATGAATAAAGGTAACCCGAGCATCACCTTTTGGGAGCTTCTCTAAAATCTCCGTATCGAAAATAAAAATAGGAAGTACGGGTTGGTTCCCACTTAAAGCTTCAAATAGGCCGAGGTTATCGTCCAATCGTAAATCACGACGAAACCAAAATATGTTCATTGTTTGTTTCATTTAATATTTACCAAATAATTCTTCAAGTTTTTTTGTTCTGTAATTAAAAATTTCTTCCAATTTTGGTTTTACTAAAAAGGGATGCACCAATTGCCCTAAGGCTCCAAAAGGTATTTTGTAATCAATAATATCTTCCATTTCTACACCTCCATTTATTTCTTTTAAAAAGTGTTTATGGTGCCACAAGGCATAGGGACCAAAACGTTGTTCGTCTACAAAATAATATTTATCTACAACATGCGTAATTTCGGTAACCCACTTGGTTTTAATACCTAAAACGGGGGTTACAATATATTGGATTATTTGTCCTGAATACATGGGTTTATCTGCGCCAGAAAGTATTTGGAACCCCATATAATCTGGTGTAATGTTTTTTAGGTTTCTGGGGTTTGATAAAAAATCCCAAGCTTCCTGTATGGAAATGGGAAGATTTTGTTTTTTATGGAGCGTGTAGATTTTCATGGTTTAGTTGTAAAGAAGTATGTAAAGATTTAAAGAAGTAGCTATACACAGCCATAGAAAATAAGGGAGTATGAAAAGTGTTTTGTACGATAATAGTTTTTTAAAATCATATAGAAAAACAGAGATATTGGCTGTTAACAATAAAATAACGATAAGCCCTAAAGTGATGAGATGCTGATTAAAAAACACATAATTCCAACCAACATTTAAAATAAACTGTATGGTAAAAAGTGTTTTTACCTTAGTATTAGGAAGTAGTTTGTATAGGTATGCCATATAGATTGAGAAGCATAGCATGATACTGTTCCAAGCGGCAGCAAAAACCCAACCAGGTGGGGTCCAAGGTGCTTTGTTAAGTTGCAGGTACCATTCGGTTTGCGGACCGTTTTTCATAAGCAAAACACCAATACCTAATGCGGCAAAATTGATGATTAAAAAAATGAAGAAGTATTTTAAGGTTTTCATTGTAAATGCTTTGTTATTTTTTCGCTTAATGGTTTGGTAACTGAAAAATAATAATCTACCAGTTGCCCTTTAGGGCTCACCAAATATTTTTAAAAATTCCATTTAACAGATGAATCGGTTTTTCCGTTTTTAGATTGTTTTGTAAGCCATTGGTATAATGGATGTTGGTTTGTGTCTTTAACATCTATTTTTTCGGTCATTAAAAAAGTAACTCCGTAATTGGCTTTACAAAATGTTTCAATTTCTTTAAAAGTTCCTGGTTCTTGATCACCAAATTGGTTACACGGAACACCTATAACTACTAGTTTGTCTTTATAAGTTTCGTGTAATTTTTGCAAATCTTCATATTGCCCCGTAAAACCACATTTTGAAGCCACATTTACAAATAAGATGTGTTTGCCTTTAAAAAGTAACAAATCAATGGGTTGTTCCTGTAAACTATTAATATTGATATTGAAAATAGATTCAGAAGGTTCTGTTTGCGCTTTAGATTTAGAAAAAAATGATAACATAAGGCTTAATAAAATTAGTTTTTTCATGTATTTATATTTTAAATGAAACGATGCCGCAATCCATTTGGAAAATTTGACCAGAAAATGAAGCGGCTTTGTTTGAAAGTAAAAATATAGCCATTTGAGCAACCTCTTCAGGGTTTAATATTTTTTTAAGAGGATGGCGTTCTGTAATGGTTTCTGTCATTTTATCGTTTCGTAATAATTTTGAAGCTAAGTCTGTATTGGTAACTGTTGGAGCAATGCCATTAATACGAACAGTTGGGGCAAGTTCTGCGCCTAACGATTTCACCAAACCTTCAATACCCGATTTTGCAGTGGCAATACTTGCATGGTAAGGCATGCCAAGTTTAGAAGCTACCGTGCTAAACAATACTATAGAGGGTTTGTTTCCCTTTTTTAGGGATTCTAGATATTTCTGAATAGTTTTTACGGCACCAAGAACATTAATTTCAAAGTCATCACGAAATTCATCCAAGCTCAATCTGGAAATAGGTTTTAAGTTGATGCTTCCAGGGCAATAAACCAACCCGTTTAATGAATTAATTTCGGGTAACTCATCCTTTAAAATATCACAAGAATAATGGGTTAAATTAACATGGTTTAATTCAGGAGCTGTTCTGCTTATGTTTATAACTTTGTGGGTTTCTACCAAGCTTTTTAAAATGGCATTTCCAATACCTTTACTTCCACCAATAATTGCAATTGTATCCATGTTTTTCAGTTTTGTTATGAAACTAGTTTGTTTATCATACCTTTAAATATTATTCCGTGAAAAGGCAGTACGCTGTACCAATATAAACGACCCCAAAGACCACGAGGTCTAAATGTGGCTGTTTGTTTTAAAATTCCGTCTTCAATTTTAAATTCCAACCAAGCTTCACCAGGAAGTTTCATTTCGGCATATAACAATAGTTTTTTTTCTTTTTTATCACTAAAAATCACACGCCAAAAATCTAAGGCATCACCAGCATTTAATTCGGTAAGGTGTGTTCTTCCTCGTCTTAATCCAATACCTCCAAAAAGTTTATCTAAATAACCCCTAACTTTCCATAAATGATTTCCGTAATACCAACCCGTAGAGCCACCAATAGACCATATTTTATTGATGGTTTTTTCTTCATCTATGATGTTTCGTTGTTTGTAATCTTTAAAACAACCATATTTAGGAACGTTAATGTATTTGTGAAGGCTATTGCTTAAGCGTCCGCTACTTACCATAGAATCTTTCCAACTAGATACAATACTGTTTTGTTCAATTTTCTCAAAAGCTAGTTGTACAGCTTCGGCGTAGGTTATGGGGTCGATACCTAAAATTTTGTTGATGTCACTTTGTTTTCCAACAATTTCAACACCCATACTATCCACCAACGTTGATGCTAATTTATAGGATGTAGAGGTTACAAAGTATAGCCAGTAAGATGATAGTTTTGGCGTCATTACAGGAACAGTGAAAATGTAGCGTTTCAACCCTCTGATTTTGGCGAATTCTAACAACATCTGTTTATAAGTTAGTATTTCTGGACCAAAAATATCGTAGCTCTTATTGTAAAGTATTTCATTACTTTTTGCTTTTGAAAGAAAAGATAAAACATCTCGAACTGCCAACGGTTGTGTTTTTGTGTTTAACCATTTTGGGGCAATCATTACAGGTAGTTTTTCAACCAAATCGCGAATAATTTCAAAAGAAGAACTGCCAGAACCTACTATAATGCCGGCTTTAAATACGGTAAGCGCATATTTTTTTGAAGCCAAAACATTTTCCACATTTTTTCTGGACTGTAAATGTTTTGATAGGTTTTCTTCGTTTGTGATGCCGCTTAAATATATAACGTGTTTTATTTTGGTTTTTTCAGAAACAATTTTAAAATTTTTGGCACATTCAGCTTCCAGCTTTTCAAAATCTTTTGAGGTATTAGACATGGAATGTATAAGGTAATATGCTACATCTATGTCTTTTGGAATATTATTTAAGGTTTCAGGTTTTAAAAAATCGGCTTCAACAATGCTAATATGTTCGTCTTCCAAATACGTTTTATCTGCCCTTAAAGCATCTCTTACAGCACAAACTACATGGTGTCCTTCATTAATTAATAAAGGAATTAATCGTTTTCCTATATAACCGGTAGCGCCTGTAACTAGAATTTTCATGTTTTATGATTTGGTTTCCTATATCTTTCTTAGGTGTTGTTAAATTAATGTTGTTTTAAGTTTCGAATAAAAATAAGCACCTAGACCATTGATTTTAACGTGTTTTATTTTGAGGGTATTAATGTCATCGACAGATTATCTTAGATAAAACGCTTCTAACTTTACTTATAAAAAGTTTTTGCACTTGCTTAGAAATAGTCTCTATTAGAAATACCTCTGGCTATAACAGGTAATATGTTTTATACAAATATATAAAATGTTTAATGTTTTATTATAAATATTAAACAAAAATTTATTGTCATAACAATTTCATTATTAAATACAGTAACGAAAAGCAAAATATATATATGAATTACTGAATGTGAGCTAGAGATGACATCAGATTATGAGTAATAGCGAAACATCTAATTAATGATGCTATTGCGTAATTTTAGCTTGGTAGAATTTGTTGTTGAATACCGTTTTATTAACGAACACAAATGCTTGGTAAAAATCGTCAATGGGTAAATTAAAAATATCATGTCCTTTATTCAAGTAACTGTATAATAGAAAACTAGTATTGTTAAGCTCTAATTTTTCTGAAATAATTTTAGAACCACTTAAAAACAGAAAGCCTGGAGAAGTTGGCAAGCAAGATTGGTGGGAACTGGTATTGTAAGGCACCACTTTATCATTTACACCATGATACAATACCGTAGGAATTGAATTTTCTTTGGTTATTAAATCGGGTTTAAATATCGCGCCGGAAAGTGAAATTACTGCTGCTGGCTTAATATCTTTATAAAGTTCTTTGTTTTTTATAACAAAATCTCTGTTATAAACTATATTTAAAGCTGTTTCACCACCAGCGCTAACACCAAACAATATTATTTTACTATCGTCTATTAAAAATGTATTCTTATACTTTTTAAGAAATTGCAACGCATTTAGTAAATCTTCAGCTCCGTTTGAGAACGCTTTTATTTTATCGTTAGCAGGATAACTGCAATTAATAAGTTTATTTTTAACTAATCTGTAGTCAATTGAAGCTACAACAAATCCTTTTTTAGCAACATTTTCGGCCAAATATATTAAGGAAGGTTCATTGCGTTCACCTTTCATAAAACCTCCACCATGTATGATTACAAAAAGTGGTCTACCAAGTATGGAATCATTTTTTGGTTGGTAAACATCTAATTTTAAAGTGTCCTTACCCCGTATGGAATACGTGTATGTTTTAGATGAAATACTGTCAAAAACCCGATCAACATATCGTGTTTGTGATGTAGTAATAAAAGAAGAAAATAATATAAAAATGGTTATTATCTTTTGAATCATATTGTTTTTAAAGAATAACTTAAAATTAAGATTTTGCAAAAGTAAGTCTTAAATCAACAGATATGTAGGACTAATTAAATTTAATTTCAAACAAACGAAAACATGTGTAAGTAATATTAATTTGATTTGAAAATGAAAGTGTTTAGTGAAGCAATAACGCAAACAATCTTAGTGTTGCTAGACTAATTACTAAAAATTATAGAAATATATTTAAACAAATAACAACAAGCTTAAAATCATGTAATTTAAGCTTTTGTTAACAATTTAGAAGGTACGATTCCTTAATTTTATAAAAACTTAAAAATATTGATTATGAAAAAATTACTACTGATTTTAATGGCAATAACAGCAGTCTATTCTGTTGATGCTCAAATTAAAACCCCACAACCGAGTCCATTTAGTAAAGTAGAACAAAAAGTTGGTTTAACCGATGTGGTACTTGAATACTCCAGACCATCTATGAGGGATCGGGTTATTTTTGGCGATTTAGTGCCTTACGGAAAACTTTGGCGTTTAGGTGCCAATGCTAATACAAAAATTACGTTTAGTACCGATGTAACCATTGGAGATAATAAATTAAAAGCAGGTAGCTATGCTATTTTTGTAACACCAAATGAAACCTCTTGGAACGTTGTGTTTTACAACGAAGCCTCTAATTCTGGATTGCCTAAAGAGTGGGACGATTCTAAAGTGGTGGCTATGGTTAATGCCGAGGTGTACCCAATGCCTGTTAAAATAGAAACTTTTACTATGACTTTTGATGATTTAACTAGTAGTTCTGCAGTGCTAGGAATGCTATGGGAAAGTGTTTATGTAGGTGTTACAATAGAAGTTCCAACGGATGATATGGTGCTTGCCAATATAAATGATGTTATGAATGGAACACCAACCGGAAACGATTACTATGCTGCTGCCGTTTATTATTTGCAAGAAGGAAAAGACATTAAGCAAGCTAAAACTTGGATTGATAAAGCAATTACCATGGCAGGCGATAAAGTAGCGTTTTGGCAATTAAGACAACAGTCGTTAATTTATGCAAAGTTTGGAGATAAAAAAGGTGCTATTGCTGCTGCAAAAAAATCGTTAGCTGCTGCTGAAAAAGCAGGAAATGCGGATTATGTTAAGATGAATAACGACTCGATGAAGGAGTGGGCAGGAATGTAAGTTATAGATGGTTTAGATTTCTAGAAGTTTAGAAACTATTATACATGAAAAAGCGCCACTTTTATAGTGGCGCTTTTTTATTTAATATTCCAATCCTATTATGTTTCTAACACCATCAAGTGTTTTTATGAGGTTTCTACTGAATTCAAAAGTCATAATATCACTTTCAGTTTTACCTTCCCTAAGGAGTTGGTTAAAGTGAATGGTTTCAAAGTTGTAGCCAATAGTATTATAGCCAAAATCTTTTGTTTCTTCTTTGCCATTCGCTATGATAGTAACCGTTGTTGGTGCATGAAATTGGGTGTCAATTTTAAGAGTTCCTTTTTCACAATAAAAAATGGCTTGTGTTGGTAACACTTCTAACAGCGAACTTTTTAAATGGGCTTTTGCACCATTATCATAATCAAAAACCATACTGCAGGTAGAGTCGGTGCTATTTTCAAAAAAAGTAGCCGATGCTTCCATGTTTTTAGGCAAACCAAGCGTAGAAAGGGCTGTAAAAATAGGGTAGATGCCAATATCCAATAAACTACCGCCACCCATGGTTTTGTTGAACAATCTGGCTTTTGTATTGTACGGGCGTTGAAACCCAAAATCACTTTCAATTTTTAAAATATCGCCGTAGGTTTTGTTCTTTAATTCATTTAAAACAAATTGATAATGTGGTAAAAAGTAGGTCCAAAGCGCTTCCATGAGTAACACATTTTTTTCTTTGGCTTTGGCTATCATTTGGTCTACTTCCGCAGCATTCATAGCAAAAGGTTTTTCACCTAAAACGGCAATGCCTTTTTCTATACACATCATGGCATTTTCTTTATGCAAAGCATGCGGTGTGGCAATATAAACAGCATCAATTTCAGAATCGTTTGCCAATGCCTCATAACTGCCATAAGCTTTTCTAGCATTATGTTTATCGGCAAAATAATCAGCTTTTTCTTGGTCTCTTGATGCCACCGCGTATAATTCAGCATCGTCAATGGTCGCTAAATCGGTTGCAAATTTGTTGGCAATGGAGCCCAGTCCAATTATGCCCCATTTTATTTTTTTAATTTCGGATTGTGTCGTCATTTTTAATAATTAATTGAAGGCTACATGCTATGGCAATAACAATAGCGCAACCTACAAAGTTTAGCCATAAAAAAGGCAAATTGATATGATTGTATACATCTAGAAAATACAGTGCAATTACAATAACTTGGGTAATTAATGCCGCTATAAACACCGCTTGACCCTTTACAAATTTAAAGAAAAATGCCAGTAAAAAGATACCTAGTACATTCCCGTAAAAAATAGATCCAATAATGTTTACAAGCTGAATTAAATTTTCGGCAAGATTAGCAATACAAGCTACCCCAATGGCGATGATTCCCCATGCAAACGTAAACCATTTGGATGCTTTAACCATGTGCTCTTCGGTCTTTTCAGGAGTGTTTCGTTTGTATAAATCGATGGTGGTTGTAGATCCTAAAGCGTTCAGTTCACTGGATGTGCTAGACATGGCGGCACTTAAAATAACGGCTAATAGCAAACCAATAAGTCCGCGTGGTAAGTTGTTTAAAATGAAATGGATAAAAACATAATCTTTATCATTGCTTTCAACTTTAATGCTTTGGTTTTGTGATACTTTATCAATTAAGTTTCTTGCTTTATTTCTAATGGAATCACTAGCTTTATTGGATTTTGAAATAGCTTCTGAAGTTGTTTCGTTTTCAGAATTTAACAGCGATTTTATGAGTACCTGTTTCTCTTCAAAATGATATTGTTGTTCTTGTTGAAGACTTTTAAATTCCTCGGCATATTTCGAATTTAAAACCAATTGAGTGGCTGTTGGATTGAAGTTGATGGGCGCTTTATTAAATTGATAAAAAACAAAAACCATAACCCCAACCAAAAGGATAAAAAATTGCATAGGTACTTTCAGTATGCCATTAAAAATCAGTCCCAATTGCATTTCTTTAACCGATTTCCCTGAAAGATAGCGTTGTACTTGGCTTTGATCGGTTCCAAAATACGAGAGCATTAAAAACGTACCGCCAATAATACCACTCCAAAAAGTATAGCGGTTGTTCAAATCGAATGAAAAATCCAATATGTCCATCTTCCCATTGGCACCTGCAATAGAAAGTGCTTTGCTAAAGGTGATGTCTTCCGGAAGTTTATCTACAATTAAAAAGAAGGCTACCAACATGCCAATAAAAATCACCACCATTTGATGCTTTTGCGTCACGTTTACGGCACGTGTACCACCAGAAACCGTATAGACAATTACTAAAACACCTATGATGATGTTGAGGGTCAATAAATCCCAACCCAATACAACCGATAGAATAATAGCAGGGGCAAAAATGGTAATGCCAGCGGCTAAACCGCGTTGTATTAAAAACAATATAGCGGTTAAAGTTCTGGTTTTTAAATCGAAGCGTTTTTCTAAAAATTCGTAAGCGGTGTACACATTTAACCTATGGTACAACGGAATAAACACCATGCAAATAACTACCATGGCAATAGGCAACCCAAAATAAAATTGCACGAAACCCATGCCGTCGTTAAATGCTTGTCCTGGCGTGGAAAGAAAGGTAATAGCACTGGCTTGGGTAGCCATAACGGATAAACCAATGGTCCACCATTTTGAGGTATTCCCACCTTTTAAATAATCTTGAACATTTTTACTTCCCCGTGTTTGCCAAGTGCCATATACCACAATAGCAAGCAACGTAGCACTTAAAACAACCCAATCTATCAAGCTTAGTGTTTGCATATTAAAAGGCTTGCATGATTAGATAAAACAGGATAAAATAGACAGCGTTGGCTATTAAAACGATGGAATACAGTTTTAACCAAGGTTGTTTGGTTTGTTTTTCGTTACTCATGGTTAATTGTTCAGTTTAGATGCTGGTTTTAAATCTTCTTTTCCAATAGAAAGCATGTTGGCAAACAATCTGTAGGCGCCTGATACACCTTCGGGGAATTCCCTGAAAAAGCTCAATCCTGTGTATATATAATAACCTTTTCCATGTTTGGCAACCAACAAGCTGCCATCTTTTGGCTTTTCGTTTTTATCGTTCATAGATAGAATAGGGGTGAATTTAGCGTCCCATGAATTTGGAAAGTACAAACCGCGTTCTTGGGTCCATCCTTCAAAATCTGTTTGGGTGATTTTGTTCGGATAATTTAAAATAGGGTGCGTGGGATTTAAAAAACGGACTTCAGTATTTTCATCGGTAACCCTATCGCTAGATAATTTCAAAGGATAAGGCGCTATGTTATTAATATTTAAACCTCTACTAGTGTTGTATTGCACAACCATATTACCGCCATTGGCAACAAAATCGAATAAAATTTGTTGTTTAAACTCTAGGTTTTCAACCACATTATAAGCTCTAATACCAACAACAACGGCATCAAACCTGCTTAAAGTTTCAGCATTGATATCAACCGGATTTAAGGTTAAAACATTGTAACCAATTTGTTGTAAACTTTCAGGAACTACATCGCCAGCACCAGCAATATAGGCAATGTTTTCACCTTTCTTTTTAATGTCTAAACGCACAATTTTACTTTCGCTAGGAAGCAAAACCGTTTGGAAAGGGATGTGTTCATAATTGATTTCTATAAGCTCTTTGGTATATGTTTTATCATCAACATGAACTACAGGATTTATGTAACCTTCACTTTGATTTTTAGGAGGTATTATGGTGAACGTAACCGTTTGCTCTTCTCCTTTATGAACAATATTCACTTTTTGCTTTTCGGGGAAAACGTTCCAATCTTTAGGATGGTTAATTTCAACAAAACCTTCTAAATTATCCCGACCAGCTTTTACTATAACTTGAATATCACGTTGTTTGTCATTGCTGAAGATGATAACTTTTTCTGAAATTTTAGCCGAAGCTTCTGGAATGATTTCAAACGGACGGTACAATTCGCCTTTATCAGGTTTTGAATAGCGATAAATTACAGGTTTACTGATGGTAATGGGAACATTATTGATTTTTAAGTTGAAATCAATAACCACATTTTTAGGGGTTTCAGGTAAACCAATCAGCTCCCTGTTTTCAACTTTATACATCCCTAAAGTGCCTTTTTTGTTTAACCAATAGGGTGAGGTGTAAGCTTCATTATTTGAAATAAAATAGGTAGTTTCAAACTTTTCAGAATCATTATACTTTAATTCTAAATTTTTTGAAACTGTTTTTCCATCACCTTGTTTAATGTTTTCTATAACAATGTTTTGGTTGCTTCTATTTAAAGCCTCAATATTAATTTTCACGGTTTGATTTGGAGTACTTGTTGGAGCTTCAGCTGAAGCTTCCAAATACAAACCAGCACACATTTCAATAATCGATTTTAATTCTTTTGTTTTTTGGGTTTTCCAATGTTCATCTTCAATATTTTGAAGTAATTTATAAGCCTCCATCAATTGTGGTATATGGATAGACGGATTTTTAAAATTGAAATTATTTTCAACTGCATATAGAATATCACCAATGGCTTTTCCGCCTTTTACACGATTCCAAGAGGTGTCAATGCCTTCAAAAATATTGTCGTTATTGGTTAAAGCATCACCTTTTAAAAATTCCAAATATTCTTTTTGTGTACCGCGTTGCGATAAACGCCCAAAACCCTGGCATAAATGTTGGCTACTTGCCAAGGATGCCAATTCGTTATTGGACATGCCTTTTAAGGGGTAGTAAACACCAATATCAAAACTTAATTTATTGTTTTTGTTGGCTTTGTCAAAGTCTTCTTGACTTCTGTAAAACCACGAATTTGTGTTGAAAAATAAACGTTTAGGTTGCCAAATACTGGCTTGTTTTAGCAAATCGGGGAAAGCCGATTTATCATTCGCCAAATCAAAAGCTTCAAAACTTAACATCGCGGAACTTGTATGGTGCCCGTGCGTTGTGCCAGGTGTTCTGTGGTCAAAACGATTGATAACAATATCTGGTTTAAACTTGCGGATGGCCAACACAACATCGCTTAAAACCGCATCTTTGTTCCAAATAGCTAGGGTTTCTTCGGGATCTTTTGAGTAGCCAAAATCATTGGCACGTGTAAATAGTTGTTCACCACCATCAACACCTCTTGCAGCCAATAATTCTTGTGTTCTTATAACTCCTAAAAGTTCACGTATTTCCGGGCCAATAAGGTTTTGTCCGCCATCACCTCGTGTTAACGATAAATATGCGGTTCTTGCTTTTACATGGTTGGACATGTATGAAATCAACCGGGTATTTTCATCATCGGGGTGTGCAGCAATATAGAGTACCGAACCTAAAAAGTTTAGTTTTTGAATAGATTCAAAAATCTCTGAAGATGACGGGGTTACTGGTTTTTGGGCTTGTGAAATTGAAAATGAAAGAAAGGATAATATAAAAGAAAGTAGAATTTTCCGCATGTTTTTATAGTTAGCTAAAAGCCAAATATATAAAAGAAACCAGCATTTTTGCTGGTTTTAATCTTTATTTAACGGTTTGGAAATGCCACTTTAAATCTTTTTAAATTCTTTTTTTTGGGGTTCAGCAGGAATGATGCTTTGGAAGTTTTGGTTTAAAAACTGTTGTTGTATGGAGTCCATACGTTTCATCATGCTTTTTATATGTTCATCTTGATTTACAAAACCATCATAAAAAAAGTTACGAGGGTTGAAATGTCCCGTAATGGAATCTTGTTTAAAGAAATCATCAAAAAAAGAATCATTAAAAAAAGAGTGGTTGCTGAAGTGATTTTTAAATTTTAGTTTGATACTGTCGCTTAATTTGCCGTTGGAAGAGTAACTGTAAGAATAAATGGAGTCGTATTTTGTTAAATTGCCAAACTCATCATATTCTTTGTTTACCTGAATGTTTTCCTCTGGTTTTAAGGCTTTTTCTTCGCTGTTTTGTTTGGTTTGTGCGTTACAGTTGTAAAATAGAAGAAGTAAAATTGGAATAAATTTAAGTGCTTTCATTTTCAAATACATTTTAAAATTAAACAATTTATTTTATTGAATAATTTCAAAAAATATACCAAAAAGCCTCATGGAATTTCAAGCCTTTAGAAAATGTCAAATTGACATAAAATCTTGGTTTATAGCCACTTTTTTCGCTTAAAGTAATACAGCATACCAAGAAACATTGCAATCATAACTCCCCATAAAATAAAGTAAGAGTATTTATAATGTAACTCTGGGATGTAATCGAAATTCATACCATAAATACCAGCAATAAAGGTTAATGGAATAAAAATGGATGCCATGATGGTAAGCACTTTCATAACCTCGTTCATTTTATTGCTAATGGTAGTCATATACATATCCATTAAACTCCAAATCATTTCGCGGTAAATATCGATGTTCTCGGACACTTGGATTAAATGGTCGTAAATATCGCGGTAAAAGGTTTTTGTTTTTTTAAGAATGAGCGTGCTTTCGTGTTTTTCAATGCGGTTTATAACTTCGCGAAGCGGAAATATGGCACGACGTATTTTTAGAATTTCCCGTTTTAAATCTTGAATGTCTTTATTGATATTTTTGTCTACATGTCCAGAAAAAATACGATCCTCATAATCTTCAATTTTGTCACCCAAGGTTTCTATAATGGTAAAGTAATGGTCCACTATGGCATCCATCAAAATGTAAAGTAAATAATCGGCTTGCATAGTGCGGGCTCTACCTTTTCCTTGGCGAATTCGTTCTCTTACTGCATCAAAAACATCACCTTCCGATTCTTGAAATGATAATACATAACCTTTTCCTAGAATAAAACTGATTTGTTCAGATATTATAGTTTCATCCTTATCTGGATACAACATTTTCACCACCACAAATAAATAATCGTCATATTCATCTATTTTGGGGCGTTGTGAAATGCTTACTAAATCTTCTAATACTAAGGGGTGTAAATCGTAATGAATACCAAGCTTTTCAATTTCTTCAACATGGTTTAAACCGTTAATATTTATCCATGTTACGGAATCTGTATGTTTAAAATCAAAAGCTTCTTCAATGGTTGAAAGTTCTTTTTCAATACATTTTTCGGTATTGTAATCAAAAACTTCAACAAATAGGTTTTTAGTAGATTTATTACCCGTATAAATCATACTACCGGGAGCTTTCCCCAGTTTTTTATGATGCTTTTTAATTCTGTTTTTAGCCATTTAATAAATATAAGGAATATTTATATACCGTCTATAGCATCATCATCAATAGCATCTTTTTCAATAAGAGTTACGGCTCTTTGTAGCATTAAATTGTTTGGGTAAGTTACTAAATCGCCATTTTCTAAACGCAAGTGTAGTTGAAAAGCTCTAATATCTTCAATAATACCCTCTAAAGGAAAATCTTTATCGTGTATTTGGATTTTATCTCCTACTTTATAAGGAAATGAAATGAACATGATAATACCTGAAGTGATGTTGCTTAAAATAGACCAAATAGCAAATAAACCAATACCGATGACGGCAAAAACAGATGAGAAAACAAGAGCCAATTCACGAGGTTGTGTTCCAAAAATAAAAGGAATAATTAAAAGTCCTATTAAAACGAGTGTGACTGATACATATCTGTTAATCAAGTGAATACGTGCTAAGTTGATGCCGTTTTTTCGTGAAATTTTTGTAATAAGTGTTGTTGATATAAACCTAACAATAAGTAGAAAAAGAAGTAGAATTCCAGTTGCAATTAATTCGCTTTTGTAAGTCTCAAAAAACATTTATAATTTGATTTGAATGAATAACAAATATACATTAGATAGCTAACATACAGTTGCTCATTTAGAGTTTTCACAAATCATTAACTATATCGATCAAAGTTTTGTAAACAATGTGTGTTGGCAAGCCCATAACATTAAAATAAGAACCTTCAATTTTGGTAACGCCAATTTGCCCTATCCATTCTTGAATACCATAAGCGCCCGCTTTATCGAACGGTTTGCATGTTGAAATATAATATGATATTTCCTCATCGGTCAAATCCTTAAAAGTAACCTTTGTGATGGCATTCAACGTTTTTTCGAAGGTTTTCGTTGTAAAACATACCGATGTGATCACCTCGTGCGTGGTATTGCTTAACGATTTTATAATTTGAAACGCATCGGTTTCATTTCTAGGTTTTCCTAAGGCTCTGTTGTTGTGCCAAACAATGGTATCACTTGTAATTAGGATGTCGTTTTCTTTCAGTTCGTTTTTAAAAGGCAAAGCTTTTAGTTGTGCTAAATAATCGCTTATTTCAAAGTGTCTTAACCTTGTCGGGTAATCTTCGGCAATGGGTTTTAAACGAATTTCAAAATTTAAGCCCAAAGTTTTAAAAAACTCTTGTCTTCTAGGAGAGCCAGAAGCTAAAATAATGTTGTGGTTTTTTAATTTTTCGTTCAGCATTATAATAAAATATACTTGTATAAAAGTAGTGAAAGCATTCCAAAAAGCATCACTAATTTAAACACATTACTTATATGGTGAAAGTCTTTTTTTGTTGTGGCACTGAAAATTTTAATGGAAGCGTAGAGTAGTGGCCCGATGATTGAAACAAGAAAATAAAGTACCGCTATTTGATTTTTATAAAGTGAATTAATGACATAATAAACAATGGCCAACAGGAAAATAATAGAAAGCGTAAACAATACTTTAGAGGCGCGCTCTATACCAATTGCAATGGGTAAGGTGTTCATGCCTGCTTTATAATCACCATTTATATCTTCAATGTCTTTAGCTATTTCCCGAAGCAGGTTAATAGCAAATGCAAAAACAGCATAATCAAAAATAATTTTGAAAAATGTGAGTTGTGTGGGTTGATTGAGACTCGTAATTGAAGGAAGTAACTCAAAAACGCCAACAATAATAAGGGTTAGTCCAACCAACATTGAAACAACCATATTACCAATTAACAGCGTTTGTTTTAGATAGCTGGCGTAAACGTATAGGAGTACCGAAACAATTACAAATAAAGAGAAAAAGGCACTTCGTCCTACTAAATGAGATAAATAAAATCCAACTCCAACACCAACAACGTTGAAGACAATGAATAAATTATAAGCGGTTTTTTCTGAAATGGATGTTCCAATAATAAGCTTATCGGGTTTGTTTATAAAGTCGGTTTCAACATCATAAATATCGTTGATGATGTTTCCAGCAGCAGCTATACAAACGGTAGCAATAATAAGCAATGTAATTCCTAAAGACGTTAAACTGGTTTGTACACCAAAAGGTTCTAAAAGTGCGTATTTAATAAGTAATTGTATTAAAACAATCATTAATAAATTTTTCCAGCGAATAAGGTTTAAGTAGTTCAAAAGTAAAAAGTTAAAAGTAAAAAGTTAAAAGTAAAAAGTTTCAAAGCACCAGAGCTTCAAAGTTATTAATTTTGCCTAAAGCCTAAAGCCTAAAGCCTAAAGCCTAAAGCCTAAAGCCTAAAGCCTAAAGCCTAAAGCTTTTTAAAACGCCCATTTTCCTTGTACTTTTAATACCTGTTCAATAACATCTCTGGCAGCACCTTCACCACCTTTTTTATGGGAAACGTATTTGGATATGCCTTTAATTTCGGGTATGGCATCTTGGGGGCAGGTAGGTAAACCAACTGCTTTCATAACTGGGTAATCGGCAACATCATCACCCATATAAAGAATATTTTCAGGTTTAATATTGTTGGTTTTTGTATAGGATTCAAACTGTTTAATTTTATCATGAGCTCCAAGAAACACATCTTTAACTCCCAAACCTTCTAAACGTAATTTTACTCCTTCATTAGTTCCTGCTGAGATAATAGCCACATTATAACCTGCATTTACGGCAAATTTCATAGCAAAACCATCTTTTATACCCATGGTTCTTAATAATTCACCAGATGTAGTTACTAAAACAGTGCCATCAGTTAGGACACCATCTACATCAAAAATAAACGTGGTGATATGATTTAAATATTCTTTATAGCTTTTTTCTTCCATGTGTGAGTTGTATAGAGGTTGTTAATAGGTTGTAAATATCGGTATGGTGTTGGTCTTTTAAAAGTTTTAAATGCCTTCTCAACGTTTTTTTATCATTGCGTTTTGCAGGACCCGTTTGTGCCATGTATGGCGACATATCTTGCACTTTTTTAGCAGTTTCTAGAATGAGCGGTTTTAGTAAGTCGAATTCTGCACCTTCACTTTCGGTAATTTCATGGGCCATTCTATAAAGCTGATTGGTAAAATTATTCACAAAAACAGCAGCTACATGTAGTACTTTACGTTGGTCCGTATTTACTTTTTTGGTAGGGCTTCCTATTGAAATTGCCAATTTTTTCAATAGATGATAATCAACACTTTCCAAAGCTTCAATACAAATGGGTACGTTTGCAAAATCTACATCAGCCGTTTTGCTAAATGTTTGCAAGGGGTAAAACACACCGCGTTTGTGTTTTTTATCAATATCATAAATACCTACCGCACCAGAGGTATGTACAACCAATCTGTTTTCAAATGGAAGTTTAGACGAAAGCGGTTTAATAGCGTCGTCGCTTACGGCTAGAATGTATAAATCGGCTTCTTTAAGTAAAGATAAATCATCAATAACTTCTACCTCTTTTTTATATGTTTTTAAGGCGTCAGTGCTTCTGTTATACCATTGAATAACAGAAATTTGTTCTACTTTATTAAAAGCTTTAAATAAATGTGTTGCTACATTGCCAGCGCCAAGAATTACTACTGAAATCATACGGCAAATGTACTAATGTATTATGAATTACGAATGCAGAATGATAAATTTATAGGGCGCATCCCTTTGGGTCGGGCTATCCATTCCAAGTCCTCGCTCCCCCGAAGTATCGGGGTCGCTGTGGGCTTTCCATTTCTATCCCTTGCGCGCTTGTTCGCAGCTATAGCTTATCGAGCAATTTTTAGTTACAATAGCTCAGGGCAAATGGCTGTAAAACAATCAAAAAAACGTTACTTTGTAATATGATTAAAAAAGACATAAAAACCCGAGAAGATGTGTATTTATTAGTGTCTTCATTTTATAAAAAAGTGAGGAAAGATGCTGTTTTAGGCCCTTTTTTTAACGATGTTATTAAAGATTGGGACGCGCATTTAGAAAACTTGACCACATTTTGGGAAGCCAGTTTGTTTTTAAAAACCAAATATTTGGGCAATCCATTGGAAGCGCATGTAAAAGTGGATAAAGAAAACAATAACAGTATTACCGAAATGCATTTTGGCTTGTGGTTAAACCTATGGTTCCAAACAATTGACGAGCTTTTTGAAGGCGACTACGCCAACAACGCTAAACAGCGCGCCCGCAAAATGGGTACTTTTCTGTATTTAAAAATTTTTGAAGCAAGGCAGGGTTAGTTTTCAGTCACAGTCACAGTTTCAGTTGCAACTTAGTTTTATTGTTCAAAAATCAAAAATCGTTAATCGTCATTCTTAAATTATTATATCCTCCGTCTTCGGTCTTCAGTCCTTTTCAGCCCCCAATTTTAAAACTCCGTGAACCTTTAAAGCCTTGTCACTTTTCAACTCTAAATCTTAGAAGCTTTTTCACAAACTTTAACACATTAAAATAAACTTAAATACTTAAATTTGCACGACCTCAAAAAAGGGTTCACATCATGCAGAATAAACTCACCAAAATTCTTTTTTCAACACGTCTTACCGGTATTTTATTTATAGTATTTGCAGCAGCTATGGCTACAGGTACGTTTTTAGATGCAGGACAAAATACATCGCCAACACCATACACCAGAAATTTAATTTATAACGCATGGTGGTTCGAAGCTATTATGGTGTTTTTTGTCATCAATTTCGTGGGCAATATTTTTAGATACCAGCTGCATAAAAAAGAAAAGTGGGCTACTTTAGTATTGCATTTAGCATTTATACTTATTCTATTAGGGGCTTTTATCACCCGTTACATCAGTTTTGAAGGCATGATGGCCATTCGCGAAGGCGCAACCGAAAACACCTTTCTTTCACAAAAAACATACATAACCACCTATATTGATGGTGACTATAAAATTGATGGTGTGCCACAACGTTTGCCCATTGAAAAAGAAGTTGATTTTTCAGGACGCATGGAAAACGATTTTAAAATTGAAACGAAATACCACGAACAACCTGTAACGATTGAATTGGAAAAGTTTATAGTGGGGGCCGAAGAAGATATTATTCCTGATGAAAAAGGCCATGAGTATTTAAAAATAGTTGAAGCAGGTGGCGGAGGCGCACATAACCACTTTTTAAAGGTAGGCGAGGTGCAAAGTATTCATAACGTGTTGTTTGCATTGAATAAACCAACCGATGGCGCCATCAATATCACATATCAAAATGATGAGCTTACCATCCAATCGCCTTTTGAAGGTGAGTATATGGTCATGGCAACTATGGCACAAGGTACTTTGGTAAAAGATAGTTTACAGCCATTAATGTTGCGTTCGCGCTATGTAATTGGCGATATGCAAATGGTGTTTCCAAAACCCGTTGTTAAAGGTGTTTTTGATATTGTTCAAAAATCCCAAATTTTAAAGAATGATGAGGACGGCGTGGTGTTAAAAGTCACTACAAATGGCGAAACCCAACGTGTTGGTTTGTTGGGAGGAAAAGGCATGAATAAAGCTTTTAAACAAATACAAATTGGCGGATTGGATATGGCTTTTAAATATGGTTCAAAAGTGCTGGAATTGCCTTTTGCCATAAAATTAAATGATTTTGAAGCAGAGCGTTACCCAGGAACCGAAAAAGGATATTCAGCCTATTCAAGTCAAGTTACGGTTGTTGATGAAGAAAAAGGTAGCTTCGACTATAAAATTTTCATGAATAATATATTAGACCATCGCGGGTATCGTTTTTTTCAATCGAGTTTTGATCCCGATGAAAAAGGAACCGTTCTATCTGTAAACCACGATTATTGGGGTTCTTTAATCACGTACATTGGTTATTTTTTATTGTATTTTGGGATGATGGCTATCTTGTTTATAAAAGGCTCTCGTTTTAAAGATTTAGAAAGTCAATTGAAAAAGATAAAAGCAAAAAAAGTAAAATTATTAGGTGTTTTGATATTGTGTTTTGGTTTGAATTCCTTTGCGCAAACACATTCTGAAAATGACGGGCATAACCATAATAACAAACCTACCAAGGCGCAAATAGATTCGGTTTTAGCAGCTAATATCACTCCAAAAGAGCATGCCGATGCCTTTGGGCATTTGGTAATTCAAGATTTAAGCGGACGCATGATGCCAGTGAACACTTATGCCTCTGAAATGCTTCGTAAATTAAGCAAGCATGATGAATATGAAGGTTTTGATGCCAACCAAGTATTTTTATCCATGCAAGAAAGCCCAATGCTTTGGTATAACGTTCCTATTATATATTTAGCCGCTAAAAAAGCAGATACCATCAGGCATCTTATTCAAGTAGATTCCAAAGAAAAATATGTAACGCTTGCCGATTTCTTTACTGAAAGGGGCGAATACAAATTAACGCCATTTTTGGATGATGCTTATAAAGCTTTGGCACCTAACGGATATCAAAAGGAAATTAAAGAAGCCGACCAACGTGTTAATTTATTATACAACACCATTGAAGGTGCTTCATTAAAAATATTCCCGATTCCAAATGATGAAAATAACAAATGGATTTCTGCCAATGAATTCAAACATGGCGATTATAAAGTACAAGATTCGCTTTATGCAAACTTTATAAGAAATGGTTTCAGAATGTATTTGTACACATTGAATGCTGCAAAACAGTCTGGCGACTTTTCTGATGCTACCAAATTATTGGATGCTTTCAAAAAAACACAGCATCAACATGGTGGAGAAGTAATGTTATCCGATAAAAAAATTAACACGGAGGTTCTATACAACAAATACGATATTTTCAAAAAGCTTTTCAGTTGGTATTTATACGCAGGAAGTTTGCTGTTTGTATTATTGATTGTTCAAATTTTTAAAGAAAAAAGCAAAGCTTTAAATGTTAGCATTACGGTTTTTAAGTTCGTTATTTTAGGACTGTTTATTTTACATACTTTGGGGCTTATTACACGTTGGTACATTTCGGGACATGCACCCTGGAGTGATGCTTATGAGTCGATGATTTATGTAGCTTGGGCCACCATGTTTTTCGGGTTGGCTTTTGGAAGAAAAAGCGATTTAACCATAGCATCTACAGCCTTTGTTACCGCCATGCTTTTAATGATTGCCCATTGGAATTGGATGGATCCCGCTATTGCCAACTTACAGCCCGTTTTAAATAGTTATTGGTTAATGATTCACGTAGCGGTAATTGTGGCAAGTTACGGACCGTTTACATTAGGAATGATTCTAGGACTTGTATCATTAATGTTGATGATTTTTACAACTGAAAAGAATAAAAGTAAAATGGATTTGAACATTAAAGAACTTACCATTATAAACGAAATGTCGTTAACCGTAGGTTTAGTAATGCTTACCATAGGAAACTTTTTAGGAGGTATGTGGGCGAATGAAAGTTGGGGACGTTATTGGGGTTGGGACCCTAAAGAAACTTGGGCGCTAATTAGTATTATGGTGTATGCCTTTGTAATTCACATGCGATTAATTCCCGGACTTCGAAGCCGTTGGTTTTTTAACCTTATGACTATTGTTGCTTTCTCAAGTATCATATTTACCTATTTTGGCGTTAATTTTTACCTTTCAGGGTTACATTCCTATCAATCGGGGCAACAAATTGCAAGCTTCAATATCATAGCCATAACGGTTGGTATAGTGGCGTTGATAGGTGCTTTTGCATACCGTGGTTACGTTAAGTTTTATAAAAAGTAATTTCTCATGGCTAAAACGGGCAGAGATAAAAACACAAAAAACAAAGCGAAGCATTCTAAGTTAATGGTTCAAAAGAAGAACAAGAAAAAGACTGAAGAGCAACTTAGAAAGGAACGTTTAAAAGCTATCATTCAAAAGGCAAATCAGGAAAAGAAGGATTTAGGGTAAAGGTATTTGTAATGTTTTTTAATGGTGTTCGACCAAAACAGGAACATTTTAAAACCAACATTATGAAAATCGTTTACATTTTATTATTAGCTGCATTCTCTCTTCAATCTTGTTCTAGTTCAGATACCCCAATGATGGAGGACGAAATGCAAATGGAAGAAGATGATATGATGAACACTTCAGCTTTTGAAGGTGATTTTGTTTCAAGTGCCCACCCAACTTCAGGAAAAGCTTCTGTTAATACGGAGAAAACTATTTTATCGTTAACAAATTTTAAAACCGATAGTGGTCCTTCATTAGAAATATATTTGGCGACAAATACTTCTGGTTCAGATTATATAACATTAGGTGCTATAAAAGGGGTTGACGGCAACTATAATTATGCCTTACCTGCAAATGTAGATTTAACTAAATACAACCATGTTATAGTTTGGTGTGTGCCTTTCTCGGTAAATTTTGGGTATGCGGTATTAAAGTAATTATGTATTTACTTTTCCATTAAATAAAAATCTTGGGTAGTATAACCATTACTAAAAGTTAAATGATAATGGTCAATTAGTTTCCAGCCATTAGCACTGAGGTAATTTAAAGCGTCTATTCTACGGGTAAATGTTTTTAATATATTGTTTTCGGTTTCTGCATATGGATAATTACTATAATTAGCCCAACTCGATTTGAGGTACTCATGTTTATTATTAAAGGCTGTTTTAGGATCTACTCTCTCGTCAAATATAAGTTCACAGTACTGCTTTGTAGAAGTTTGAGTTGCATCTTTAGTGTTGAATGACCATAGAGAGATGCAAAGAACTAAGATAACAATTGCTGATATAGGGATGCTTATTGAATGTTTTGTTTTCATGATTTGTGCTTTAAGTTTTATTTACCATTCCAACTCAAACGTAAGTTTTATTTCCGTTTTGTCACGATATGGTAACTGTATGATCATTTCATGATTAAATCTGCCTTTTTTAGCGAATTTTCCTTTTAGATTTTTAGCTGTCCACTCCGTATAGTATGTGGTTGATGTTCCGTTAATAATTCCTCCCAGATTTCCAAAAACACTCAATAATTGCTTTAAATTATCAACTTGTATATAGGCTCCATGTGTATCAAATGCCTGTTGTTTAAGTAATTTAGATTTGCTTAATAAACATATATTGTATAGGGGTATTTCATTTTCAAGCGATGTAGCAATTGTATTTTCATATGCTGCTTTTCCTCCAGCTACACCATCTGTAAAAGATACCAAAGCTTTAATTTTTGTTGGTGCATACTTATTTAAATATTTTGAAGTAGAATCTTGAGCTTTGAACAAAGGACTGCTTCCAGAGGCTTTTGTTGCTTCAAGTTCTTTTATCTGTTTTTTAAAAAGAAAGGTGTCTTTTACAAAACCGTCACTATATGATTGAAATGCATTACCCCTTAATCCAAAAGACCATAGCATTAAATAATTGTCTTGTCCAAAGTTTTCATTGAATATATTAGTTGCAACAAACCTTTTTTTATCGCGGTCATTACTTGTCATACTACCACTTTGATCTAAAAGTAATATGGCAGAAAATGGTTCTTTTGTTTTTTTGCTCTTTTTGTTAAACTGTTTTTGTTCAAAGAAAACAGAAGGTCGTTTTAAACTGTCAATACGTACGTCTTTCCTTTTAAGTCTATCTTCACTGTGTTTGGAATCCCTAAAAACTACAAAACGAATGGCAAAACGTATTTCTTCATTGTCTTGACTTATAATTTTAGTATCTAATACAGCTATGGAGGGTTTAGAGCCATCATTTTCTACTATTACTTTGTTGCAACACTTATTAAAAAGGAACAATAAAATTATTACTATAATAAGAACTAAGGTAGCATACAAAATATATTTACTTTTCTTTTTTTTCAAAATAGTTAATTTTTAATTTCATTAAATGTGTTATTTATAATTCTATATGTTGCAGTTCCTTTTATGGAAGGACAGCACATGGCATCATCGTCATCATAAGATAATGTCTCAAACCAAAATAAACCTTCATTGTCTATGGATTTAAACCAAATTTGTCGCCAATTTTTCCCACCGATATTTGCGTTTATAATAGGTGCGATTTTGGTGTCTTTAATGTTTCCAATTAAAAAATTCAACCCCCAAGTATTGGTTCCTGGAAATAATATTATTGAATATTCAAAAATAACTTCTTCAATTCCATCATTATTGATATCAAAAAAAAGTACATTGTTTAATCTGTCAAGGTCTAATTTTCCTTCTTTGGCTAATAGAAAATTTTTGAAAGCTAAAACCGCTTTTAACTGTTTTTCTGTTGTGATTTCTATTCTGTCATTAATTGAAAGTTCTATATTTTTTAATGTTTCAGTTATTTCATTACGGGTAGTGTCTTCCACAATTTCTTTTGCATCCTGCTTTTGAATATTGTTAACATGTATAGTGACCGAATCGATATCCGTTGATATTTGTCGAGGCTCACTTATTGGTTTTTTACATCCAAAAAGTAGAACAATATTAATGAATAGAATGATATGGTTTTTCATTAGAAAATCAATTACTATTAGTTGGTTTAAATTGCATTTATCCTACTGTAATGTTATTGTTTCACTTTTATAGTTGAAGGTGAATTGATATTTAATTATTTGATAAACAATATATTATATTAATATTTTTTACAGAGTTAACAACCTACACACGACATCATAAATCCGCCCATAAAAAAGACAACCCCAGCAAACATCATTGCATACTTTAGATAGACTTTAATGGCATCTTTCGGTGTCATTTCGCTAAGTTTTTTATCCCCTGTTTTTGATTTGTATCCGAAATAGAATAGCAGCCCACCGATGATAATAAATAATAGTCCCATAATTTTTTAATTTTTAGTGTTAATGATTATTATTTTAAAATTATTCTTTACAATATTTGCCAATAAACCCGCCGCCATCTAAACAGCCGTTTTCGGTAATGGTTAGTATTTGGTTTTCACCTGCATTATCAATTTTCACTTTCTTGCCTTCTTTGGTGTAAGTGGCTTCGGTTGTTGTTCCCAAAAAAGTAAGCTCTACTTTATCGTTAGAGACAAAGGTTAATTTTTCGAAAAAAGCACCTTCTTGCCCAACGTAAGTTCCTGAAAGACCACTTTCAAAACACCCGAAGAAGATGAATGGAATAATCAGTATTATAGATTTGTACAATAGTTTCATAATTATTGTATTAAGAATTTTAATTTGAATTTTCCATTTTTAATGATGTGTGTAACCGTGTTATAATCGGAGTTTGAAACTAGAGCTGCATTAAAATTTCCAGCTATATAGGTTTCGTTTATCTCGGTTACATTTACATTGGCATAAGCTACACTACTTATATTAGGTGCTGCCGATGTATATCCCTCACTAGATGTGCCATGACTTATGATAGCTCCTGAAACATATTTACCAGGAATTAATTCACCTGTATAATTACCTGTACTTATTTTAGCTGTGTCGTAGAGATAAATCAATAAAGCATTATTAGAATATGCCCCAGACATGCCAACACCGTATAATCCTATAGATGGGCTATCATAATTGTATGCCGATATGCTAGTGGTATATTCAATTTTATTGTCATTTATTTCATATGAGATGTAATATTCACCGTTATGAAGTTCATTATCATTATCGTTTCCATCACTAGAACAAGATGCCAGTATTATGTTAAAAATTAGGAAAAGTTGAAGTTTGATATTTTTCATTTTTTTAAGTTTTCTGGATTAATAGCTATATATAAAACTACATCTACATACTTTTAAAAACTACATACACTTATTTTCTGCCACGGTTCACTTATTTTTTGATTCAAAAAGTTAAATTGTATTTTAAAAAAACTTATTTTTAAAAAACAATTCTTACAGTTTTGATTAATAGCATAATTAAATTGTAATTATGAAAAGGCTTCTACCAACCGTAATGTTGCTATTTCTTTCTGTTTTTGTATGTGCGCAGCAAAAGGAGATTGATTCTTTAAACGAATTATTGAAAAAGCATAAAGAACTAGATACTATCAGGTTAAATATATTGAACAGTTTATCGTATCATTATGAATCTGTTAATACTGAACACGGTTTAGTCGTATCGGACCAAGCCATAGCATTAGCCCAAAAACTTAACTATAAAGAGCAGTTAGCTAGAGCTTATATAAATAAGGCTAACAATTATATTTCTGCAGGTAAAGATTCTTTAGCTTTAAAATTATATTACAAGACGTTAGATATTTTTAATTCTAAAAACAGTTTAGAAGGAAGCGCCAAGGTTTTTTATGGCATTGCAAGAATTCACCAAAATTGGGCAGATTATAATACAGCGATTTTATATTACAATAAAGGTTTTCAAATTTTTGAATTAAAGCAAGATAATTTGAAAATGGCTAAAATGCTAAACGGTATAGGTATTTGTCAGATGTATTCGAATGAATATTCAAAAGCTATTGAAACTTTTATAAAAGCGTTACGTTATTATGAAACTGAAAATTATACAGAAACTACAGAATATGGTATTGTGCTAACCAATATTGGTATTATTTATAACCGTATGGGAAATAAATTAAACCTAGCTTTAAAGTATAATGAACAGGCGGTAGAAGTTCTTAAAAAAACTGGTTATAAAATAGGATTATCAAATTCGCTTAATAATTTAGCCAATACATACGATAATTTGAAGCAGCCACTTAAAGCTATTGAGTTACAGCAAGAATCATATAATATATGCAAAGAGGTTGGTTATAAAGCAGGAATGGCAAGTGCACTTACCAATATAGGGATTGCCTATACATCAGTTCCAGATAACGAAAAAGCTATTCATTATTTAAAACAAGCATTACCTATTTACAATGAACTGGGTAATAAGTATAACCTCAGTATTGTTGAGTATTATTTAGGGGAAACTTTTTTAGAAATGCCATCTTCAAAAAGTAATTTACTGAAAGCTGAGTACCATTTAATGCAAGCATATAAAATTTCAAAAGAAACAGGGAATTTACAAATTCAAGCAGATGCCAATAACACACTTTCAAAATTATTTGGTTTAAGAGGAGATTATAAAAATGCATTAGAATTTAAAACCGTGGCAACTGTTTTAAAAGATAGTATGGCATCCCAAGACCTAAAAGACGAAATAACCAGATTAGAAGTTAAGTACGAATACGATAAAAAAGCAGATTTAGTTAAGGCTGAACATGATAAAAACCAAGCACTAGCAAATGCAGAAATTGAACGCCAAAAGTTAATAAAAAAAGGCTCAATAATAAGCGGTGTGGTTTTATTTTTATTGGCCATTTCAGGATTGTTCTTATATAAAAGAAAACGCGATGCCGTAACCCAAAAGCAAGAAGCAGAGTTTAATACCAAAGTGGCGAATACCGAACTTAAGGCGTTGCGGGCGCAAATGAATCCACATTTTATATTCAATTCACTAAATTCTGTGAACGATTATATTTCAAAAAACGATGTAGAATCTGCCAGCACGTATTTAACTAAGTTTGCCAAAATAATGCGGCAGACTTTAGAAAACTCTAATCAAAATGAAATTTCTTTAGAAGACGATTTAAAGGTTTTAGACTTATACCTTCAGATTGAAAGTATGCGTTTAAAAAACAAATTCACCTACAAAATTAAGGTAGATGATGCTATTGATACAGAAAACACTCTGGTACCACCACTTATTTTACAACCTTTTATAGAAAATAGTATTTGGCATGGTATATCAAAAAAAGAGTCGGAAGGTCATATAGATATTGGTATCAAAAAGGAAGGTAATATGCTTGTATGTACCGTAGATGATAATGGGGTAGGAAGAACACTAAATGCTGCTACTGGTTCTACTGAAAACAAGTCGTTAGGGATTAGTATTACCAAAAGCCGCATCGATATTCTAAACAAGAAAAAGAACACCAACGGCGATGTGAAAATGATAGACAAAGAACAAGGTGTTCGTGTAGAGGTTATGCTTCCATTACAATTAGCGTTTTAATATGATTACAGCCATTATAATTGACGACGAGCAACATTGTACAGATAGAATTAAAAACCTATTGAAACCGTATAAGGATACCATCACACTAATCGGTGATTTTTCTACGGTAGACTCAGGCATCAAAGGCATTGAAAACTTAAAGCCAGATGTTGTTTTCTTAGATGTACAAATACATGATAGAACAGGTTTTGATGTTTTAAAATCTGTAAACCATCATGCTTTTGAAGTTATTTTTACCACTGCTTTTGAAGCTTTTGCGATACAAGCCTTTAAGTTTAGTGCTGTAGATTATCTTTTAAAACCTATTGATGAAGATGATTTTAAATTGGCAATTGATAAACTGAATTCTAAAATTGAAGCCAAGGATTTTTCAAAAAAAGTAGATGCTTTATTGAATAACATTTCAAAAACCGATGTTCATAAAAAAATAACCATTCCAACAGTTGAGGGCTTGGAGTTTTTAGAAGTTTCAGATATTATCAGATGTGAAGCCGATGTAAATTACACCACCATATTCACTAAAGATGCTAAAAAAATCTTAGTTTCAAAAACCTTAAAATCTTTTGAAGCCTTACTTGCCAATTGCAACTTTTTTAGGGTACACAATTCGCACTTAATAAATTTAGATTACATAAAAAAATACACCAAAGGTAAAGGTGGTTATGTAACATTAATTGACAACTCAACCATAGAGGTTTCAACGCGCAGAAAAGATGATTTTTTAAAAGCTATTGGTTAAACCAGGTGTTTTATATTGTTGAAGTTAATTTCTTCAAACTTTTTAATCACTAAATCGGCTTTACTATAATCTTGGTTTTTAGAATGAAAACTATCAAAACCTACACAAAAAACACCTGCACCTTTTGCAGCTTCAATACCGTTGGTTGAATCTTCTATAACAATACATTCATGAGCATGAAATCCGGATGCTTTTACAGCATTGATAAAAATTTCAGGATGTGGTTTTGATTCTTTTAAATCGGCGCCACTCAATTTTGCTACAAAGTATTGGTTTAAATCAAACCGATCAAATATTTGGTTAATGCTCGTCATAGCTGCCGATGAACCTAAAACCAATTTTAAACCATTGCAGTGGTAATCCTTTATCAAATCTTCAACACCATCAATAAGTGATAAATCGGAATTAGTTTCAAAAAATCGTTTATAGTGTTTTCGTTTTAATGAAACCAGATGTTCTGGAGATTCAGCAAGATTAAAAATAGCGCATAAACGTTTGCAAATATTAAGTGTAGATTGCCCTGTAAACGACTCGTAAAGTTCGCTGGAAACAGAAATGTTAACCTCGTTAAACATGTCATGATAGGCTTTGTGGTGCATAGGTTCACTATCTATGATAACCCCATCCATATCAAAAATAACAGCTTTTAACATAAAAAAATTTTTTTGCGAAGATATATTAATAGAAAGTAACTGCCTAAAAATCTATTTTGTAGTTATAAATAAATTTTTCATATTTGCTGTACTATGATTGTATAAGTAATAATATTCAAGAGTCTATCGCAACTTCTAGCGATAAAAGGAAGGTAAATACCTAAGGTGTTTATCTATGTTTTATTATTAAAAGTTTTTCAAATGCAATCAAATAAAATTTCTTTAAAACAATTCTTTCAATATTTTAAGATAGCAGTTACCGGTAAAGAACAGGAGTTTACATCTGGAAGTATTCGTCGTGCTGTATTCATGCTTGCCATTCCCATGATTTTGGAAATGCTCATGGAATCCATTTTTGCTTTGGTTGATATTTTGTATGTATCTAAAGTGAGTGTAAATGCGGTGGCAACCATAGGTTTAACGGAATCTGTTATTACATTGGTGTATGCCGTAGCTATAGGCTTAAGTATGGCGGCAACAGCTGTAGTGGCAAGACGGGTAGGGGAAAACGATTTGGATGGAGCATCAAAAGCGGCGGTGCAGGTTATTTTTCTTGGAATATTTGTAGCATTTATTATTAGTGTGATAGGTATAATGTATCCCAAGGAAATTTTAGCTCTTATGGGAGCTGAACCCGATTTAATAGCCGAAGGTTATGGGTATACCCAAATACTTTTGGGAGGGAACGTAACCATTATGTTATTGTTTTTAATTAACGCTATTTTTAGAGGTGCTGGTAATGCATCAGTGGCTATGTGGACACTTATTTTGTCCAATGGCATTAATATTGTTTTAGATCCCATATTTATTTTTGGTTTCGGACCCGTTCCTGCTTATGGGTTAGAAGGTGCTGCTATTGCAACTACTATTGGTCGTGGTATTGGGGTATTATTTCAGTTGGCAGTTTTGTTTTATGGGTTTAGTAAGATAAAAATTGGGTTTAAAGATTTAGTCTTACGAATTGAGGTGATGCTGAATTTAATCAAGGTATCGTTGGGTGGCATTGGTCAGTTTTTAATTGGTACTTCTAGTTGGGTGTTTTTAATGCGAATCATGAGTGAATTTGGCAGTGAAGTATTGGCAGGCTATACCATTGCCATTCGGGTTATGATGTTTACTTTAATGCCAGCTTGGGGTATGAGTAATGCCGCTGCAACGTTAGTGGGTCAAAATTTAGGAGCTCAAAAACCAGACCGCGCAGAGCAATCTGTATGGAAAACAGGAAAGTACTGTGCAATTTTTATGGCAGGGGTTTCTTTAATTTACTTGGTGTTTGCAAATCAAATCATCATCCTATTTAATACCACGCCCGATGTTGTTAAATATGGTAGTCTATGTTTACGTGTTTTAGCTTCGGGTTACATTTTTTATGGCTATGGTATGGTAGTAATTAATGCTTTTAATGGCGCGGGAGATACTAAAACACCAACCTATATAAATTTTGTGTGTTTCTGGTTATTGCAATTGCCTTTTGCATATTTTATGGCACTGACTTTAAATTTTGGTCCTTCGGGTGTGTTTTGGGCCATTACCTTAGCTGAAGTTTTAATTGCTATTATAGCCATTGTTTGGTTTAAAAAAGGAAATTGGAAAACCGTGAAAGTGTGATTAAAAGGTTGTAAATTGGAGCATAAAAAATTCAGTTATCAAAAACAATTCTAATTTTCATTCTAAAAACAAGCATAAGTCTGGTTACGATATCGTTGCTTTATGTGAAGCTTATCCTGATTTGTCATCTTATGTATTCGAAAATTCTTTTACAACCAAAACTATAGATTTTGCAAACCCTAAGGCAGTTAAAACACTAAATACGGCTTTGTTGATAAAACACTATGGTATTAATTTTTGGGAATTTCCTGAAACCAATTTATGTCCACCCATTCCAGGAAGGGTAGATTATATTCATCATCTTTCAGACTTGTTTGATGCTTCAAAAATAACCGGGGATATTTCAGTTTTAGATATAGGCACCGGGGCAAGTTGTATTTATCCCATTTTAGGATATGCCGAATATCAATGGAAATTCACAGGTGTAGATATTGATAAAAACTCATCAGAGCATGCACAGCAAATTATAACTAAAAATGGACTGACCAATTCCATTTCTTTAGTACATCAAAAAGATAAAGCATTCATTTTCAAAGATGTTTTAAATAGTTCCGATAAGTTTTCAGCAGCCATGTGTAATCCGCCTTTTTACAAATCGGAAGAAGAAGCTTTCAATGCTACAACCAGAAAGCTTCAGGGGGTGAAGAGTTTAAAAACTGAAGTGGTTCGGAATTTTTCAGGAACACATAATGAATTGATTTATAAAGGCGGCGAAAAGGCTTTTCTTCATAATTATTTATATGAAAGCTCTTTATTTAAGAAACAGTGCTTTTGGTTTACAACCTTAGTTTCTAAAAAAGAATTGGTAAAAGGCATGCATGCGTCATTAAAAAAGTTAGGGGCAACAGAAATTAAAACCATTAATATGGGGCAAGGAAACAAACTGTCTCGAATAGTGGCTTGGACTTTTTTAACCCAAGATGAGCAGAAAAAATGGGTGCATACCGTTTGATTTTCTTTGAATAAAAGAGACTGTCTGAAAAGTGTATTATAGTTACTTTGTCAAGTTGATTTCTATGATAAAACCAAATTATTTTTATAAATAGTTTGGTTTTTTATTACAGCAAAAATACGGTGAATGATTTTATTTCTCACGGCGTTTAACACAGACATTTTATTTTTGCCCTCACTTACTTTTCTACGGTAATAATTGCCCAAATCATTTTTAAGCCTTATAGCACTCAAAGCCCCTAAATGCAGAATGCATTTAATTGATTTATCAGCATAGAATGACACTTTTGGTTTTCTGTAAATCGAGCTTCCCGATTGGTGCTCAAAAGGGACTACCCCAGAGAAACAGGCCATTTTTCTTGGTTCTGTTATTTTGGTAAACCCTTCGGTTTTAGCTAGCATATACCAAGATAGAACCTTACCAACACCTGGAACACTCTTTATGAGTTTTGATTGTTCTTTAAGACTT
>NZ_JAGJCB010000007.1 GCF_017814435.1 Mariniflexile gromovii | reverse complement strand
ATATAAAGTATTATAATAATGAAAGAATTAAACTAAATTTAGAAGGTATGAGCCCGACTGAATATCGAGCTCATTATTATCAAAATTAATTATAAATTTGTCTAACCTTTTGGGTTCACTCTATTTTCAGTTTGGTGTGTACTTGCAAAGTTAAGTGCTAAACCACGCAACTACTCATAGCCGAGACCGTTGGCAAACATATGTCTAGACAAATAAAAACTCTTATACCATTCACATTTTTAATGCTAATCATAGGCTGTGCCGATAAAAACACCGAAGAAAATAGAACCAAATTTGATAAGATTTTAGGAGCAGAAAATGTCGAGACCGTAGACTACCTTGTGTCCGATTTTGAAAATGACTTTCTAAAAAGACAATATCCTAATTTGGATACTGAAAACGCCTATCGACAGTTTTTAACCGAACATCGTGATGACAATACTGAAAAATGGAATAGCATATCCCAAAAAGCAAGAAACAAATTTAAAGCGAGCAAATTGAGGCTCGAAATGTATGAATTTCCAGATTCTGTTTGGATTTTAAAGAATAGTACTTTTGATAAAATAGAATCAGACTCTTTGCCTTTTGTAGATATTCCTTTTCCATATATCAAATCGAGATATAAATACACAAATCCTAACGGAACAACCGATTATACATATTCCAGAAGTTACAGAGAAAATATATCCGAAACTCATTACGACTCTATTATAAATCAAGAAATGAACTCACCCAGATTTAATTATATCGGTAAATATCTGCAAGCGCTGGAGTCAATAAAAAATAAAAGCAATTTTCACCAAGAGTTTTATGATAAAAAAAGAAGTTTAGGCGTTCTATATCCAATGCTAGCTGATGTAATGCTGTTAGAAAATATAGATTTAAATGATAAGCTGAATAGAAGACTAATTGTGCTTGAATTAATATATTAAAAAACCATGGTGGTTTTCATTTACTCCCACAATTTGGATAATTGTAGATTAATAAATACAATCTTTCCGATAAAAAGCACATTTCAATAAAATCTTCAGAAATAATATTTCCTATATTAGTGCTATATACGGAATAAACACACCAGTGTGTTTATCCATACGTTGGGCAACATTAGAGAATGACCGAAATCAAATTATATAAATCAAATAAAAAAGTTCTGAAATTATTTCTACTTGCTGCACCATTAATTGCAGCAGGAATATGGATGATTAATAGAGATGGCGGAACTGAAACTGACCGGATAATGGGCTGGATTGGAACTTGCTTTTTTAGTTTAGCAATTCCGGTTGGACTTTTCCATTTGTTTGACAAAAGACCACAAGTAATAATTAATGAAATCGGAATATATGACAGAACGACCCACGATGAATTTATAAATTGGGAAATCATCAAAGATGCTTATCCAGTTAATGTGTACGGACAACATTTTATTTGTCTATTAGTTCCAGATGATTTTAAACCTTCTAAAAAAAAAGGAAAATTTTATAAAACTATAGCTAAACTAAATGAAGCTCTTGATTTTCAGGAATTGAATATACAACTCGGACAATTAGATATGGACACTTTAAAATTGACTGAATTTATAATCGCAATGACTCACGCGGAAAAAAGTAAAAAGGCGGAATTAATAAAAACGTTGCCCAACAAAGAACTGAGCTAAAATTTTGTAATCCTATAATAACAAATGCTTTTCATGAAATCTAATGCCATTTATCTTGCATTGATTTTAAATAATATTTATCTTTATCGAACCAGTAAATAAAGTGATTTATTTTGAGGTCATTTATAACCCCGTCAACAAATCGGCTAACAGATTGTTTTGTAAGATTGTAAATTATTGATACATAGCGCATAGTGTAGGGGAAGAGGCTTCCTGCCACCCCGACTTTTTAGTATATCAAACAGTGTTAAAAAACTTGGTAATCGAAAGATTATCAGGTTTTTGCATTTTAAGTAGTCTCATTTAATTTGCTTTGGTTTGGTGAAAAAAGTGACCTATTCGGTTACCAATACTAAAAAGCCATAAAAAAAGGTAACCGAATGACTTTTTTTTTTAATGTTTAACTTAAAAATGAAAGATTATGACACGTTCAAAAACCTTCAGTATCCTAATTTAGTCTAAAACTGGTAAATGTAAAAGATAGGAAGGCCCGACTTTTACCAGAATAACAGTAAGCGGTATACGTTCTGAACTTTCCCCAAAACTAAAGTTCTATATTTTAGATTGGGATTCCATTAAAAAGGAAGTTGTCTTCAAAATTACAAGTTTTATCTCATTCTATATTATTAAATTATGTTTGTAAATTTTTTCCACTTTTAAAGTTTCAAAAGAATATGACTTGTGGAAATATTTCAAAAATTTGATTTATGCAATGGATTCGTTAACCAAAATATTGGATTTAATGAATATCCTAAATGTTTTAGAAACCTACCGTATCCCTCTATCTTAATAAAAAATTAGAATTTGTCTATTTTGTCTGCGTATAGTATATTTCAAAAATGTTACTGTATTTCAATGCGGTTAAAATTTGTGTAGACCAATGTCAGAAGTTCTTTTGCTACTTTAAAAAATCCCAAAAATATTCTCGATTAATCTAATGTACATTGTTGTTTTTTTTCTTGTATTAATAGAAATTAAGTTGACATCCTAAATGCGTTTTTTTTACAAGTTTTTTCTATCTTAGTTAGGTAAAGAGCTCTTTATATAAATATATATTTAACCGCAAAAAATTGTAAACACTTATTGTTTGAAAAAAATGAAAGAAATCATAAGCCTTTCTAAAAAGGTAATAACCATTGAAAGAAACGAATTTCTGAAAGTGAAGGGCAGTATTGATTCTAATATATATTATATTGAAAGTGGAAGTTTAAGGATTTTTGTTTTAGACGAATACGAAGAACGAACCATTAGGTTTGGTTACAGGGAGAATTTAATTGCCTCGTTAGACTCTTTTTTGACAGGAAAACCTTCAGACTTATTCATTCAAGCTATTAAAAAGTCGGTTGTAAAAGTTATTACCAGGCAAGATTTTGACGAATTTTTAGAAATAAACAGTAATAGAAATTTATGGACAGAAATTTTAGAAAATTTAGTTATTCAACAGATGGAACGTGAAATAGACATTCTTACAAATTCGCCAAAAGAAAGATATGAAAGGGTTTTAAAACGAAGTCCTCAGCTTTTTCAAGAAATTCCAAATAGACATATAGCTAATTATTTAAGGATGAGTCCTGAAACTTTATCAAGACTAAAAAAGTCTTGACTTCAATCAAGATTTTTGATAATTGCTTTTTAGAACTTTGTCTAAAATTTAAAATTATGCAATCCGAGAAATTAATACAAACGCTTTTAGAACAGACAAGATTAATTATAAACCAAGCGGAAAAATTAAAATCCTATGATTTGAAAACTTTGACTTGGAAGGATAATGAATTTTCGTGGAATATGTTGGAATGTTTGGAACATTTGAATTTATATGGTGACTTTTATTTACCACAAATTGAAAAAAATATAAAAAAATCTAACACTAAATCTGAAACTGAATTTAATAAGGGGTTTTTAGGTGATTTTTTTTCAAAAAGTATGTTGCCAAAGGAAAAGTTAATTAAAATGAAAGCTTTTAAAAGTAAAAATCCCTTAAATCTAGATTTAGGTAGGAATGTTATAGATGTATTTGTAAATCAACAGATTAAGCTTTTGGAATTGTTAAATCAATCAAGAAATGTGAGTATAAATAAAGTGAAAATTCAAACTTCAATTTCAAGTTTGATCAGGTTAAAACTGGGAGATACTTTTCAGTTTTTGGTAAATCATAATATTAGGCATATAAAACAAATAGAAGGAATTTATGAAAGATGTATTATTCCTGAAATCCAAAAGGGCATAAGTGATAGAGTTAGTAGGTTATAAACCAAAAGATTGTCCATTGTCAAACTTTTGGTGTTTTTAGAATATAAATAAATGAATTCAATATTTTTACCTTTTTAAATACTACTTCATACACAATTCAAAAATAATGGGATAATCTAAATGCAAATATTAAGAATACACCAAAAGGAAAGTACAATAGGGATATTTTTTGCACTTTTATGGGCTTCTGCTGCAATAGCAATGAAAATTGGAATAAACTCATCATCGCCTTTAACATTAGCTGTTATTAGGTTTTTAATAGCGGGTTTTTTAATGGTTGTGGTTTTACATATTTTTCTCAATGAAAAATTTCCAACTAAATCAGAATGGTTAAAAGTAGCGATTTTTGGTTTATTAAATATAACTTTATATCTAGGTTGTTTATTTGCAGCAATTGAATATGTATCAGCCGGATTGATGAATCTTTTCATTTCAATTAATCCAATATTAATAATATTGTTTTCAGTTATTTTTTTGAATAGGAAAGTTTCTAAAAATGAGATCGTAGGTTTTATTATATGTTTTAGTGGTCTTTTAATTGCATCTATTCCCGTTTTGCAAGATTCTAAATCTAGTTTAATTGGACTTGTTCTGTTAATAATTGGAATGTCTTCATACTCTATTGGCAGTGTCTATTATAAAAAAATTGATTTAAAGTTATCAAATAGATTAATAAATGGTTGGCAAACTCTTATCGGCGGCATCCTTTTACTACCAGCCGCTTATTTGTTTAATAAAAAAACTATTCATTTAGATTATAATTTTTATTTTTCTCTGTTTTGGTTAACAATTGTTATTTCAGTTTTCACGACCTTGCTTTGGCTTAATTTGCTTAAAAGGGACACGGTAAAAGCTAGTAAATGGTTGTTTTTAGCCCCAGTTTTTGGATATTTATTATCATTTTTGGTTTTAGGAGAAGAAATAACACAATACGAATTATTTGGAACATTTTTTGTTATTATTGGACTTAATAAAAGCAAATAATTATTAGCTAAATTTATTGGTGTTTGTACCAAAACATAGGTCATATACATAAATGTTAATCGTAATATATAAAGTATAAACAATATCAAATATTAAAATTGAATGATAGAAACTCAGAATTTAAAACTCATTCCCTGTGACACTGAAATATTGAAATCTGCTATTCAGGGGAATGAAGCTATTGCAGCAAAGTTAAACGTGATAGTTCAAAACAATTGGACTGAATTTGGCATTAGTGCTTTGCAGTATTCACTTGATAGACTTATTGAAAGTGAAGAAGAAAAAAATTGGTGGACATATTTTCCTATTTATAAGCAAGACAATAAATTAATAGGAAGTGGAGGATATAAGGGTAAACCGACAATAGAAGGGACAGTAGAAATTGGATATGAAATTACTCCAGATTACCGAAATCGTGGAATTGCTACAGAAATGACCAAGGGATTAATACAGAATGCATTCAATGATAGCAGGGTAAAATTAATTATTGCTCATACGCTTGGATTTGAAAATCCTTCGACAAAGGTTTTACTAAAATGTGGCTTTACAAAAACCCAAAAAATCAATGACCCAAATGATGGGGTAATATGGAAATGGGAATTGAAAAATTAATGGAAAATTCTCCATTGTAAAAAGGTCATAAATTTTAATTGTTGGCTTTGTGGTAATTGTAATAATCCTTATACGTTTTCTTTGCGGGAGTAGTTGCTGAATTTGATAATCAAAATTTACAGCTAATTAAATATTAAATCCTAACAAACATTTATCGAGAATCCTTGATATAGGTAAAGAGCATATAAACTAAAGAAGAAAATACTATAATAGCATAAGTATAAAATATAATAGAAATCTCTGTTATCCCCTTCTGGAAATACCACCCCGAGCCAATAGCGCCAATTCCTATTCCAATTTCTAAGGCAATGAACATAGTGGCTATGGCCTTGCCCTTTTCTTTAGGATTGCATAAATCGACTGTCCAAGCATTTAAAGTTGGAGCCAACATGCCAATAGCAATGCCATAAATACAAGCAGCAACTACTAAACCACTTTTGGTATGATAAAAACCTATTACAAGGAAGGATGTAGAAAGGAAAATTAATCCCAGAATAATTATTAAATGACGACTAAATTTATCTGAAAGTTTTCCTGCAACAAACCGAACTAGCAATGACGCTAAGGTAAAAACAATAAAAAACAGGCTTTTATTCATTATCCCTAAAGAGAGTGAAAATAACGGAATGAGTGTTAACACAATTCCAAATGACAAATAGGAAATAAATGTAATTATTGCAGGATAAATTACTTTAACATCAATTATGTCCTTCAAATTAATTCTTAAAAGCGAAATTTTAAAGTTATTTTTATCTACTAAGGGTTCTTTTAAATTTATAATACATAATACGGATAATAATGAAATAAATGAGGTACTATAAAACAAAAAATTGTACGTATGATGCTGTTTAATAAGACTTCCCAAAGCAGGTCCTAATGCTAAACCTGAACTAAAGAAAAGGCTTTGTATTCCTAATGCCTCACCCCAACGGTTAGAAGGAATGATATCTGTAAGAAAAGCAGCAAAAGCTGTTGGACTAAAACCTGTTGAAAAACCGTGTAAAAGTCTTAAGAGCAAAAATCCATATACTGAAGTTAATATTGGATAAAGAAAACCACATACAATACACACAGCTATTCCAATTAACATTACAGGCTTTCTTCCAATTGTATCTGTTAACTTGCCACTGAATGGTCTTGAAATACTAGATGTAAGAGTAAATAAAGAAATAATTAATCCTATATATTGTTTTCCGCCTAGGCTTTCTAAATAAGAAGGCAGTTCAGGAATTAGCATATTATAACTAGATGAGAACAATATGGAACTAAGACATAAAAGACCAAAGTCCAAAGTATATAGTGATTTATTTTTCATTTATAATTTATTCGTTATAAAGTGCTTTAATTGTTTTTTCTACATACAACCAAATAGTGTTAGAGCCTAATTTAATTGTTTTGGTTTTTTTAATAATATTCTCAAAATTTATATTAAACTCAAACCAAGATCCACCATTGTTTGATTGATTCTGAAGAACTGGCTGAAATCTGTCCATGGCTTTTGCAAATTTGGCCTCATTTGTTTTTCCTTCTTCAAATTCTTTCCAAATCACAATTAAATTTTCCGCTTGGTTCTTAGGTAAAATTCCAAAAACACGTTTTGCGGCAACAAACTCTTCAATTGTATTAACATGATTCTTTGTGGTGTCAAATAAAAAAGTATCACCAGCATCTATTTCAACGATATCGTGAATGAGCAGCATTTTTAATACCTTTAAAATATCAATATTCTCGTTAGAATGTTCTTCTAAAATAATGGCCATTATTGATAAATGCCAGCTATGTTCTGCATCATTTTCTCTTCTGTCGCTATTAAACAATTTAGTTTTTCTTTCAATATATTTTAGTTTATCAATTTCCTTAATAAACTCAATCTGTTTTTCTAATCTATTTAGTTCCATATGGATTAATTTACAACACAAATAAAAATTAATATCTTTGAGCTAAAAAGGACATTTGTCCCAGTCTAAATATGATTAGAACAAATATTGAATTATTAGAATATATTGGATTGGCTGCAAATTCGGCTCATTTTTTTTTGAAAGAGGAAATTGAAAAAGGACAAAAGATAATTGAACAGAATAGGAATAGTGCTTTTGGGTATATAATTAAAAAAGGTATTGCAAAATGTTTTTTAACGGACGAAGGTGGAAATGATTTTATCCAAGAATTTTTTGGCGAAGGAGAATTATTTGGGGAAGTTGAAATAATAAATAACACTAATAGTTTTTGTACAATTCAAGCTATTTCTGAAATGACCGTTTACAAAGTATCTAAAACCAACTTTCAATATCTTTTAGAAAATGACAAAAAATTTAACACATTGATAATGAGGTCATTTGCTAAAAAAATTCAATACAAGGCAGTAAGACATTCTCATAATCAATTACATTCTATTAAATCTAATCTTAATAGATTAGAACAATCCACTTTAGGTTTTATGGAAATTATTTCAAAAACTGATATTGCAAGCTATTTAGGGATTAGTATAAGAAGTTTGAATAGGATTTTAAAAGAGCGAAGTTTGCAAGCCGGTTCTTTCACAAAAAATAAAGTAAAATAAAGGAGTATTATTTCATATACTTATGATTTAATCCATTAGTATATTAATTGTAAAGGGAGGTTGTTTATTCAAAAATACTTTTTTAAAATTAAGATGATTCTGAATCAGCACCAAATTCAATTATTGGAAATTGGAAACCAATCAAAGTAGTGAGGATTTGTTCTAATGGAAGGGAACATGTTTATATATATTCTATTTCTGAACAATTAGGGCGTATAAAAGCTGATTAATAGAATTTATTCAGCTTTTATTTTGAATTATGTAAAGTTAAATTTCAGTAATAATATGTTTTATTTTTTCTAATTTTAGTGTTTTAGAGAATGGGTTTTTAATTTTAATTAATGGCTACAGGCTTGGAATAAACTTAATTAAGATATTTTAATCCCAAATGTTTTTTTTTTGAAAACCATTGGATTCCTTATAATTAATTTTCTTAACTAGAATCCAATTATTACTGAGTATATAAAAAACTAAATTTCAAATGATTTAGTTGTTTTATAATGGTTTAAATTTACATCTTTCCATTGTTTAATAAATATAAAAGATTATGGACCAGCTTTTATTTAATATCGAGCGTACGTTTAAGGCCTCTGAAAAAGAGCTAAATGCGCTGAAAGGCGTGATGACAGAGTGTACGATTGAAAAGAATAATTTTTTTTTAAGATCTGGTGAAGTATGTGATACCTTGGCTTTTATAACTTCGGGTTCTATGCGTTTATATTATGATTCTCCAAATAAGGAGATCTGCAATGATTTCTTTTTTGAAAACTCCTTAATAGGGTCTATTGCCAGTTTTATGTCCAATTTACCTTCCATAATAAATATTGTGGCTATTGAAAAATGTAGCTTGTTAACTTTAAATAAGGAAGATATTGTGTTGTTAATAGAAAAATATGATACGTTTAAAAACATGTCCAATGTTATCATTCAGGAGCAACTAATCAGATCCGAAAAAAGAGAAGCCGACTTACTTCAAATTAGCCCTGAAGAACGTTTTAAAAATTTGATAGAGGAACATCCTAAACTCTTTAAAAGAATCCCATTACATTATGTAGCTAGCTATCTTAGTATTACTCCCGAAACATTGAGTCGATACAGAACCAAATTATTAATTTAATTGATTCTTGATTTGAATCAATTATATATAAATGATTCATTGTTTTCTTTGTTTATATATTAATTAAAGAATAATAATCATGAAAACACAATCAAAAAACGAACAGTTATTAGTTTTAACTGATATCATAATGGTTTTGGCCATTAGTAACGAATCAAATAATCAGTATGCCATCTTTCAAGAAAGCGTTCCGCCATTGGGAGGACCTCCACCACATACCCACCCCGATGAAGAAGTTTTCTATATTCTTGAAGGGGAATTCGAATTTATATTAAATGATTTAGAAAATCCATTTAAAGCACTTCCGGGCAGTGTTGTACATGTACCTTCAAATGCGGTACACACATTTAAAAATGTAGGTATTTCTCCAGGAAAGATGATAGTTATTTTAACTCCTGGTAATTTGTTGGATTTTTTTAGGGATATTGGCCACACATTAAAGGGTGCTGATGATTTTCCAAACTTGAATGAAGTGCCAGACTTTTCTAAACTTGATTTATCCAAAGTATTTAAATATGCACCAAAACATCAGGTCAATTTTATTTTGCCAGAGGTAATTAAAAATTAATTATTTTAGGTAGATATTTTCATTATGATAGTCATCAATATAATAAGGAATAGTAACGGAGATATTTATGGCAAATTAAGCTATGAACCAAAAAAAAATTATTTGCTCATGAAATGGACTGGTCCTTGTACGGAAAGCGAAGTAATGGCAGCATCTATGAAAATGTATGATTGGCAGAAAAGAGAAGGATTAAAAGCGAAATGTAAATTTCATGTTCATGACACCAAAGAAATGGAAGGAGCTTGGGCTGGGTTAGTGGATTGGATAAGTAATTACTTTTTCCCTTTAAACTATGAGTTTGGACTTCGATACAACATAAGTATTATATCACCAGATCTTTTTTCTAAAATGTCGTCCATAGAATTACAAAAAAAAAGCAATAATATAGTGACCACTATACTTTGTGAAACCATATCACAGGCCGAAGCATGGCTAACCAAAAAGTATATTGAATTATCTCAATAGACATTTTTACTTTCCTAGTAGATAAACAATAACAAATGGAGTGTTAGATTTAATCTAATACTCCATATGCTATTTATAGTACTGTTTATAACAACTTCCCTTTTGTATTATTTATGCAGGTTCTTGATTTAGATCAAGTGTACCCACAAACAAATGGTGGAAATTTGTTTCATTAAATAAACATTATGAAAACAAAAATTACACTTTTAGTTTTAACCTCAACCATTCTATTAACAGAAGCTATGGAAACTTGTAATATAATGATAGCTCTCCTAAAAAATTTCCTAGGAAACCATAAGGAATTGGATATCAATAAAAAAACAATTGTATGATAAAATTCCCCTATTAGAAAATCATATTCAAGAAAAATATGAAGACCCTGTAAATCCAAAGGAGTTAAGGATAGAATATGCTTTTAAACATAAAGATTGGGAGACATTCAAACTTTAAGAAGTAAACGTTGAACAGAATAAACTGAGGTCTATTATTATTAAAGTTATTTAAGATTATCATGCTTTATTAGACCCTAACGAATATCGAATATATGACAAAATAATTAACTTATTTAATGGAACAAGTACTAAATTATCTTTAATAAAAGTTGAACAACATTTTCTCCCATCTATTGATATTCTAGCAAACATAGGCAAAACTGAAGACGAGTTAGCTTTCAAACAAGAACAACATAATCAATTAATATTAAGTGAACAATAAACATAAATATAAACAATCATTAAAAATCAAAAACGAACATGAAAACAATTCTTAAAAAAACAATCATTTTAACAACAATTATTTTATCAGCTATGTCAATACAAGCTCAAATTAAATATGGCGTGCAGACACGTGGTATATTAAACAAATCTTCTTTTAAAACAGAAGGAGACGAATCACCCGAAAAGGAATGGAAATTGGGTTATGGTATTGGCGTATTTGCCGAAATACCATTAAAGAATAATTTTTACTTGCGTCCTTCTTTAAATTATCAACAAAAAGGGACTAAAATGGATCTGGACCTTTCTATCGAAGGGGCAAGTGGTACTCAAAAGGCCGAAATCAAACTCGAGTATATTGAAATGCCCATCCTTTTTGTTTTTAATTTAAACAAGTGGTATATAGGTGCAGGTCCTTCTTTAGGTTATGGAATTTCTGGGAAAGCAGAGATATCCCAAGCCATAGAAGGCAATACGGAAACCTTATATTATAAACCATTCAAGAAAGTCGAAGATGGTGGACTTGGTTTTAATCAGTTTGACTTAAGCCTTAACGCTATAATAGGTTTACATATTTTTGATAAGGGCATGATTCAATTAGGCTATTTACATGGCTTATCAAATGTTGTAAATACTGATGAATTTAAAGATGACACTTTTAAAAACAGAAGTGTAATACTGACTTTGGGGTATTGTTTTAACTAAAAAGGAATCATTGTTTATAAGCTCTTAATTTAAATCGACATTATGAAAAGTAAGTATATTTTAATTAAAGGAGGTACCATGGTCTCTTTTAATAATGACCAATTAGTACAAGGTGAATTTGATATTCTAATCAAAAATGATAGAATATTAGAAATAAATAAATGCATAGTTCCTTCAGTGGAATGTAATATTATAGATGCACATAGGAAGATTGTTTTACCTGGATTTGTAGATACTCATAGGCACCTTTGGGAATCCCCTTTTAAAGGAATGGCATCCAATTGGACGTTAATGGAATACCTAAATAATATGTTAGGAGAAATTGCACCTACCCTTTCTGCTGAAGATGTCTACATAGCCAATTTACTAGGTGCCATTGAAGCTATAAATTCTGGAATTACAACTGTCTTTGATTGGTCACACATCATGAATACGCCAGAACATACAGAGGCCGCCATCAAAGGATTAAAAGATTCTAAGATAAGAGCGAAGTTTGGATATGGAACACCTGGCACATCCGTGTGGGAATGGTTTTATGAAAGTCAATTAAGGCATCCTTTAAAAGCAAAAGACCTAAGAAAAAATCATTTCAATTCTTCTAATAATTTAGTGACAATGGCTCTAGCCATTAGAGGTCCTGAATACTCTTCCATGGAAGCAACAAAACATGACATTTTATTAGGCAGAGAATTAGATTTACAGATTTCAATGCATATTGGAGGTGGAACCTTTGGTCCAAAATACAACGGTATAAAAAAATTATATGCTGAGAACTTATTGGGTAATGACCTCAATTTTGCGCATGCCAACACCATTAGTAAAAATGATTTTAAATTGCTGGCAGACCATGGCTCTAGTATTTCAGTGACTCCAGAAGTTGAATTACAGATGGGATTAGGACTCCCCGTTACTGGAAAAGCTTTAAAATTTGGTATTCCTGTAGGTTTGGGGGTTGATGTGGTATGTGCCACCTCAGGTAGTATGTTTGATCAGATGAAAGCAGCCCTGCAAACCGAAAGAGCCATTCAAAATGAATTTTTATATCAAAAATCACAAATGCCAGAAACACTTGCTGTAAAGGATATGGAGGTTTTAAAAATGGCCACAATAGGAGGTGCTAAGGTTTTAGGTTTAGACGATAAAATTGGATCGTTAGAGGTTGGAAAGCAGGCAGATATAATTATAATTAGTCCAAATACAATATCGACTTTACCTTTTGAAAACCACGTCTCAATGCTAGTTTTATATGCTAAGGACCACGACGTCGATACTGTTATGGTTGCTGGTAATATTTTAAAGAAAGATGGTAAATTAGTAAGAGAGGATATTGGCGGCTTGTTAAAGGGAGCCCATGAAATGAAGGAAAGATTTGTTGCCAACAGGTAGTTTGTTTAAATAATTTAAATTTATAAAATGAAAAATATAGGAATTATATCAATATTTGTATTGTCTTTCTTAGGATGTTCTAGTGATACATTTGTGGGTTCAGGTGATACAATATCAGAAATTCGACAGGTAGCAAACTTTAGTAAAGTGTCTAGTGAAGGAATGTTTGAAGTATACATTACAAAGGGGAATGAACAATCTGTCGAAATTATTGCGGACGACAATATTATGCACAGAGTAAAGACTAAAGTTTCAAATGGAAAATTAAAGTTACATCTTCTAGATGGAAACTACAATAATACCCATTTGAAAGCTTATATAACAGTAAAAAACTTAAGTCAAGTTGAGAATTTTGGAGCGGGAGATATTCATCTGTTCAATAACTATGAGGTAGAAGTTTTTAAGGTCATAAACAGTGGTTCCGCTTCGGTTTTTTTGGAAGGAAGCTGTGAATTTTTGGATATTAGAAATGAAGGTTCGGGTAATATTTTTGCGTATGAAATGGAAGGAAGTAAGGTTTCCACAAAAACCATAGGAGCAGGTGATATTGAAGTAACATGTAAATCCCAACTTTTCGTTAAAATTGAAGGGAGTGGAAGTTTATATTATAGGGGAGCTCCCTTAATAAGCACTAATATTTCTGGTTCGGGAAAAGTTATTAATGACAATTGATAAATTGTATAGATAAATTGAATATAGTACATGTAAACCTTGTTACATATTGTGAATCAATATTAAGTTAAAGAGTCTTTAATATTTAATAAATTATGATAATTTGAAAATGAGAAAAACATTATTGGTTTTTTGCATTGTTTTATTTAATTCATGCTCAGAAGTGGAAAATACCTCTAATGGTAAATTACCTTCTATAATTCCAGAAGATGAAATAATATCTATACCTGTAGTTGTTCATGTTGTCAACTATGCTCCTAAGCCGTTTGAAATTAGTGATGAAAAAATCAAATCTCAAATAGAAGTGCTAAATAAGGATTTTAGAAAGTTAAACTTAGATATTATTAACACTCCATTAGAATTTATTGGTTTATCCGCAGATGTGGGGATTGAGTTTTACTTAGCAAAAAAGGATCCAGAAGGGAATTCTACGACTGGTATAATTAGGACAACCGGTGAGGTAACAGGATGGGATGGAAAGACACCTAGCAATGTTAGCACTCCAATTACAGACCTAAAATTATATTTTTCTGATAAAGGAGGACAAGATTCTTGGCCCTGTAATAAATATTTAAATATTTGGATAGCTGATTTAAGCGATCATAATGGAAATCTTGGATTAGGAGGTTATGCACAGTTTCCAGGAGACGATCCAAGAATTGATGGGGTAGTGATTGACCCTAGGGTGTTTGGAGTTTTGCCCCCATTAATAGCCAACTTTGATAAAGGAAGAACAGCTACTCATGAAATAGGGCATTGGTTGAATTTATTACACATTTATGGTAAAGATGGGAATTGTGAAGTTGGAGACTTAGTTGAGGATACACCTAACCAGAAATCACAGTATCTTGGAGATCCTATACATCCTCAAAATTCTTGTGGTAGTAATGATATGTTTATGAATTTTATGGATAGAGTTAACGATAAATCAATGTGTATGTTTACAATTGGCCAAAAGGAAAGAATGCGCTCTCTTTTTAATAAGGGAGGAGCGAGAAGGGAGTTGTATCTTAACTCTAAATTACTTTTACAAACTAAATAATCTTTAAAATAGTTTTAGTTGTGTTCTTTGCATGGATGTTTTTTTAATTTTTGTGATTTTTAATTTATAAGAAGTGTTTTTCCTGTAGTAGATCAATTATTTACTTTTTTATGGGTAATTTTACCTCTTCGCATATAAGTAAGTGATTCAAACTAATACATTTAAAAAGGATTTATATAAAGAATGCTTATTTGCATGAGACTATCATTTTATAAAAAAAAGTAATCTTTCCAATGCGTTGTTTAATTTTTAGTTTCAGTTTGATTATTTATCGTAAGTATCCTATTTCATAATCAATCTTAGTTTACTTAGTCAGTTGTACTTTGAGATAATTTTTTTGTTATCACCATTATTTTTTTTACTTAGAACATACGTTAATAAAATAAATTATGAATTTGATTTATATGGACTTATGAAGAACCACTATAAGTTGTTTAATCATTATATTGGAATTTAAACAGATAATCAATATAACTCGTTTTAAAGTAAGATTACATAGTTTTAATTCTACGAATAAAATGACTAAGTAGTCAAACCGTTTTCTGAACTCATCAAATGCAAATTTTGGACTAAACATTTGGATAGCTTATAAGTTTAATTTTAGGGATTTACTGTTATAACCTTTATGAATGGATTTTAATTATCCTAAAAAACCTACAAATATTTGCTTTTGAAATCTTAAATAATCTTAACTATCATGAGCCAAAGAGTAATTAAAGTGTTTTAAAGAATATATATGATAATTATTTAAGTACTTTAACAATAGATTTTTTATAAATGCAGTAAATGTTCGGAGTTATTTTATTAGTAAAATTCAACTTAGTTATTATGTTTAAGAATAATCAATGTATAAAAAAGCAGGAAGGCCTTATTGTTTTCCGTTGCTGTTTTAAATGATAACTCTTTGGATATTTAATATTTTTTTAAATTCATAATTGATTGGTTTTTTAATAAATGGAGTTTCTATATATTGAAACTCCATTTTAACTAAAACTAAAATTAAATTCCTAAAATTTAAATCCAACAGATACTTGAAAACTGTTATTTTTAATGCTTCCCCTATCTATAGACTCTTCATCTAAACTTGTTTCGGAATCGTTTATATCCGATAGGCCTAAATGATATCTACCTTGAATGAACATTTTGTTGTTAAATTCATATCCCAAACCAAAGTTTAAACCAAAATTTAAAGATTTTACTTGGTCTTTGATTTTTTCAGAGCCGGAGTCGGTCATGTCTTCATCGTCAAACTTCATTTTAACCTCGTAATCACTTTTTGCACTTAATAAATAACCAATTTGTGGACCAACTTCCATATTCAAGTTTTTTGCAACATGATATTTAAGCATTATTGGTAGTTGTAGATAAGCTAGTTTTACGTCTTCTTTATAGTCCATACTGAAGGTTGTACCTTCATCATCAAAACTAAAAGAGTCTTCAATTTTCCCACCTAGCAAAGAGTAGAGCAATTCTGGTTGCAGTAAAAACTTTTCACTGAATTTGATTTCTGCAAGACCTCCAACATGGTATCCAAATAAATACTTTTCCTCATTTAAATCGGTTTTTAAAGTGGACATGTTCACTCCCGCTTTAATACCCCATTTTACTTCTTGGGCCGTAGCTATTTTACAGATTAATAAAGTTAAGCTTGTAATCATTAAAATTCTAAATTTCATAATGTTTGTTTTTTGATTAATGATGATATTTTATAGAAGAATTTCTATTATGAAGCAAATATATGTAGGCTTTAGTTGCCCAATATTTTGGGATGTAATGAAAGGAAGAAATTTTGTTATGAAAGGGCTAAAATGTGAAGAATACAGATTTTAAAATATCTATCGGTTAAGCCATTTTTTGAATTCACCAGATTTATCAATACTAACAATAACATCAAACTCGGTAACAGGACTTAATTCTAATTTCACTCTACTTTTAGACCAAACAATCATCTGTTGAATGCTAGCAAAACTTACTATGGCTTGTCTGTTTACACGATAAAAATAACTGGGGTTTAGCCTGTTTTCTAGATTTTCCAATGATTGGTCTAAAAGATATTTTTCATTGTTTTTGGTTACCAATTTAACATAGCGCCCTTCAGATAGAAAATACGCTACCTGATCAATAAGAATACTTTTTATTTTTTGTCCACTAACTACCATGAACCGTTCTTGGTAATCTTCCTTTTGCTGCATTACCTCTAAAATTTTCTGAACATTAAAGGAATTGGAGTTTGAAATTCTATTTTTTAATTTATCAATTGAAGCTCTCAATTCGTCTTCATCTATTGGTTTGAGCAAATAATCAATGCTATTAAGTTTAAAAGCTTTTATGGCGTATTCATTATAGGCTGTTGTAAAAATAATAGGCGTGTTAATGTGTAGTTTATCAAAAATTGAAAAGCTAGTATCATCACCTAAATGGATATCTAGGAAAATGATATCTACGGTGTTTTGTGAAAGCCATTGGATGGCATCTTTTACATTATCAATGATTTTTACAACATTAATGTTGAAACTATCTTTTTGAAGCAAGGTTTCTAAATAGTCTGATGCTAATTTTTCATCTTCAATGATTACAGCTTTCATAATTCTTCTTTTATTAATGGTAGTTTTACATAAAAAAGGTTGTTTGTAATTTCGAATGTTGGTTCTAACTCCGAGATGTATTTGTAACGAGATATAATATTTTTTACACCTGTTTTGGTAGAATCTTCAGTAACTTGTCTAGGTTGAAGATTGTTGGTAACAACCAAAAAAGAATCTTTAGCATTTATTTCTATTTGTAAAGGAGATTCTACGGTGATAATATTATGTTTAATGGCATTTTCAATGACCATCTGTAAGGAAAAAGGAGGTAGATAATCATTTAAAAACTTGGAATCAATATTTATATTTATGATTAAATTGGAGTCAAATCTCATTTTCTGTAGATATAAATAAGCATTGACATGTTCTAGCTCTTCTTTTAAAGTAATGAGATTTTTCTTTTTTAATTCTAATGTGTTTCTGAAAATTTTAGAAAATTCTTTAGTAAACCGTAATGCTTTTTCTTTATCGGTCTTAATTAATGAGGTTAACGCATTTAAAGAATTAAACAAAAAATGGGGGCTTACTTGGGTTCTTAATGTTTCAAATTGAACCAAGATGTTTTCACTCTCTAGAAGCTGGTTTCTTTCGGACAGCTGTACTTTTTCTAACTTTAGCAACTCGTTGGATTTTTTATTTCCTATATAATTTTGATATAATACAACAATGGCAGCTATACATAGAATAGTTACTAATATTAAAATCAATGCCCAAAATCTGTTTTTTTCAATTTCGGCAGTGGCCAATTCTTTTTGGGTTTTTAATAATTTGATCTCATTTGTTTTTAATTCATTTTGAAATTGTTCTTCTATTTCGCTGCTAATTTTTTCATTTTCCAAAGAATATATAGAGTCTTTGACTATTGAATATTTTTCGTAGTATTCAAGTGCACTTTTGTAATCATTATTAAGTTTATGCCATCTGGCCATATTTTCATAATAGTTTTCTTTGTGATGCGGGTAATTAATCTTTTCTGATGCTTCGCCACCAATGTCTAAATATTTTTTTGCAGTATCTAATTTGCCTTCTTCCAGGTAAATATCACCTAAATTTAAAGCAATCATTGAGAGAGCATAATCGGAATTGGTTTTCTTTTGATAATTTAATGCTAATAATCCATATTTTTCACCTAGAGTATTATCATGCAAATTTCGGTAGGCAATGGATATACCATGATAGGTAATAGAGACCCCATAAAAATTTTCAATTTTCTTGAAATGAGATAATGCCATTTTATAATACTTTATCCCTTCATTGTATTGTTCTAATTCTACAGAAGCGCTTGCTAAATTGGCATAAATGTTTGTTAAGAGTCTGCTATTATCTTTCTCGGCAAAGTCTAAAGCCTGAAGTAAATAATCTTGTGCTTTTCTATATTTTTTAAGATGCATCTGCACATAAGATATATTTAGTAAGCTTATAGATTTCCCCGTAGTATCATTTATAGAATCGAAAATAGCATATGCCTTTAGTTCAATTTCGAGGGCTTCACTATTTTTGCCTATGAAAGAGAGGGCTGCTCCTTTTGCAAGCAATGAAATTGCATATTTATTTATGTTATTTGTTTTTTTGGCAATAGTGATGAGTGAATCAGAAATTTTTAAACCCTTTTCTGGATCATTTGTTGTTTCCCTAATCAATACACTTAGTTCTTCTAGGTAATCGGAATGTTTTGCTGTCTGAGCATAGATGCTTTTTGATAGTAACAATAAAAAGAGTAATGTAAGACAGCCTTTAAATGGTAAATTAAGAAAGCCTATTTTCATATTGTAGCCATTGAAGAAGTAATATTTAGATTTTTTGATTAAGTTAGATTATCAAAATTAATTTTAAAAATTGAAAAAAATCATGTTTATGTAATGAAAGTGAATTATTTAGTAACAAACCTATTAGTGAAATTTATAAGTCTGAAAACACTAACTTTTGGGGTGTTTTCAGACTTAAATAATAATATGGCAAATTATAAACAAAATCTTAATAATTAACTTTTTGTTTTTTTTATAATTTTTATTATGCTAGTAGTTGATATCGTGACTGTATTTTTGAGGAAGAAGGGCTCCCCAGTCTCCAGCAATTCCCGTAATAGATAATGTTCCTTGAGGAATCACGAAATGACTAAATGAAGCTGTGCCATAAGTTATTACAGCGGCCATATAAGCATCATGTCTTATTATTTTTTGCCCATAAAAAGTTTCTTTGTTATCTGCATTTAGAAAATATACATTTTCAATTTTAACTTTTTTACCTTCATAATTTCCTGAGCGAAATTGAGCCATTGTTATGGTTTCGGCTTCTACAAATACGTTTTCAGAATATTTAGCGAAACCATTTAAATTTACTTGATTTATAGCCTTTTGACCGTTAATGGAAGTTCCTGTTGCGCTTCCAAGATTTAGTCTTATTCTATCTCCTAAATTAAATATGTTTGAAGTGGTAAACCGTATTAAAATACCAGCTGTTGCATCTTGAATGTATACCGAGTTATTATCAGCTGTATTTCCATTTGATGTTACAACTCCTTCAATTAAGTAATTTTCAGGTAAGTACCAATTATTTTGATTTTCATTAAACTTAGATCTTAGTTGGGCAATGGTATTTATAACTCCTGTAGCATTATCATTCTCAAGAATGGTTGCTGTAAATACTTTGTTTGCTCCAATTTCTAAACCGCCTGTAACTTCAATTATTTCAAACCCTATCGAATAATCGCCTAAAACTAAATTGTCATTTATTGGTATGATTTTAAAGCTTGTGCTTTGGGCATTTTGATTGAATTCTAGAGTTACTTCGTTTAAAACGGTTGCAGGTTCAGTTTTAAAATGAGTACCATACACAATCCCTTCCGGAATTATAAGTTTAACTCTAGCATGACTTCCATTAGATACTGTATTTGTTGTATTTAATCCAACTACCATTCCTGCTAAAGTACCTTCAGAAACACTGCCGGCAGAGTTGTCAAAATTTAGTTTGTTACCTGTAGGCATTTGGGCAGTTAGTTTTACTTCGGATACAATATTGTTTCCTAATGAAAATCCTGTGGTTGGATTTTTTAATTTTAGATTTATCTTTTTATCAGTAGGTAAATTTTGATTGCTGCGATAAACTACAAAACTAGTATCCTTTGTTTTGGGCAGAAGTTTAATGTTAATTTCATTATTTACAGCTTGTGGGATTGTTGTATAATCAGTATTATACAAAGCACTCCCAGATAATTCTACTGAAATAATTCCATCTATTGTTGCTTTGGTATCTAATTTTAAATGAATAGTAGTAGAACTCATTCCTGGTTCGATGGTGTATGCAGGATTTGCAATTGATATTTTAGATGAATCAATTTGATAATTTTCTTCATCTTCACTACAATTCAAAAGAATTAAGCTAAGAAAGAAATAGTGTAATAGTCGAATAAAATTTTGTGTTTTCATTATTTTTTTTGATGTTTATTTAAGATTTTGTTTTAAAATTTTTGTTACTAAAATGTATGATTGATTAAAAATTTTCCATCCTATAAAGAATGGCAAAAAATTATTTTTTTAATAGAATCATTAGCTCCATGGAACTAATGATTCTATTCTAGATTGTTCGCTTTTTGATTGGTTTTTAATTTTTATGATTATTTTACTACTGTAGGCTTTTTAATTCGAAGCAAAAATAGAGCCTTCATTTTGTCTAATTTTTATGCGTTGTAATGAAAGGGAATAATATTGTAGTGAAAGTGGAATAGAATTTCCTAAAGGAAAAAACAAATATAGATTTTATTGTCTTGGTAATTAGAAATCAGGTGTTTAGCTATTGAATAAGTGGATTAGGTAAGGGTGTGATATTTTGATTTATAGGCTAGCTGGGTTACAACTAAGAGTTTGTAGAAACCTTTGAATAGAAAAAATAAAAGCCAAGTCGGAGGGACCTGGCTTTGTGGTTCTAAAATACATGAAAAAGGATATTTATCCTATGTAATGTTAAATAATGCTTATTAGTTTATAAGGTTTTCTAAATTTTCACCCGTAAGATTTTGCACATTCTCTGTGATTTTTTCAATTTCCCAATCCCACCATTTAATTTCTAATAATATTTCAATTTGTTCTTTTGTAAATCGCTTTTTAATTTCTTTAGCAGGGTTTCCTCCAACAATTGAATATGGTTCCACATCCTTTGTTACGGTTGAATTTGTTGCTATTATAGCCCCATCTCCAATTTTAATTCCAGGCATTATGGTTGCATTGAAACCAATCCATACATCATTTCCAATTTCGGTATTCCCTTTTGTTGGATAGTGTTTGCCATCCATTGCATTTTTCCAATCTTCTCCAAAAATAGCAAAGGGAAAAGAACTTATCGATTTTGCTAAATGATTGGCTCCGTTCATTATAAATGTTACGTTGGAAGCAATCATGCAAAACTTTCCTATGATCAATTTGTCCCCAATAAAATCAAAATGATATTTTACGTTTTTTTCAAAATTATAAACATCTTCAAAATCGTCATAGTACGTATAATCGCCAACTATGATATTCGGATTTTTAATTATGTTTTTTAAAAAACAAAGTTTGTCATAATTTTCTAAAGGAAATATGGAGTTCTTATTTGGCGCTTTCATATGTATTGTTTTTTATAGGTTTTATTAATAAGCTGTGTAAAAAAATATCTTATTTAAATATTCAATACAGCTGATTAGCTTCAATTATTATTTAAGTCTTAAAATCAAATTAGTACTTTATAAGTTTATAAACGGTGTTTTCAATTTTAATATGATACATGCCTGCTGCGAGTTGTGAAACATCAATACTTTGCGACGCATCAAGAACACCTAATATAACGGATTTTCCAGCCATGTCAAAAACATGGTATTTTTTTTCTATTAGAGTTGTTTTACTTACAATCATTATTTTGTCATGGGTTGGGTTTGGATAGAAACTCCATGTGTTGTGTTTTGAGAAATCTGGAACAGATAATATGTCATCATTTAATTTTATAATATAACTGTCGACCATATCGATTGCTGTTTTTTGTAGGGTTTGTTTAAATAATGGATTTAGGTCTACTGTATTTTGAAATCCAGAAGATAGATAGATATGTTCTTCTTTATCAATATAAATGGCACAGCCATAAATTAGCATAGCGCCGCCAAACTTCAATCCGGTTTTTGTAATACCATCATTCGAAACTTTTAGCAAGTAGTTCTCTGTATTGTTATCTGAAGGGAATTTGGATAGTGTCACTTGATCACTACTAAATGTTCCAGCATAATAACCGTAAATTAATGCCTCATCTTCAGCATTTATGCCAATTGCCATTGCCGTATTAAATCCCAAGTCACTACTTAATATTTTAGCCCATTCATTTTGTCCATTAGGATTAACTTTTACCACAAATGAGTTGTAATACATTCTTAAGATACTTGAAGTAACAGTGTTGTTTGGAACTTCAAACTGAATTTTTCCGCTAAAATATCCAGTCATGATTATCGCTCCCTGACTATCAAAATCTAAACCCATTGTAAAACATTGAAAATCGGTTGTGGCAATCGTGTTGGCTTTTATAAAGTTACCATTGCTATCTAACCGCAATAGGTACATGCCATGGTAATTTTTAGGAACATTTAAAAAGAAATCTTCGTTTTCATTAGGATTAAAATCGGCATTTTCGTCAAACAATCCTGAAATATAGGTGTCACCATTGCTTAATACTTTCATGGCTGTCACAATTCCAGGGCCGCCATATTGTTTAGCCCAAATGAAATCGCCATTTCGGCTTAGTTTAACTAAAAATCCTTCCGAGTTATTTTTAGGTGTCATATGAAAATCTGAAGCACTAGGATCAAAATCTGTGGTACTATTGAAATCTCCAGCGATATAAATATTTCCTAAATAATCAAGTTCGATACCTACAGTTTGTTCAATATCATCTCCTTCAAAACTTTTAGCCCAAATAAAGTTACCGTACTTGTCAAGTTTTAGTATAAATATATCTGTTTGACTCAAAGAAGTAAGTTGAAATACACCAGCTCCAGGATCAAAATCTACTGTTTCTACAAATGTTCCGGTAATGTAAACATTTCCATCTGCATCTGTAGAAATATCTCTTCCTGCATCATTTGCCGTGCCACCAATACTTTTAGCCCAAATTAGTTCTCCATTTTTGTTTATTTTGGAAACAAAAATATCAGTATCAAAACTATGCTGAAGGATGTAGGAACCTTCGGTAGGGTCAAAGTCGCAGTCTTCAGCATAAAAACCTGTAGAATAGATATTTCCTTCATTATCAACATGGATTTTGGATACAACGTCATTGGCTTGTCCACCGTAAGTTCCTGCCCAATTAAAAGTTTGAGCATTGGAATTTGTGTACAAAAAAAGCAAAGTAAAACAGTTAAGTGTGTTTGTTATTATTCTCATTTCTAGTTTAGTTTTAATTCAATGCGGAGATATAGCTTCTGTTGAAGACTGTTATCTTAGTATTGAATTATTAGCAATTATTTTTTGTTTTTTGAATTAGTTTTCGGCCAAAATCTAACAATTCAAAAGTACTTGAGAGTTTTAGCTGTTAATAATAGAAATACATGAAAGCGCAGAAAAAGGTATTGAACCCGATTATTTTTTAAATAAATGTTTTACAAAAAATATAGATTCAATAAATAATGGAAGAAGTAAGGAGATAGATTTGATGTTTTGAACATAAAATTTTATTAAACAAGTTCTTATAGATTTAAAATCATTTCATATTGAGAAAATACCTTATTAAGTCCATAATTTTCAAGAAATTTTATGGTTGATGAATTGGTACTTTCAATATTGACTATATGAAAGTTGGAATTGTAATTATAGCTTAGGTAATCAAATAAAAGTGAGGCAATTCCATTACGGCGCTTTGTGTTTTTTACCGCAAATTGTTTAATTATATTATTTTTTGGATTGAAGCATACATAGCCTAAAAGGGTATCTTTTTCGAAAACGCCTAGCGATAGATTAGCTTTCTTGCCTTTTTCAATGGCTTGAATGTCGTTTTGCCACGCCGGCTCAAAATCCCAAAAGGTTTTTATCTTTTCCCAGTCATTAATTTCAAATTGCTTTATAATATATTTTGATTCTCGTGGTTGATTGTTTACAATTCCTTTGTAAGAATGAAGTGTTCTATAGGTTTTAAAACCTAAGTTTTTATATATTTTTAATGCACTTTTATTGGTGGTAATAACTTCAAGTATGATACGGGATATGTTTGCTTCTTTAAATTTAGGAATTATAAAATTGTATAGCTGGGTGGTTAATTGCTGTCCTCTTTTGTTAGGGATAACCCCGGTTCCTGCATTGTATAATATTTTTTTATGATGATAAGTTTCTGAGCCATGCAGAATGAAAGCAATTAATTTGCCATTTTGAAATGCGCCAACTGAATAGTTGAGGTTAATTCTATCATTGGTTAATTTATATTTAAAAGTTTCACTTGTAAATTCTAACGGAATGATATAATCTGAAAAGGCCGTATTTAGAGCATCTAGAATAATATTTAAATCTGTTTTTTCAAGAGTTTTAAAAGTTATCATAATTTTACTTTTTTAAACGGTTGTATTTTTTCAGAATGTCTTGAAGTTCTGTTTTGGGTATCTCAAAAAAAGTATTTCCGTTAATTCCTTGCATTGTTTCGGCGGCCACTAGTGCATTAATAACGGCTTCTTCGGTGGCTTCAACTGTGGCGTTATATAGGGCATCCATATGCCCTTTAGGAATGCTTTTCCAGTTAATTAATTTTGTTTCCTTATCAAATTCAGGAGTTGCCGTGCTAAAGGCAAGAAATATATCGCCCGAGCTATTACGACCAAATCCTCCAGTTTTTGCTATACCAATTGATACTCTTTTTGCAATTTGTTTTAATTGTGTGGGTAGTAGGGGAGCATCTGTTGCAACAATTACAATAATAGATCCATCTTTTTCTTTTGAATTAATGATAGGCTGTGCTGAAGTAAGTTCTAATCCAACTGGAATACCTGCTATTATTAAGTCTTTACGAGCTCCAAAGTTTCCTTGAACAAATGCTCCCAAAGTATATTTTTGATTTGCAATAGTTATTTCTCTTGATGCCGTACCGCTACCACCCTTATAATAAAAAAGACACATACCGGTTCCTCCACCTACATTTCCTTCTTCAACGGGACCAGGTTTAGCTGTATTGAGTGCTTCAAAAACATCTTGCTTTTTTATATGTAATCCATTGATGTCATTTAAAACACCATCAAAGGTCTCGGCAACAACAGGTAGTCCAAACGCAAAATCAAAAGCATTACCAGAAGAAAAATTTTTAATATTCCATTCTCCTATGGCATCTCTAACCACGCCTACACTATTCGTATTTGTTATTCCAATGGGGCCTGTATTAAAACCATATTCTTCTATAAATGTAGTGCCAGTCATTTCGCCATCGCCATTAAGACAAAACCACCCTGCTGGAACTGGTGTTTCACTTTTGCCTTTTGGAAGAATTACTGTAACACCAGTTCTAACAGAACCATTTTGCGTTGATAGGTCATCTTGATCTTTAATAAGTGTTTTGTATCCCACCATCACACCAAAAACATCTGTAATGGCATTGTAGGTTCCTGTTTTGCCTTCGAAAGGGATACCCAAATCTCGAGCACGTAATTTTTGTTGAGCATGAATTGATTGGAGGCTAATTGAGAAAAAAACTAGAGCAAGTGCTGATGCAAACAATTTTATTATTAGATTCATAATTGATTCATTTATCTAAACAAAATTGAATAACTTTTTTCTATTGGAATAGATAAATGTAATGAAGGTGTATTTATATGTATCGAGTGAATTTATTTATGGAGGAGTCAATGAGTTTTGTGGTTTTATCCTGTTACAAGTTTGTATAATTTAAAATATTATATAAGTAAAATATAAAGTAATCGGTATTTTTAAGCACCCTTTAAACTTAAAGTTCTGGATAAATAATGGCAGATAAAATAAAGAAATCATTTGGCTAAATTTTTCCAGATATCGCTTCTATTAATCAATTAATTCGAAAGTATAATTGTAAAGACTTTCAGAACACCACACTTATAAAAAGGGAAAAAAAAGTAGATAAAACTTGTAAAATAGTTTAAAAATGAGATTGAGTAATTAAAAAACAATTCATTGAAAATGAGTATCTTTAGTTCGTAAATTAATATTTAGAGATTCGGAGTAGGCTAGTTTATAAGTATTATTCTAATAGATAAAAGGATGAAGTTTAACAAGTATGTTCCGTCAGACAAGCTAAAACCCTACATTAAATATTTTGTAGTGTCTGAGAATGACTTGGAAAATGAGTATAAAATATTCCCTTCATCAGGACTTGTTATGGGGTTTCAATACAAGGGTCAACTTGCCACCATAAAAGACAATGCCGAAAGCAGATTAGCTACAGCTGGAGTAACAGGAATTACTAACAGCTACAAAGTCTTCAGAAATTCGGCAGACATTGGAACTATATTGGTTTACTTTACCGAAATTGGCTTTACTTATTTTGCTTCGTGTCCTGCAAACGAACTCTTTAATCTAAGTCTATCTCTTGACGACATCTTTGATAAAAATAGTATAGCAGAAGTTGAAGAAAGATTGGGAATGGCCAATAAAGACCAACTAAGGATAAAAATCATAGACCAATTTTTAGTATCTCAACTCAAAGATATTCAAGCAGACAAATTAATAGTCGAAGCCGTTAAGCTCATTTACCAAAGTAATGGAACTATTCGTATAAAAGAGCTTAACGAAAAGTTATTTATTAGTCAAAGTCCATTCGAAAAACGATTTAGAAAGGTGGTTGGGACTACACCCAAAAAATTTGCTTGCATTGTTCGTTTCAATACGGTTCTTGACAATTTAAATGAAACAAAAACGCTGACTGAGATTTGTTACCAAAATAATTTCTTTGATCAAGCTCATTTTATTAAAACCTTTAAGCAGTTTACAGGAGACACTCCAGAAAATTTCAAGCGTTTCCTGTAGGAAACGATTTTTTACAATCACAGTTTTTTTCATCATCGCATCTTTGCATTGTAATCTTAATGTAAAGATCTGATAGTAAAATCAATTCAAAAATCGATAATCATACTATTAGGTTTGAGAATTAAAGTTGTATGTAATTCAATAAATCGTTTAAAACCAAGAAAAATGTTTACAGTAGAACAAATTAAAACAGCCCACAGTAAGGTAAAATCAGGTGCGGACTTTCCGTCTTACATTAAAGAAATTAAAGCCTTAGGTGTAACGCACTATGAAGCATATGTAATTGATGGACATATTGATTATCATGGAGCAAATGATTATTTAGCAAAAATACCTGCAAAGTATGCCCCGTTAGAAATCGCTCATACTACAAAAATTGAAGAATTTAAGAAAGAGTTGATTGCCCATCAAAGAGGTAAAACCGATTTCTTAGCTTTTATTAAAATGTGTGCAACAACAGGTATTGACAAATGGGAGATTTGTATGGATAAAATGACTTGTACCTATTTTGATAGAGCAGGAATTAAGGTTTTAGTTGAAGAAATTTAATAACAAAAATGCTTTGTCAAATTTAGTTTGCGGTAACTTTTCAAAAGCTTTATAAATTAGGATTGTTAGATTGTTCTTTATTATGATAACGTTACATTAATTGTTTTAGTCGAATTTCTTAAGACAGATACCCAAATTGTAACTTTGTTTACATCTCCAACTTCAGTTTTTTATTGTTCTTGTCGAATAATAAAGTAATACCATCAGTATGATTTTTACATATTTAGTATTCCGGTTTACAGTTGGTTTAAACCTTTTCGTTTCGGGAATTAATCAATTGTTTTAGATATAAAAATAATAACTCTAGATCAGGTATTAATTTAAAAAGCATTTAAACAAAAAACAAATTATCTTAAAGTTTTAATGATTTCAAATTCTAAAAAGCAACCTTTTTAAGTTTTTAGTATCTAACATGTGTATTAATATTTCAAAATAACATTGTTAAACTAATTAAATCACTAAGTCCCAAATAAAACTTATGAAAAACTTTAAGAGATTTCTAAAATACCTCATTCCCCATAAAAAATTTCAAATTTTAAGCATCGTTTTTAATATTCTATATGCTCTTTTTTCTTCAATATCCATGTTGTCTTTATTGCCGATGGTCAAGGTACTTTTTGAAGAGGGGGATAAACTAAGAGAAAAACCTGTTTTTAATGGAATTGAAGATTTGGACCTAAATTATTTGGAAAATTATCTTAACTATTTCATTACAAATCTCAGTGACACGAAAGGGCCATTAATTACCTTAATAACGGTAGTCACTTTTGTTTTAAGTACATTCTTATTGAAAAACTTATTTAGTTACCTGTCAATCTTATATATGACATATTTGAACAATGGTATATTAAAAGACTTAAGACAAGATGTTTATGATAAGGTCATAAGCCTAAATGTTGCTTTCTTTTCTAATGAACGGAAAGGTGACCTTATTGCTCGAATGACTTCGGATATTAATACCATAAAGGTCTCATTCATGAGTATTTTAATGATGGTAAGGGAACCTTTAACTATTCTATTTACTCTGTTGGGAATGGTGGCCATAAGTTGGAAGTTAACAATTTTTGTGCTTTTTTTTATTCCTCTTTCAGGTTTCTTGATTTCAAAAATAAGTAAAAACATAAAAAGCCAATCAGGTGATATTTTTGCTTTAGAAGGACATTTATTGTCGAATATAGAAGAAACTTTGGGAGGTATTAAGATTATTAAAAATTTCACTTCCGAAAATTTCTTTTCCAAAAAGTTTAGAGACTTAACGGATAATATAAATTCACTTAACAATTCTATTGGAAAAAAAATGAGTTTATCCGCTCCAATGAGCGAGTTTCTAGGCATTTTAGTGATTTCTGTACTACTTGTTTATGGAGGTTCTTTGGTGCTTATTGATAAATCTTTAAGTGGCGGAGCTTTTATGGCCTATATGGGGTTGGCATATCAAATATTGACACCTGCTAAAGCCATAACAAAAGCCATTCATGCTCTACAAGGAGGGAATGCAGCGTATGAGAGGGTCGCTTTTATTTTGGATGCTAAAAACCCATTAAAAGACAAGGTTGATGCCAAAATAATTGAAGAATTCAACAAAGAAATAAAATTCGATAATATATCTTTTAAATACAAGGATGACTATGTGTTAAAGGATTTTAATCTTACTGTTCCTAAAGGGAAAACAGTGGCACTGGTTGGCGAGTCAGGAAGTGGGAAATCAACCTTAGCTAATTTGATAACTCGCTTCTATGATGTGAACAAAGGTAGTATCACCTTTGATGGAGTTGATATAAGGGATGTGACAACAAAATCCCTAAGAGAGCAAATGGGTATTGTGGCCCAAGATTCTATTTTATTTAATGATACCATAGCAAAGAATATATCTTTAGGTATTGACGATGCAAACGAGGAAAAAATTATTGCTGCTGCCAAAGTTGCAAATGCGCATAATTTTATTTCAGAATTCCCTAACAGATACCAAAGTAATGTAGGGGACGGTGGAGGTTTGCTTTCTGGGGGTCAACGTCAGCGTATTGCCATAGCTAGAGCGGTAATGAAAAACCCTCCAATAATGATATTGGATGAAGCAACCTCGTCTCTGGATACAGAATCGGAAAAATTGGTACAAGAAGCTCTTGAGAATATGATGGAAAACCGTACTTCCTTGGTAATTGCGCACAGGCTTTCTACAATCCAAAAAGCAGATCTTATTGTGGTTATGAAAAAGGGACAAATAGTGGAACAAGGTACCCATGAAGAATTATTAAGTAAGAATGGAACTTATACTAACTTGGTTTCACTGCAATCATTAGAAATTAATTAAATGACATGGAAACACATCATCTAGGACTTAATATTGTTGGTTATACCGATAGTGATTTTGGCTTGGGAGAAGCCGTAAAGTCAAATATAGAAGCAGCTAAAAAGCATAATATACCATTAAATATAATAAACTATGAAAAAGTTAAGCAAGATGCTAATTACAGATATGAGTTTAAATACTCTATAAATTTAGTTCAAATTGCAATAAACGATCTAGATACATTTTTTAGTGTTATTGATCTTGATTTTTTTAATAATAAATATTCCATTCTTTTCTTAATGTGGGAATCTGAATATTTTCCTTCAAGATTTATGGGGGCAATTAACATGTTCGATGAAATTTGGACGGCCTCTTCTTATTGTAAGGGAATATTTGAAAAGATATATAATGGGCCTATAATAGTAATTCCTCACCCTGTTGAGCTGTGTTTAAAACCTATAACACACCAAAATTCTATTGTGTTTTTTGAAAAAAACAGATTCAGTTTTCTATTTATATTTAATTACCATAGTTCTATAGAAAGGAAAAATCCGTTTTTCTTGGTTGAAGCTTTTATTAAAGCATTTGGAAACAATGGAGATGTTGAATTAATAATAAAAACCGTAGGGTCTGAACAGTTTGAACAATCAAAAAGGAAATTACATCAAGCAATTTTGGGGCAAAATAACATTAAGATATTTGATATTGATCTGGATAAAAATAGCATAAACCATTTAATAAACGATTGTGATTGTTATGTTTCTATGCACCACTCGGAAGGATTTGGTTTAACCCTTGCGGAAGCTATGTCTTTAGGAAAACCTACAATATCTATAAACTATTCCGGAAATACCGAATTTATGAATGAGGGCAATAGTTTTTTAGTGGATTATGAACTTGGGTTGATTGAAAATCCGGATAGAAACTTTTGTTTTAAAACAGTTTGGGGCAATCCGAATATGCAATCTGCCATCAAAAATTTAAAAGAAGTCTACAACAATCCAGATTTAAGGAAGGAGAAAGCAATGAATGCGAAGCTTTTTGTGAATGATAAATTATCGCTTTATAACGTAGGATCTATTATTAAGGGCAGATTAGACCATCTTTATGAGAACTTTGATAAATCAATTGCTAAAGATAAGCAAAGTTCTTATCTGTTAAATCAATTGCAGTTTGCAAAAAAGGAAATAGTACAACTTCAAAGACAAATTCGGAGGATGAAAAAAAATGTAATTATCAGTTTTATTTTATATTTAAAAGATACGGTTAGAAAGTATAAATCTAAAATGGCCTATTAAGAATGTTTTATTCGAAATAAATATTGATTTATGATTGGTTTTTTATAATTGAAAATGGATTAAAATGTTAGAGGATTATTTTATGGGATATATTTCATGTCAAATCTGCCATCAGTTATATTTATTGTTTCATCACAATCGCCTGATATTGCTTGAAACTCAAATATTCCTGAAACAATAAAATTTTCTTTATCTATTTTCCTTATCTTTAAGAGACCTACATTCGATAAAGTTGTGTGATAAAAACAGTTTTGGTCTTCTCTGTAATATTGCCCTTTTAATGTGTTGTCATTATTCAGGGTATATGTTGTATTATCAGAAATTTCCTGACCTACAACAGGTTCACTTATAAATATGCTTACTTCGGAGAAAAAATTATTTACATTTATTTCCCCAGCTATTGAAAGACCTCCTCCTTGATATATAGCCGTTATTTTTGTTGTGTTTGTTACCACAAAAGGTTTACCATTAACCAAGCAACCAAACGTGTTTTCACCGATTTATGTGGCTGGCGGTAATTGGTCAATGGGTTTTTTTTGGGTGTCGTCATCGTTTTTACAACAAAACAGGCCAAATGTAAATGCTAGAATTAATAGTACATTTTTCATAAGGTTTATTTTTATTTTAAATGTACAGATTTGATTTGAGTTTTAATTGCAGTAAACCCGTAATTAGTGTTATGTTTAGGTTAAAATTGTCATTGGGTTTCTCATCACCCAAATTATTGGTAACGATAACTCCATTATAGGCTTCAACTTCATTAAAAGGAATACCAAATTCTTAGATATAACCTGTAGCAACTTTGGTTTTGTCAATGTTATCAAAACATATTGTATGAGATTATATTAAATTTTTGTTCTGGGCATTACAAAGAACTGAACTTGTAATTTTGGAATTATATATTGAAAAAAACGTATATTAGTATCAAAATAAAACAAAAGTTCTTATTAAATAAGTTACCTAATCGGTTACCAATTGTAATTAATAACTTGTAATTATTTGATTTTTAAATATATGAGTGGTTTTCGATCTACCTGCCACCCCGATAAACCTATTTTTAATTTATAGAACTGTCTTCTTTTTAAATTCGAGATGTTTTTTTTGTTTTCATATAAAACTTAAATAATGAATGTGTAGACTTATTAAATTATCTTAATTTAATAGGCTAAATAAAGTAGACTATGAAAATACTAAGTACTTGTAAACTAGCACTTACCATTGGTGTTAATTTAATAATGCTAAGCAGTTATGCCCAAAAAAAGACAACAACCAGTAACCAACCCAATATTATTCTGCTTATGGCAGACGATCTGGGTTATGGCGATGTTGGCTTTAACAGCAATAAAAAAATAATAACGCCCAATTTAGACCTAATGGCAAAGTCTGGTGTGAAGTTTACAAATTTCTATGCCGCAGCGCCACTTTGTTCGCCTACACGGGCTAGTGTTTTAACAGGGAGAAGTCCGTTTCGTCAAGGTATTTTCGCAGCACATACTGGCGCTATGAGACCAGCAGAAAAAACCATAGCTGAGGTTCTAAAAAAAGAAGGTTACAAAACAGGCTTTTTTGGAAAGTGGCATTTAGGTTGGGTGCAGCCAGATGAAGTGGAGTCTAGAGGGATGTATTCACCACCTTGGCACCATGGTTATGAAGAAACATTTGCAACAAAAAGTGCGGTACCTACTTGGAACCCTACAAAAACACCAGAAGGGTGGACAGGTTTTGGTTCAGAAGATGATGGTTCATGGGGTGGTTCTATTTATGTACATAACGGCAAACCTGCAACCGAAAATTTAGATGGTGATGATAGCCGCATCATTATGGATAGAGCGATTCCGTTTTTAGAAAAATCCATTTCAAAAGACAAACCATTTTTTGCAACTATTTGGTTTCATACACCACACGAACCCGTTGTGGCTGGTCCAGAATATTTAGCGAAGTATCCCGATTTACCTTTAGCACAAAGGCATTATTACGGTGCTATTACAGCTATGGACGACCAAATAGGGCGTTTACGCGCGTTTTTGAAAGATAAAAACATTGAGGATAATACCATCATTTTCTTTTGTAGCGATAATGGTCATGCAGATCCGCTAGCTAAAAAAGGCATTGCTTCCGCTGGTCCTTTCACTGGGCATAAGCACCAAATGTGGGAAGGTGGTTTGCGTGTTCCTGCTCTGGCTTTATGGCCAAAACATATAAAAGAAGGAATCGTTTCAGATTTTCAAGCGAATACAAGCGATTATTTCCCAACCATACTGGATATTTTAAATATCCAACAGGATAAAAAAGTGCCTTTAGATGGGGTTAGCTTCAACCCAATTCTAAAAGGGGAATCTAAAGTTAGGAAAACGGCTTTTGCTTCGGGGTATCAAAGATTGTATAATGACACAGAACTATATGCTTATATAGATGGACAATACAAAATTTGTATTCCAGAAAAAGGAGATGAAATGATGCTTTTTGATATAAAAAACGACCCTGCCGAAAAACATAATTTAGCATTGGAAAAACCAGAATTATTAAAGAAAATGATGCTAGAGCTTGAAAAAGTTAAAGAATCATGGAAACAAAGTAGAGAAGGGAAAGATTATCAATGGTAATTGGATAAATATTTTTAATCAGAATGAAAAATATAATAATTGCTTTACTGATAGTTGGTGTTTTTGGGTGCAAAAGTTCAAATTCAAAAAGTACTAAAATCGCAGATTCAACTACAGAAAAATACCTTTTTGTTGATGCCAAAGTAAAAGTTTATAATAGTGATGGAACGAGAAGCTATAAAGATTATAAACCTTTTAAAACGCGTACTTTAGAATTATTACCGGATTTTCAAAATGAAAGCATTCAATTAAGTAAGTATGGCGGTGATTTAAATCAGCCAACTAATTTTGCTACTGGTTTTTATCATGTAAAAAAAGTAGGTGATCGTTGGTGGGGCATAGATCCTTTAGGCTATAAATATTTTAATATCGCTTTAAATGGCGTTACTGAAGGAAAATCAAAAAGAACTAAGGATGCTTTAATTGAAAAATTTGGTAACAAAACAAATTGGATGAACGAAACCGTTGATATGTTACAAGAAAATGGTTTCAATTGTGCAGGTTCGTGGAGCGATGTTGAAGCGATTGTAGAAGCTAACAAAACGCTTGAAAAACCAATGGCGTACACCATAATTTGGAACTTTATGAGCAGTCATGGGCGTAAACGAGGTGGAACACACCAGCAACCAGGGCATACGGGCTATCCAAATGATGCTATTTTTACGTTCGATCCAGAATTTGAAACCTTTTGTGACGAACATGCAAAACAGTTATTACAATACAAAGACGACCCAAATTTATTCGGACATTTTTCAGATAACGAAATGCCTTTTAAATTCAAATCCATAGATAACTTTTTAAAGTTGCCAAAAACCGATTACGGCTATAAAGCTGCTGTGCAATGGTTGAAGGAAAAAGGAATTTCAAAAGAAAAAATCAACGATGGACATCGCGAATTATTTATGGCTTATGTGGCCGATAAATATTTTTCTATAGTGTCCAAAGCCATTAAAAAATACGACACCAATCACATGTACATTGGTTCTCGTTTTTATGCTGAAGAAAAAAACCATGAAGAATTTATGAAAGTGGCTGGGAAACATTTAGATGTTATTTCAAACAACTATTACAATTATTGGACGCCTGATGCTGAACAAATGGCTAACTGGTCAAAATGGTCAGGTAAACCATTTATCGTAACCGAGTATTATGTTAAAGGTGAAGATTCCGGTATGGGAAATACCAGTGGTGCAGGTTGGATTGTTAGAACCCAAAAAGATCGCGGTTTGTTTTATCAAAATTATAACCTTGCACTTTTAGAATCTAAAAACTGTGTAGGCTGGCATTATTTTAAATACCAAGACAACGACCCAACTGCCAAAGGAGTAGATCCTTCAAACATTGATGCCAACAAAGGTGTTGTGAGTAACGAATATGAAGTTTGGAAACCCATGATGGAAAAAATGAAAGAAATAAACACCAATGTATATAATCTAATAGAATATTTCGATAACCATGCAAATTAGAAACACCTATTTCAATACCATCTGTAAATTCAGTTGTTTTTTTATCTTAATTGGTGCTACATCATGTGTGTCTGCTTCCAAAATGTTGGTGGACGATAATTATTCTTTTGTACGTTCAGATAACAACCCCATTATTTATCCAGATATGGAAGGTTTAGAAGGCGATTTAGGCAAAAACATAAATGGGCCTTCTGTAATTAAAGTACCAAATTGGGTTGAAAATCCTTTAGGAACCTATTACATGTATTTTGCAGACCATCATGGTAAATTCATTCGGTTGGCTTATGCAAATTCTCCTATCGGACCGTGGACTGTTTACAAACCGGGAGTACTTCATATAGATAATACAGCAGCCAAAGGACATATTGCTTCACCAGATATTATTATGGATGAAGCAACGAAAACCATCAGAATGTATTTTCATGGCTATAATCAGGACAAATCAGGACAAAAAACTTTTGTAAGCACTTCTAAAGATGGGTTGAATTTTACAGCTTCTGAAACCATATTAGGACCTTCCTATTTTCGAGTTTTTAAATATGAATCCGATTATTATGCTTTGGTTTCAGGGACTTTTTACCGTTCTAAAGATGGTATGACCCCATTTGAAAAAGGTGCTACCATATTACCAAAAGCGAGACATACAGCGGTTACTTTAAGTGGCGATAACCTTATTGTATTTTATTCGCAAAAAGGGGATGCTCCTGAAAGGATTCTTAAGTGTGAAGTGAATCTTTCTGAAGGAACTTGGAAGGATTGGAAAGCAGGCGACCAAACAGAAGTTTTAAAACCAGAAAAGGATTATGAAGGCGTAAACCTTCCTATTCAAGAATCTGTAAAAGGATTTTCAAAAGTGCCAATGCACGAATTAAGAGATCCCGCTATTTTTATTGATAAAAATGAGGTGTATCTCTATTATTCCATAGCTGGTGAGTTTGGAATTGCAGTGGCAAAACTCAAAAAAATCAAATAAATAAAATCCTATTTAATAAACAGTATGGTGAATCTAAAATGCTTCCAGAATACTTTAAAGAAAATGCTATATTACCGCAAAGGTTGAAATAATTCTGTAAAAAATGAAAGACAAGAAAATAATTTTACTAGTATGGGTTGGTTTGTTATTTCAATGTAACTCAATGAAACAAGTTTCTGAAAGTAAACAAGAACCCATGGAGATATACTTGTGTATTGGTCAATCCAACATGGCAGGTAGAGCTCCCATAGAAACACAAGATCGTGATAGTTTAAACAACGTGTTTTTGTTTACAAATGATGAAAATAAGCCTTGGGAAAAAGCAGCGAATCCTTTAAACAAGTATTCGACCGTTAGAAAACATATCGATATGCAAAAATTAGGACCAAGTTATGGTTTTGCAAAAACAATGGCACAATCAAGACAAGGAAAACGCATCGGTTTGGTTGTTAATGCTAAAGGAGGCACATCTATAGAAGAATGGAAACCCGGTGATACTTTATATAATGAAGCTGTGAATCAAACAAAAAAAGCTCTAAAACATGGTGTTTTAAAAGGCATTATTTGGCATCAAGGAGAAACAAACGCATCAAGATATAAAGCTTATATGCCCAAAATTACAGAACTTATAGAATCATTACGAAAGGATTTCAACGCGCCAAACTTACCCTTTGTTGCGGGGCAATTATCACCAGACAAACCACAACGAAATGATTTCAACCAAATGATATTAGAACTGCCAACCAAAGTAAAAAATACGGGGGTTATTACTACTGAAAACACAGCAACCATAGATAACACCCATTTTGATAGTGCAAGTCAGCGGCTTTTAGGAGAACGCTATGCCATAGAAATGTTAAAGCTAATTTCAAAAGAATAGAACTTCAATCATGAATAACATTATAAAAACAATCGCATTATTGTTAGTATGGAGTTTTCAGTCTAATCATGCTCAAAGTGTAAAAACCACTTCTGAGAATAAAACACGACCAAATATTCTGCTCATTATATCAGACCAACATTCGGGAAGAGTGATGTCGCAAGTAGGTTATAAGCATGTAAATACACCGGGTATTGATAAACTTGCCGATGAAGGCGTAACCTTTACCCGTAGTTATTGCACCTATCCCGTGTGTATGGCTTCTAGAGCTTCATTGATGACTGGTTATATGCCAAACAAAAGTAATTCTAATTTAATGGCATATAATTCCATTGGAAAAACATTAAAGGAAACAGGTTATACTACGGCTTATTTTGGGAAGTGGCACGTTTCGAACTCAAAAATAAAAGAGGTAGAGGATTGGCATGGTTTTGAAACTTACAAACAAGAATATAACGATACTAAAACAGCCAAATTATCAACAGATTTTATCAGTCAGAAACACGATAAACCATTTTTCTTGGTTACATCGTTGTTAAATCCACACGATTGTTGCGAATTGGCACGAAATATTTCTGGATTGGGAGATGATTACCACGATGGTGCTGTAGAAGAAAATAAACCTATTGAGGAATGTCCACCACTACCAGTTAATTTTAAAATTCCTGAAAATGAAGCGGAAGGTTTTTATACCAGAAGAACACCAGATTCTACGGATAAAGTAAATTTCGGAAAACACCCTGTGAAGTATTGGGAAGAACAAGAATGGCGCCAATACATGTATGGTTACGATAGGTTGGTTGAAAAAATGGACGACCATATTTTAACCATCGTTAATACGCTAGAAAATCAAGGACTTTTGGAAAACACCATTATTTTTTACACTTCCGATCATGGTGATGGTCATGGGTCGCATGAATGGAACCAGAAAATGACTTTTTATGAAGAATCCATCAATGTACCGTTTGTAATTTCTTGGAAAGGGCATACAAAATCGGGAGTTATCGATTCAAAAACACTTACTTCCAATGGATTGGATTTATATCCCACTATTTGTAAAATGGCAGGTGTGATAATAGATGAATCGTTACCTGGTGAAAACTTAAGTGCTTATATCTTAAAGGATGCGAAACAACCTAAGGAAACTAGAAAATATGTGGTTTCAGAACTGAATCAAAAAGAAGAAAACAAACCGAAAGGACGCGAATTTGTGGGGCGTATGGTAGTAACAGAAAACTATAAATATTTCCTTTTTGATGGTGGGGAGCATCCAGAGCAGTTTTTTGATGTAAAAAATGACCCTGAAGAATTGAAACCTTTAATCTATTCAAAAGAGCATCAAAAGGAAATTGCAGCACATAGAAATATGTTGAAAGAATGGATTAAGAAAACGGGTGATGATTTTCCTATTAAAGTGATTCCTAAATAAAAAATGAAACGAGTATTTCTTGTTTTGTCACAAAAGTTTTTCGGGTAATTCCATATTAGGAAAAACTGATATAGGAACTTTTGGAAACAATAATTTTTAGATTGAATACAATGAATTATAAAAATTAATATCCTATTATTTTTTCACATTTGAAGAATCTCTTACTATCAATTCGGCATCAAGAATTTTTTTATTTAATGTTTGCTTTATTTCAGGGTTGTTTACACGTTCTAAAAAAGTTAAAGCTGCTTGTTTTCCAATTTCAGTACTATGTTGGTCTATACTGGAAATTGTTGGGGTTACCATGGAAGTAAAGGGTTCGTTTCCAAAGCCCACTAAAGCAATATCGTTAGGTATATTAATGTTGTTTTCATTAAGTACTTGCAAGGAGCCTAAAGCAGCATAATCGCCAGCAACATACACAGCATCCGGTCTGTTTTCCAACGCTAAAAGTTGTGTCATTTTTTCTCTGCCATCTTCAATAGTAAGGCTACTTTCAATAAGCAAAGCTTCATCTAAAGGTAAATGGTGTTTTTTTATGGCATCAATGTAACCTCTAATCCTGTTATTAAAAATGCGAGTATGCCTGTATCCACCAATATGGGCAATACGTTTACACCCTTGCTGCACTAAATGTTCAACAATCATATGGCTACTGTCGTAATCGTTAATACCAATATAATCTACATTCAAATCATTTTCACCACGGTCAAATAAAATTAGCGGTATACCTTTAGATTTAACTTTTTCAAAGTAATCAAGCTTAACGGTTTCATTTGCCATAGAGGCGATAATACCATCAACTTGAGTAAACAAAAGGGTATCTATATTACTGCATTCTTTTTTATAGGATTCGTTGGATTGGGTAATAATGATATTATAGCCTTCTTTATTTAAAACTTCTTCAATATTTTGAATAACCGAAGAGAAGAAGTTGCTGTTGGTTCTAGGTACAATAACGCCCACCAAGTTACTTTTTCCTTTACGAAGCGCACTTGCTAAATGGTTTGGTTGATAGTTTAAGTCTTTAGCAACTTTTTTTACAGCTTCTTTGGTTTTAGCACTTATTCGAGAATCATCGTTTAAAGCCTTTGAAACAGCTGCAGGCGAGATGTTTAAAACGCTAGCAATGTCTTTTATTGTAGTTTTTTTTTTGTTTCTCAATTTTTTGTATATTTTTGCTTAAACGTTTAAGCAAAAATAGCACATTAGTTTTTATAAACAAAACAGATAAGTTATTTAATGTTTTAGTATATTTACTAATAAGCCATTGCTTAAACGTTTAAGCAGAATTTTAATTAACTAAATTTTATAATTATAATAACATGAGTAGAGTAGTAACATTTGGAGAGATCATGCTAAGATTAGCACCTCAAGGATTTTTAAGATTTTCACAAGCAGACAATTTTGATGTTGTTTATGGTGGTGGAGAATCTAACGTAGCAGTATCATTAGCTAATTATGGTATTTCTGTAGATTTTGTAACACGTTTACCTAAAAATGACATAGGCGAATGTGCTATGATGGAAATGCGCAAAAGAGGCGTTGGTGTAGATAAAATTGTATGGGGTGGAGAGCGCCTAGGTATTTATTTCTTAGAAACTGGAGCGGTATCTAGAGGTAGTAAAGTAGTTTATGATAGAGTATATTCTTCAATGTCTACCATTCAATCTGGTATGATTAACTGGGAAGAAGTATTTAAAGGCGTAGAGTGGTTCCACTGGACAGGTATTACACCTGCTATTTCTCAAAGTTCTGCCGATGTATGTTTAGAGGCTGTAAAAGCTGCTAGCAAATTAGGCGTTACTATTTCAACCGACTTAAACTACCGTGCGAAGCTTTGGAAGTATTGCGATGCTGCAAAAAGAGAAGAAATCATGACTGAGTTAACATCTTATTGTGATGTGGTTTTAGGAAATGAGGAAGATGCTGAAATGCACTTTGGTATCAAGCCAGCAGGAGCAGCAGTTCAAACTCACGGTCACGATGTAAAGGCTGAAGCGTTCTTATCTGTTTGTCAACAAATGATGAAAAAATTCCCAAGAGCTAAAAAAGTAATTACTACGTTAAGAGGTTCTATTTCTGCATCTCACAATACTTGGGCAGGGGTTTTATATGATGGAAAACAAATGTTACAAACCCGTCAATACCAAATTACCGATATCGTTGATCGCGTAGGTGGTGGTGATTCTTTTATGGGTGGATTAATCTACGGATTGTTAACATACCCAGATAACGATCAAAATGCATTAGATTTTGCTGTAGCTGCATCTTGTTTAAAACACACTATCAAAGGTGATGCTAACTTAGTAACTGTTGATGAAGTAACCAAACTTATGGGTGGTGATGCTTCTGGTAGAGTTGCTAGATAACAATAGATTTTAAATACATTAACCTGTAAGGTTTTCAAAACCTTACAGGTTTTAATTGAATCTAAAATTCCCAACTAAACTAAATCCTTCTATATAATATGAAAAAATCGATTGCAATTATTTGTGGTGGTGGTCCAGCACCTGGGATTAATACTGTTATTAGCACTTTGGCCAAAACTTTTTTAAAAGACGGCTACAACGTTATAGGAGTACATCATGGATATAAAGGATTGCTTTCTGATAACCCCTCTCTAGTACATTTTGATTTTCATCATGCCGATCGTATTTTTAGTCGTGGTGGTTCTACTTTAATAATGAGTAGGTTTAAACCAAAAGACAGCGATTTTAATGCTGATTTTTTTAAAAAGCATAATGTAAAGTTATTGGTTACTATTGGTGGCGATGATACGGCTTCTACAGCTAATAGATTAACCAAATATGTGAATACGCAGAATTTAGATGTAGCCCATGTTCATGTTCCTAAAACCATAGATAACGATTTGCCATTGCCAGATAGAAACCCAACCTTTGGTTTTCATACGGCAAAAGACGAAGGTGTGCGTATAGGCAATACGGTTTATGAAGATGCTAGAACCAGCGAAAATTGGTTTGTGGTGGCAGCTATGGGGCGTTCTGCAGGTCATTTGGCATTTGGCATTGCATCGGCATGTCATTATCAAATGATGATTATTCCTGAAATGTTCAATAAAACGAACATCACTTTCGAGAAAATCATCAATATGATTATTTCTTCAATTGTTAAGTGCAAAATTCAAGGTATTGAATATGGTGTGGCGTTGGTTAGTGAAGGTGTTTTTCATTTTATGGAACAAGATGAAATCATAAATTCTGGAATTAACTTCACATATGATGATCACGGACATCCAGAATTGGGTAATGTTAGTAAGTCGCATATTTTCAACTATTTATTACAAGTTAAATTGAAAGAATTAGGGTTGGATATAAAATCAAGACCGGTAGAACTTGGTTACGAATTAAGATGTTGTCCTCCAATTGCATTCGATTTAACCTTGTGTACCTTACTAGGTATTGGTGTTAAAAAATTATTTGATGAAGGCAAAACGGGTTGTATTGTTAGTGCCAATTCACGTGGCGACATCACACCATTATATTTAAAGGATTTTGAAGATGAAAATGGCAAAATCCCACCTAGGTTAGTGGATATCAATTCAGATATGGCCCAACTATTTATTAATAATCTATTCTATATAAAAGAAAAGGATTATGAAGAGGCAAAAAAGTATGTTCCAAACCCTGAAGCATACGATTTTAAGAAAATATTAAACTGGAACTAAAATAAATTCCAAAGAATAAAAATAATAATAAAAAACAACAATAAAATGGCACAATTTTCAAGATTAGAAGTGGCTCAAGCAATGAAAGATACTGGGATGATTCCTTTGTTTTTCCATAATGATATTGAGTTAAGTAAAAGAGTATTAAAAGCATGTTACGATGGTGGAGCAAGATTGATGGAATTTACAGCTCGTGGCGATTTTGCTCACGAAGTTTTTGGAGAATTAACTAAATATGCTATCAAAGAATTACCAGGTATGATAATGGGTGTAGGTTCTGTTACAGATGCAGGACAAGCAACTTTATATATGTCTTTAGGTGCAAACTTTATTGTAACGCCTGTTTTAAGAGAAGATATTGCCATTGCCTGTAACCGTAAAAAAGTATTATGGTCTCCAGGCTGTGGAACATTAACTGAAATAGCAAGAGCAGAAGAGTTAGGTTGCGAAATAGTAAAACTTTTCCCTGGTGATATTTACGGACCACAATTTGTAAAAGGAATTAAAGGCCCACAACCTTGGACAAGTGTTATGCCAACAGGTGGTGTGTCTCCAACAGAAGAAAACCTAAAAGGTTGGTTTGATGCTGGTGTAACCTGCGTTGGTATGGGGTCTCAATTAATTTCTAAAGATATTATTGCCAATAAAGATTACGCTAAACTAGAGCAAGATGTTAAAGCTGCTTTAGCAATTGTAAAAGCAGTTAGAAAATAATTTTAATATTTTCAATTTAAAAAGAGGCTGAACCTAATAGTTCAGCTTTTTTTATTCCACCCGTTTGTAGTTTTCAGCATATATGGGGTGTCCCATACTATCAATTTCAATTTGAGTAAATTTGTTTTCGTCAATCAAAATATCAAAAACAAATTTATTTTGAGCCTTAAGTCGGCTATTCATAGCTTTAGAACCATAATCTAAAACTTCGGTCAATTTACCATCTCTAAAAGTGTAATCTCCTACACCAAACCAATCTAAAGAATCCCAAGCCTGTAAACGGCTCCACATAATTTTAGTTTTGGAATACATTTTCATTTGTTTGTATTCGTTTGAAGATCTTATGGTGTCTACAGAGCCATCGTTTTTATAGTTCAAAAAGCTAACTAATTCCCACGCGCCTTCTAAAGTATATTCTTTTACAGTGGGCTCAACAGTGTTTTTCTTATTGCAAGAAAGAAAAATAAAGGTGCATAAAATAAATGTAATGGTTTTCATGATCTGTTTATTTAATTAATAATCAAACTATTACAATTTACGAAAAAATAAAGGATTAGTTTGTTAGAATAGTTAGATGTTATAATATGATAATATCTTTTGATACTTTTAATGTAAGTTTTAATTCAAAAATTCTACTTTTGTTTAAGATTAAAATCAATAGCGAATTATGTCAGATACAATTGAGAAAATAAAATGTTTAATAATTGGTTCGGGACCTGCGGGTTATACAGCAGCAATTTATGCAGCTAGGGCCAACATGAAACCTGTATTATACCAAGGAGCACAACCAGGAGGCCAATTAACAACAACGAATGAAGTTGAAAATTTTCCTGGGTACCCAGATGGAATTACAGGTCCGGAAATGATGATGGAGTTACAAAAACAGGCAGAACGTTTTGAAACCGATGTGCGCGATGGTTGGATTACTAAAGTAGATTTTTCAGGCGATGTACATAAAGTATGGGTAAATGATACAAAAGAAATTCATTGCGATACCGTTATTATTTCAACAGGTGCTTCGGCTAAATACTTAGGTTTAGATTCTGAACAAAAATATTTAAAATTAGGAGGTGGAGTATCAGCCTGTGCGGTTTGTGATGGCTTCTTTTATAGAAACCAAGAAGTGGTTATTGTAGGAGCGGGCGATTCGGCATGTGAAGAAGCGCACTACCTTTCTAAGTTGTGTAAAAAAGTAACCATGTTAGTTAGACGTGATGAATTTAGAGCTTCTAAAATTATGGCTAACAGAGTTAAAAACACTCCGAACATTGAGATACTTTTTAACACAGAAACTGATGAGGTTTTAGGAGATGGACAAGTGGTTACCGGAGTTCGGGTTTTTAATAACCAAACAAAAGAAAAGCACGAAATACCAGCAACAGGATTTTTTGTGGCCATTGGGCATAAACCGAATACAGACATATTTAAAGATTTTTTAGAGTTGGATGAAACAGGGTATATCATAAACGTACCAGGAACATCAAAAACAAATGTAGATGGTGTATTTGTATCGGGTGATGCGGCCGACCATGTGTACAGACAAGCCATTACCGCTGCAGGAACTGGATGTATGGCGGCATTGGATGCTGAACGTTATTTAGCAGGTAAAGACGCTACTTTTGAAGTGTCTACCTCTACTTATAATTAAAATACAAAAAAATAAAATGGAAGCCGAAGTAATTTCTTCGGCTTTTTTTTATGAATTGATTTTCTTAATTTATTAAAATGTGTTTTCTTTGGAAACAATTTTAAAACGGGATGTGGCGCAGTCCGGTTAGCGTACACGGCTGGGGGCCGTGTGGTCGCAGGTTCAAATCCTGTCATCCCGACGAACCCTATTTTTATAAAATTAAAACACTGTTAATTATGTGATTTTCAGTATTTTAATTTTAATTGATTTCAAATGAAATCAATTAAAATCAACTAAAAGGTGTACTATTCGGTGAGTCATTTCTAATCGGAATTGTCGTAATTTTAAAGAGCTTTTAAGAGCAATTTGACTTTTGTTTTACAATTAAAATTGTTTAACTTAAAACTCGTAAAATGAAGACAAACACCACATTTTCAGTACTTTTCTTCACAAGGAAATTATCAAATTCAGCAGATAAATTATCAATTTATGCTCGCATAACCGTTAATGGAAAACGTTCAGAAATTAGTTTAAAAAGAATCGTCCTAGTGAGTGAATGGGATGTCAATAAGGCTAGATGTAGGGGAAATACATACAAAATTAAATTTTTAAATGCTTATCTCGATGAGGTATATAGTAAATTACTTGATTGCCAAAAGCAATTATTTGTGGAAGGTAAAATGGTTTCTGCCAATTCTATAAAAGCTAGATTCTTGGGTGAAGATGAAAATCATAGGACATTAAGAGATATTATTGAGTACCATAATTTAAACATGATTGATGTTTTAAAGTTTGGTACCATGAAGAATTATTATACCACCGAAAAATATTTGTATAAATTTTTGGGCGATGTGCTAAAGGCAAACGATATTTATTTAAAGCAACTAAATCATAGCTTTATTTGTGATTTTGAGATTTTTCTAAGGAATCATAAGAATCCCAAGAATGAATTGACTTTAAGAAATAATGGTGTTATGAAGCATTTAGAACGCTTAAAAAAGATAATAAATCTTGCTTGCAAATTGGAATGGATTAACAAAAACCCATTTCAGATGTTCCAGTTAAAATTTAAAAAGTTTGACAGACAGTACCTTTCCGAAAGAGAATTGGAACTTATCGAAAATACATTTTTCACAAAAGAGGGTTTGGAACGGGTCAAGGACTGCTTTTTGTTTGCTTGTTATACAGGTCTATCTTATGTTGATGTCAAAATGCTAAAAAGCAATCATATCACTAGAGGTATTGATAATAATTATTGGATTTTTACCAAACGAGAAAAAACAAATGAAACGGTTAAGATTCCTATTCTGCCCAAAGCTCTACAAATTATAAAAAAATATAAAGCCCTTTCCAAACTCAATAATGATGAAAAAGTATTACCTCTTTATTCTAATCAGAAAATCAATGTTTATCTAAAGGATATAGCTATAGATTGTGGTATTCATAAAAACTTAACTTTCCATGTTGCCAGACATACCTTTGCTACCACTGTTATGCTTTCTAATGGAGTGCCTTTGGAAACCGTATCAAAGCTTTTAGGTCATACTAAGCTTTCTACAACTCAAATCTATGCTAGAGTTGTGGAAACCAAAATAAGTGAAGATATAGATAACTTATTACAGCGATTTGAAAGAAAAAAGAGGGAATTACAGAAAGAAGTTATAAGGTAAAATAAAATTCCCTTTTAATACACCTATACGTTAGGATAATGTATCAAAAGGGAATTAAATTAGCAATTACCTTGAATAATTTTTCAAACAACTTTAAAAAGTTATTGTACTTCAAAAGTAATAGCAATTTTTTAATTATTATTTAGAAATGGATTATTAGGTAGCGAAGGGATTATAACCCCATCCGAAACCTGTAATATTTATAGGCGTTTGAAGAAGTCATTAATTTGAGGTGTCTATATAACTACCTTATTAATTAATTTGGTTTATTATCAAATGACTTTCATTCTGAAATCTAAGACACAAAATTCTGTTATTTAAAAAAACTAAATAAGTTGAAACGACTAAAGAATTTTTCTATCATAATCTCAGCTTAATTATTTCTTATTTCTTCAACTTCCCAAAAACCACCCTTAGAGTGACATAAACTATCTAAACAATCTTCTACATTCTCTTTTAAAACCACAAAACATAATAAATGAGTTGGTCTAGAAAAACCTACATACATCATTTTAAGTGCTTGTTTGTCATAAGTTCCTTCACACATATGTTCTTCAAGTAGTAATGGATTTGATGTTTTCTTTCCTTTTCTTTTAATAATTTTATTCGTTTCATAAAGAGGTCTTTGATATGCAGATTCAATATACATTGTTGCACAATGCGTTTGTCCTTTTACAGCATGTACAGAAGCTAACTCTATATTAATTTCTTCTTTTTCTGTAGCAGATTGCTTTACAATTTCAATTGGTTGAAAGATCTCCGAATCAATAAATTCTTTCGATTGGTTAATAGTTTTTGGGACATAATTTTCTTCATTTGACCAGTTTTGACCTATGAAGACTTTACTTGAAATAAAATCTTTCATTTCATTAAACACTTCTTCATACTTATTACGAATAACTATATCAAAACACCAAGAGAATAATTTTGATTTAAAATCATTGTAAAATGCTTCACCTTGATTTTTAATAAACTGCATTAAAGTGGATTTTCTATATCGTTTGCCCTTATTATCCTTAATGCCTTCTAAATCTAAAATCCTTGTAAATCCATTAAGTATTGATTTTCTAATAGATTCTAATGTCAATTTTTCTTTGTCATAATGATATAAATATTTTTTGAAGCAATCAAAGTCTTCTTTTCTCGATTTACTTTCTTTAGAATATTCAGAAAACAATTTTTTTAGGTATACTTCTTTATTTTCATCCTCTTTTTCTGTTATCCAACTTACTATTTTAAAACCATTATCAATGTTTTTTTTGCATTGTTGTAAATTATATTTTTTTATTAAATCAATGAATTTGTTTTTAATCTGTTCACCAGTTGTCTTTCTGTTTATAATTATTAAATGAGGATATAAATTTGATTCCTCAAATTTTCCAACAACTCTATATTTTTCAAGTCTTTCAAGAACAAATTTATCCACTAAAACAGCAGTTTTAGGGCTTAATCTTAAAGAATTTTGAATATTCAAATCTTTATATTTCAATGGTTCTTTATCTTGTCTCGTTCTCCAATCACATGTTTGTTTAACTTTCTTACCTGAACCATAAATTGATTGATTTTTATCACCTATTCTTTGAATTATTGTTTCAGAATCTTCTTCAAAAAATATATCGTCAATAATCTTAATTTGATATTCTTCTAAGTCTTGCATTTCATCAATGAAAACATATTTGAATCTTTTTTGAATGATTTTCTTAGTATCTTTATTGGATAATAAATATTGTTTTGAATAAAAATAACAATCATCATAATGTAAAAGGCCTTCCTTAAATAATTTAGTTTTACAATCCTTAATAAAATCTAAAACTTTTGTTATCTTTTCTATTTCAGTATTTTGGTTAATCCATTTTTGAGGTATATTAAATTTAATTTCCTCATTATCAAATTCATTACAAATAATTAAATTACCTTCTACGTCTAAATTAAATCTTGATTTATAAAAAATGTTTGTATCTCTTTTTGAAAAATATGAAATTGAATCTTTAGCATGTTTTAAAAAAAAATCAAATCTTTTCTTGTATTCAAAATCGTCAATTACCTTAAATTTAAATTTGTTTTTTTGAGTAAAATGAGGTATAGCCAAAAATCTATTTACAAAACTTTGAATAGTTCCAACAAAATTAGGGTATTCAAAAAGTTGAGGACAATGCTTTTTTAGTTTCTTTTCAATTTCGTCAATTGCATGATTTGTATGTGCTAAAACTAAAATTCCTGAACCATCTTCAAAAGGCATGTTTTGAGAAATACAATATAATTTGGCTATTAAAGTTGTAGTTTTTCCACTGCCTGGAACGGCTAGTAAATCACAGGTTTTAAGATTTTTTATAAATTTCTTTCTTTTTGAATCAAAATTTCCATTAATGAAAATTTTTTCAGCTTGTTCAATGTGTTTTTCAATTTCCATTTTTACCAGCGTGCTTTATGGCTTTAACCACATAAAAAAAAGTGTCATTTTCTTGAAAACTAAGGAGCTTCATTTTTTTTATTTCTTCACTTAATTCATAAGCTAATTGTGTTTTATCAAGACTTTTACTTAATAATAACTTTGCCAGACCAATTTCCCAATCATGTTCTTTTTTACAATCTTTAAATGTTTGAGAATGAACTTTATTCAAAACAGTTTTAAATGCTTCTCCTAAAGTATCAGACTTTAACAAACACCATTCAAAAGTCCATAGGTTCGAGACAAATGGTTTTACAAATTCATTTTCTTTCTCTAATAAATCCTTTTCTTTTATTTTCCTTAGTTCATCATGATTTGCAATTTCTTGTTTTATAAATAAATATTGTTTATTCTTATCTATATTCTTATGTTCTCCGTTTTCATCAACTTCTACTTCTCTTTCATATTCTCTCTCATCTAAATCAGAAATTATTGATACAGGAACTTTTAAAACTTTATTATCTTCTCTTATAAATATTTTTGCAAAATGGAGGTATGCCGTAGAACCAACATTTACGATTGAAATTTCATTACTAGTTAAATCATAACTTATCATTTTGGCAATTTCAGGTATTAAAATTTCTTCTGACCAACCTTCAACTATAATAATACCTTTAGCAAAAAACAAATTAGACTTTGTTACGTCTAAAAATCTTTTTAAATATTCATAGCTATTTTCATATTTACTTTTTTGAATTTCTTTACCAAGGAGAGTATAGCGTTCTCCTAAAGGAAAAACATCTTCATTCTTACAAACAATTAAAGACTTTAAATCAACTTTTGATGCAATATTGGGGCTATGTGTCGTAAGAATGAATTGAATTTCATTTTTAGCTTCTTTATCGAGTGTTTCAATAATCTTCATTTGAGCTTGTGGATGCAAATGAGCTTCTAACTCTTCAATCATGCATAATTTTAAACCATCATAGTTTTCTTTTTTTATATGAAGTAATTCGGCAGCCATAAAAAGCCTATTCATTGTACCTAAACCTAAATTGGTTTGGCTGTCAATACCTAAAGATATTTTTTCTAGTATATTCTTTATTTCTGCCTCAGTTATATCAAATTTTGAAAAGTGCTTATTATCAATAAAACTCTCTAGAAAACTATTAATTGGTTTTACTATCTGATCTTTATTGCTCTTTATACCTTCGCTTTTATCATCTTTATTAAAATAATTTTTAATCAATGTATTAGCATCATTAAAAATTATTTCTAATTCATGTTTTGTTCCTTTTACTTTTTTAAAAAGTTTATGCTCTTGCAAAATTTGAGAAAGTCTTGAATTCTTTTTTGCCATTAATTCACTATCGGCATCGCGCAAAGCTTTAAGATAAGTACATTTCAAATAATCTCTTGCTTCTGCATTTAAAAGATAACCTGTTCCATCCATTCCAGCTTTTACATCTGATGGGATTATTCTATTATCTCTTATTTCAGCTTGATAAATTAAAATGAGTTTTGGGCGTTTTTCTCCATTTTCATCATTCCAGCCTAACCATTCTATAAAATGTTTAGCTTCTTCATTAGTAATGCCTTTGAAATGTACTTCAATACGTAATTTTTCAGAATCTTTTTTAAAATCAGATTTCTCAACTTTAATCCATTCATAGGCGTGAGTCTTTAAGACCAATTTTATTGCGTCTAAAATTGCTGATTTACCAGAATCATTTTCTCCAATTAAGATATTCATTCCTTTTTCAAAAGGAACTAATAAATCAGGGGTATCTAAGTCTAAAATATTTGAACCTAATCCATATTTTCTAAAATTCCAAAGTTTTAATTCTGATATATACATGTTATCTTTAGCTTAAGAAGCTTTTAGACAAATAATAAAAACCTCCACATTATTCCTTTTTAATTAATATAGTTTCCCTTATCTCCCTCTCAAAACTTCCATTAATTTAAAATTCAAATACAACTTTTCTTTACCTACTTGCTCACTTTTTAAGAACCCGTGATTTTCTAATTCCTTAAGATAATTCCCTACTGTTTTTAAATTTCCTAAACCTACCTTTTCTAATTGGTTTCTTTTGGTGTAAGGCAATCTAAATAATTCTTCCATTAAATCTTTGGAATATATTTTAGGCAATTTATTTTGTATTTCTGTTGCCATATGATTCATTAGTTCTTCTATTTTAGCAATCTGCTCCCTTCCTTTTAATGCTGTTTGTTCTACCATATCCAGCATAAAAATAATCCAATCTTGCCAATTTTCTTCTTCAGTTACTTTTCTTAAATTGGTGTAATACTCGGCTTTATGTTGGATAATATAATTACTTAAAAATAATGCTGGCAATTCCAATAAACCAGTCATTTTGAGATATAACAATAAAATGATTCTCCCCGTACGTCCGTTCCCGTCAAAGAATGGATGTATTGCTTCGAACTGATAATGAATGACTGCCATTTTTACTAATGGGTCAATAGTGTCTTCTGCATGGATAAAGTCTTCTAAATTTTTTAGTTTTTCTCTTATGACGTTCTCTCCTTCGGGCGGTGTATAAACCACCGTATTATTTGCAGGGTTTTTTAATTGTGTGCCTGGTGCATTTCTAATACTAGACTGATTTTCTTTAATAATCCGTGCTAAAGCAATGAATAGATTCGTGTTTAAAATGGGCCGCTTTTCAATTTGCTCCACCCCATACCATAATGCATCTTTATAATGCATAACTTCTTTAGTTGCTGGATTATCATTTCTCTTTTCGGCTATGGAAGCTTTGAATAATTCGTCTTGGGTGGTAATGATGTTTTCAATGGCAGAACTGGCCTGTGCTTCTTGTAAGTTGATGGTGTCAATAAATAACGTCGGATTAGGCAAATTGGTTATAGCTCCTTTTAGCTCTGACAAGGCTCTACTAGCACTGATAGTTTTTTTTAGAATGACCATATTTTCTATTTCCATTTTAGGTGGCAATAGAGGTAAACTGTTATATGGTATTTCTGGATTATATATTGATTTGCTATTCATACTTGTAATCTTGAACAAGGGTGTTTTTTGCCCTTGTTTTATATTCAAGCGTAAATATAGCAATTTTTTACTCTCGTTTTGTTTTTGTAGGTGAAATTCGCCCTCGTTTGATAGAACCAAACTTTAGAAAGCTTTGTTCACTAGGTTTGTGCAATACTAAATAAGAAATTTATTTCTATTTCAAGAAGGTTTACTCCTTTGGTAGTTTTAAGTCTTTACAAACTTCCTTTAATAATTCACCAGGGTCTTCGTCTACAGCAAGTGAAATCAAATACAACTCTTTTACCTTCAATTGTGTATTTATGTTATTAGCAAGTTCACTTAATCTTGTTTTGCTAATACCAGTTTTACGAGACACATCTGATCTGTTTATTGATTTTTTAGCAAAGTAGAGTCCTAATTGAGTCATGTTTTTATCCTATTTTCAGTATATAAAGTTAATATTTAAGATAAAGTTTTCCGATTTTCTAAACTTTAGTTTGTTATTTTATCATATTATGTGTACATTAGTTCCGATTATATGAACTGTATGTCTGAATATATTAACTTAAATTTCCAAAAATCATGAATCAAGAGACTAATTCACATATGGAAATGGTCGTAAATAAGCTTACAACTTTTCTCGAGGTAAAATACATCTACCAGTCAGACCTTAAGTTTGATGACTATAACAAATCCCTATTAATTGTCGTTTTGAAAGGAAACAGTTCTTCCTTAACCAAAGAATTATCCTCTATGGTCGCAAAAATATTTCAGGAAGAAACGGATTTCTTATACAGGATATTATCGTTTGAATATGCCCATCAGCAGTTAAAAGAAGAGAACCTGTTCTTTGTTCATGGATGCACTGGGGACAAATTAATCTTTCAAAATTCTGACACAGAATTGGACAGTTTTCATGAGTATTATGCTACTGAAAAAACAAAAAAAAATATCCAATCCCTTTTCGAAAGGGAACGAGATAAAATAGCTGCATTTCTGGATGGAACGACTTTTTTTATTGAAAAAAATAATCTGTCCCATGCCGCTTATATGCTGCACCAACATATAGAACTATGGTTTAGATATGTCTCTCTATTTACAATGGGCAAGGAACGTAAAAGCCATAGTATTAAGGAGCTTCAAACCTATATAAGAACATTTACTCCAGAACTGGGAAACCTTTTTAATACAGAAATACAGGAGGAGCAACATCTTTTAAAATTATTGGATGATGCATATATAACTACACGTTATGAAAACAATTACCATATCAACTTGGAACAAACCCATAGAATATTGGAGAAAGCCAATAAAATGAAATTATTGGCTACATCATTGTTTAAAAATAAATGGGATGCCTGTATTGTTGAAGTATCAAATACTAAAGAAATAAAAGTTCCTAAGCAACAAAGTTTTGAACCCAAAGACACAGACTTATTAAGTTTTATTAAATCCCTGTCCAAAAAGGATTTCTCTTTTTTAATACCCTATCCCTTTAAAAAGGGACATTATACCATTGGAATAGTTACGGAAGGCTATTTAGAAACCTCTTTTATGATTTCAAATCTCTTAAAGGTATGCATTATCGCCATGGAATCGGACTACTACTCAACACGTTCTATACCTGAGCCAGACCATAACATTAAAGAGGTTTTAGGATATGTCTTGGATATGATACCCCATAATGAAATGAAGCTGTTGGATGTTATCAAGGATTTAGTTTTAGAACCAGAAACAAAAGACTAATGAAAGAAAAAAAGAAATATAAAAAGAAATTGAAAGCAATTAAGAAGCACATTCAAAACTTCCCTGGAGTAAACACGGAAGCTTATGGGAATAGGATACGAAAGACCATCGGATTTGAGGTATTCGATAATGAGGACATTACAAGCAGCATTTCGGCACTCTTGGAAGTATGTTATTATGCCTTGGATGGCAATGGAACTTTTGTTTACCCCAAGCATAGCAATAAAACACCAATAAGTAGTGTGACCAAGGTACTCGAAATGGTCATCGACCTCTTGCCACATGATCAGATGTTCTGCATGGACAGGGTCACTGAAATCCTTTCAAAGAACAAAAAGAAGGATAACTAAAAGAAAAGCTAAGGTAAATATATTAGATGCATTCTAACCACAATGGATTAAGCAATGTACATAGTCGGCAAGTGGCAAGGTATTTCACGCCATACGGGGTAATCCGTTTTTAAAGGGATGGATTTAAGATTGGCTTTTTAAAAACGAATTTTTATATGACTCCGATTTTGAGCCTGGGGAATCCTTCGCTTTAAAAATGAACCAAGCTCGACCAAAGCGAGTGCGGTAGTTTTTATAATATTTTCAATTTAAAATAATATTTTCAATTTTAATTGGGAGATAGGGCATAGGCTTTGGTTCTTCCCCTGCCAATTTGATAAAGTATCTTATGGTAAATTAGTTTCTCTATTTCCCTATTAAGAGTTGGGATACTAATAGGCTCTTCCAATAATGCTCTAATTGTGGACAAGCTTGCCTTTTCTAGAGTGGTAACTATGTTTATAATATTAGTTTGTCTATTGGTAAGATCCATTTACAAATTTAAAAATTCTGATCAATAATAAAAGTGAGTACGTTTAATGTTGGCATTTCAATTCTTTTACGGATTAAAAGCCCCAATATCTATCGAACTAATACTATGAAGTGTTTTTGGAGAAGGAGGAAATCAAGTAACAGGATACATCATTTAGGCTTGTAAAATAACATCAAAGCAACCTGGTCTTGATATCTTCTAATTTTTCTTTAGACATATCCAGTCTGAAATAATCTTTGCCAAATGTATTCTTTACACAAGATAAATTTTTCACAAGGTTTTTAAGTTCGGTCTTAACAAGGTGTAGCTCTCTATTTTTACTTTCATACGCATTGGAATAATAATCCAGCATCCTTTCTGTATCAGATTTTGAAGCTTCAATCTCCGGCAGGCTTTTAGCGATGTAAATGGGCTCCTTTATCTCGTCCATAGCATCGAAGAGCGATTCCAATCTTTGTCTAGTTGGTTCAAGTTGATTTTTCTCAATGTCCCTTAATATGGTAGCAATGGCATTCGTTCTTTTATTGAGGTCATTAATGAGAGGCTTTAGGCCAAACTTATTTGGTAGGTCGTAGGGCGAAATGTTGTTGTCCTTAAAGTAGGCAATCATATAATCCAGGGTTTCCGAATAGTTGGGGCTTATCATTTTCGAATATTCCTTAAAATTATTGATGGTCTTTTTCCTTAGCCGAATGGTATTAAAATCGTCCATATTTTATGAGATTGTTACAATGAAACGCTGATTCTATTGGTCTCAGCGTTCAAGTTAACGCAATTTTAAAAATAGGCAAAGAAAATTAACGATTTAATCGACTGAAAACCAAACAGATGGAAATAAGTAACATCGCGTAGCGTGTTACCCTCTTGCTCTTGCTCTTGCTCTTCCCTTAGATTCGCAATGTCATTTACATAGAGCTTTCTTTTAAGATAATCGTTCCTTAAAATGAACTTTATCTTTTACTTAAGAAAACCCTCCGTAATTGTAAATTACAACCAACCGATAAAGAAGAATTAAACGCGAATAAAGCTTTGGGCTTATACTTTTAAATTTCTTTATCGGTTATCTCTGAATCGTATCAAATGGAAATACAGGCTTTAAGACCTAATATTAGGGTTTCGATGATAATTCAGATTATAAATTGTGTTTACATCATATCAAAAAAATTAATCTTTAAATACTTACTAGTATTTAACAGGTCTATATTGTTGTTCATATAGAAGGTTGGATTGTTTTTTATCCTATATTATACCTTCAATAATTATGAATAGCAACCAAACCGATAAAGGAGAATTAATTGCTCTTCAAAGTTTCGGACTTATAAGGTCGGATTAAATCCTTTATCGGTTATATCTGAATTGGCATCAAATGGAAATTCAGGTTTACAGACCTATTATTAGGGATTAGATGATACCTCAGATTCTTGGTTGTGTTTAATCTTACATGTTACATTTTTTAAACCTTCTATTATGAAAAAATCAGACTTTCTGTACTTTGTTGGGATAGATGTATCCAAACACACATTCGATGTCGCTATCATCAATGGAGAGACTATAAAATCATTTTTATTTGACAATTCCATCAAAGGTGTCAAAGCATTTTTAAAACTGCTAAAAAACCAGCGAATGCCTTTAAATGAGACTCTTATTTGTATGGAGCATACAGGTATATACGGAAACTTACTTATCACAAAACTTTTAGAAACAGAAGCTGTTTTCTGTGTGGAGATGTCTTTAAGAATTACCCGTAGTTTAGGAATACAACGCGGTAAGAACGACAAAATAGATGCCATTCGTATAGCCCAATATGCAGTTAAAAACTGTAATGAGATGGAAATGTACAAACCAATTCCTGAAATTCTTGAAAAAATAAAGATTCTTATCAAAGCAAGGGAACAACTTGTGAACTTCAAAGCGGATTTAAATAAATACCCAAATGAAGTAAACCATTTTGCTCCTGAGCTGGGAAAGCTTGCCGAAAAACAGATTAGAAAGACCAACAAATGCCTCGATGATGAGATTAAACGAATAGAAGCAGATTTACAAGCTTTCATTCTTGCTGATGAAAAGCTAAATACAACTGTAGGACTTGTTACTTCAGTTACAGGAATTGGTATCATGACGGCTTTATATCTCATTATTTTTACAAACTTCTTTACCAGGTATCAAGAAGCCAAACAACTGGCTTGCTATTGTGGTGTTGTACCCTTTGAGCATACTTCTGGCTCTTCCGTACAAAAAAGATCCAGAGTGCACCACATGGCTAACAAAACGATGAAAAGGCACTTGCATATGTGTGCCTTGTCTGCGGTCAGATATGACCCAGAACTTAAAATTTACTATAAACGTAAGGCTGATGAAGGAAAAAATAAAATGCTTATCCTTAATAATGTAAGAAACAAACTCATTTTGAGAGTTTGTGCTGTTATTAAAAGGCAAAAGCCATATCAAAAAAGTGTCGCTTAATTGTATTGTTTTTTTTGGGCTTAAATTTTTCATTTTTTCATTGTTTTTATCATGGAAATCCTTTTCATCCCGATATATCAGGACAAAAAAATACTATTATTTCCAAAAATGTAATGTCTTTTCTGTAATAAGAATTGAAAATACGAAGAATAAATCTAAAAAGTTTGAAATCATGTAAGATTTTTTTAATGAAGCTCTTTTTCCGAAATGCAGCTTTTCGCGCAATGCAGGGTAATGTGCCGAATTTATTGGTCTCCTTTTTTATGATTATTTAATTTTCCAAAACTTCTAAAATAATACTTCTGTTTCTATGTAGAGTGTTATCCAATTCATGTGGTCTATGATAAATATAATCTGGTAATCCGTATTTGTGTTTATTCTCTGGTTTGAGCAATTTTATCAAAGATATATTTATTAAGCACACCTCTTCTGTAAGACGAACCAAACACTGACGGACATAAAACACTAACTGTCGAATTAGCATCTAAAAAATGGAATTCAAGTTAAGAAAAAACATGCTATCATTAAAGTAAAATTCGAACTTATTAAAGAATATTGATATACAGATTGAGATTATATGTGATCCAAAAGAACCTAAAAAATTCGTTATTGGAAAATAAAAAAAATTAATATTTTTAGTTTAATTTTACAGTACTGGTCGGACTGATTTTTTTAACAGTTGGAATTTGTAGCATTTCAGTAACGGTTAATATTGAATGTTAAATAGCTGTCTAACCGTATAAAAATAATGCTCAAATTAGTGATTAACCAAAGAGTCCGAGCCCCCTTTGTTATATTAGATTTTACTTCTAAAAGCCTCGTACACAAATATGCAACTTTCCTAAATAAACGTTGCCTGTAGGCTTCCAATAGGTAGCACAAAATATGTCAACTTTGCAAATTAAATAGTTTTCAATAGTTAACTTTTGTCTATACTTGAAAAAACTAAATCATTTAAAAATTCAACTATTTCAGTCTCTTTATCCCTTTTACCAAAATCGGTAAGTGATGAAAGATTGTGCATAAAAAAGTTTTGAAAGTGTGCTATTTCAACAATCGTAGAAGCTAACGATTTAGGAAATTTGTATTTAGGGTTATATTCTAAAATGACATTGCCAATCAATGTACATAAATCTTTATACGGTTGGAAAAATTGTAATTTGTTATTTTCCGCAACTTGCTTCGTTAAATAAGCTTTGGAGCCTTCTGCAACAATCACAGGATGAAGCAAGCTTTCATCTATATAACTCGTTTGTATATCATCCTCAATTGGGAACGATAATAAACTTATTATTTTTTGAAGTTTAACTTTAGGAACTTCTATATTATTGGTTTGAAAACTTATTTGAAATTCAACCCACCCAAAATACCAGGCAGTAATATAAATCAATAATTTATGTTTATTTTCAAAATAACGATAAATCCCCGCTTCTGTTGAACCAATATCTTCCGCAAGTTTTTTAAATGTGAAGGCTTCAAAACCCAACTTATAAATAAGCTCTACGCTGTGTTTCAGAATTTTTCTTCCCAACTCCGTATCTTCTGGGTTGCGAAGATATAAACCTTCATTCATTTTTATTTTAAACTCAACTTCCATAATAAATGTTTCCTGCCCGAAATATTTGCTGACAAAGATAAGTAAAAAAGTTTAACGTTTATTTATAATAGTAATGCTATTATTTAAAATTGTATTGCTACTTTTGTGAGTCAAAAAAACTAAAAATAAATTAATGGATGTTATATTAGAATCGCTCCAATACCTATTACACCCCGATTGGATAATGAAAAATGGTGGATTATATTTGGTCTTATTGATCTTATTTATTGAAACAGGGATAATAATTGGTTTTTTTCTACCAGGAGATCCTCTTTTGTTTATTTCGGGAATAGTGATTGCCTCTGCCAACGAAACTCCATATCCATTTACTGACCAATCTATTAACCTTTTGTTTTGGATGACCTTGTTTACAGGATCCACTATTCTAGGGAACTTCTTTGGGTATTGGTTTGGCTATAAATTCAAACAGGTAATTAACATAAAAGAAGACACTTGGTTTTTAAAACGAAAACATATTCAAACGGCACACGATTTTTATGAAAAAAGAGGAGCCTTCGCGATTGCTATCGCGCGCTTCTTGCCCATAGTAAGAACTTTTGCTCCAATTATTGCTGGCACAGTAGAGATGAATTTCAAAAAGTTTGCGTTCTACAATATTATCGGTGCAATTGTATGGGTAGGTAGTATCACATTATTAGGTTATGTTTTAGGCGATGTTCCTTGGGTTGAAAGTAATTTGGAATATATTTTAATAGGTTTGGTAATAATCGTTACTGCGCCGGTAATCATAAAATTATACATTAAAAAGAAAGCAAATAATTAAACAATTGAATATAAAAAAAGAAAACTATGAAATGTCCAACATGTAATGTAGCCTTGGTAATGGCAGACCGTAATGGAATTGAAATTGATTATTGTCCTAATGGTCGAGGTATTTGGTTAGACCGTAGTGAACTGGATAAGATTATCGAACGCTCAGTTCAGCAACCATCAAATCCAAAGAGAAACAACTATCTTGATAAGGAACGCTATTATGCCGAAAAAAACAACTACCATAATAAAAATAAGGGATTTTAGGCGATTTATTTGATTTTTAAACAAAGTTAACCCACAATTTATAAAATAACTTATGATAGTTTGGACAGTATTTATTGTAATAGTGGTTTTTGCTTTAGTCTTAGACTTAGGCGTATTTAACCGCAAACCCCACGAAATAAAAACAAAAGAGGCCGCCATTTGGACAGGTGTTTGGGTAACTTGTGCCATACTTTTTTCGGGAATAGTTTATCTTTCCTTTCAAAATAATTGGATTGCGAACCCTACAAATTTAACACCCACAAATGCAGTATTAAAATACATTACAGGGTATTTAATTGAACTCTCATTGAGTGTTGATAACATTTTTATCATTGCACTTATCTTTTCTTCTTTTGGAATTCCTAAGAAATACCAACACGAAGTACTCTTTTATGGGGTTTTGGGTGCAATTGTTTTTAGGGCATTGATGATTCTTTTTGGAGTAGCTCTTATTACGAAATTTAGCTGGATGATTTATGTCTTCGGAGTATTCCTAATTTTAACCGCTCTTAAATTGTTATTTAGTCATAGCAAGCAAAAAGACCCACACGATTTTAAAATTTATAAGTGGATTTCTAATGTATATCCAGTTACAACCAAAGTTGAAGGTGATAAGTTTTTCATTATGAAAAATGGTGTCAAATATGTTACGCCATTATTCGTAGCACTGATAATAATAGAATTAACCGATGTCTTTTTTGCTATTGATAGCATTCCTGCAATATTAGCAATTACAGCAGATCCGTTTATCGTTTTCAGCTCTAACATTCTTGCAATAATGGGATTAAGGTCTATGTTCTTTTTAGTTGTTGGTATGTTAGACAAATTCAAGTACATCAACTATAGTTTAGTTGTAATTCTAGCTTTTGTTGGCATAAAAATGATAATTTCTCATCAAGGAGAAATTCCTGAATGGTTGTCACTTGGAGTTATCTTGATTTCTCTCGCTGGAGGAATGCTTGCCTCAAAATTTATAAAAAAAAATCAAACTGAATAAGAAACAACAAGGAACACTATAAAAATAACTTGAATTCAAAATGACACTTTTATTAATATATTTATTTCTTGCACTTTTCGTTTCTTTTGTGTGTTCTATTATGGAAGCGGTTTTGCTATCGGTGCCAATTTCATTTTTGAAGTCCAAATCTAACTTGGGCGATAAAAATGCAGATGCAATGATTACGCTTAAAGAAAATATAGACAAACCATTATCAGCAATATTATCTTTAAATACAGTGGCTCACACTGTTGGAGCGGCAGGTGTAGGTGCTCAAGCAACAGTGGTATTTGGAGATGCTTATTTTGGTGTAGTTTCTGCCATTCTAACCATTTTGATTTTAGTACTTACCGAAATAATACCTAAAACTTTAGGAGCAAGCCATAGTAGACAATTAATAGGTATCACCTCTAAATTAATCAAAGGGATGGTTTTTATAGTCTACCCTCTGGTTTGGTTGTCTTCTATCCTAACAAAAATGCTATCAAGAAAAAAACCACAACTAACAACCAGTAGGGAAGAGATTTCGGCTTTGGCAAGTATTGGAACCCAAGAAGGTGTTTTTGCTGATAAAGAAAACAAAATTATTCAGAATTTAATAAAGCTAAAAAGCCTTAGAATCAAAACCGTGATGACCCCTCGAATTGTGGTCATTACAGCAAATGAAGAGATGACTTTGCAAGAGTTTTTAAAAAACAAAGAATTTTTACATTTTTCAAGAATTCCAATATACCAAGGCAATAGAGATAATATTTCAGGTTATGTTTTTAGAGAATTGGTCTTTGAAAAATTGGCAGAAGACCAGTTTCATTTGAAACTAAAGGATATTAAACGTGATATTGTGGTATTCTCTAATAACATAACCCTATTTGATGCGTGGGAAGAACTACTTCATAAAAAGGAACACATTTCTCTAGTAATTGATGAATATGGCGGTATGGATGGTGTTACAACACTTGAAGACATAATAGAAACCCTTCTCGGTTTTGAAATTTTAGATGAGAAAGATAAGGTAGATGATATGCAACAATATGCTTTAAAAAGGTGGCAAGAAAAACAAAAGAAATATGAACTATTGAAAAATGAAGAAGAAGAAATGAGCTAAATATTAAAATATCTCAATTAGTTTTTAGAGAGAATTAATAATAATGATAAGATTTTTGGCTTTTTAAAAAATACTAAAAAAACTATAGCAGCTTTTGAAAAATGTGTTTGCCTAAGAACCACATTTAGTGATTTTTCCTATAATTTCATGTGTATTTTAAGGTAGAATGCCACGGTAATTCTTTACCGATACCATACCCTAAGAATTACAAGATATCTAAACGCACAATGCAATGAGCAACATAAAATGAAACTTCAAAAGAAAAAACATCGAAAAGCCAACCACTAGAATTATATTCTATTTTCTTAAATAAATAATATTTTATTTATTTCAAATACTGCATAAAAAAAGCTATCACTAAGCTGACAGCAAGCCCGATATTTACTTTTCCAAAATCTTTAGCAATAATGATGTAAGTGTATTTTATTTTCTTTTTATTCAGTAGATAAGTTATAGCCAATTCCCGTCCAGCCAAAATACCAATAAAAACCCAAGTGGTACTCATGGGGATCGAATTAAGGTTACCAAATACAAACAAGAAGATGCCATAGATTAAGTCTATAATAGTGGCAGAACGAATATTCTTGGTATTGGATTTCTGATTGACAATTTCCTGAATCTTACCACCTCGTTTCCTGAAAATATATGCCATAATTAGAAGAATACAAGTCAAGGATATTAAGAGGTGCTCGATGGAGAGTTGCCTAGGAAGAAAAACAAAAATATTTGCAAAATCTTGAATAAGCCATTGAGACCATAAAAATCCAGTAGAAAACCATTGTGCCATTAGCCAAAAATGTTTCTTTTTCTGTTTGTCTAATTTATCCAAGGAATAATTAGATTCAAATCGCCTTGAAATAACAACATATACAACTATGGCAAAAACAAAGGAAATTGCATAACCATACACAGATTTTAAAATCATTTTTTCTATAATAATGCCTGAAGAAAAAACACTTAAAATCATAAACGTAGTACTCACAGGTATTCCGTATCGAGTAATGACTAATAAAGCAATGGGGGCTAAAAGATACCACCATTCTAGAGGTTCAGGCAAAGGTATATTTGCTAATCTGCCATATGAAACATCACCATCATTGATATACCATCCATAACACAGCGTTATCGATAGAATACTAATGGAAAAAAGCCAAAGCCACCACCACTTTATTTTAAAATTTGAAGAGATAAACGTACCAAGTGTTTGAATAACATCATTGGCAATTACCGAATAAGCAGAAATAATAAAACCAATATAACCTATAACTAGTTCCATAATAATTTTGATAAAAGTAGAACAAATGTAGGAGGAAATTGGTTTAAAAAAATATTCCTCAATAAAGATTTTTAAAAATAAATTTATGAATTTATTAACAAATAATAGTTTTACATTTGTGTAATAATTTTTTCAAAATGCTTGGTTTTAAGTATTTTATTTGCAGCCTATTTTTATGGCTGTCCTTTAGTTCTCCACAAGAATTTTATGGGGCTTCCTCAAATATTGATATCAAAGTAGATAGTATTACTTCTTCAAACGGCAACAAGCATCAAGCCTTAATCGTTGATGGATATCTCGAAATCAATCAGGCTAATTGGTCATTTAAAACATTTAAAATACCGTTCATCCCAATTAATTATAAGGTATTGCTGTCTATTGCCGAATCCTATGATTTTAAACTCCTTTATTTAGAGATTGGCAAAAACATTCCTTTAAAATTAACATCAAGTACGCTCATCTTTCCCTTCCACTGTTTTACGTAAAAAAATTGCTTTATTGTTTCTTTTGAATTTATTCCTATTTATTGGGAATACATATTCACTTTTACTATTTCAATTTAAAACTTAAAACATAAATACAATGAAAATATCAATTTCGGTAATGATTATATTCACTACCTTATTCTGTATATTACCCTATATATGGTTCATATTTATTGGAAAAAATAATACCAAAAAAAACGAGAAATTATTTAAGGATGTTATAAAAAAAGAAAACATGTCTTTCAATATTGAAGAATATTGGAATAATAATTTCATCGGACTTAATGAATCTCAAAATATACTGATGTTCATAAAACTAACCAACCAAGAAGCTTCTTTTTCTAAAATTGATCTTAGCCAACTAAAAAGTTGTCATATAAATAGAAAAACAAGAGATTTTAAAAAGGAAAAGAAAATAGAAACCGAATTACAATCAGTGGATTTAGAGTTGGCATTTTTATTTAAAAATGAGACCATTACGCTTCGTTTTTATGACGTAAACGAAGAATTTTCTGAATATCTGGAAATGAAACGTGCTGAAAAATGGAAGTCCCTTATTATACAAAGTAAAACTAATGCAGTAGCCCGAATAAAGGCCGCTTAATTAAGCTTTTACTATAAAAACCATAACCTACCTTAATCTTTGTAAAGTTTATTGATTAAGGTTTGGTTATAGTTAACACTGCTAAAACTAAGCAATTGCTGTATGTCAAAACTTGAAAACTCATTTTCAAGTAAAACTTAAATTTTAAAAAAAAAAATACTTTGGAAATCATTAATAATCTTTTGGATTTGGTATTAAATCTTGACCATCATCTTTTTGAATTGGTTTTAGAGTATGGTATATGGATTTATGTTATTCTATTTTTGATAGTATTTATGGAAACTGGCCTTGTGTTTATGGCTTTTTTGCCAGGAGATATTCTATTATTTACCGCTGGTACTTTTTGCGCAGGCGTGCAAAATGATATGGGACAAACAGCAGAATTAAATCTTTTGATGACGCTTCTACTATTGTTTATAGCTGCAATACTGGGAGACGGTATTAATTATTATCTCGGTAAGAATATCGGTCTAAAAATACTTAACTTGAAAATTAAAGAAAAGCTAATCGTAAATCCAAAATATATACTAAAGACAAATGAATTCTATAAACTTTATGGACCCAAAACTATAATTATCGCTCGGTTCTTGCCTATTATTAGAACTTTTGCACCCTTTATAGCAGGAATAGCAGAAATGCCATATGCTAAATTTGTTCGCTATAATGTAGTTGGAGCATTTATATGGGTTTTTAGCTTGGTTTTTCTTGGCTATTTTTTTGGAAATTTAGCCTTTGTGAAAAATAATTTTGAAATGGTAATCTTCGGAATTATACTGTTGTCTTTATTACCCATGCTTATTGAAATCATTAAGAACTATTATAAGAAAAAAGCGTGTAACACATTATGAAACAAATGACAACTTGGATTGCACTGATTCCCATTTGCTTGAACTGAAAGCAAAATTCAATTATGTCCTAGTCTAGTACAACAAGCACATTAGCTATAATAATGCAAAAACTATTTTAAATTTTAATTAAACAAGAAAAATTAAACCAATACCAACTAAACAATTAAGTTATGATTGATTCTAAAAAAATAGGGAACTATCGTTATAGGATTCTTGCCCTTTTAATGTTCGCAACTACCATCAATTATTTTGATAGAAGCATTATTGGAGTGATGGCTCCAACATTAGAAAAAATGTTTGGCTGGACAAATAAGGATTATGCCAATATTATGATAGCCTTTAAGGTTGCTTATGCTTTAGGTATGCTTTTTATGGGTGGTTTAATTGATCGATTGGGTACCAAAAATGGTTATACAGTTTCCATTGCTATTTGGAGTGTTTTCGGCATGTTACATGCTTTGGTCCGTCCAGGGTTTAGTGTTATTGGATTTGCCGCAGCGCGATTTGGATTAGGTTTTGGTGAGGCAGGTAACTTTCCAGCTGCTATTAAAACTACCGCAGAATGGTTTCCAAAAAAAGATAGAGCGTTTGCTACTGGACTTTTTAACGCCGCTACAAGTATTGGAGCTATTGCAGCACCGTTTGTTGTTGGCTGGATTGTACATGAAGATGGTGAAAACTGGCAAATACCATTTTTAATTACAGGTGTTCTAAGTACTTTATGGGTATTTTTATGGTTTAGAATGTACAAAAAACCAGAAATACATCCCCATGTAAGTATAGAAGAATTGGCCTATATTCAAAGTGATTCTGCTGGAGCAGAAAGTGAAGAGAAATTACCATGGAAAAGTGTGCTAGATAAACGTCAAACCTGGGCATTTGCCTTAGCTAAAGTTACTGATGCCGTTTGGTGGTTCTACCTGTTCTGGGGAGCTAAATTTTTGGCTGACACTTTTGGGGTTAATATTCATAATATAGCACTTCCTTTCTTTGTTATTTATATTATGGCAGATGGTGGTAGTATACTAGGAGGGTATTTATCTGGCTATTTTATGAGAAAAGGATGGACGGTTAATAAGGCACGAAAAATCACTTTATTAATCTGTGCTTTAATCATTTTACCAGTATGTTTTGTTGCTATAACAGATAGCAAATGGCTAGCCATTTTTCTTATAGGTTTTGCAGCGGCAGGTCATCAAGCTTGGTCAGCTAATATTTTCACATTAGTTTCAGACGTGTTTCCTAAAAAAGCAACCGCATCCGTTGTTGGTATTGGCGGAATGGTTGGTGCTGTTGCAGGTATCGTAGCCGATTACGCTTTAGGTTCTGTATTAGATTCAGCCGGCAATTCAGGTTATTTTTGGGCGTTTATGATAGCAGGCTCCTGTTATTTAATCATACTTGGCTTTGTTCATTTATTAATGCCGCACATGACTCCTTTGGATGAAAATTTAAAACCAATTTTAAAATAATAATTTATCAGACTTAATAATAGATAAATGGACTCACAGCATACACTAAAAAAATAGAACAGAAAGAATGTTGCATTAGAAGAAAGGTTTCCAATAAAAAATAATGTAATGTGAAGAGGGTAATTTTTTAAGGGTATTTATTGGTTAAGCATTTCAAAAATTGAATAAAGTCGGCAGTTTTAATGCAAGCATTACTGTTGTTCAACCTATAGATTAAGGTTTGGTACAGATTTTAAAAGTTAATTTATATTTATTACGAAAAGGTGAAATAAAGAAAAGAAATTTAGCAAATTTCAAATATTATTAAAGCTGTAGAATTAGTATTTTTTTATAAAATTAGGATTTTAACATCAAAATGAAACAAAAGTTCTCAATAAAGTTACCTATTCGGTTAACAAGCTGTAAATATATTTGTAACTATTTGAATATTAAAAAATTAAGTTGAGGAAGGTCTTTCTGCCACAATTATATCTTTTTTTTATCTTTTACTACTAAATTTATAAATCAAAAATAAGTATTAAATTACGATACTGATTTTACTCAAATTAATTTGTATATTTATCAAAAAAAAACAAATTAAATTTTGTTTTTAAATAGCTCTTATTGACTTTAGTGTGCAATTCGGTGAATTACTGAAATTAAATCACTTGAAATACTGAAAAACAGTAACTTAAAAATCCGTAGTTAGTTCTGTCATCCCGACTTTTAGGGTATCAATGGATATCAAAAAATAGTTAATTTTATGAAAATCAAATATTTGCATTTTTTTTTGATTTTATAAAATAAGCTTTAAAATCAATTGAAAGGTTACCTATTCGGTTACCTAAAAAGTTGCAAAATTTTTCACTATATTGGTAGTGCAGTAGCAATGACTTTCGCTTCGATTTGACTTTCGTTAACAAATCGAATATTCATTTAAAGTGAGAGAACATGCAGACTTCAATGACTTTTAGTGTTCATTTTTGGTTGAATGCAGCCAAAAAAAAGGACGATATTGCCCCACTTTATGCTCGCGTAACTGTCAACGGAAAACGAGCAGAAATCAGTTTGAAGCGTTACCTATCGGTTACCTATTGGGATCCGAAATCAAAAAGGGCAAAACCAAGAACTCCGAATGCTTCAGCCCTGAATGCATATTTAGACCAAGTGTACGCTGATTTATTGGAGTGTCAGAGACAATTGCAATCGGAGTTTAAACTGGTAACGGCACAAGCAATTAAATTTAGATATTTAGGGGAGGACGACGACCAAAAAACACTGTTGTATTTGGTTGATTATCATAACACAACTATGAAGGCCGTTTTGAAGTTCGGAACCTTGAAGAATTATTATACCACAGAGCGCTATTTAAAAAGGTTTCTAAAAGCAAAAATAAAGTCGAGTGATATTTACTTAAAACAACTTTCCTATGGTTTTATTATTGATTTTGAACAGTTCCTTAGAAAAGGGCCTACTATTAACAAAGGACAACCATTACGTAACAATGGTGTTATGAAGCATTTGGAACGCCTAAAAAAAATGATGAATCTAGCACTTAATTTAGAATGGATAGAAAAAGACCCTTTTATTCGTTTCAAGCTAAAATTCACGAAACATCAACGAGATTACTTATCAAAAATGGAACTTCAAAGATTTGAACAGGTTATGTTGGAAGAGGAAGTCCATAGAAAGACAAGGAATATCTTTATTTTTTCTTGTTATACAGGATTGTCCTATACAGATGTTAGGTCACTTACAGATAATAATATCGTAAGAGGTATAGATGGAGATTATTGGATTTTTACCCAACGCGAAAAAACAGCGCAGTCTGTTAAAATACCGCTTTTAGAAAAAGCATTGAATATTATCAAAAAATATAACGGGAATATTGAAAGTGATTCTGGATTGTTACCGGTCTATACAAATCAAAGATTAAATGTCTACCTAAAAGAAATCACAGCACTACTTGAAATAAAAAAGAATATAACCTTTCATTCAGCGCGTCATACCTTTGCCACCACGGTAACTCTATCCAACGGTGTACCTATAGAGACCGTTTCAAAGTTATTGGGGCATTCCAAACTTTCAACAACACAGGTTTATGCTAGAGTAATAGAAGAGAAAGTGAGTGTAGACATGAAGACGTTAAGTAATAAATTAAATAATCAAATTAACAGAAATACTAATGAAGCCAAAGTAAATCTGAATTCATAAAGGGAATTTAGGTTCGATTCGGGCTGGGATTCGAACCCATTATGCATTTGCCTGTCATATAAAGGGTTTTGCTAATTGTTGTAATTTTTGTTGACGATTTGTGAACCTTGCTTTATTATAAAATCTGTCTAATTAACTTTCGTGTTATAAATATAATTAAAAAGAACCTTATATAGATTCAATTATAATTTAAATCGAATTTTATTTAACTATGTTTATCAATGAAAAGTTTGTTTGATGTTTTGGCCGTCGTTCAACAGATTGTGTTGCTTAAGCCCAAAAGCAAAAACTTAACAACATTTTACATTCATTTTTGGCTAACTGAACCTTAAGAAGTTAGCTAAAATCAAATAAGTTCTTTCAATTTATTACAAGCAATTTCCGCGGTAATATCGCGTTGAGGCGACCCGAACATTTCATATCCTACCATAAATTTCTTAACGGTTGCGCTTCTTAACAAAGGCGGATAAAAACTCATATGCCAATGCCAATGGCTGTTATCCTCTCCATTAGTTGGTGCTTGGTGTATGCCACTAGAGTAGGGGAATGAGGTATTGAACAATTTATCGTAAGCTTTGGTCAATACTGAAATAGCCTCGGCAAAAAGGAACGATTCGTTATCTTTTAATTCAAGAATGTTTGATTGCTGTCTTTTGGGAACGATCATTGCCTCAAATGGCCAAACGGCCCAAAAAGGAACCAATACCACAAACGCATCATTTTCAAAAATGATACGCTCTTTTTTTGATAGTTCCTGGTTAAGGTAATCCCCTAAAAGACTGCTCTTGTTTTTATTGTAATACGCTAATTGGTGTTTGTCTTTTTTATCAACCTCATTGGGCAAACTGGTTTGGCTCCATATCTGCCCATGCGGATGCGGATTGCTACAGCCCATAACGGCGCCTTTATTTTCAAATATTTGAACGTAATTGATTAGTTTGTTGGCTGCAAGCTCCTTGTATTCCCGTTGCCAAGCAAAAACCACTTTTTCTATTTCTGAAGGCTGCATGTCCGCCAAACTTTTGGAGTGGTCCGGACTGAAACAAATGACTTTACAGATACCCTGTTCGCTTTGTGCCAAAAGTAAACCATCTTCAACCTGAAAGGTTTTGGAATCAGTCTGTAAAGCGGCAAAATCATTGGTGAAAACGAACACATCTTCGTAATTCGGGTTTATTTCACCATTAATCCTGGTATTTCCGGCACACAAATAACAACTGGGGTCGTGTGTTGGTCTTGTTTCATTTGATACTGCTTCATTTTGTCCTTGCCAAGGACGTTTGGCACGATGTGGTGATACTAAAACCCATTCGCCCGTTAAAATATTGTACCTTTTATGTGAATAGTCCTGTAAATCCGTATTCATTTTGTTTGATATAAATTTTAATTATTTTATTAAATGTGTGCCTTCAGATAGTTTAACGCTATATATGGAGCATTCTTTGTTGAATTGGGTCTTGTAAGCTTCTGCAACAAAGGTTTTGAAAGATTCGGTTTCCGTTTTTTCAATTAAATTAATGGTGCTGCCACCAAAACCGCCGCCCATCATGCGAGCGCCCAAAACATGGCCGTTCAGTTTGGCCTGCTCTACAAGAAAATCCAGTTCATCGCAACTCACCTTGTATTGGTGCTGCAGCCCGTTGTGCGAAGCGTAAATAAGTTTTCCAAGTGTTTCCAGATCATTTTCTTGCATGGCTATGGAAGCTTGAACGGCACGCTCGTTTTCTTGGATGACATACAATACCTTTTGATAGTTTTCGGGCGTTATTTTATCTTTTATGGATTCCAGATCAAATTCCGTAGCGTCCCTTAAGGCTTTTACATTCAACATTTCAGCTACCGATTCGCAAACGGAACGTCTATCGTTATAGGCACTATCGGATAAGCTGTGTTTCACGTTGGTATTTATTAAAATAAGTTCGTGGTCTTTAAAATCAATCTTAAAAGGCTTCGATTTTACGGTTCTGCAATCCAGTAACAGAGCATGGTTTTCAATACCGAACATGCTGGCATATTGGTCCATGATACCACATTTAACGCCAACATAGTTATGCTCTGCTTTTTGAGAGATCAAAATCATTTCGTGCTTGGTCAACCCTAAACCAAAAAGCTCATTCAGCCCAAAAACCACACTGTTCTCCAAGGCGGCGGAAGAGGACATGCCTGCTCCTCCGGGTATATCGCCGCCAAAAGCAATATTGAAATTGCCCAAGGTTTTGCTTCTGTTTTGAATTTCGGCTACCACCCCCAGTATGTAATTTTGCCAACTGCCCTGTGCTAATGGTTTCAGTTTGTCAAGAGAAAACTCTATGGTTTGTTCTTTATCCACGGCATAAGCCATAGAGGTGTTGGCATTACTTTTTTGGATGCCAGTCACAATGCCTTTATCAACGGCAGCGGGAAACACGAAACCATCATTGTAATCGGTATGTTCTCCAATGATATTGATACGTCCTGGTGAAAATATCATAAGAGGTTCAGCTTTGAACTTCTTAATGAAGCTGTTTTTTATGGTATTGGTTAATGTTTTGTTCATGTTGCATTTTATAATTAGTTACAATGAATTTCTAAGTATTAGGTTGTTGGTATTTTCAATTTGAAGTTGTTCTTTGTTAAGTATCATTTTTGCCAAACGTTCTCCCATACTGTTGAAATCGGTAGAGATGGTTGTGATGCCACCTTCAACAATTTCTTTCAAAAGGGTGTCATTATAAGAGATGATTCCTATATCTTTTGAAAGCGTAAATTCTTTTTCCTTAATTTTTTTGATAGCTATTAAAAGGTTTTTGTCATCGGGTATTATGTAAACCTCACCTTTGTTTAAGTCTCTATTTTGTAAGGAGTTAATAACTTCGTTTGCGATAGCGTTTAATTGACAAAAATCTTTGAACCCTTTAAGCATGCCTTGGGGCTGCCTATTGTGGTCGAAAAGCAATATTATTTTTTTGTAATTCTGAATTGAAGGCAAAGCCATATTGAGGTTGTTGAAAATATCTTTTTCAAAATTTTGATAGATACCTGCATATTCAGATAGTTCGGGGTGTGTTTGGTCCAGAATGTAAACTTTGTCTTTAGGTAGTGCCTCCAAAACCAAATGTGTGTTCTTTAAATTGGCTGGCATGATAACGTAATGGTTGTAAACGCCCTGGTTTTCCTGAATCAATTTACTGAACATGTCTTCATTGAAATGGTGAAAATAAGTATCAACCCGAACGTTTTCTCCAAGGTTGCTGATAAAGGCATTGTACAAGTCTTCTTTAAACGAATTGAGCTCGTCAAATAACAAAAATACTTTTTGGGAAACTTCAATGTTGTCATTTATAAGGTAATAGCCCTTTCCAACTACAGATTGGATGATGCCTCTGTTTTTCAATTCGTTAAAAGCCATTAAAACCGTGTCCCTAGAAAGTTTGTGAGCATCTCTAATACTGTTTAAGGACGGCAGTTGGTCGCCTTTTTTTAAAGTACCAGAAACGATAGCATCTTCAATGGAAGCTATAATTTGTTTGTATTTAGGTGTACCTATTTGTTTTTTAACACGAATCATGCTCATGTGGCAAATGTATAAAAAATACCAAATAAAACTAGTAGGTACTGGTATGTTTTTAAATATTTTATATATATTTGACAAATTTTGTTTTCAATATTTGAAATTTTAAAAAATAAACCAGCTAAATTATTTTACTATGACAAACGGATTTGAATTTTGGGATTATGCTGTATTTGTGGCATACGCTATATTAATATTGGGTGTAGGCCTTTGGGTATCTCGCGATAAGGCAGGGCATGAAAAAAATGCTGAAGATTATTTTTTGGCAAGTAAATCATTGCCTTGGTGGGCTATTGGTACCTCGCTAATTGCGGCAAATATTTCGGCAGAACAATTTATTGGTATGTCCGGTTCTGGATTTGCATTGGGATTGGCCATAGCCTCTTACGAATGGATGGCAGCTATAACTTTAATAATAGTAGGTAAATATTTTTTGCCCATTTTTATTGAAAAAGGACTTTATACCATTCCGGAATTTGTAGAGAAACGATTCTCCACCAATCTTAAAACCATATTAGCTGTATTTTGGATAGCGCTTTACGTATTCGTAAATCTTGCTTCTGTATTATACTTAGGAGGTTTGGCTATTGAAACAATCATGGGCGTGGATATGATGTATGCCGTAATAGGTCTGGCATTATTTGCTGCGGCTTATTCATTGTACGGTGGATTATCCGCTGTTGCCTGGACAGATGTGATACAAGTCGTGTTTTTAGTTTTAGGTGGTTTGGCTACCACTTATTTGGCTTTGAATACAGTATCGGGAGGCGAAGGAATGCTAGCAGGTTTTTCTAAAGTAGTTGAAGCAGCTCCAGAAAAATTCCATATGATATTAGATGAATTTGATGCTGATGGAAGCACAAATCCAAATTATTTGAACTTGCCAGGTATCTGGGTACTTATTGGAGGTTTATGGGTAGCCAATATTTACTATTGGGGCTTCAATCAATATATTATCCAAAGAACTTTAGCGGCTAAATCTTTAAAAGAATCCCAAAAGGGTATTTTGCTTGCAGCAGGGTTAAAAATAGTAATTCCTTTAATTGTTGTAATTCCAGGAATAGCAGCTTACGTGATGGTTAACGACCCATCCATCATGGCAGGTCTAGGTGAAGCAGGACAATTGAATATGCCTACTACTGGGCAAGCGGATAAAGCATATCCTTGGTTGTTGCAATTTTTGCCAACAGGACTTAAAGGTGTGGCTTTTGCTGCTTTAGCTGCTGCCATTGTTTCTTCATTGGCATCCATGTTAAATTCTACGTCAACCATCTTCACCATGGATATTTATAAGCAGTACATCAATAAAAATGCGAACGATAAAACCACGGTAAATGTGGGACGTATTTCGGCAGCCGTGGCATTGATAATTGCCGTAATAATGGCACCGCTTTTAGGAGGCATCGATCAGGCATTCCAGTTTATTCAGGAATGGACTGGTGTTGTGAGCCCTGGTATATTGGCCGTATTTATTTTAGGCTTGTTCTGGAAAAAAACAACCAATAATGCCGCTATTTGGGGAGCGCTTTTATCGATTCCAATAGCATTACTGTTAAAATATATTCCAATAGCAGCTTTAGAACCTTGGATGCACCAAATGGGACTGACCGCGGTATTTACCATGTTAGTGATAGTAATATTGAGCTACCTTCAGAACAAAGGAAAAGATGATGAAAAGGGCATAGGTTTGTCCAAAGATTTATTTAAAACCACACCATTGTTCAACATCGGGTCGTTTTTAGTATGCATTATTACGGCGGCTCTATATTGCTTGTTTTGGTAATTTGTTAGCGATATAAATCAATTGGTGTTAAGTGTGATGCCATTCTAGGACGTCAATAGAACGTCCTTTAACATCTTATTATTTATGCTAACGTCTGCATAGATCAGTTTGAGTCTATTATTTTCCTCTTCATGTTCCTTAAGCCTTTTAAGCTGTTGCTGTTCCATGCCGCCATACTTCTTGCTCCAGTATAAAGCGTGCTTTTATCTATTCCTAATTCTATGGATAAATCACCTACAGATCTTCCTTGTTCTTTTTTCTTGAGAGTTTTGATTATCTGATTCTCAATAAATTTGCTGTTTTTCATTATGACATTTTAAATTTAAAGTTAATAAACTTGAATTTATAACTGTCATTTTTTTTTGGGAAGCCTACAATTTACTGATTATTCTACTTTTTCTTAATAAAATTATAGATTTCTTACGTCGAAATTATGTTAATTAGATATGCTGTTATATTTGAAGTAAAAGGTATTTTATAAATAAAATATGTTTATTTTCAAGTTAAAGGTTAAAACCCTGCAATTTCATTGCAATTCCTTTAGTTTTTATAAATATTTTAGTTTTGTAGTAAGTTAAGATATCATTTAGGTTGATAAACAAAATATCGTTATGCTGTTTTACAAGGAGTTATTCAAAATCGCTGTCGAGATTTGTTGATTCGGATATGTAATTCTGAATATGTTCCTGTTCTAAAGGGTGTTGTAAGTAAGGATCATATTCATATTGAGTACTTGCCATCATTGAGTGTGAACAATTTGCTAAAAAAATTAAAAGATTGTTCATTTCGTCTTTTGCAACAAGAATTTCCAAAATTAAACAAGCAGTATTTGGGTCGTCATTTTTGGGCTGTTGGTTATGGTGTATAGAGTACGGGTAAGATAACAGATGAAATGGTTCAAGAATATCTTGAGCATCGCAAGGATAAACCCAATTCGGAAAAAGGCAACTGAATATTTAACTAATATTAAAAAAAAATTCATTCTTTTGTTTAAGGCTATGAACTTCCAATCCATACTGGTTTATTTCCGAATTTTAGTAATATACTTTATAAAAGAGTTAACAACTTATAATGAACCATAAGTTATGATTCAGTAGTATTAAAAAAATAATTTTGTTAAAAAATAGAACCTCACAATCTCAACCGTTTAAAATATTAGTTATATGCAACGTAATTTAAAGAAAAAAGTATTTTATATATCAATTTTATCAAGTGTATTATTGTATGCGTCTTGTAAATCTGAAATTAAAACAAATGAGACCACAAAGCCAAATGTCATCCTAATTATGGTCGATGATGTTGGTTATGGCGATATAGCAGCACATGGCAATGAATGGATTAAAACACCAAACATTGATAAATTATATGCTGAAAGTACACGCTTAACCGATTATCACGTAAGTCCTACCTGTGCGCCTACAAGGGCAGCTATCATGACGGGGCATCACAACTATAGAACAGGTGTGTTTTTTACCATAAAAGGGCGTTCACTTATTCTTGAAAAAGAAATAACCATGGCTCAAATATTTAAAGACAATGGCTATAGTACAGCCATGTTTGGTAAGTGGCATTTAGGTGATAATTATCCATTCCGTCCTCAAGATAAAGGTTTTGATGAAGTCTTGATGCATGCCGGTGGTGGTGTGGGGCAAACCATGGATTATTGGGATAATGATTACTTTGATGACACCTACATCCACAATGGTGAATTGGAAAAGTTTGAAGGTTACGCTACCGATGTATGGTTCGAAAACGTAAAGCAATATATAGGAAAACAAAAAGACAAGCCATTCTTCTGTTACCTTTCAACCAATGCGGCGCACTCGCCATATTGGGTTGATGACAAGTACTCCGACCCTTATAAAGACAATGAAAACATCCCCAATGCTGCCTTTTATGGCATGATTGCTAATATTGATGAAAACCTTGGTAAGTTGCAAGACTATTTAAAATCTATCAATTTGATGGATAATACCATTATTATTTTTACTGCTGATAATGGTTCTGCTGCCGGAAATAAAATGGAAGAAGGACAAGACCGATTGGATGGTTTCATTGCAAAAGGAAATAATGCTGGCATGCGTGGTGTAAAAGCGAGTATGTATGAAGGCGGACACCGTGTTCCGTTTTTCATTCATTGGAAAAATGGAGGCATTAATGTAGGGAAAGATATCAATGATTTAACGGCTCACTATGATATTTTACCAACATTGATTGACTTGTGTGAGTTAGATGTTAAAGAAGATATAAAATTTGATGGTTCTAGTTTAGTGCCCTTAATGAAAGGTGATGCTTCTAAATTTGAAGATAGAATTGTATACGTTAACACCCAATTTTCAACAGATCCTGTGCCTTGGAAAAGAACGGCATTGATGCATCGTAATTGGCGATTGGTTGAAGGCACTGAATTATATGATTTGAAAACGGATCCAGAACAACGTACAAACATTGCAGATCAATATCCTGAAAAAGTAAAAGAATACAAAGCGGCATACGATAAATGGTGGGCAGAAATATCGCCTACTTTCGTAGAAAAACCATATTTCATTATTGGGGATAAAGCAGAAAATCCAACCACCTTGTTTTGTCATGATTGGCATAGTGATGACTTCACACCTTGGCAACAAAATCATATCAGAGAAGGGCAAATTAATAATGGTTTTTGGCGTGTTAAAGCAGTCGAAGCTGGTACCTATACTATAAAACTTCGTCGTTGGCCAGTAGAAACACATTTAGCTTTAAATGCCAAAGCCCCATTACGTCCAGCAATTCCCGGAACCAGTGTTACTGAAAGTAAAAAAAGCAAAGCATTAATAATCAAGAAGGCTAAAATAAAAATTCAGGATATAGAACTTACCAAAGGTGTAAATCCAAATGATGAATATGTTGAGTTTGAAGTTAATCTTGAAAAAGGAGAAACACACCTTGAAACCTGGTTTACTTTAGATAATAAAGAAGAGTTAGGTGCATATTATGCAACCATAGAAAAAATATAAATGAAACTTTATTTATGTTGCTTCAAAAATAAGTAATCAAAGGTTTATGTTGCATTGGTCGAAAAAACAATAAGGAGTTTTTAATTTTCTTTATTTTCGAGATTCATAAACACAGTCTAATTTTTATCAAAAATGAATAACAGAAACTTCTCAATATTCTTGGTTTTAATTGCGATACTATCACAAGTTGATGGATTATTTGCACAAACCAAGCAAAGTTCAAAACAAAAACCGAATGTCATTATCGTTATTACAGATGATCAAGGAAAAGGCGATTTGGCTTGCGAGGGAAACCCTTATATAAAAACACCAAATTTAGATAAGCTATATAATAACGCAGTTCGTTTTACAAATTACCACGTATCTACCACATGTGCGCCTACCCGAGGTGCGTTAATGACGGGGAGACACAGTAACCGTGTAAACGTATTCCATACCATAAACGGACGCTCTATTTTGTTTGAAGATGAAGTAACGCTAGCTCAAGTATTTGCTCAAAATGGTTATACCAATGCCATGTTTGGTAAATGGCATTTGGGCGATAATTATCCGTACCGTCCTGAAGACAGGGGGTTTCATGAAGTTATCCGTCATGGTGGTGGTGGTTTAGGTCAAGGACCCGATTATTGGGGGAACGATTATTTTGATGATACCTATTGGCACAACGGAAAATTACAGAAATACGAAGGTTATTGCACCGATGTTTTCTTTTCGGAAGCATTAAATTTTATCGATAAAAATAAAGATAAGCCATTCTTTTGCTACATCTCTACCAATGCGCCACATTCGCCGTATAACTTACCAAAAAAATATTTTGATTTATACAAAGGCGACAAGTATAAAGATATCAATGAAAGAACGTTGCGTTTCTATGGAATGATTACGAATATTGATGATAACTTAAAAAAACTGGAAGACAAACTAAAAGCCTTAGGAATAGCTGATAACACTATTGTGATTTTCACTACCGATAATGGTACAGCGGCAGGACGTAGTATTTTCAATGCTGGTATGAAAGGTGGAAAAGGTAGTCAGTACGAAGGTGGTCACCGTGTTCCATTGTATATCCGATGGCCTAACGGACAATTAACTGGCGGAAAAGATATTGATGCTTTGGTAGCCCATTACGATTTGTTGCCAACCTTTGTAGATTTACTTGGTTTAAACTTTAATCCAGTAAAGCCATTGGATGGAAAAAGCTTAAAACCTTTTCTTAAAAACGAGAAAGTAGCCTGGGAAAACAGAATATTATACATGGATACCCAAAGGCAACAAAACTTAATAAAATACAGAAATTATACGGTTATGGATGATAATTGGCGCTTGGTTGATGGCGATAAACTGTATGATATGAGTAAAGATTTAGGTCAAGAAAACAATGTGATAGACTCGTATCCAGAAGTGGCGGCGCGTTTAGCAGTTGGTTATGAAAAGTGGTGGAAATCGTTTGTAGATGAAGGTGTTAATGAAAAATATGCCTATATAAAAGTGGGGTCGCCAAAAGAAAACCCAACACGCATCTCAGCCCACGATATGATTATTGGTAAATACAGCGAGGCATGGCATCAAAATGGTGCCATTCAAGGTGCTCAAGCGGCTGGTAAATGGAAAATTGAATTTGTTGAAGATGGGGAATACACGATTAGTCTTCGTAGGTTCCCAAGGGAAATCAACTTAGCCATCAATGAAACGTTTCCAGCTCAAAAAGAAGCTATTGAATATGATAAAACATCACCAGCAAGTGTAAAAACGGACTTTAAAGAAGCTTTTTTATATGTCGCTAATATTTCTAAAGCTATAGAAATTAAAGAAGGACAGGATGAGGTAACCTTTACAGGAAACATTCCTGCTGGAAAATACGATATGGAAGCGCAATTAATAGATGAGGCAGGCAGAGTGCATCCAGCATATTATGTGTATGTGGAAAAAAAATAAAGAATATTTTCAATAAATAGAATCAAATCTATGTATCTAAAAATGAAATATATCAGCATTTTTTTAATGTTGAATAGTGTTGTTTTTTATGTTGGCTGTGGTTCGTCTTCAAGCCAAACCAAACCAACTCAAACCAAACCAAATATAGTCATTATATATACAGACGATCAAGGATATGGTGATGTAAGTGCATTAAATCCAGAAGCAAAATTCAAAACCCCTAATATGGATAGGTTGGTAAACGAAGGGCTAACATTTACCGATGGCCACAGTAGTGATGCGGTTTGTACACCTTCACGATACAGTTTGTTAACAGGTCGTTACAGTTGGAGAACCTCGCTGAAAGAAAATGTGCTGCATGCCGATGGGCCTTGTTTAATTGAAAAAGATAGAATGACCATTGCTTCTCTGCTTAGAGATAACGGTTATAACACCGCTATGATTGGTAAATGGCATCTTCAAATGGAATTTGTGGGCGATGTAAAGGACGGCGATCGCGATTGGTCTAAACCATTCACCGATGGCCCTATTGAAAAAGGCTTCGATTATTTCTTCGGAATTGCTGCTTCTATGAATTACGGAATTTTAACGTATTTGGAGGACGACCGCGTACTCGATCCGCCAACGATGTTCACCAAAAAGAAAATGGATGTAACACCGCGCACTTATAGAATGACACCGCCTTACGAAACAGAACATAAGAAAGGCTATGTAGAAGTAGCACCATCATTCAATGATGAGTTGGTGTTGGAAACCTTAACAAACAAAACGGTAGATTATATCAATAAAGCAGATAAGAGCAAACCATTTTTTATATACATGCCTTTAACGAGTCCACATTTACCACACTGTACGCATCCCGATTTTCAAGGAAGAAGCAATTGTGGTAACTATGGCGATTTTATGGAGGAAACCGATTATCGTGTAGGACAAGTATTGGATGCTTTAAAAGCCAATGGTTTAGAAGAAAATACCCTGGTTATTTTTTCGTCGGATAATGGTGCTGAGAGCAATTATGAATATCAACGAGATACCTATCAACATTACAGTTGTATGAATTTTAAAGGTGGAAAACGTGATATTTATGAAGGTGGCCATCGTGTGCCATTTTTAATGCGTTGGCCTCAAGTTATAAAAGCAGGAGGAAAGGTAAATGCGCCAGTATGCCAAACAGACTATTTGGCAACGGTTGCAGATATTGTTGGCGCTAAACTTCCAGAAAATGCAGGTGAAGACAGCTATAGTTTGTTGCCCATGATGAAAGATACGAAAGTGTATCAAAATCCAGATAGACCTGTTATTAATCATTCCTTTACAGGACATTTTGCCATTCGCGAAGGAAAATGGAAATTGAATATGCTTCGTGGTTCTGGGGGTTCGTTAAACCCAGTGATTATTGAGCCTAAACCAGGAGAAGCACCTTTTGAATTGTATGATTTGGAAAACGACCCAGGAGAAACAACAAATCTATATTTTGAACATCCTGAAATTGTAAATCGATTAAAGGATAGAATTACCAACATCATAAAAAATGGGCGTTCAACAGATGGAAAACCACAGCCGTTTGTTAAAGATAATTGGGAGCAATTAACTTGGATGACCCTAAATTAAAAATGTAGTATAATGATGTATTGTTATTTACAATGAAAGTATCATAGTTTACAATTCTTAAAAAAAAATTCTGTTTATCAACTTTATTAAAAATTAAACCACCAAATGAAGCTCTTTAAAATTATCCCATTAGTATTGATTTTGCTCATTGTTAGCTGTAAAAATGCTAAAAGTGAACCAAAAGAAGAAAAACGTCCCAACTTTTTATTCGTATTGGTTGATGATCAATCACCATTTGATTTGCAAGTTTATGATGCCAATTCAATTTTGCAAACCCCAACCATTAGCAAATTAGCAAGCGATGGTATTGTTGTAGAGCAAGCACGCCATATGGGGTCTATGAATGGGGCTGTTTGCACACCTTCAAGACACATGATTATGTCCGGGCGTACCTTATGGCATTTACCACCAAGTGCAGAATTTCAAAAGCAAACCGATCCGCATCCGTTGGACGACCAAACTATTGGCGCTGTTTTTAACAGAGCAGGTTATAAAACCATGCGTACTTGTAAAAAAGGAAATTCATACCCAGGTGCTAATAAACAGTTTACAGTTGTGCATGATGCTACCAAACGTGGCGGAACCGAGGAAAGTGGTAGCGCATGGCATGCCAAACAAGTCTTGGACTATTTAGGGGATAGAGAACAAGGAAAAGAAAAAGATCCGTTTTTTATCTACTTTGGTTTTTCGCATCCTCATGATACGCGTGATGGAACCCCACAATTATTAGAAAAATACGGGGCTGTAAACCATAAAGACCAAAATACCCTTCCGGCATTAAATGATAAGCAACCGCAGCTTCCTCCAAATTATTTAGAAAAACACCCGTTTTTTCATGGACATCCAGATCTAAGAGACGAGGTGCGTGTAAGTGGTGTATGGAAAAATAGAGACGAAAACACCATTAGAAACGAACTAGGTAGAGAGTTTGCTTGTTCTGAAAACATTGACATTCAATTGGCTAAAGTGCTTAAAAAGTTAGAGGCTATGGGCGAATTGGATAATACCTACATTATTTATACATCCGATCATGGAATGGCTATAGGACGTCATGGTTTACAAGGAAAACAAAATCTTTACGAGCATACATGGCGTGTTCCTTTTATTGTTAAAGGTCCTGGTATTGAAGCAGGAAAGCGTGTGAAAGGAAATATGTACCTTCTAGATGTGTTGCCTACCTTATGCGATTTGGCAGGCATTGAAGTTCCTAAAACAGTTGAAGGTAAGAGTATTGTGCCTATTCTTAAAGGAAAACAAGAAGTTGTTAGAGACGTCATGTATGGCGTTTATGCTGGCGGAACAAAACCAGGCATGCGTACCGTGAAAAAAGGCGATTGGAAACTAATAAAGTATGATGTGATGGATGGTACCATTCATGAAACACAGCTTTTTAATTTAGCAAAAAATCCAAATGAATATTTGCCAGAGCATCATAAAACGGGCGAGATGGAAACCAATTTAGCGAATAACCCAAAATATGCCGATAAACTAGCGGAAATGGAAGCTTTGTTGTTGGAACAAATGATTGCTAATGATGATCCTTATAGATTATGGAATCAACCAAAAGTTAATTAAAATGAAATAGGTTTTTTATATAAAAGCGCTGTTTCTTAGTTGAATACAGTGCTTTTTTTTGTTTTTAGAAATTTAGTCAATAAAAATCATTTAGACGTTCTCTTTGCTCAAAAAGCATAGTTTACTAATATTTTGGGATGGGATAAGGGTTATAAGTTGAAGTCAAAGCACCATAATTTATAATCTTATTTCTTAAAAAATCGTAAAATTACTCATAAACTAAATCATAAAGATTATATGGATAAAAACATTACTCAAAAGGAATTAACCTATCCTAAATTTAAGATAAAAACAATCAGTTTTATAGCTTTTTTGGTTTTAATGATAGGTTCTGTTCATGCGCAATTTGTACATCCTGGAATTACACACAAAAAGTCCGATTTAGACCGTATAAAATATATGGTTGAGGCACAAATTGACCCTTGGTATACATCATATCAAGACATGGTAGCCGATGGTAAGTCGAGTTACGATTATGTAGTACGGGGTGATGCAAGTTTTACAGAATTAGGTAGAGATTCAGGTGTGAATGAAAGTGCTTGGAATAGCGATATTAGAGCAGCCTACTATAACGCTATCAGATGGTATGTAACTGGAGATACGAGGCATGCTGAAAAATCGATTGAAATATTCAAAGCGTGGAGTAACCTTACGTCGGTTACCAGTGGTGGTACCGATGCGTTAAGTGGTGGTATAGGCTATATCATGATTGAAGCTGCCGAAATCATTAAAAGTACTTACACAGGTTGGGCACCTGCCGATTTGCAAGCCTTTAAAGATATGTTGGTGTATCCAGGATATTCTTCAACAACACCAGTTACAGGGCCGAACAAAACGTTTTATTGGATGGCGTATCAAGGAGATTCAGGACGTCATGGAAATCAAGGCTTATCGGGTTGGCGTACCGTAATGGCTATGGGTATATTTTTAGATAATGAAAAAATGTACGATCGTGCGCTTAAATATATACAAGGAGATTTAGCGTCTCATTTGAATGATATACCTTATCCAGCAGGTCCAAGCACACATACAACCCTGAATCCAGAGAAGTCTAATGAATATGCTGACGATTACAACGTTAATAGAGGTAATAGTATCGCTAATTACGGTTTTAATGAAGTGATGACCAATTATATTTGGGAAAATGGCCAATGTCAAGAAAGTTCAAGAGACCAAGCGCATACAGCCTTTGGTATTGGGTTGCTTACTTCCATGTCTGAAATGGCATGGAATCAAGGGGTAGACTTATACAGTCATGCTAACGATAGGTTGTTATTGGGGCTTGAATACAATATGAGATATAACGTTTCAGCAATTCAATCGTACCCAGACCAACCAACCCCATGGGTGCCAACAGTGGGCTCGGGTGAATTTATACAACGTTTTGATAGAACAGAGCGTTGGTTTTCAAAAGCAATCAGTCCTGATGCCGTAGGAGGGTTTCCTAATAGTAGACCCGTGTTTGAAATGCCCGTTGCCCACTTTATAGGCAGAGGTTTTAAAACAGAAGCCGATTTAAAATGGACACTACGTGCACGCGATAAATCTATTGAAGTAGGCGGTTATGAAAAGGCAGGTTGGACTAATGATGCTATTGGTTGGGGCGGCCTCAGTGCACGCAGACCTGCATTTTGTTATGGAGACCCTATTAGTGGTTTCGATACCAATAGTTTACCAGTATATAATATGAATGTGATTCCAAATGTGATTGAGGCCGAAAATTTTGATTACGACCCTATTAATAATGGAGAAGGTCGTATCTATCACGACTTAAGTGGAAGTAATACAGGAGGGGCTTACCGTACCATGGATAATGTTGATATTGAAGCTACTGCTGGAGGAGGATATAACTTGACATCTATAGAATCGGGCGAATGGCTTACCTATACCGTTTCAGCTCCCGAAACAGCTGTTTATAGCCTTACCATTCGCTATGCGGCTTCTCAAGCAGGAGGAACTATTAAAATTAGCGCTGGCGGTGAAGATAAAACAACTGATTTGGTTGTGCCGTTCGGAACTCCAAACTCAACATCAGATATCGATTGGAAAGAGTATGTTATTGCAAATGATATCATTTTAAATAAAGGCGTTCAAAGTTTAAAATTAACTTTTGGTGGTTTTTCAGGATCTTTTAAGCTTGATAATTTTACTTTAACTCAAACAGGTATCGTAAAACAGGACCAAACTATAAAGTTTTTTGCAATCCCAAATAAAGTTGTGGGTAGTGCAGATTTTGACCCGCAAGCAACAGCAAGTTCTGGTTTGCCTATTAGTTTTTCAAGTTCAAACACATCGGTAGCAACTATTGTAAATGGTAAAATACATATAGTAGGTACAGGAACTACAACTATTTCGGCTACGCAAGCTGGTGACGCAAATTACAACGCAGCTCCAGACGCAACCCAGGAATTAAGAGTTGTAGATGCAGTAGATGGATCTATCAACCTTTTAACTATTGCTGATACTTATGTGCACGAATCAGCCATAACAACTAATTACGGTACGGCAGATAATTTGGTAACAGCTTCTACGGGACGCTATGCATATTTTAAGTTCGACTTAAGTTCAGTACCAGGTCCCATAGTTTCAGCAAAGCTAAGGGTGTATCAAAGAACAGGTTTTAGATATCTACGCAGTGTTTACGATGTTGCCGATGATAGCTGGACAGAAGCAGGAATTACTTGGAACAACAAACCATCTTTTGAAAATGAACGAGCTCGTATTACTACGAATCCAGCTTGGAATGAATGGGATGTTTCTTCATACACTGCCCAAGAATATAACAATGATAAAATAATAACCGTAGTTGTTAGAGACCCAATCGATCCAATACCTACTGCAAAAGGTATTGATTTTTACCCTAAAGAGTTTGATTCAGGTAATTTTACACCCGTATTGGTTATTGAGTATTCTAGTGAACCATTAAGTATTTCTTCTGAAGATATTAAAGTAAATATGTATCCTAATCCTGTACAAAACGACCTTCATATTTCGTTGGATACCGCCAACTTTAACATAAAGGATACGGACATAACTTTATTTACCTTAAACGGGCAAAAAGTAATGCAAACAAAGTTAGAAACCAATACTGCTAAAATGGATCTATCAAAACTAAGCAGAGGTGTTTATATTTTAACAATAAATGATACTTCTAAAAGTATTACTAAAAAAATTGTGAAATTGTGATTTATCTTAAATGATTAATAGCTAAATAAGTATAAATTATTTGTGAATAATTTATGATGATTAAAAGTTCCACTTAATAAAATTGTGGAACTTTTTTGTTTATAAGGCTAATCAAGAAATTAAGGCTTTTGGCATTCTAAAATGAATTATAATTTATAACAATAGCTTTATAATTTATATTTTTTTTATAGATATAGTAATAGTATTGTAAACATGGTAAAGACTAGTTTTCAACAGTAGTATCCTCTTTGCCAAGTGAATCCAACAACCAGCTAAACTAAATTAATAAAGTATGACTAAAAAAATTACTCAAAATCATTTTGGAAAATCAATCTTAAATAAGAAAATATGCAGTATTCTGTTCTTTTGGTTTTTAATGATAGGTTCCGTTCAGGCACAATTTGTACATCCAGGACTATGGCATAAAAAGTCCGATTTGGACCGTATGAAATATATGATAGAAGCCAATGTTGATCCGTATATTTCATCATATAATAATCTGAAATCGGATGGAAAATCCAGTTATGATTATGTTGTGCGAAAAGACCCGAACGATCATACACTGTCCCGCGAGAATCCATCACACCAACGCTATCAATATGAATCGGATGCTTTAGCGGCCTATCAAAATGCCTTGATGTGGTATATTACGGGAGATACCCGTCATGCCGAAAAATCTATCGAAATTTTAAATGCATGGAGTAAATTAGTAAGCTTTTTTGGTGGCGGAACCGAGCCTCTTTGTGCGGGTTTATATGGTGCCCCATTAATAAATGCAGCTGAAATAATTAAAAGCACTTATACAGGTTGGGCAGCTAACGATATTCAAGCATTTAAAGACATGTTGGTGTATCCTGGGTATTCGAATACCACCATACCGCAAACTGATATCAACAACGATAACGTTACTTTTTATTGGAGAACCTTTATGGGAGATCCTGGTAGACATGGAAATCAAGGTCTATTGGCATGGCGTACTGTTATGGCTATTGGTGTTTTTTTAGATAATGAAATTATTTACGATCGCGCATTACGCCAAATACAGGGCTTACCGCATAGAGCGGACGATATTCCGTATCCATCTGGACCGGCAATTACAAATCCAACACCCTTAGCATCTTCAAATGAATATTATGACGAGTTTCAATTATTAGGTAGAGAAAATACTATTGAGGATTATGGTTTTGACGATCAAATTCAACATTATATTTATGATAATGGGCAGTGTCAAGAAAGTAGCAGGGATCAAGTTCATTCTTCATTGGGCATAGGTACCATTGCAGAAATGATGGAAGTAGCTTGGAACCAAGGCACCGACCTTTACAGCTTTTTGGATGACAGAGTTTTGAAAGGTTTAGAATTTACAACTAAGTATAATTTATCTTCTGCTCAATCGTATCCAGATCAAACAACGGCATGGGAGCCACCCGTTTTTTATCAATATACAACCAGAACCGGACGTTGGAAATCTTTAAAAATAAACCCTTGGGTAGGCGCAGATTTAACTAGAAATAGTAGAGGCGCAGGCGTTATATTAAGACCGATTTATGAATTGGCTGTAGCGCATTTTACTGTTAGAGAAAACAAAGCTAGCAACGCTTTGTGGACAACTAGGGCAAGAGAGTTTGCCATAGGTGTTAATGGTTATGAAAAAGGAGATGGAACAGATGCCCCAGGTTGGGGAGGTTTAACTTTTCGTCGTCCTATAGGTTGTGCCGGCGATCCCATCAGTGGTTTTGCTTCGGGGCTTCCTGTGTATTCTATGAAGGTATTACCAGAGACTATAGAAGCTGAAAATTTCGATTATTTTTCAGCAGATGGCGAGGGGAGAACATATCATGATAATTCAAGCGGTAATTTAAATGGGGCGTATCGTACAAGGGAGGATGTAGATATTGAGTCTACATCAGCAGGCGGTTACAACCTTACTTCTATAGAATCAGGCGAATGGCTTACTTATACCATTTCGGCTCCAGAAACTGCGGTTTATGGTGTTACTATTCGTTATGCCGCTTCTCAAGCTGGTGGTACTATCAAATTTAGCGCGGGTGGAGAAGATAAAACTATTGAATTAGCTGTTCCGTTTGGTACTCCAAACTCAACAGGAGATACCGATTGGAAAGAATATGTTATTTCAAATGACGTCATTTTAAATAAAGGGGTTCAAAGCTTGAAAATAACTTTTGGGGGCATTTCAGGATCATTCAAACTTGATAATTTTACATTAACACAATCAGGTATCGTAAAAGAGGACCAAACCATAAAGTTTTTTACAATTCCTGTTAAATTGATAAGCAGTACAGATTTTGAAGCTGAAGCAACCGCAAGTTCTGGATTGCCAGTAAATTTTACAAGTTCAAATACGGCAGTTGCAACTATTGTAAATGGAAAAATTCATATTGTAGGTACGGGTACTACCACAATTACCGCTACACAAGCAGGTAATACTTATTACAATGCTGCTCCTGGTGCTACGCAAGAATTACATGTAGTAAATGCAGTAGATGGTTCACTTAACCTTATAACCGTTGCCGATACCTATGTAAATGATGGGGCGTCAAGCACAAATTACGGAACGGATGCAAGTATGGTAACAAAAGTTTCTGGTCGTTATGCCTTTTTAAAATTCGATTTAAACTCGGTACCAGGTTCTATAATTTCAGCAAAACTTAGGGTATTCCAAAGGACTAATTTTCAGGACACCCGTGTTGTTTATGATGTGGCTGACGATAGTTGGACAGAAACGGAATTAAAATGGATTAACAAACCTCCCTTTGGAGATGCACGCGCTAGCAGTTTAACAAATAAAGCAACTTGGTGCGAATGGGATGTGTCATCATATGTAGCTCAAGAATATGCTAGCGATAAAATGATTTCTATGGTGATTAAAGACCCAGTTACTAGCGGTATTGGTGTCGATTTTCGAACTAAAGAGTTTGAATTAGGTAGTGTGGCTCCTGTGCTGGTTATAGAATATTCTAATGCATCATTAAGTGTTGCTTCCGAAGATGTTAAAATAGACATGTACCCTAATCCGGTATCGGATGAGCTTAATATTTCATTGGATTCGGCCAATTTAAATATAAAGGATACTAAAATAGCTTTATATACCTTAAACGGACAAAAAGTAATGGAAACTAAGTTCAATACCAATAATGTTAAAATGGATCTGTCTAAACTAAGCAGAGGTGTTTATCTTTTAACAATAAATGATACTTCTAAAAGCATTCCTAAAAAAATAGTGAAATTATAATTCTAATAAAACCATATGAAAATTCAAAATAAAGCATGTCGTTTTATAAATAGCATTCTTTGTATTGTGTTATTTATGTCTAGTGTTGTAGTAACGGCACAGTCAATTACTGTAAATTCTACCAATTACAAACAAACCATCGATATGATGGGTGGCGATATAGAACGCAATTCCATTGCTGTTCAAAATGCTAAAAACAAAGCGGAAATTATCAATTGGGGTTTTGGCGATATCAATTTTAATTACTGTCGCGTGCAGTTCGATAAAAACCAAGAAATGGTTGAAGGTGTTAAAAATTGGAATTTTTACACAAAGCAGGTGGCTACCATGCAACAAATTAAAGCTATAAACCCAAATATTAAGTTTTTTGCCACCATGCGAACCGATTACGATGGTTTTGGAAACGATAACAACATGCCTGATTGGATTGTTAATTATACAACCAAAGATGTGGAAATTGATAAGTATGCTACCTTTTTAGCCGATTATTTGGAGTTTATGGAAAATCAAGGTGTGGCAATCCATACCATGTCCATTACCAAAGAATGGACCTCATTTGTAAATGCAAGACGGTCGGATAATATTACTACGTCTTTAAGGGCGCAATGTGCAACAAGAGGTATTACTATGCCTTTAATTTCTGAGCAAGGTTTTTGGAGTATTACCCAAGGCATTAATTTTATTGATGATGTGGCAGTACGCGGTTCTCAAAACCAATACGAATCTTTTTGCAGTCACGATTACCAAAATGAAGGCGCCACCAAATGGGCTACCATTATTTCAAAAGCCAACGCATTGGGTAAAAAACTTTACAACGACGAGTTTAGTACAGGTTCTGGAGCTGCCACTTATGGTGTTGAACCAGCCATGTCTAAACCCATAGGTGTTTATATTGATAAAGCTATTGCTTATGAAGCAGGTTTAAGTGGTGAAATATTTTTTGAAATTTGGTCGAGAGGTATTGATAAAGAAACACGCGCTATTTATTATCCAGCCAACGGTACAGGTAGACGTGTTAAAGGCTATTACATCATGAAACAATTTGCTAATAACATTTTGAATCATACTTATATGACATCTACGGTGAATGCAGCTTCCAATGTTTGGACTATCACCTTTAGAGAAAACAACAAAATGGTATTGTGGGTTATAAATAAAAGTAGCACCGAGTATACATTACCAATTAAAATGGATCAATCCACCATAACAAGTCAAGTGGCTACACATTTTTGGACGAATGATACGCCTATTGAAGGTTCTACAACAACTTATACAGCTTCTGGTAATACTTTCATACCGACTGTAAAAGGTGAAAGTATGAATTGCTATATTTTTAATGTCACTGAAGATGCCGTAGATACATGCAATTTGGCACCAACTTCATTAATTGAGGCAGAATGTTACAATACCATGTTGGGTGTTCAAACAGAACCAAGCACAGAAGGAACAGATAATGTAACTAGCATTGAAAATGGCGATTGGCTTAAATTTGAAGCTATCGATTTAGGTAGTGGCGCTACACAATTTAGTGCCCGAGTTTCTAGTAATACAACGGGTGGAAGTATAGAACTTAGAACCGATAGCCCAACAGGAACTTTAGTGGGAACTTTGGCCGTAACCAATACAGGAGGTTTGCAAAACTGGAAAACGGTTAGCGCAACTATCACAAAACTTACAGGCGTTAAAGATTTGTATTTCGTTTTTACTGGAGCTTCTGGGAGTCTTTTTAATGTGAATTGGTTTCAGCTGAAAGAAGCACCATCATCCGTAGCTTTGAATATTTCAACAGCAAACAGTTCGGTTGCATTAAATTGGACGTTGGAAAATGTAACATTAGGAACTCAAAATATTTATAGAAACGCCTATTTAAGTAAAGCGGGCAAAACATTAATTGCCGAAAATGTGAGCGGTACCAATTATACCGATGCCACCGTAAGCAATGGTGAAACGTATTATTATTGGGTAGAGGTTACAGATGCTTCGTCTAACGTCATCACATCTAATTTCATCAAAGCAACGCCATCCATTCCCAATCTAGCTTTGGCTTCACATGGTAGTGTTGCTACGCAATCATCAACCTATGCAGCAGCCCACGCATCCTTGGCTATTGATGGTAACACGGATGGAAATTACAATAACGGCTCTGTTTCGCATACAAATAATGGCGATGGTAATGCAAAATGGTGGCAGGTAGATTTGCAAGCCGATTATAATATTGAAAACATTACCATTTTTAATAGAACAGGTAGCAATTACAGTGAAAGGCTTATCGATTTTACGGTTGAGGTATTTGATTCTGAGGGAACCGTAACTTTTACTCAGTTTTTTTCAACCTATCCAAACCCTTCCATGTCAATAGAAACTGGTGGCGTAATAGGGAAAGTTGTAAAAATTTCAAAAGCAGATGGACGCGATATCACCTTAGCTGAAGTGGAGGTGTATGGTGTGGATGCCATACTTTCTAATAAAAAGTTTCAAAAAAATAATGTAGAAGTTTACCCAAACCCAACAAACGGTCTTGTAACTATAAAAAGCAAACAACTTAATAACGCAAGCGTTGGTGTTTACGACTTAAATGGTAGAGCTTTATTGAATAGAAATATTAATGAAACATCTTCGGAAATTAATATTTCAAACTTAGCTTCGGGTATCTATTTATTTAAAGTAAAAGTGGATGATGCTGAATTTACAAAACGTATTGTAAAGCAATAGATTTTTAGAATTAGTCACTCTTTTAAAACCCGTTTCAATGATATGTTGAAACGGGTTTTTTTATTTCATTCAAAATAGACTCTTAATTAGAAAGTTTCTTAAAAAAGGCAATTATAAAGTGAGTCATAGCCAAATGAACCATCGTTTATAGTATATGGATAATTAGTTATACACTTAGTCTTAATTTTTTGCAAAATTGCGTAGTCTATCAAATCATTTGTATTATTAATCAAATCTAAAATTTAATTCACATGAAATTAAAATTCAAAATATTACTTTTTATAGTGGCGGTATCGCCAATAGCATTGTATGCTAATGTAAAAGTGAATGCCATATTTTCTGACCACATGGTGGTACAACGCGATACAAAAATACCCGTTTGGGGTTGGGCAGATCCTAACGAAAAAGTAGTAGTAACAGGAAGCTGGGGTAAAAGCGCAAGCACCATTACCGGAGCAGATGGCACCTGGCGTGTAGATTTACAAACACCCAAAGCAGGTGGGCCTTTTATAATTACCATTTCAGGGAACAATAAAATTGAAATAAACGATGTGCTATCGGGTGAAGTTTGGTTGTGTACAGGGCAATCGAATATGGATTTTGACTTAGGTAAATTCCTGAACGATTCCAAAGAGCCCCAATACCAACCTTTGGTAGACTATATAAGAAATGAAGTTGCCAATGCTAACGACAATCAACTTAGGCATATAGAAGTGCTTCAAAACACCTCTTTATTTGAAAAGCAAACCGAATTTAAAGGGCAGTGGATAAGCGCTGTACCAAACGATGTTAAAAAAATTACAGCTACAGGCTATTTCTTTGCTAAAGAACTGCGCAAACAATTAAACGTGCCAATAGGTTTGGTGGAATGTTCTTGGGGAGGCACACGTGTAGAACCTTGGATTTCTGAAGTATCCTATTTAGCAGATGAAAACTTAAAAGCATATTTTGAAGCTAGCAGAAAGGAAATCAATGAAACCATAAAAATAATGGATGCTGAAGATTATGTAGATGCCGATTACGAGCGTGCTTTAGCCACTTGGAAAGAAAAAGGGGAAAAAGGCAACAAACCAAAACCAGCTACACATCCAAAAGATAATATGCAACTTCCAGCAACGTTGTACAACGGCATGCTTAACGCCATAATTCCTTATGCTATAAAAGGCGCTATTTGGTATCAAGGCGAAAGCAATGCGGTTTATATGCCCAATGAATACGAAGACCATTTTACTGCCATGATAAAGGGTTGGAGATCCGATTGGAACCAAGGCGATTTCCCGTTTTACTGGGTGCAATTGGCAGGTTGCAGAAGAGCCAATGATGAAGCCGATAAAGGTTGGGCAACGGTAAATGATAAATTACGTAAATCCTTAAAATTACCAAATACAGGGATGGCTGTTTTGTACGATATAGGTGAAGCAAGCGATATACACCCGCACAACAAAATGGATGCAGGAAAACGTTTGGCACTTTGGGCTTTGGCAAAAGATTACAATAAAAAAGTAGCTGCGGTAAGCGGTCCTTTATACAAATCACATGAAGTGAAAGGAAACAAAGTACAGATTCAGTTTACCGAAGTGGGTTCTGGTTTAATGGTTGCTAATAAACATCTTTTAGATGCTGCGGTTAAGGTGAACGAACCTTTAAAATGGTTTGAAATTGTTGGTGCAGATGGCGAATGGAAACCGGCCGAAGCTAAAATAATTTCAAAAAACAACATTGAAGTTTGGAACACATCGGTAGCAAATCCCGTTAATGTGCGCTATGCATGGTCGGGGATTCCGGAAGGTGCCAATTTGTATAACAAGGAAGGATTACCGGCAGCGGTTTTTTCAACTGAAAATTAATTGATTTTTAGAATAAATATTATCATAAAGAAATGAAAAACAATTATAGACGAACCTTAACACGTACAGCTTTGTTATTTTGTCTTGGTTTTTTTAGTACGCAACTTTTTGCGCAAAAAGTAGAGTTAATTTATACCACCGAATCGAAACGCTGGGAAAAGCCAAAAAAGTTTCTAAAAAAAGATAGTGGCAGTTCAAACATAGATATTACGGTTTATACCGATAGTTTATTACAAAAAATTGATGGTGTTGGAGGTGCTTTTAACGAGTTAGGTTGGGATGCCATCCAATCATTGGACGCTAAAGGTTCAAAAGAAGTTATAGATGCTTTGTTTTCAAAAGAAGGTTGTAATTTTTCTATGTGCCGAATTCCGTTAGGAGCTTCAGATTATGCCTTAAGTTATTATTCAAGTAACGATGTTCCGGAAGATTTCGAAATGCGCGATTTTAATATCGACAGAGATCGTTATATCTTAATTCCGTATTTAAAAGCAGCCTTACAAGCACGTCCAGATTTACAAATTTGGGCATCACCTTGGTCGCCACCAGCATGGATGAAAGTAAACGAGCATTATGCCATGCGAAGTGGCAATTTTGAAAACGCCATAGAAGGTAATAAAATGCATGTTGGTGCAGAAATAAACAACAACGCCACTGCTTTTAAAATGCAAGAACGCTATTTAAAAGCCTATGCCTTGTACTTTTCAAAATTTGTACAGTCGTATGCCAAAGCGGGTGTGCCTTTGTTCGCTATCATGCCTCAAAACGAGATAGCTTTTCAACCAAACTGGCCTAGTTGTACATGGAGACCAGAAGATATGGCGTATTTTATCAATGGGTTTTTGGGGCCTCAATTTGAAACAGATAAATTAAATACAGAAATTTGGTTGGGTACGGTAAATTCAAGCGATCCTAATTATGTAAAAACAATTTTAAAATATAAATCGGCAGCTAAATATATTTCTGGAGTAGGGTTCCAATGGGGTGGTGCCAAATCAATTCCAACGGTACATAAAGAATTTCCAGATTTAAAATTGATGCAAACTGAAAACAAGTGTGGTGAACATGAAAACGATTGGACTTCGGTTGAAAGATCTTGGAGCGATTTGGTTCATTATTTCAACAATGGGGCTGGTTCGTACATGTACTGGAACATGGTGCTTGATGAAACAGGGAAAAGCGCTTGGGGATGGCCACAAAACTCCATGGTGGTTATTGATAAAAACACCAAAAACATAAAGTTTACCAATGAGTTTTATTTGTTTAAACACGTATCGCATTTTGTGCAACCAGGCGATCATTTTTTAAAATCTTCTGAAGGAAAAAACCATATAGCATTTCAGTTAAAAGACGGTCGTGTGATTGTATTGGTGAATAACCCAGAAAAAGAACTAAAAATAATCAACTTAAAAGTAGGGAGCCAGAAGGTGGCTGTAGAAGTGCAACCAACCTCTATTAATACAGTAATTTTCAATAAATAATTCAAAATAAAAAACATGATAAAACATAAACTTTACGGCATAAAAACAGGAATCCTTTGTTTAAGTTTAGCTGTATTGAGTAGCGTAAATGTATTGGCTCAAAAAGTAGTGACTATTGATGCGAATAGCAAAGGTGAAAAATTTGACCACTATTGGAGCAAAATGGTTGGTGCTGGTCGTGCCAATGAAGGGTTGCGTGCTGGTTGGTTAGAGCAATTACAACAGGTTCAAGAAAATTGTGGATTTCAATACGTGCGTTTCCACGGACTTTTTCATGATGATATGTTCCCAATTGTGGAAGAAAGAGGAAAGCTTGTTTACAACTGGCAATATATAGACGATTTGTTTGATAGAATGCTGGATTTAAACGTAAAACCTTTTGTGGAATTGGCATTCTTTCCATCGAGTATGGCGGCAGAAAATTCTAAAACTGTTTTTTGGTGGAAAGCCAATATTACACCAGCGGAAGATTCTTTTGAAAAATTCCACGATTTGGTAAAAGCATTCACCCAGCATTGTGTAGATCGTTACGGGATTGATGAGGTGTTAACTTGGTATTTTGAGGTTTGGAATGAGCCAAATCTGTATCCATTCTTTTGGGATGGTACCAAATCTCAGTATTTTGAGTTGTACAAACAATCAGCGATGGCCGTTAAATCTGTTGATAAGCGTTTAAAAGTCGGCGGACCATCAACCAGTAATTTTGTACCCGATACGCGTTTTGATGGTGAAAAAACAAACGATGAAGCTTCTGAAGCTGTGTTCAACACAAAAGACATCAATAGTTTAAAATGGCATGGCGTATGGATCGAGGATTTTCTAAAATACTGTAAAAAAGAAAATTTACCGGTAGATTTTGTGAGTACACACCCATATCCAACCGATTATGCCTTTAACCCAGAAACCGGAAAAGGAAAAGGTTTAACGCGTTACGTGCATTCCGTTAAGGATGATTTGCAGTGGTTAAAAAACACCATTGCTAAAAGCGATTTCCCGAATGTGGAATTGCACCTTACCGAGTGGCACACCAGCCCAAGCAGTCGCGATCACATGCACGATCGTTTACCGGCAGCAACCTATATTGTAAAATCCAATTTAGAGTGTATTGGGTTAACAAACTCATTGGCATTATGGACATTTACCGATATTTTTGAAGAAAAAGGTGGTGCTTCCAGTATTTTTCATGGTGGTTTTGGAATGATTAATTTTCAAGGCTTGGTAAAACCATCCTATCACGCGTACCGTATGTTGCATCAGTTGGGTGAGGAAAAGTTATATAAAGATGATTATCTTTTCGTTAGTAAAAATTCTAAAAATAATAACATTGTTGCTTTAGCTTATAACTATCCTAAAGAATACGAAATGCGGTACCTTCTGGTTCGGATAAACGTGAAACAGGAACGTCTAAAAAACTTAATTTCACTTTAACAGGATTAAAAGCAGAAAGTAATTTTATGGTTGAAATTTTAGATAAAGACCACGGTAATATTCATAATTTCTGGGAAGCCATGGGGAAACCAGAACCCCCAACACGTGAAGAAATAAAAGTAATGAAAACTTTCGCAAACACCATGGATACAAAGTATCTAAAAGCAGATAAAAATGGTGTGCTAACCATAAATCAAGAACTTACTCCATGGAGTGTGGTGTTAATTAAACAAATAAAATAATGAATTATTTAAAATTTAAAAAGTATCCGTTTAAAATTAAGGGAGCCGCTATAGTTGCAGTGGCTCTTTTGTTGCTTTGTTTAAGTGCTTGTTCTAGTAAAGAAAGCACGGTAAATATTAAAGGTGAAACATTAAAAACCGAGTTGATTTTTCAGGAAAATTTTGATAATGGTTTAGAGAACTGGATCGTGGAGCAAATGCCAAAAGGAACTGTAGAAGTAAAAAATAGTAAATTGGAAATTGATGACGTTGCCGGTTGTACCGTTTGGTTAAATAAAAAGTTTGAAGGGCCCATTATGATTGAATACGATGTATTTATGATTAAAAACGGAGGGCCAAATGATCGTGTTTCCGATTTAAACTGTTTTTGGATGGCCACTGACCCTGAAAACCCAAACAATCTGTTTGCAAATTCTGAAAAACGTGGCGGAAAATTTTCAAACTACGATTCGTTGAAACTTTATTATATGGGTGTTGGCGGAAATGATAATGGTACAACGCGTTTTAGAAGGTATGTTGGTAACGGTGAAAGACCATTGCTTCCGCAGCACGATTTAACTGATTCTCAATATATGTTAGAACCTAATAAAACCTATCATATCAAAATTATTGCAAATAACGGGACTATTCATTACTTTAGAGACAATCAATTGTTGGCAGAACTCGAAGATGCAAACCCCTACACATCTGGTTATTTTGGGTTTAGAACTGTAAAAAACCACATGACAGCAGATAATTTCAAGGTATATAAATTAAAAAAGTAGTGATATAACGAACACTTTTTTAAGTGATTAGTTCTATTTGGGCAAAAATAGTATTAGTAATGGCATGAGTTTTAGAAGACATTCATAGATATCTATATTATTTTTGTGTAATCAATTTATAATTTTTTTTTAAAATGAAAGATCAACAGAAGGTATTGAAAATACATGCAAAAGATAATGTGCTTGTAGCTTTAACCGATTTGGAAAAAGGAGCTACCATTTCTTTTGAAAACAAAGAGTATACACTTCAAAGCAACATAGCTGCGAAGCATAAGTTTGTAACCGAGGATTTGGCTCCAGGCGATTCGGTTTACATGTATGGTGTATTGGTTGGTAAAGCAAAAAAAGCTATTGCCAAAGGCGATCTTATAAGCACAACCAACTTAGTACATGATACCGAGGAATATGCTGTTAACGATTCAAAAGAAAAAGAAGTTTGGCAAGCACCAGATGTATCGAACTTTATAAACAAAACATTTAAAGGCTATCACCGTGCAGACGGTAAAGTGGGTACAGAGAATAACTGGTTAATTATTCCATTGGTTTTCTGCCAAAATAGAAATGTAGAAGTTTTGAAACAGGCTTTGGTTGAAAAATTAGGCTATGGAAAAAAACAACATTTAGGTTTAGATGTAGATGCGTTAATTAACGATTACAAATCTGGAGCATCAACAGATGCCATTTTAGAAAAAAATATTTTAGTAGAAGGTGAAGATCAGTCTAAAAACCCACTATTCCCAAATGTAGATGGTATCAAGTTTTTAACCCACGATGGCGGTTGTGGTGGTGCTACTTCAGATGCTGTTACTTTATGTAATTTATTGGCAGGTTATATTAACAACCCCAATGTAGCAGGCGCCACCGTATTAAGTTTAGGTTGCCAACATGCTCAAGCCAGTATTTTGCAAGATGCATTGAATAGAATGGCTGCCGACAATAAAAAACCGGTGTATGTTTTAGAGCAACAACAAGCGGTCTCAGAAAAAGAATTGTTAGCCGAAGCGGTTAAGAAAACTTTTGTAGGTTTAATTGAAGCCAATAAAATAGAACGTAAACCGGCACCTTTATCAAAATTGGTTATTGGATTGGAATGTGGTGGTTCTGATGGGTTTTCAGGTATTTCAGCAAATCCAACTTTAGGCTATGTATCCGATTTAATTGTTGGTTTAGGTGGTGCTACAGTATTGTCGGAATTTCCAGAACTTAACGGTGTGGAACAGGAACTTATTAATAGATGTACAAGTCCTGAAAAAGCAACGAAATTTTCACATATAATGTCTACGTATAATTCAAAAGCGGAAGCTTTAGGAGCAGCGTTTTCAATGAATCCGTCACCAGGAAATATAAAGGACGGTTTAATTACCGATGCCATAAAATCGGCCGGAGCAGCTAAAAAAGGTGGAACTTCACCCGTAGAAGATGTACTGGATTATACCGAGCAGGTTACAAAAAGCGGCTTAAACTTATTATGTACACCGGGTAACGATGTGGAATCTACAACAGGTTTGGCAGGTTCTGGATGTAACATCATTTTGTTTACAACAGGTTTAGGTACACCAACCGGAAACCCTATTACGCCTGTTATAAAAGTATCTTCAAACTCTAAATTGTTTAATAAAATGCCTGATATTATAGACTTTAACACGGGTACTATTATAGAAGGTTCATCAACCATTGAAAAAGCGGGTGAAGATTTATTAGACTATGTTATTGAAGTAGCTAGTGGAAAACAAACGAAAGCAAGACAATTAAGACAAGACGATTTTATTCCTTGGAAACGAGGCATGTCTTTATAAAATAATTTCATAAAAATAATTGATTAAACATGACAAAATTCAGTTTAAAAAATAAAGTAGCACTTGTTACAGGTGGTGGAAGTGGTATTGGTAAAGCTATATCTTTAACGTTTGCAAAGCAAGGTGCCAAAGTACATATCTTAGATTTTAATATGGAAGGTGCTGAAGAAACCGTTGCAGAAATTAAGGCACTTGGTGAAGCTGCTGAAGCCCACAAATGCGACGTTTCAAACCAAACGAATGTAAGTGATATTGTAGAATCCATCACTAAAAATGATTCCATAGATATTTTAATCAATAATGCAGGGATTGCCCATATTGGTAATATTGAAGCAGTAGAAGAAGCCGATTTGGATCGATTGTATAACGTAAATATAAAAGGGGTTTACAACTGTATTAAAGCAAGTTTGCCAGCACTAAAAGCAAGTAAAGGTGTTATTTTAAATTTGGCATCCATAGCCTCTTCTGTTGGCATAAATAACCGTTTTGCGTATTCTATGACAAAAGGAGCGGTTCTAACTATTACATATTCCATAGCAAAAGATTATATTGCAGACGGAATTCGTTGCAACTGCATTTCTCCGGGGCGTGTTCATACACCTTTTGTTGATGGGTTTATTAGTAAAAATTATCCAGGACAAGAAGCAGAAATGTTTGATAAACTATCAAAAACACAACCAATTGGCCGTATGGGAAAACCACAGGAAATGGCAGATTTGGCTTTGTTTTTATGTTCAGATGAAGCAGGCTTTATCACAGGGTCCAATTATGCAATTGATGGCGGATTTGTAACATTAAACGGAAACTAAAAAATAATAAATAAAAACACATGAAACGAGCATGTTAAAAGCATTATCACACAATGGTATGATTAATAGCAAACAGCATGTGACCATTAAAAAATAATAAATATATACACATGAAACTAATACGATTTGGCGCTGTAGGAAACGAGAAACCAGGGGTGCAGTTAGAAAATGGAACTAAAATAGATGTATCAGCATTTGGATTGGATTATAATGAAACCTTCTTCGGAAATAATGGTATCGAAAAACTAGCGAATTGGTTAAAAGAAAATCAAGAAAGCTGTCCAGTAATTCCAGAAAGCACACGTTTAGGAGTGCCTTTAACGCGTCCTTCAAAAATTGTATGTGTTGGGTTAAATTATGCACAACATGCAGCAGAAGCAGGTATGGAAGTTCCAAAAGAGCCTGTGTTATTTTTTAAATCTACAACAGCTTTAGTGGGTCCTTATGATGATGTAATAATACCAAAAGGAAGTACAAAATCTGATTGGGAAGTAGAATTAGCCATTGTAATTGGAAAAAAAGCATCGTATGTTGAAGAGGCAGATGCCAATGACCATATAGCTGGTTACGTATTGCATAATGATGTTAGTGAGCGTGCTTTTCAAATTGAACGTTCAGGGCAATGGTGTAAAGGTAAAGGTTGTGATACGTTCGCACCTGTAGGTCCTTTTATTGCAACTAAAGACGAAATTAAAGATCCTAATAATTTAAATTTATGGTTAAAGTTAAATGGGAAAATGATGCAAAATAGCAGCACCTCCGATTTTATCTTTAACGTACAACACGTTGTGAGTCACATCAGTCAATTCATGACCCTTTTACCTGGTGATATCATTTCAACAGGAACACCTTTTGGCGTAGGTTTAGGTTTAAAACCACCAGTATATTTAAAAGAAGGTGATGTGATGGAATTAGGAATTGAAGGTTTAGGAACTTCTAAGCAAGTTTGTAAAAACTACAAAGCTTAATTATGGTTATAGATGCGCATCAGCATTTTTGGAATTATGATCCAGTTAGAGATAGCTGGATCAATGATTCTATGACTATTATAAGAAGAGATTTTTTACCCTCAGATTTAAAGCCTATTTTAGAAACAAATGGGGTAGATGGTTGTATTGCTGTACAAGCAGATCAATCTGAAGCAGAAACTGAGTTTTTATTGCAATGTGCTGAAGAAAATCCGTTTATCAAGGCCGTTGTAGGATGGGTAGATTTACTTTCAAATTCCGTTGAAACCCAACTAGAACATTTTTCAAAAAATAAACTGTTTAAAGGTGTTCGCCATATTGTTCAGGCCGAAAGTGAAACCTTTGTTTTAAGACCCGATTTTCAAAATGGTATTGGTAAATTAGAACAGTTTGGACTGGTTTACGATATCTTGGTGTTTCCACATCATCTAGAAAATGTCATTAAGTTGGTACAAAAATTTCCGAAGCAGCAATTTGTATTAGATCATATAGCCAAACCAAGAATGTCTGAAGCTTTAGATGCTGTTTGGTTGGATAATATTAAAACCTTAGCAACCCATCAAAATGTAGCTTGTAAAATTTCAGGTTTAGTAACCGAAGTCGAAAATTTTCAAGGTAATGAAGCGGTATTCAAACCATTTATTGATGCAGTTGTTGAAGCGTTTGGTGTAGACAGATTACTTTATGGTTCCGATTGGCCAGTATGTTTATTGGCTGCCGAATATCAAAAAGTACTAGAAATAGTTCAAAATTATTTTGTTGATTTTTCTAAAGAAGACCGTGCAAAGGTGATGGGAGAAAATGCAATAAGAATCTATAACATTAAAAGATAATAAGTATACAAAATGGATTTACAATTAGAAAATAAAGTAATTATAGTAACAGGTGGCTCTAAAGGTATTGGTTTAGGTATCGTAGAATCTTTATTAAGGGAAAATGCCATTCCTGTAATTGTTACAAGAAACAAAGAAAGTGTTATAGAGGTTTTAGAGACATTTAATGAGCAAGGTCACGATGTGTTTTATGCACTAGCAGAGTTAACTGATGCCGAACAGTGTAAAAGAGCAGTAGATGAAGTTGTTGCCAAATACGGCCGTATTGATGGTCTTGTAAACAATGCAGGGGTGAATGATGGTGTTGGTTTAGAAGATGGTAATTTAGAAGGTTTCATGTCTTCATTAAAACGAAATTTGGTTCATTATTATTTAATGGCGCATTATGCATTACCAGAATTGAAGAAAAGCAAAGGTGCCATAGTGAATATTGGTTCAAAAACGGCCGATACGGGGCAAGGAGGTACTTCGGGGTACGCAGCTTCAAATGGAGGTCGTAATGCCTTAACCAGAGAGTGGGCTGTAGAGCTTCTGCCATACAGCATCAGGGTAAATGCCTTAATTGTAGCCGAGTGTTATACCCCTTTATATGAAAAATGGATAAGCACATTTCCTGATAAAGAAGAAAAACTAGCGGCTATAACAAAACACATTCCTTTTGAAAAAAGAATGACTACTGCTGAAGAGATAGGCGACACCGTAGCCTTTTTACTATCAAGCAAATCTAGCCATACCACAGGGCAGTTACTTTATGTAGATGGTGGTTATACCCATTTAGATAGATCAATCGAATAAATAAATTAAACCCAACTTAAACTAATTAAAAAAATATATGGAAAACATTCATAAATCTCCAGTTGTTTCAAAAAAGGTATTAGTACCATTCATTCTAGTAACATCATTATTCGCTTTATGGGGATTTGCAAATGCAGTAACCGATCCCATGGTTCAGGCTTTCAAAAAAGTTTTAGAACTTAGTAACTCACAAGCAGCATGGGTTCAAATGGCATTTTATGGAGGGTATTTCTGTATGGCTCTACCAGCAGCATTATTTGTGCGTAAATATTCTTATAAAACAGGCGTATTAATAGGTTTGGCACTTTATGCTATAGGCGCCTTATTGTTTTACCCAGCGGCTATAACAGAACAATTTTGGTTTTTCTGTTTAGGCTTATATATTTTAACATTCGGATTGGCTTTTTTAGAAACTACCGCCAACCCTTATATTTTAGCAATGGGAGCTAAAGATACCGCAACCCAACGTTTAAATTTAGCGCAAGCATTTAACCCTGTTGGTTTGCTTTTAGGGTTGTTAGTGGCGCAACAATTTGTTTTGAAAAATTTGCAGTCAGATGATTATGCGAATTTTAGTGAATTGGCTGAAGCAAAAAAAATAATGATAAAAACGGCCGATTTAATGGTGATAAGAAATCCATATGTTGTGCTAGGTTTAGTTATTATTGGTGTTTTTATTTTAATAGCCATAAATAAAATGCCTCAAGCAAAAGATGAAGGTGGAGTACCTAGCATCAAAGCAACATTTTCTTCATTAATAAAAAACAATAAGTATACTTTAGGGGTTTTGGCGCAAGTGTTTTATGTTGGTGCACAAATTATGTGTTGGACCTATATTTACCAATATGCTGAAGGTATGGGCATTGATAGTGAAACGGCCGCGAATTATCAATTTGTAGCTTTTATTTTATTTCTTGTGGGGCGTGCTATTGGAACGTATTTGTTGCGCTTTTTTAGTTCTGGTAAACTACTAATGTATTTCGCGCTTTTAGCCATGTTTTGCACCATAGGAACAATTTGGATAAATGGCGTGGTGGGCTTATACTGTTTGGTAGGGGTTTCATTCTGTATGTCTTTAATGTTCCCTACTATTTACGGTATAGCCTTGGACGGACTTAATGAAGAAGAATCAAAAATTGGTGCAGCAGGCTTGGTTATGGCTATTGTTGGTGGTGCTTTAATGCCACAGTGGCAAGGTTCCATCATAGATTTAGGAGGTTCAGGTGTTAATGAAATAAAAATCGCAGGCGTTTCAGAAGTTAATTTCTCATTTATTTTACCACTTATCTGTTTTATATATATTGCGTGGTATGGTTTAAGGGTTTTTAAAAGACATGAAACCTCAGATGACGTAATATCTAACAACTAAAACAAAACAATTTAAAACAACAATTAATGAAACGTTATTGCTTTGCACTCGATCTTAAAAACGATCAAAACTTAATAGATGAATATGTAAGTTACCATAAAAATGTTTGGCCAGAAATATTGAAAAGTATCAAAGATTCTGGAATTATTGATGCTGAAATCTATTTAGTTCAAGATCGCTTATTTATGATAGTTGAAGCAGATGATTCCTTTTCTTTAGAAAAAAAAGGTGAAATGGATTCTAAAAATGAAACCGTTCAAAAATGGGAAACCCTTATGTGGAATTATCAAAAGGCATTGCCGAATTCCAAACCAGGTGAAAAATGGAAGCTAATGGATTGTATTTTTAAATTATAAAAACGAATTTAATAAAGAAATTATTCTCAATTTTGGGAATCAAAACCAAATCAAATTATTAAACAGAATTAATAATAACAAAAATAAAAACAACACAACATGAGTACAATTTATGAAAGCCGTTATGCATCAAGTCCGCAAGCGGTGAAAAAGTACGACACCAAAGAGTTACGCGATGAGTTTTTAATCGATAACTTAATGCAAAAAGATAAAATCATTTTAACATATACACATTACGATCGTTACATCGCAGGATCAGCCGTTCCTGTTGCTGGAACATTAACATTGGAGACAATTGATCCATTAAAGGCTCCTTACTTTTTAGAGCGTAGAGAATTAGGTATTATAAATGTAGGCGGAAATGGTACCGTTATTGTTGATGGTATTGTACATCCATTAGGTTTAAAGGATGCACTTTATGTAGGTATGGGCAATAAAGAAGTTGTTTTTGCTAGTCAAGACGCTAAAAATCCGGCTAAATTCTACTTTAACTCTGCACCGGCACACACCAATTATCCAACAAAAAAAGTGAGTAAAGCTGAAGCCAATAAATTAGAGCTGGGTTCTTTGGAAACAGCCAACCACCGTACGGTAAACCAAATGATTATTGGTGGTATTGTTACCACATGCCAATTGCAAATGGGTATGACGGAATTAAAAACAGGTAGTGTATGGAACACCATGCCGGCACACGTTCATGACCGTAGAATGGAAATTTATTATTACTTAGATATTCCTCAAGATCAAGCTGTTTGTCACTTTATGGGCGAACCGCAAGAAACACGTCATATCTGGATGCAAAACGATCAAGCTGTTATTTCTCCACCTTGGTCTATTCATTCAGGTTCAGGTACGTCAAATTATACCTTTATTTGGGGAATGGCAGGAGAAAATTTAGATTATGGCGATATGGATGTTGCTAAAATAACCGATTTAAGATAAAAGATATGAGTTTAAATTTATTTGATGTAAAAGGAAAAGTAGCCCTAGTAACAGGAAGCACACATGGGTTAGGTATGGCAATGGCCAGAGGTTTAGGATTGGCAGGAGCTACCATAGTTGTAAATGGTAATTCTTCTCAAGAAAAAATTGATGCGGCTATTATAGAATATGAAAAAGAGGGTATTAAAGCTGTAGGTTCTAAATTTAATGTGGTGGATGAAGCGGCTGTAATAGAAGCTATTGCTAAAATTGAAGCAGAAGTAGGTCCTATAGATATTTTAATCAACAACGCAGGTATCATCAAGCGTACGCCATTATTAGAAATGGAAGTGGCAGATTTTAAAGAAGTCATTGATGTCGATTTAGTAAGTCCTTTTATTGTTTCTAAACATGTAGTAAAAAACATGGTAAAAAGAAAACAGGGGAAAGTAATTAACATATGCTCTATGATGAGTGAATTGGGTAGAAATAGTGTAGGGGCATATGCTGCTGCTAAAGGAGGACTTAAAATGTTAACGCAAAACATGGCAACAGAATGGGCAAAACATAACATTCAAGTTAATGGTATAGGCCCAGGCTATTTTGCTACTTCGCAAACAGAACCTATTCGTGTTGATGGACATCCATTTAACGACTTTATAATCAACAGAACCCCAGCTGCGAAATGGGGAGATCCAAACGATTTGGCTGGTGCAGCTATTTTTTTAAGCTCTAAAGCTAGCGATTTTGTAAACGGACATGTAATATATGTAGACGGTGGAATTTTGGCAACTATAGGAAAACCTTCAAACGAAAATTAAGATGAAAAAAAGCGTAGTTTATGTATATGCTTTAGTATTTACAATATTAGTGAGTTGTGGTGCTAAGCAAAAAGGAAAAACAGTAATTACTTTAAAGAACAATTTGGATTTACCAAGAAATTTTGAAACGATTGAAATTTCAAAAGCAGATTTAAATTTATCTGAAGACCAAAATTTTGAAGATCTTCAGGTACAAGATGTTTCAAAAGATGTACTTGTTGTTTCTCAATTTGTAGATAAAGATGGTGATGGAGCAGCCGATGTGTTATTGTTTCAACCTAAATTAGATCCAAACTCTGAGAAGCAATATGAATTGGTTATGTTAGGAGAAGGGGCTAAACCTACAGCAACAATGCATTGTTACTCAAGATTTGTTCCTGAACGTACAGACGATTATGCTTGGGAAAATAACAAAGTAGCTTTTAGAACTTATGGACCAACAGCACAAAAAATGATTGAAGATTCTGTTCCAGGTGGTACATTGTCTTCTGGAATTGATGCATGGTTAAAAAAAGTAGACTACCCCATTATTAATAAATGGTATGCAGAAAATGATAAAGATCCAGGATTTTATCATATCGATCACGGTGAAGGTTTAGATAATTTTCATGTAGGTTCTAGTAGAGGTGTTGGCGGAACAGCAGTAAAAAAAGATTCTACGTATTACATTTCTAAAAATTTCACAGGTTGGAAAACCATTACAACAGGACCAATTAGAACAAGTTTCGTTTTGGAATATGCTGATTGGGATGCTGATGGACAAGTTATTACAGAAAAAAAATATATCTCGTTGGATTATGGAAGCAATCTTTCCAGATTTGAAATACATACTACGGGTGCAGATGTGTTATCTGTAGGATTAACGCTTCATGAAAATGATGGCGAAATAACAGAAAACCCTGATAAGGGTTGGATTTCTTATTGGGAACCTAATTATTTCAATTCAGAACTAGGAACAGCTGTTGTAGCTAAGGAAGGAACCATGTTGTCATCAGAATACTATGTAACACCTCAAAAGGATAGAAGTAATTTGTATGCGCAATTAAAAGTTGAAGATGGTAAAGTGGTTTATTACGCTGGTTTTGCGTGGAAAGAAGCCAATCAATACCCAACTAAAAGGTATTGGGAGAAATACCTTAGCGACTTTAGTCGTAAAATCAATAATCCCATTGAAGTTGTGTTTAATTAATAACAAAAAGCATAAGTATGACATTATATCCAATAAAATTCACGCCCCTTTATAAATATAGAATTTGGGGTGGGAATAAGTTGAAAACAGTTTTAAATAAAAATTATACTGAAGAGAATATAGGCGAATCTTGGGAGATTTCAGATGTAAAAGGTGATGAAACACTGGTAAGTGAAGGAGCGTTAGCAGGAAAATCGTTAAGAGATTTAATTAAAGACTTTAAAGAAGATGTTGTTGGGGCTCATGTTTACAAAAAATTTGGTGAGGAATTTCCATTACTAATTAAGTTTATTGATGCTAAAACACCTTTATCCATTCAAGTACATCCAAGTAACGAAATAGCTAAACAGCGTCACAATTCATTTGGTAAAAATGAAATGTGGTATGTTATGGAAGCTGAAAAAGATGCTGAATTAATTGTAGGTTTCAATCAAAAAGTTGATAAAGCATCCTATATAAAAGCATTGGATTCAGGTAAAATTTTGGAAGTATTAAATAATGATACCGTTTCTAAAGGCGATACGTATTACATTCCAACGGGTCGTATTCATGCCATTGGTGCAGGTGTTATGTTAGCTGAAATTCAGCAAACATCGGATATCACTTATAGAATTTACGATTACGATCGTGTTGATGCAACAACAGGTAAAACTAGAGAATTACATACTGATTTAGCTGTAGATGTTATAGATTATAGTTTTGATAGCAATTACAAAACTGATTATGTAGTAGCTGAAAATGAAACAAATACCTTAGTACATTCTCCTTACTTTAAAACCAATATATTAAATATAAAAGGCGAAATTAAAAAGGATTATTCAAATTTAGATTCGTTTGTTATATACATATGTGTAGAAGGTTCTTTAGATTTAGTTTATGAAGGCAAAACCTATAAAGTAGTAAAAGGTGAAACCTTGTTTTTGCCAGCTGCAATTAAGAATGTTGAATTAAAGTCTAGTAACGCCGATGTATTAGAGGTTTATTATTAATTCATACTTACAAGATACAATATAGAGTAGTATAAAAAGCTTTTAGAAGTTTTCTAAAATGAAGTAATTAAAAAGGCGGGTTTTTTAACCCGCCTTTTTTTTTACAAACGAATTTAGACGTATTTTTTCTTTAAACACCATTAAAAACCGCTAAGGGAATTTGTATAAGTTTAGCTTTTGCTTAATACCACGAAATATAAGTATATACCATTCATATGTACTTAATGGTTAAGGGGCTAAAAAATGTTTGTAAAATGAAGATAATTGCTTAAATTAAGATACCTCAAAACCTCCTTAATAGTTTGTATACATATATAAAACTTTTAAAATTTAATTGCTTTAATTAAAACAACTAGAAGAGTAAGAAATTACCTTAAAAGCACCTCAGCTAAGGTAAATACTAGGTTTTTTCCATAAAAAATACATAAAAAGGGCGATAATTTATTATTAAAGAACCATAATTTATTAATTAAAGACCTAGTTTTTTATTAATTGCGTTAACAAATATTAACATATCTAAGAACCATATGTTAAGATATTGCTAACTTAAATTAAACTAAATATTAACAGTAAATTAAAAACTAATTAAATGAAAATTTTTACTAATCTCAATTACATTAAAACATGGTAAAAAAAATGACGCATAGAATGGGTATAATTATGTTATTTATAATTATATCAACTTTTGGCTGCAAGCCTGATCCTCTCGAATTTGCTCGACCAAATGATTTGGCTGGTACTATTTATAGCCAGCTAGAATCCATGGGGAACTTTAATTATTATTTACAATGCATTGATAAAACTGAGTATAAAGATCCCTTAGTAAAAGGAGGGTCATGGACTATTTTTGCTCCAACAGATGAAGCTTTTGAAAAGTTTATGCAAGCAGAAGGTTATACATCTGTTGATGATATCCCTTCTAGTAGATTATTGCATATTGTGCAGTATTCAATAATAACTAGTGGATGGAATACAACAACGCTGACTTATTACCCAAGCCAATTTTATGCGGGTAGTGCTTTTAAACGTCGTACACAGTATCAAGATACTATTGCAACAATTAATACCGAAGATTATAACCTATATGAAACTGCTAATACACCGCCTCCAGGTGTATATAGGATTGATCAAAGTTACGGGAAAATTAAACCTACAACATATTTCCTTCAGTCTTATTTTGATACTAAAGCTGATTTTCAAACATCGGATTATGCCTTTATGTTTCCTGGTGAAACATTTACAGACAATGGTATGAAAGTATTTGAGGCAAACGTATCAGAAACTAATATTGTTGCTGAGAACGGAATGATTTATGCTTTAGACAAGGTGATTGAACCAAGAAATACTCAATACAAAAACCTTACTTCAGAAGAATATGGTGGTAAGTATACACGTTTTAAGCAATTGTTAGAGCGTTTTGCATATATGGATTTTAGGGGTAATTTGCCTAATGAAGCAACAGGAGAGATAGAACCACTTTACTATTTAAATTTTTTAACAGGTGTAACAAATAACTATTTACCCTTCAACCCTTATGATGAATCATATCCGCTTTTACTTAATTCTGTGGATAGAACTTTAGCTAATGCAACAGGGTTGGTGGTACCTACTAATGATGCTTTGGAGGCATACCTGCAAGGAGATAGTATTCTTGGGCAGTTTTATGATTCTTATGATGATATGCCATTGGATGTTCTTGGTAAATTTATTAGTACATTTTTCTTTACACACTTTTGGACACTTTGCCCTAGTAACCAAGGCGAAACTTTAAATGTTGGTTTGCAACTTGTTGATTATAATATAAATGATGTTGTAGACGTAAAAATGTGTACTAATGGTTTATTTGTTGGTATAGATAAAGTATATACTAATGCTAACTTTTCAACAATTTTAGGACCTTTATTATTAGACCCGGATTATACTATCATGTTAAAAGCGGTGAAAGATTTAGGGATTGATGTTGCTTTGCAAAGTAGAGGTTCTCAATTTTCAGTATTCGGAATTAAGAATGATCAATATGTAAATATTGCCGACCCCAACAGTGATTCAAGAAAAATAAGTATAGTTGCTTATACAGCAGATCTATCAGTAATACAAATAGAAGTGACAGGAGATCCTGTAGCAGCAAACAACCGTCGTTATCCATTAGATATAAATAGTCCTACTTCTGCAGACGTAGCTTATGTAACAAATACATTAAAAGATATTGTCCTTAACCAAATAGTAGAAAAAGCGGTAGATCTTAGTAGTAATAATTACTATGCTACAAAAAGTGGTGAGTTTATTTATGTATCTGAGGGCACTAAAGTGTCAGGCGGTGGTAATATAAACGATCCTGCACTAGTTACTTCTGTTAGAGATACAGATAACGGTAAGTTTTATGAAATGTCTCGGGCTATAGAAAGACCTTTGAAGTTTACTTATGGGGCTTTAGTAGATAATTCAGCAACATTTTCAAGATTTATTGAAGTCATGGAATCTACGGGAGGTTTTGTTGCAATACCTAATAATAATAATGATAAATTGGTAAGTTTCTTAAATTTGTCAAGAACATTTACATTATTAGCGCCAAATAATAATGCCGTTAACCAAGCCATTAGTGATGGTGTTATAGTAGAACCAAGTACAGTAAATTCTTTACCAGCCCTTGAACAGGCTATTGCTAAACAAGATCTTTTAAATTTTGCTAAAAAGCATTTTATACAACAAGCTATTCCAACAGATGGTATAACAGCAGGTTCATACGCATCTATGTACTTTGGAAAAGTTATTGATTTTGTACCAGTTTACGATGAATACTTATTCGAAAATAACCATGCAACATCAAATCTAACAATAAAAAAACCAGCAACTGGAGAGGTAATTACCGAAACAGGAGCCGTGACAAACTTACTGTCCAGAAGAGTAGTGATTCACGAAATTGAAAATTATTTAAACTAGAAAACCAACAAAAGCTTGATAAGTATGAAGGATAAACACAAGTCATATTCCTATGCCTTAATGATAGTGTTTGCATTGTTTTCAATGTACAACATGTCAGCACAGTCGCAATCTATTATTATTACAGGTGTAGTTACCGCCGAATCAGACGGACTACCCTTAACCGGAGCTACGATAGCTGAAAAAGATAAAAACAATCGTATTATTAATGGTGTTGTTGCAGATTTTAATGGAAATTATTCATTAAAAGTCTCAAATCCAAATAATACAATAACGTTTTCCTATGTAGGTTTTGTTACCAAACAATTGGTTCCAGGAAAACAAACGCAATTTAACATTGCATTAAAAGAAGACATTTCAGAATTAGACGCCATCGTAATTCGAGGCACAAAGAAGGTGTTTACTGGAGATTTTGAAATGGACAAACGCCGTATAGCTACAGCTATGGAAACCATTGATATGAAAGATATTAGTGAAACCGTTTCTACAGGTCTTGTTGATCAGCTACAAGGACGCTTAAGTGGTGTAGATATTGTTGCAAGTTCAGGTGAGCCCGGAGCTGGTATGTCCATCAGAATACGTGGAACATCATCACTAAATGCTTCTTCTGAACCATTAATTGTTATCAATGGTGTGCCTTTTGAAACAGAAATTGATGCATTATTCGATTTTGGTTCTGCCGATGAACAACAATATGCTGCCTTAATTGGTGTATCGCCAAATGATATTGAGGAAATTTCAGTATTAAAAGATGCCGCTGCTACAGCTCAATACGGTTCGCGTGCAGCAAATGGAGTTTTGCTTATTAAAACAAAAAGAGGAGCTAAAGGTAAAGCTCAATTTTCTTACAGTTACAGAGGTAGTGTGGGATGGCAACCTGAAGGAATGCCTATGCTAAATGGAGACCAATACTCTACTCTAATTAAAGATGAGCTTACGGCGGTTAATAATACAACTAGCCAACCTCAAATTGAGTACGATCCAAATTATGCGCAATACAATCTTTATAACAAGAATGTTAATTGGGTAGATGAAATAACGCAATTAGGTTACACACACGAACACTTTTTAGGTGTATCAGGAGGTGGAGAAAAATCGGCTTACCGTGTATCTGCCAGTTATAAAAACCAACAAGGTACTACCATTGGTAGTGGGTTAAAAACCTTTACAACTAGAACCATTTTAGATTATAACATTTCTAATAAATTGCGTATTTCTACAGAGTTGGCATATACCCATGGGTCTTTAGATAAGTCTTTTGATAAAATTAGGGAGCTCGCTCTTAGAAAAATGCCAAATCAATCCATTTATGAATTGGATGAGTTTGGTAACCCAACCGAAGTGTATTTTACACCTGTAGATGCATTTCAAGGAGGTGGTTTATCTTATTATAATCCGGTTGCCATGGCTAAATTATCTACTACCAATGTAGAGAATAATAGAATTACGCCTACTTTTAGGCTTAATTATAAGCCTTTAAAACAGTTAACATATGATGGTTATATTGCGTTTGATGTTAACACGGATAAGCAGTCTAATTTCATACCGGAAGCAGCATTTGGAGCATCGTGGACAAATTCTGCTGCTAACTTATCAAGATTTGCTGATGCCGAATTTTTTGTAATGCGTACAGAAAACAAACTTATTTGGAATCCTAATTTAGGCGATAACCATTCTATTTTTACTAGTGGAACCATTCAAACTTATGATAAAACAAGTCAAGGATATTCTGCTATAACAAGTAATTCCCCAAGTAGTTTAATACAAACGCCTATTGCACAAACAAGAATAGAAGGATCTGGTAACAGTTTGGGCTCTAGTTTTTCACAAAACAGATCCATAGCTTATAACTTTATGTTCAATTACCAGTTCTTAGATCGCTATATCTTAAGTGGTGGTATTCGTTCTGAAGGAAACTCTAGATTTGGTAGTAGTTATAGATACGGTACGTTCCCTAGTATTGCAGCTAAATGGATACTTTCTGACGAGCCTTTTATGGAATCGTATGACTTTATTGATGAGTTAGGTTTAAGAGCCAGTTATGGTGTAAACGGTAACTCGCCAAACTTTAACTACGGGCAGTACAACACCTATTCTACCTATAATTATGATTATCTTGGTGAGCGTCCGGTATATCCAGATAACATGGAGTTAACCGATTTAAGATGGGAAACTATCATACAGAGTAACTTAGGTCTTACATATTCATTTTTTGATAATCGTGTAAGTGGAGATTTAGAATTTTATAAAAAAGAAACTAAAGATTTATTAGGAAAGGATACTGCAATTCCTTCATCATCAGGTTTTTCAAATTTACCTTTTCTTAATTTAGGAAATATTTCGAACCAAGGATTTGAATTAAGTGTTAGAACAAAATTAATTCAAAACAATGATTTTTCATTGGAAGTGAATTTCAACATAGCACGTAATACCAATCTTATTACAAAAATATCTGAGGCACAAGATGTTGAAGATGGTGATCCTTTTGCTACAGGACCAAATGGGTATCTTAAAAGAATTCAAGAAAATAACCCAATTGGGTCATTTTATGGATATAGATACCTAGGCGTGTATAGTACTACTGAGGAGTTAGTGGCACGTGATGAAAATGGCAATATTATATACGATTTAAATGGTACGCCAAAAGGTATGGCGTTTGGTCCAAGTAGACGTTTGTTTCAACCAGGAGAGGCTAAATACGAGGATGTAAATAATGACGGTAGTATAGACCGTTTGGATGTTGTTTATTTAGGTAATGCCAATCCTTTATTGTATGGTGGTTTTGGACCAACGGTTAGATATAAAAACTTATCTTTTAATGCATTCTTTAACTTTAGGTACAACCAAAAGGTTATTAACCTTGCAAGAATGGAAACTGAAAGTATGGATAATTTTGATAACCAAAACACTGCGGTTTTACGTAGATGGAGGTTTGAGGGCGATGTTACCGATATTCCAAGAGCTGTTTTAAATAGCCCTGTAAATACACTGGCTTCCGATCGTTTTCTTGAAGACGCCTCTTTTTTAAGAATGAAGTTCATAACCCTTAAATACGATTTACCAAAAACATTTATTCAAAAACTGAACTTTAATAGTGCATCGCTTTTTGTTACTGGTACAGATTTGCTTACGTTTACTAAGTATTCTGGTCCAGATCCAGAAACTGGAGGTAGTAGTGATTGGAAAAAACTTGGTTACGATACCAATCAAACACCAAGGTCTCAACAGATAACTTTAGGGGTAAATCTGTCATTCTAAATTGTAAAAATTTATAAAACATTATGAAACGAAACATAATTAAAATATACGCCATCATTCCAATACTATTTATAACATTGTTTTCATGCGATAGTTATTTACAATTGGAACCACAAGATAGTTTAATACAACAAGAGTTCTGGAAAAATAAAGAACAGGTATCTGCTGCGCTTGCAGGGTGTTATGCATCTATGAACCAGTCTGGTTTTACAGATAAAGTATTGTTGTGGGGAGAACTAAGAGGAGACATGTTGGTTTCCTTAAGAGCGGGAAACAACCAAAACAATATGCTTAAGAACTATATGTTCCCTAGCAATTCTTTTGTAGACTGGAGCCAATTTTACAAAACCATTAACCATTGTAACTTGGTATTAACTTTTGCCGATCAAGCACAAGCAAACGATTTGTCTTTTACAGAACAAGAACTAAGAAGAATTAAAGCCGAGGCCATAACCATTCGTTCTTTAGTTTACTCTATATTGGTTAAAAACTTTAAAGAGGTACCATTAATATTAACGGCTACAGCTAACACAGATACAGATTTTTATCCAGCAAAAAGCACAGAAGATGAAATTATTGCTCAAATAACAACAGATCTTGAAGCGGCTGTAAATGACCTTAATCTAGGATTTGCACAATCGCCAGCTCACGATAAAGGAAAAATGACCAAAGGAGCAGCATTAGCAATATTGGCAGATATTTATTTGTGGGATGAGCAGTATGACAACTGTATAGATGTAACTACACGATTAGTAAACTTGAATAAATACCGTTTGGTAGATGGTGCGGATTGGTTTAACGATATCTTCTTCGAAGGTAATTCAGATGAAGGTATTTTTGAACTTCAGTTTAGCGATATCAATGTTACATTAAGAAATTCATTTTATGTAGGTAATCCTATTTATGCACCCTACAATCAAATATTTCAATTATATAACCAGTTTCCTAATGATGTAAGAGGAAATTTAGCAACATTTGGTATGTCTCAAAATTCGGTTTTTAAATATGCTGGGGTAGATGCATCAGGTCTTTATAGAGGACAAAACCAGTTTTATAACACATTCATTTTTTACAGATATGCCGATATTTTATTAATGCAAGCTGAAGCCTATATACTTTCTACAACAAATAAAGATTTAATTAAGGCTTACAATCTTATTAACCAAGTGCATGAGCGTGCTATTGGAGCACCTTTAGATCCTATCTCAACAGAAGGCGAATTGCTAAATGCTTTATTGTTGGAACGCCAAAAAGAACTTGCATTTGAAGGAAAAAGATGGTACGATTTATTACGCTTTGCTAAACGTAATAATTTTGAGAATCAGTATCTTATGTTAGATTTAGCAACAGTGAAAGCCGGACCGGACGATTATGAGCAAATTTTAAGTTATTATTCTGAGAAAGAATCTTATTATTTGCCAATATATTTAAATGAGGTTAACCTGAATCCTAATTTAGTTCAGAACCCTTATTACGAAAACTAAAACTAAATTAAACTATATATTATGAGAACTAAAAAATTTATTACATGGCTAGGCAGCATCGTATTAATTATGGTCGTCTGTGTAGGGTGCAAAGACGAACTAGAGGATACAACGTTCTTTACTTCGGATGAGATGACTATTATCCAAACATTGGAATCTAATCCCGAGACGTTTTCGTCTTACGTTGAGATTCTTAAAAAAACAGATTTGTATAATGCTTTTAAAAGTTATGGAAACTATACCAGTTTTGTACCTACAAACGAAGCTGTAAAGGCTTATTTAATGGAAAAATTCAATGTAGAATCGGTAAGCCAAATAACTAGTGCTGAAGATATTGAGTTTTTAAAAATTGTTGTAAAGTTTCAAACCATACCGTCAGGAAGAGGAACTAGTGGTTTTGTTGAAGGCAGACTTACAGACACTACTTTTACAGGAGATTACCTTACTACATCCTTTTTAAAAGGAGGCGGAATAGCCAATGTAGAAATTAACCGCACAGTAGGGTTAGAAATGTATGATATTAAAGCCGCTAATGGTCTTATACACAGCATAAATGGAGTGCTAGATCCATATGTTGATCCAGTACCCGTAGTTATGGATAAAGCTGGGAAACATACTATTTTTGTTGAAGCCTTAAAACAAACGGGATATTATGAAAAGTTTTCAGTTATTTTCAATGAATTTGGTTCAAAAAACAATTTTACCATTTTGGCTGAATCCGATGAAATTTATGCACAAGAAGGTATTAATTCATTTGATGATTTGGTAAACACGTTTTCTCCAAATGATAGTGATTTTACCAATCCTCAAAATGAGTTAAACAGATATGTCGCTTATCATGCTACCCAGAATTTTTTATACTCAAGAAATTTTCCAGAAGATAATTTTGTAAATACAGTTTTAGAAAGAAATGCTTGGAAATCTTTTAAAACAGACACAGAACTTAAAATAAACGAAACCGAAACAGGTACGGATGATACTTGGACATCATTAATAATCAGAGAAAGTAATTTTCCTGCAAAGAATGGAGTTTACCATACGGTTAATAAGTTGTTTACCATATTCACGCCAAAACCAAAACATATTATTTTTGATGTGGTAAGTGATCAACCAGAAATTCAGTCAAGATTAATTGGGAATAGAGTAAACGTACCAAGTACGGCTTATGAATTTGTAAGATGGTTTCCAGAAGGAAATAAGCGATGGTCCGGTTCATCTAATAATTCTGCTTTAAATTATGATGTATTTGACGTAAGTGGTTTTTCTTGGATAGAATTTGATACACCCGTATTACCTAAAGGAAAGTATGAAATGTTAATATGTAGTAATGGTGGTGCTGGTTCTAGAGGAATTTACCAAACATATTGGGATGGCGAACCTGTTGGTGCGCTGTATAATCTAACTTTGAATTCTGGAGGCAAAGGATTTCCAGATGAAGCTCTTATGGAATCTAGAGGATGGCGTCACGGTTATAAATGTATTACAAATAAGTCAGGAGCCGCCCAATACGACTCACACAGTTGGAGTAGATTTGTTGTAACCAAAGAATTACTTTGTCCAGAGCAAAAGCGCCATGTTGTTAGATTAGAAGCTGTTAAAGCAGGAGTTATGCCAATAGATTACATAGAATGGATTCCTGTTGTTGAAAATGGACCAGCGGACGATTCAAACTGTTATAATGACTAAAAATAATAAAATCTATCTGCAAGTAAATAACTTGATGATAGTTAAGATTTATAAAAAAGAAGTAATTAAAAAATTTAAATGAGCAATAGAAATATGGCATAGTTAATTTCATTGGCTTAAAAGTAGTAACTAACCTTGTGAAGGAGAAAACAAGGTTAGTTGTTACAAAAATAATTTAAGCATTATTCAGCGCTTTATTTTATTCTCCATTGTATTAAAATCAAAATATTTTTAACCCTAATTTAATTCAAAACTCATATTGTTATGAAAAATAATAGACTTATTACTTGGATTGGAGGGCTTGCCTTAATTATGCTTGGCATGATAGGATGCAATGACAAACTCGATGGAACCACATTTTTTACTTCGGATCAAATGACGATTATTCAGACATTAGAATCTAACCCAGAGACGTTTTCGTCTTACATAGAGATTCTTAAAAAAACCGACTTTTACAATTCTTTTAAAAGTTATGGAAACTATACCTGTTTTGCACCTACAAATGAAGCTGTAAAGGCTTATTTGATGGAAAAATTCAATGTAGAATCGGTAAGCCAAATAACGAATGCTGAAGATATTGAGTTTTTAAAAATTGTTGTAAAGTTCCAAACCATACCATCAGGTAGAGGAACCAGTGGTTTTGTAGAAGGAAGACTTGCGGATACAACTTTTACAGGAGATTACCTTACAACATCTTTTTTAAAAGGAGGTGGAATAGCTAATGTTGAAATTAACCGTACGGTAGGGTTGGAACAATACGACATAAGTACTAGTAATGGTCTTATACATACTATTAATGGTGTATTAGATCCTTATATAGATCCAGTACCTGTAGTTATGGATAAAGCGGGTAAACATACTATTTTTGTTGAAGCCTTAAAACAAACCGGATATTATCAAAAATTTTCGGTTATATTTAATGAGTTTGGTTCTAGAACTAATTTTACTCTTTTAGCAGAATCGGATGTGGTTTATGCACAAGAAGGTATTAACTCATTTAATGATTTGGTTAGCAGAATTTCTCCAAATGATAGTGATTTTACCAATCCTCAAAATGAATTAAACAGGTTTGTAGCATACCACGCTACTCAAAACTTTTTATATTCAAGAAATTTCCCAAGTAATGCTTTTGTAAATACAGTTTTAGAAAGAAATGCCTGGAAATCTTTTAAAACTGATACTGAACTTAGAATAAACGAGACCGAAACGGGCGAGAATGATACCTGGGTTTCTTTAATTATTAGTGAAAGTAACTTTCCTGCCAAAAATGGGGTTTACCATACGGTGAATAAGTTATTTACCATATTCACGCCAAAACCAAAACATATTATTTTTGATGTGGTGAGTGATCAACCAGAAATTCAGTCTAGATTAATTGGGAATAGAGTAAACGTACCAAGTACGGCTTATGAATTTGTAAGATGGTTTCCAGAAGGCGATAAGCGATGGTCTGGTGCATCTAGTAATTCTGCTTTAAATTATGATGTATTTGACGTAAGTGGTTTTGCTTGGATAGAATTTGATACACCCGTATTACCTAAAGGAAAGTATGAAATGTTAATATGTAGTAATGGTGGTGCCAGTTCTAGAGGTATTTACCAAACATATTGGGATGGCGAGCCAGTAGGGGCACTGTACAATCTAACTTTAAATGCTGCTGCCAAAGGATTTCCAGATGAAGCTCTTATGGAATCTAGAGGATGGCGTCACGGTTATAAATGCATTAAAAATGGGTCGGGAGTCGCCCAATACGACGGACACAATTGGAGTAGATTTATTGTTACCAAAGAATTACTTTGTCCTGAACAAAAGCGCCATGTTGTCAGGCTAGAGGCTGTTAAGTCAGGAGCTATGCCAATAGATTACATAGAGTGGATCCCTGTTGTTGAAAATGGACCAGCAGACGATTCAAACTGTTATAATGATTAGAAACTATTAAACTGGGAGGAATCCAATGATAACCTAAATTGGATTCCTTCATATTAAGAAAAATAATTAAACAATTAATAATGAAGAACAAAAACAATTGCATATTTAATTTCAGTCGATTACTGGTAATCGTTTGTATATTCCTTACGGTCAGCTGTAAAGAAGAAGCTTGGGATGACCACTACGACCAACAAGATTCTAGACTAGAAAAGAACATATTTACGGTATTGTCTGAAAATCCAGAATATTCAACATTTGTTACATTACTTGAACAAACTGGCTATAAAAGTCAATTACAAACATCGCAAGCCTATACCGTTTGGGCACCAAACAATGCAGCTTTTGCTCAAGTGTCTAGTGCTATATTAAATGATCCTGATGCGTTAAAAGAGTTGATAGGAAATCACATAAGCTTATTTTCTTATAACACAACCAGTAATCAGGAAACCCTTGTGAAAATGTTCAATGATAAATATATTGAATTCATTAATACATCTGGAGCTTCTACTTTTGGAGGTATAAATCTTGCAACAAAAGACATACTGACATCTAATGGTATTCTACACACTATAAATGAAGTTTTAGAGGTTAGCCCAAATATTTGGGGATACCTTAACAGTAACGAAAGCGAATATCCTTCGTTAATGACTTTTCTAACTCAATTTAACGAAACTGTTTTTGATGAGGCTAGTAGTGTTAAAATAGGAACCAATTCTTTAGGACAGTCGGTTTACGATTCGGTTTTTGTTTCATCAAATTCTTATTTCAAGACTATAGGTGATTTAAGTTCTGAAGAAAGACGTTATTCTTTTATAGGTTTAACAGAACAAGCCTATACAGGAATTTACGATATATTTAAAGATTACTATAGTTATCCTGTAGCAGATACTATTAAGGCAAATACAGATAGAACCATTTTTAGTAACTTAAATTTTCCAGTTGTAGATATTAACGATTTAAATGGTAATCTAATTACTACTACAACAGGAAATTCAGTTAACTTAAATTCTAGTTCTATTTCAGAGAATATCGCTTTAAGCAATGGAAATGTATTTGTAGTAAATGAATTAAATTACGACCCTAAAAATGTAATTTACAAACCGGTACTTTACGAAATTGAAAACACAGATAGAAGAACCATTGGTAATGCCACAGCATTAACAATTCAAAAAAGGTTTAATAGAACGTCTTCGGGTCAATTCTACAACGTAGTTAATTTAACCCAAAATCCAAATGCGGGACAAACCAACAACTATTTTGAAGTTTCTTTTAGCAATGTATTATCGGCAAGCTATACGCTACACTTAAGGTTTGTACCTGTTGGAGCTTCTAAAAACACAAAGTTAAAGTTCCAATTTAGCTATACCGATGCTAACAAAAACACAGTAGTAGACAACATTCCTGCTATAGAAGTAAATAACCAAGAGGATGGGGAAATCCAAATAGGTGGTACATACGATATCCCCGTGTTTATTAATAAACAAAAGGCCAATAGTTATTTTGTAAAACTAAAGATATTTGTTGATGTTAGTGAGCCTGAACTCATACTATTTGATCGCACATTTGGTATAGATTATGCAAAACTAGTTCCAACCGAATAAGACAACTAAAAATTAAACATGAATTATTATCTGACTATGATGAAATTAAAAAATACGTACACCCTGTTTTGCATTTTATTTTTAGGAATCACTTTTGCATTGCGAGCACAAGTGAAATCTGAAATTGTTGTAACAGGAACGGTAGTGGATGCTGCTAGCAAAGAACAATTAGCGGGGATTAACGTTCGAGTAGGAACCTTTGCATCTACACTAACCGATAAAACTGGTAAGTTCTCAATTAAAGTACCTAACGCCGGAGCAACTCTTATTGTTAGTAGCCCTAATTATCAAACGAAAGAGGTAGCATTAAAAGGACGAAAAAGTGTATCAATTGCAATTTACAATAACGATTTTGAATCGTATTACAAAGATGCTAATATGCCTACGGGACATCAATCCAAAGCTTCAATTACAAGTGCCATAGCCACTAAAGAAGGAGCTATTTCTGTACCTAAAGAATCTGTTGCCAATATGATTAATGGCGAGATGAGTGGTACACGTACCATCATGCGTTCTGGTGTCCCTGGAATCGGAGCTAACATTTTTATTAGAGGTTACAATACTTTAAATGGGTCAACACAACCATTAATCATTTTAGATGGTATGATGATTGAAACAAACACATTTACTAACAATACGTTAATAAATGGTTATAGTTACGATCCTTTATCAGATTTAAATCCTAAGGATATTGCCAACATTACAGTTATTAAAGATGCAGCATCTATTTATGGTTCTAGAGGTGCTAATGGTGTTATATTAATTGAAACAAATAAAACGGTTGATGTTTCAACTAAAATAGATTTTTATGTTCAAGGAGGTTTAAATTTTGCACCAAAGAACCTTCCAATGATGAACAATAATCAATACCGATCTTATTTATCTGATCAATTAAACAACTCTGGCTTATATACCAATAGCCAAATAACTAATATGCCTTTCTTTAATGAAAATACAGCTTTTCAAGATTACCAAAAGTATCATAATGCTACCGATTGGCAAAAGGAAATATTCAGTAATGATTATGTAAACGAATATTATTTTAGAGTAACAGGGGGAGATGAAGTAGCAAAATATGGGTTGTCTGTGGGCTATTCAACTAATGAAGGTGTGGTTTCAAATGCCGATTTTAGCCGATTTACATCGCGTTTTAATGCAGAAGCGAATATTACTGAAAGATTATCGTTAAATACTAACTTAAGTGTAAGTTATACTACACGTAATTTGTATGATGATGGTTTATACAGCACGTCACCTATTTATTCTGCGCTTAATAAGTCGCCATTTTTAGCACCATTTGTACCAAATGCAGACGGTGTTGTAACAGATATTTATGAAGATATAGATAACATAGGTGGTTTTAGCAACCCAAGAGCAATTGTGGATAATGCTACATTCCAAGCTAAAAATTATAACCTATACGGACTTTTCGATTTTGGATACAAGGTTTCAGATAAAATAAACGTTCATTCTTTATTTGGAGCAAATTATTTAAAAAACAGACAAAATGTGTTTTTACCAGATTTAGGACTTTCTACCGAATTTAACGAATATGGTGATGCACAGAATAGAACATCTAAGGTAAATGCTGAAAGTTTATTTGCATTCTACAACGATACAAGATTCAACTACAAAAATAGTGTAGGTGGCATTCACGATTTTTCAGTAAACTTAGGGTTCCGTTACCATACAAACAATTATGAAAATTCATATTCTACCAGTGGAAACTCTGCAGATGATCAATTTACATCTTTAGAAGGTGGTAGTAATTTAACATATGTTACATCGGGTAGTATAGGAAACTGGAATTATGCTTCAATTTACGCTAATGCAAATTATGCATTCTTAAATAAGTATTTTGTTAGTTATAATATTTCTACCGATGCTTCTTCTCGTTTTGGAGATGATAAATCACTTGGTATTTTCCCAGCACTTAGTGCAGGTTGGTTAATTTCTTCAGAAAATTTCATGGCAAATAATTCAACTATAGACCAATTGAAGTTACGTGCTAGTTACGGTTTAACTGGTAACGATGGTATTGGTAATTACAATGCAGAATCTTACTTTGTTTCTAGAAGATTTTTAGAAGGCGCAGGTCTTGTAAGTGGTAATATAGCTAACAGCTCTATCAGATGGGAAGAAACCGCTAAGGCAAACGTTGGTTTAGATGTTGGTTTATTTAACGAACGTTTATCTTTCAATATTGATTACTTTAATAACGTAACAGACGGTTTACTTAATAATACTGAAATAAGTCCTATTTACGGATACGACAATTATATTAGTAACGATGGAAAACTTAGAAATACTGGTTTAGAATTCAGTATGGATGCACGTGTAGTGAACACAACTAATTTTAGTTGGGATATTGGAGGTAATATTTCTAGATATAAAAATGAAATTACTTCACTTCCTGGAGACAGACAAGTTATTAACGTTGAAGGCTTAAATGCTACCATTCTAAACGAAGAAGGAAGAGCGTTAGGGTTGTTCTATGGTTATAAAACAGACGGTATTTACAACAATGCAGCAGAAGCTTCTTCCGCTGGGTTGGTTTGGAGGGATTTTGCAGGTTTCAATCAACCATTTGTTGCCGGTGATGTAAGATTTGTAAACACGAATGGTTCAGACAATGTAATTAATGAAGATGATAGAGTTGTAATTGGAGACCCTAATCCAGATTTCACAGGGATGGTTTACAATAAATTCACCTATAAAAAGTTAACCTTATCAGCTATATTCTCATTTAGCCAAGGTAACGATGTTTACAACGCTTTAAGATGGAGAACAGAGTCTATGGATGGTTTATCTAACCAAAGTTTAGCAACAGTTAACCGTTGGACGGTTGATAACCAAAACACCAATATACCACGTGCCGTTTACGGCGATGCTGTTGGAAATTCAAGATTTTCAGATAGATGGATAGAAGATGGTTCTTACATACGTCTTAAAACAATATCTTTATCATATAGCCCAGATATATTTAACGCTACGTTTTATGTAACAGCAAATAACATATTTACAATCACAGATTATTTAGGTTACGATCCTGAGGTAAGTGCGTCTCAAGTAAGTTATTTACAAGGCATAGATGCAGGTTTTACACCACAATACAGTTCTGTACTAATTGGTGTTAGATTAGGACTATAATTTTATTGAATATGAAGATTGAAATCATTAAAAAACAACAAATGAAACAGTATAAAAATATTTTTTTAAGCCTACTTTTCGCTTCAACTCTATTAACGTCGTGTGAAAGTCTTTTAGACGTTTCTCCAGAAGAAGTGTTATTGGAAGAAGATTATTTAGGCGATAACAAGCTTGATGCAAGGTCAGCTTTATTCGGAGTTTTATCGCAAATGCAAGAAATTACAGGTCAGTATATTGTGTTGGGTGAAATGAGAGCCGATTTGGCAGATGTTACTGCAAACGCAGAAGACGATATTAGACAAATTAATACGCATAACATAAACCCAAACAATAAATATATTAATCCATCAGTATTGTTCTCGATAATAAACAATTGTAATTTCGCTATTAATGGCATTGATACCGAAGCTTATGATGGTATTTTGGAAGACGATTACGCTTCTATCATGCGAATTAGAACATGGGCACAAATACAAATTTTAATAAACTACGGGAAGCTTCCATATATTACAAAGCCTATTGCTAACACTCAAGATTTAAAAGAAAACTACCCATTACTTACTTTTGAACAAGGGATAGATCAGTTAATCCAAAATCTAGAATCTGTTGCTGGAATAGAAAATGTTACTAAATATGAAAACTCATTGGGTTATAATATTTTTAGTATGATACCGGATAATGATGTGCTTTTAGGCGATTTACATTTATGGAAAGGAAGTTATGTTACAGCAGCAACCTATTATAAAACTTTTCTTGATAAAAATGTTTTTAATACTGGTAGTTATAATTTAACATCAAATACTGTAGCTACTAACTTAAGTGGAGGGAATTATAGTGTTTCAACCGGTTGGCCTTCAATTTTCTTATCGGAATCTGTAACAAATAACGAAGTGATTAACTATACGGCATTTAGCGATCAATTTAGACAACCAAACAGTAGTTTTAAAGTTCTTACAAATCAAATGAAACCTTCAACTTTAGCTATTTCAAACTGGGACTCTCAGTTTAAGAGTTATTTAGGAGGAGCAACCTATCCAGGAGGTGAAGGAGACAATAGAACGATACCAGATAATAACGGTAACCCGAGTTCGTATTTTGGCTCTGGAGAAAATGCTAGAATAGCTAAATATCAATATGAGTATTTTATTTGGAACAGAGCAGCAAGAGTGTATCTTAGATATGCTGAAGCTATTAATTATGCTGGCCATACAGAACAAGCTTTAGCTGTTGTTAACGGTATTTTCAATTCAACTACCATTCCAACAACTTCTAATTCACCATTTTTAAATAATCCAGAGAGCTATTTAAACTTTGCTACAGGTACATATTATATAGCAAACTCAAGTGGTACAATAACAGCTGGTAATCAAGGTATAAGAGGACGAGTTGATGTGGCACCAATAAGTGTAGATTCTAATTTATCTGAACAAGAAACTATTCAAGCTGTTGGACAAATTATTTTAAACGAGGCAGCTTTGGAATTAGCATTTGAAGGTACCAGATGGGAAGATTTAATACGTTTTGCTAAGCGTAATAGCGATCCAAGTATTGTGGCAGATGCCGTGGCAAGTAAGTTTGCATCAGCAGGCGATGCGGCAACAGCAACAACGGTACAACAAAAATTAATGAATCCAGACAACTGGTTCTTACCATTGGCAATTCCTGAAAATTTTAAACCTACTAACTAAATATAGTAAGTTTACTTATTTATAAAGAAAATCGTCACTCTTAAGTAAATTTTGAGTGGCGTTTTTTTTTAAACTGAAAATTAATTCGTGCAAATTACTTAATCAATCATAAAATGAAGTCATTCAAAGTTATAGCAGTTATTACAATTTCCTTTCTGTGCACAGGAATGAGAACCGATAAACAATCTATTTACAAAAAAGGTTGGATAGATTTCAATAAGAACGGAATTAAAGATGTGTTTGAAGATCCCAAAGCACATATAGATGCCAGAGTTTCCAATTTACTTTCTTTAATGAATGTTGAAGAAAAAACATGTCAGCTCACTACATTATATGGTTTTGCGCGTGTTTTGGAAGATGAATTTCCAACACCAAACTGGAAAAACCGTGTATGGAAAGATGGAATTGCTAATATCGATGAGCATCTAAACACCATTTGGAATCAAGAAAAAACACATACGCCTTATGCCTACCCGTATAGCACACACGCCGAAGCCATCAATAAAGTTCAAAAATGGTTCGTTGAAGAAACCCGAATGGGAATTCCTGTCGATTTCACCAACGAAGGCGTACACGGTTTATGCCATGAAAAAGCAACGCCATTACCAGCTCCTATTGGTATTGGTAGTACTTGGAATAAAGCCTTGGTTTATAAAGCAGGTACTATGGTTGGGCGAGAGGCAAAAGCTTTAGGCTATACCAATGTGTATGCACCTATTTTAGATGTAGCACGCGACCAACGTTGGGGACGTGTATTGGAATGTTATGGTGAAGAACCATTTCACATTGCAGAAATGGGTAAGCAAATGGTATCGGGCATCCAATCGCAGGGCGTAGCTTCTACCATCAAACATTTTGCCGTGTATAGCATTCCAAAAGGTGCTAGAGATGGTGATGCCAGAACAGACCCACATGTGGCGCCTCGAGAAATGCATCAATTGCATTTGTACCCTTTTAAACGCGTTATTGAAGAAGCAGCCCCTATGGGTGTTATGAGTAGTTATAACGATTATGATGGTGTGCCAGTAACGGCAAGTCGCTATTTTTTAACCGAATTATTGCGTGAACAATATGGTTTTAAAGGTTATGTGGTTTCAGATAGTGAAGCTGTGGAATATGTTTCAGAAAAACACCACGTTGCCAAAGATTATAAAGAGGCAGTGCGTCAAGTAATAGAAGCTGGTTTGAATGTGCGTACTACATTCAGAACGCCAGAATCGTTTATCGAGCCTTTACGTGAATTAATTGCTGAAGGTAAAATTTCAATGAAAACAATAGATTCACGTGTTGCCGATGTGTTGCGAGTAAAATTCAGGTTAGGTTTGTTTGACAATCCTTATGTTGAAAATCCAAAAGAAGCCGATAAGGTAGTACATACAAAAGCTGATGAAGATTTTTCTAAACAAATAAATAGAGAGTCTTTGGTTTTGTTGAAAAATGAAAATAATTTGCTGCCACTTGATATTTCCAAAGTGAAAAATATCTTGGTAACAGGTCCTTTGGCAGACGAACTGAATTTTACTTATAGCCGTTACGGACCTGCTTTTAATCCTTCAACATCTGTATATCAAGGTATAAAAAAATATGCAGGCAATAAAGTTGAAGTAAATTTTGAAAAAGGTTGTGATATCATCGATCCCGATTGGCCAGGAAGCGAGATTATTCCAACGCCACTTTCAAAAGAAGAACAAGCAAATATTGATGCTGCGGTTGAAAAAGCGAAACAATCCGATGTTATCATTGCCGTAGTTGGTGAAGACGAAAAGGGTGTAGGCGAAACGAAGTCGCGTACCAGTTTAGGACTTCCAGGGCGTCAATTTCAATTGGTACAAGCGTTGTATGCCACTGGAAAACCCGTTGTTTTAGTGCTTATAAATGGGCAACCATTAACTATAAATTGGGAGCATAAATTTTTACCAGCTATTTTAGAAGCATGGTTTCCAAGTACCGAAGCAGGTAACGTTATTGCTGAAACCTTGTTTGGTGATTATAACCCTGGCGGAAAATTATCAGTAACATTTCCTAAGTCAGTTGGTCAAATTCCTTTAAATTTCCCGTTTAAACCGGGGTCGCAAGCAGGACAACCTGGTGAAGGGCCCAATGGTTATGGAAATACGCGTGTTTTAGGACCCTTGTATCCGTTTGGTTATGGGTTGAGTTATACCACGTTTGCCTATAGCGATTTGGTAGTGAATCAAAAAACGAAGCAAGCACAGAGTACTATGGAAGTATCCTTTAAAGTAAAAAATACTGGAAAAAGAGCAGGGGACGAGGTTGTGCAATTGTATTTAAAAGATAAAGTGAGTAGTGTTACCACTTACGAATCGCAACTTCGAGGTTTTGAGCGTGTACCATTGCAACCTGGAGAAACGAAAACGATACACATGACTTTAACCCCAGACGATTTAAAAATTTTAGACATAAATATGAATTGGACGGTAGAACCCGGAACTTTTGAGGTTTTAATAGGAAGTTCTTCAGTTGATATCCATTTGCAAAAAGAGTTTGAAATACTGCCTTTAAATGATTAAGAAGGTAAGTTTTGGTTTGTTTTAACTGAAACTATATTCTTTTAGATAAAGACCTCACAGGTTTTTAAAACCTGTGAGGTCTACTAAAAATGATTGTTTTTTAGAGAAATACTTCTATAACATGCAAGCCACTTTCAAGCATCAATGAAGCTGATTTCTTTTTTACTTTTTTCATATTTAAAGTAACTTTTGAAGCTGTTTTTGGGTGCAAAAATTCAGCAGTCATACCTTCAGGAATGGTTATTTTAAAGGTGGTTTTATTGTTTTCTTTTTGATGTTCCGCATAAATAAATCCGTGCTGTGTAGGTACTTTTATTTTAGAAGAAACTAAATCGCCCAATTTCGGGTTTATTTCAGCCACAGCAAACCCCGGTGTTTTTGGTTTAATGCCCCACATATAACGTGTAATGGCGTTTAAAGGAGCAGTACCCCAAGCATGGTTCCAATCGGAGTTAGGTTTGTATTTCATATCCCAAGCTTCCATGGTCATGGTAGCACCTACTTTTATCATATTCCACCAATTGCGGTCTCCAATAGTATCGGTTATCAAGGCGGAAGCGTATTTTTCTTCATGGTGTTTGTATAAACCTTCCAACAAATATTGTGCACCGTAAACGCTGCAAGCCATTCCTCTGGATTTTACAAATTCGGTAACAGTTTTTATATGTTCTTTAGGAACCAAATCAAATGCCAATGGTAGCATGTTTGCGTGTAAAGATGAGTGGGTTGAGTTTTCACCATCTAAATAATAACCTTTTGAATGGTTGAATAATTTAGTGTTTATTGCCTTTTTAACTTTATTGGCCTTATTTCTAAAGAAAATAGCATCTTCGGGTTTGTTGATGGTTGTGGCAATTTCAGCCATTAACTTTAAATTGTAATAATAAAAAGCATTAACCACGGTGTTAACTGGTACAATATCATAACCATCGCGTTCACCTTCAGCGGTTGCTAATTTCCAACCGGTGTCTTTTTGTGCGGGAGGCCAATCGATAATGTCTTTTATTTTGGTATCGGCTTTTTTAAAGCCCAATCTTAAAATTAAATCTTCATTCAAGTTTGGAGATTTAGAACTTATTAAACCATCGGTACGTTCCAAATCCATAAGTGTTTTTAGCTTCAGGTTTTCATAATGTTCTTTTAGAGGCGCAACATCTCCAGTGTACATATAATCCGTATAAAACATTAAAACCGTATGCAATAACCATTCGGTGGGCCATGTGGGGTTTTCAATAAAATAAGCGTTGGTTCTTCTTGCCATGGTGTATTCATTATCTACACTGTAATGGCTTAATTGGTTGATGTAAGCATCAGCTTCGTACGGAATGCGCTCTCTATCACCATCTACGTAATAGCCCATAAAACTGGTTGCTTTAATGGTGTGTTTGCACAATTGCCAGATAGAGTCCATTATTTTGTTTGAAGATGAAAAGTAGCTGGCATCATCATTAAATTTATAGTGAACGGCCTTTTGTGAAATGTTTAGGGCTTCGATAGGGATTTTTAGATTTTCAATTTCCAAATATCTAAAAGGCATGATAACACCAATATGTTCCGGTAGCTTAATGGCGGCAGGCCCTGTATTTCTTTTATCTGGTTTTAGTTGAAGGGTGGTAGGTTTATTTGCTGTTAGGTTTTGTAAGACGACTTTTTGATATCGAATGGTACCTTCAGGTTTTTTATCAATAGTATTAATTGTTTCTAATTTTTCACCTAAATGACATATTAACGAATCGTTTTGAGCTCTTTTGGAAGTAATTTCTACAGTTCCAAAAAAAGCTTTTCCAAAATCTATTAAATAATGCCCTTCACTTATGTTTATTATTTTTTCAGGACTGATTAATGATGTTTTTAAATCTAAATCATCGGTTTTATTTTGAGCTGTAACTTTGGATAAAACCAATGTTAATAGAAGAAAAAGAAGGTGTTTTTTCATTTGAAATGTGTTTAACTAAATAAAAACAGCGTACTGGGTTAGCAAGCTGTTTTTTAAAATTTTCATATTTAAACCTGCAAATTAGGTTTTTATTCAATATTAATAAAAAACAGGGCTGTTAATTATTTTATTGTTGTACATGGCATCTAAGGCCATTTGTATACAAATGGCGGTGTTTGCACCTGTTATAATGTTTGAAATAGGCTTTTTGTTTGAAACAATACAGTCTCTAAAATCAATTAAAGCTTGTTCGCTAGGTTCGGTGTGCTCAATGGTTATTGGAGTTCCAAGTCCTTGTTCCCAATTAGCTGTAGCACCCGAAACACCGTCTACAATACCTAATTCTTTTTTTCTGCCGCCTTCAGGATAAAACCAGGCTTTTGTATAATTTAAAATAATGCTGCCTTTGTCTCCCAATACTTTTATTTGGTAATCATCTTTAGCATTATTTGTAAGGCAGGTAAATTTAGCTTTTACACCACTTGAGTAATTGTAAATTAAGTGGATATTGTCGTAAGTTTCGCGACCATCTTTCCAATAATCGACACCTCCGGTTCCCATAACCTGGGTTGGTTTTTCATCAAGAACCCAATTGGCAAAATCTATTTGGTGCGAACAAAGTTCGGCAACCAATCCGCCTGAAAATTCTCGGTACATTCTCCAGTTTATTTGCTTTTCCAATTCAGGGCTTGGTACAGGGCGTCTCCAATTGCCATGTCTGTTCCATTGGCATTCAAAAGCGGCAATTTTTCCTATTTCGCCATTTTTTATAAGATTAACAACATGGGTGTACAATCTGGAACTGTGGTACTGATGCCCAGTTTGGAAAACGGTTTTACTTTGATTCACTTTTTCAACCAAATTATGAATACCATCAAACCCTTTTGCCATTGTTTTTTCGCAATACACGTGTTTTCCAGCATCTAGAGCATCTATAGCAATTTTAGAGTGTGTATTGAACGGTGTGGTAACCAATATGGCATCAATATCTTTATTGTCTAATAATTTACGGTAATCAGTATAGCCTTTGGCTTTTCCTTTTACGGCGTTTAAGCCATTGTCTAGTCTAAATGGCAAAACATCGCAACACCCAATTACATTGAAATTTTTGATTTTATTGATGTTTGAAATCATTCCGGTACCTCTATCTCCAGTACCAATAACTCCAATGTTTAATGTTTCATTTGCATTTTTAAAATCAATAACGTTTCCTAAAGCTACAGCCGAAGTTGTTAGGGCTGCAGTTGCTACGGAACTTTTGATTATAAATTCTTTTCTTTTCACGAATTGTTTTATGCTTTTATGGTTTGGTAGAAATTAAATTTATGGCTAATTGTCTTCTAAAATGCCATGTCGAACTTATCGAAACATACCTTAATAAGAGGCGTTCGATAAGCTCAATCAAGCATTTTTATTTATAAGTAAAAAAACTATACAGGTTTAATTTCCCAACCTGGTTCGTAGGTTCTAGACCATAATTTCATGGCATCTCTGTTGAATATACGTCCTGTGTTTTCATCAACATCAAAAGATTGGTCTATTCTTGAAGCAATATTAGCATAGTGCGTTAACGTTTGGCTAATGGCACCTTGCTCAATAGGAGAGGTTAGTTCTGCTTTTCCTCTAATGGCATCAAAAAAGTTAAGGGTATGTGCAGCAGAAAGTTGTCCGCCACCACCTAGTGAATTGCCATCTTCAATTCCAGGAATTATATGTTCTTTAATAAGTTCACCTTTTAAATCGTATAATTTATAGCCATTTCTATCTATCATAGTAGAACCTTTAGAGCCATATATTAAAGTTCCTCTGCCAGCGCCATATTTGTCATAACCATTTCTACTGCGCCCGTCCCATTGAATGGTTCTGTTTCCTGAAAAACGGAAGGTCGCCTCCATAGTGTCATACATTTCCCAACCATCATCTTTATAATGGAATTTTCCCGATTTAACTTCAACATGTTCTGGGAATTTAACGTCTAAAGCCCAACGTGCAATGTCTAATTCGTGGGTGGCATTGTTCCCCATTTCGGCAGTGCCGTAATCCCAACCGTACCAATGCCAGTTATAATCCCAAGTATCATCGGTATAAGCTCTTCTTGGAGCTGGCCCTTGGAAAAGTTCCCAATCCAACCCTTCAGGTGGTGCAGTTTTTGTTTGGTGCGGTACGGGTCCACGCTTACTGGTGTAAAACGCAATGGCATTATAAACGTCTCCAATAACACCGTTGTGAATGTCTTTTATTATTTCTTGCGATTGTAATGAGGAACGCTGTTGGTTACCCATTTGTACCACTTTATTATATTTTTTTTGATAGGCTATAAGCAGTTCGCCTTCTTCTAAATTATGGCTACAAGGTTTTTCTAAATACACATGTTTTCCAGCTTGCATGGCCATACAAGCTCCAGGAGCGTGCCAATGGTCTGGTGTTGCCATAAAAATAGCGTCTACTTTTTTATCGTTTAAAATATTTCTGATATCATTTTCGAGCTTCGGTTTATTGCTGATTTTATTAGCTAGATTAGCGGCCGCTTTATCGCGTTGGCTTTTCATAACGTCGCATAAATAGCTAATTTCAATATTGTTTTTTTTGTCTACTATAGGGCCCAGGTAAGCACCATAACGTCTGCCCAAACCTTGTAATGCGATATATATTCTGTCGTTTGAACCTATTATTTTTGAATAACTTTTTGCCGACATGGCATTGGCGCTATTTGAAACTATGGTAGCTCCTATGGCACCTAAAGCTGTTTTTTTTATGAAATCTCTTCTGTTTGAACTCATTATTTAGTCTTTAGTATTATTTAATAGGACGAATTTTTATGTTTTTGAATGAAACCAAGTCGCCATGGTCTTGCAATAAAATTTGGCCTTTATCCAATTCGCCAAAATTTGGCCATTTTACATATTTGCTTTCCGATACTAGTTTTCTGTAATCATCGCTTTTTCTTTCATATTCCAATACTTTCACACCGTTTAACCAATGTTCTACATGATTGTTTTTAGAAATGATATAAGCGGTATTCCATTCGCCAACTGGGTTTATCGGTTTATTAACATCGGCTTTAATCAAATCGTAAAGTGAACTTACGGTTCTACTGCCTTCATGGTTACCTAATTTCGCATCAGGATGTAAATCGTCATCTAAAATTTGATATTCTAAACCAATGGAAGAACCATCACCTTTATTGATTTCTGTATCTACATAATATTTTATACCACTATTGGCACCAGGAGTCAATTTAAAATCTACCGATAATTCAAAATCGCCAAATAATTCATTGGTTACAATATCACCACCAGCTCTAGATTCGGCACCACCAGAAGATAATACGCTTAAAACACCATCTTCAATTTTCCAACCTTCAGCAGGAAAAGCGTCCAATTTAGCACCACGCCATCCATTTGTTGTTTTACCGTCCCATAATAATTTCCATCCATTTTTAGCTTCATCAACCGTAAGATTGTTTTTGGTATTTATAGGTGTTAATGATGATTTTTTAGAATATTTTGAAACACTGTCAGTAAGTATTTTTATGTTTTTCCAAATAATTTCTGTACCAGCTTTTTTATCGGGTTTAATGCTGTGTACTTGTAAACAAATAAAGCCCGTAGCTGTTTTATCGTCTATTAAATGTGAAGCCGGTACATTGTTGATCCATGTTTTAATGGTATCGCCAATGGCTTCAATGCGGTAATGGTTCCAATCGTTTTGCTTGAATGCTTTTTGTGCCTCTGGGTTGTTATCCATGGTGCTTAACCAACCACGTCTTGCTTCATCATAGATACCGCCACTCCAAGCGCGTTCAGATGGATCTATTTCAACTTGATACCCGTGTACACGACCATCTTTATAATATAGAAAACTATTGCTTCTTATTTGTATTCCAGAATTCATGGTAGAATCCACTTTATAATCTAATTCTAAAATAAAATCACCATACATTTTATCGGTGGTTAAAAAAGAATTGGGTGTATCATGTACAGTGCTACCAACAATGGCTCCATCTTTTACTTCATATTTAGCTTCACCGCCTTTTTGGTGCCACCCGTTCAAGGTTTTTCCGTCAAATAAATTAACCCAAGGGGTAGTGTCTTTAGGAGTGTTTGCACAACCAAAAGCCATAAATGATATAGCAAGTGTTAATATTTTACCGTAATACTGTGTTTTTTTCATGTTTAATGTTGATTATTATTTAGTCTACTAAATTAAGATTTATTGAATGAACAACCATGGACTTATTATTCAATAACATGGATTTTTTTTCAGATTCAAAGTAAGTTTCAAAAACGCATAATGTATCAAAACTTATAAGTTTTTAAATTTTCAAATTTTTCTTTTTAGCATTTTTTTTGTTCAACCGAAAAATTACTGGTTTGAAATAATTTTTGAATATAACCAATACGTCCATGTTTTGGAAAAATATGTCCATTCGTTAAGAAATCTTTAACACTAAATTAGCAAAAACAATTTATAACTAAATAAAACAAACATGGTAAAACTAAAACTCTTATTGATGGCCTTACTAATAGGTTTTACAGGGACTTCCTGGGCGCAAAGTAAAGTGTCTGGTGTGGTAGTCGATAGTCAAAACATTCCTATTCCAGGAGTAAATGTTCTTGTTAAAGGCACTAAGCAGGGTGCCGCCACAGATTTTGATGGAAAATATCAAATTACAGCTAAATCGGGAGATGTATTAGTATTTTCTTATCTAGGATTTAAAACGCAAGAAGTAATATATAAAGGACAAGCGTCGTTAAATGTTAATATGCAAGAAGATGCAGCGCAACTTAATGAAGTGGTTGTTATTGGTTACGGTTCTGTTAAAAGAAGTGATTTAACGGGAGCTGTAGCATCTATTAGTAGTGAAGATATAACGGCACAGAAAAAAACCGATATTGGTCAAGCTATTAAAGGTCAGGTGTCTGGTGTAGATGTAAGATCATTAAGTAATAAACCTGGTGCGCCGCTTAATATTAGAATTAGAGGAAATACAGCGATTACAAATAACATTGCAGGTCGTGATGGTTTAAGTGATAGCCCTGGTGATGACCGTTCAAAACCTTTATATGTTGTTGATGGAATCTTTTTTGAAGACATCAATATTTTAAATCCAGCTGATATTCAACAAATGGATATTTTGAAAGATGCTTCAGCAACTGCTATCTATGGGTCACGTGGTGCTAATGGTGTGGTTATAATAACTACTAAAAACGGTATTGAAGGAAAAACTGTTTTTACTTACGAGGCTACTTTGGGTGTTAATTCAGTTGTAAACGAACCTGATTATTTTACAGGCGATGAATATGTAGATTTTGTAAATGATGTTATTAGAAGTAGGGAATGGGTGAAGCTTTTTAGCAATGGTGTAGGAACGGTAGCTGATTATAATAATATAAATGTAGCAAATTTTATTAATACCGAAATACAAACAAGTAACGAAGAAGCGAGCAATGTTGCGAATAGACGTTATACCAATTGGAGAAAAGATTTTCAAAAAACCGGGATTCAAACAAGTCATAATTTAGGAATGTCCGGTGGAACTGATGGTTTGGTCTATAATGGAACTATAGGTTACTTAAGTGATGAAGGTGTTGTTGGAATTGAAGCTTTTGAGCGTTACAATATAAGTGCCTCACTTTCTAAAAAAGTTTCAGACCAATTTACTGTAGGTTTAAAAACATATTTAGCATTTTCAGAACGTGAAGAAGGTAGTAGGGAATTATATAGAAGTACTCAGCGACTAGCTCCAACTGTAAATTCTCGCGATGTTGACGGGAACATTATTTTGTTTCCAGACAAGCAAGATGCACGATTTATAAATCCTTATTTTGATGCTAATGGCGCATGGAGAAATAACACAAAATCTATGGATGTGATTGCCAATGTGTTTTTAGATTACAAACCCACTAAGTGGATTGGTTTCAAAACTCAGTTTGCACCTAATATTAAAAATACTAGATTTGGTGAGTATAGAGGTTTGTTAACAAAATCGTCAGAGAATAATCCAACAAGAGTGCGTGCTTATTATGATTCTTATTTTAATACATCATATTCTTGGGATAATACAGTAGATTTAAATTTCGATGTTGCAGAAGGTCATAATTTAAAAACGACCCTTATATCTTCCGTATATCATAAGCAACGCGAGTGGAGTAATATTGAAAATAGAAATTTTGATACGGATGCCTATTTATTCTATAATATAGAATCTGGTTTAGAAAAAAGAACTGCTAATACTGAATATGTTAAAGAAACGATATCATCATTTGCAGCGCGTGTAAACTATAGTATTTTAGATAAATATCTTTTTACTTTTTCGGGTAGATATGATGGGTCATCTAAATTATCCCCGACTAATAAATGGGCATTCTTTCCTGCAGCCGCTTTTGCTTGGAAAGCTAGTGATGAAAAGTTTTTACAAAATACAGATTGGTTAAGTAATCTGAAATTACGTTTAAGTTATGGCGAATCTGGAAATGATACCTCTGTTAATGCATATGATACTTTAGCATTTTTAAGTGATAGTGACTATTTGTTTGGTAATACACAAACTAATGGTGTTACTGTAGCTGGATTGCCAAATTATGATTTAACGTGGGAGCGTTCCAAAGAATTTAACTTTGGTTTAGATTTTGGTGTTCTACAAAACAGAATCAAATTAGGGATAGAGGTCTATAATAAAAAGACTGAAGGCAGTATATTAAGTAGATTGTTATCACCAATAACAGGATATGGTAGTGCAACAGGTAATTTTGGTTCCATTCGTAACAAAGGGGTAGAACTTACTTTAAACACTAAAAACGTACAAACTAATAATTTTAACTGGACTACGAATATCAATTTTTCAAAAAACAAAAATGAGATATTAGAGTTGGATGGCGATTTGGATTTAATTCCTTATGGAAATCATGGTGTTTTACAAATAGGACAAGCAGCTGATGCCATTTGGGCTCACGAACAAATTGGTATTTGGCAATTAGATGAAGTAGCTGAAGCAGCAGTTTATAATAGAAAACCAGGAGAATATAAGTTTAGAGATGTAAATAATGACTCAAAAATAGATAATGAGGATAAAGTAATTTTAGGGCAAGTATCTCCAGACTGGACAGCAGGTATGACCAATACATTTAGCTATAAAAACTTTGATCTTTCTATTAACGTATATACAAGACAAGGTAGTTTTGGACATTCTGAATTTAACCAGCTTTCTGTGCCATGGCAAGGAGATGATGCTAAATTTAATAAAGTAGATTTAGATTACTGGACTCCTAATAATCCAACTTCTAAAAATCCAGCATTGGAGTATGGGGCTAATGCAGACTGGTATTATACAGATTTTGATTTTGTTCGCATTGGCAATATCGGTATGGGTTACCAATTTACACAACCTGTGTTAGATAAATTAAAAATGTCTAGCTTGCGTTTAACACTAGATATTCAAAATCCTTTTACGTTTACAGATTATACAGGATCAGATCCAGAAACAGGACTTCAGAATAACTATAACGGAGGATATTTGACCAAAACCATATTATTTGGACTTAAATTGTCTTATTAATTTTAAAACTATATAAAGATGAAATTATTAAAAAATATAAAAAATATAACGGTTTTGGTAGTTTTTGCAATGCTGTTAAATGCCTGTGATAATTATATCGAGGAAGATATATTCTCAGGTGTTACAAGTGAAAATTTTATTGATGAAACTACTGCAGACCAATTAATAGTTGGTATTTATTCGCAAATACCTGGAGTTTATAGAAATTACGACTATAAATATTATGGAACGGATATTTTTACAACAAGAAACGATGTCACTTCTATTAGTGCAGCTAATGATTATGTTGGCTTCGAAGCTCCAAATACTAGCGGTGTTTGGTCTAGCAACTATGATGTAATTGCAAAAGCAAACACAGCTATTAATCGTTATGAGAATCAAATAGGTTGGAGTACAGGAAAGTTGGCAGATAAAGCTTATGGTATAGCACAAGCAAAAGGGCTTAGAGCTTTAGCTTATTTTAATTTAGTACAACAATTTGGTGGTGTTGTTTTAGAATTAGATGAACCTGTAAGTATACGTTCAGATTATACAAGATCAACTGAAGAACAAACTTATACACAAATTATTGCTGATTTAGAAGCAGCCATTCCAGATTTACAAGATGCACCACCCGCTGGGAGATTTTCAAAAAGAGCAGCACAACATGTACTTGCAGAAGTATATTTAACAAGAGCTTATAAATCATTTGGGTCGAGTACGGACTTTACAACTGCTGCAAATTTGGCTGAACAAGCTATAGGAACTTATGATATTAGAAGTCAAACCTTCGATAAAGTATTTGCTTATAATAACCAAGTAAATCCTGAGGTGTTATTTGCAGCACAATATGGTACTGCTACTGTTGATAAAAACAATAATAAGCATGCCGCTTTTATGTATCAGGTTTTTAATTTGCCAGGAGTTAGTCGATCTAATCCTTACGGACATGTTGGCTTTGGTGCTATGCCCACACCTTATTTTTATTCCTTATTTGCTGCCAATGATACTAGGGAGGCATCCACAATACACCGCGCTATCATAGCAGATGAAGCTGCTGTGCTTGGAGCCGATAATATTGCTGTTGGAGATACCGTTGTGTATTTTCCTAAATTAGCTCTTGGTGCTGCTGAATTAGCAGATAGATTAAATCGTTATTGGGTGTATCAGCCAGACCAATATTTATATGGTAGACCAGCTGAATTGACAGTAAATGTTAATTATAAATATGCTTTAAATACTGAGTTAACAAACTTCCCAATTTTCAAAAAATTTGATGATGAAAATTTTAGTGCTGACACAGCAGGAGCTCGTGATACGTTTATATTTAGAGTTGCAGAAACACATTTAATAGCTGCAGAAGCCTTTTTAGGTGCAACTAATTCAGCAAAAGCATTATTTCATATTAATAGAGTAAGAGAGCGAGCCACTGGGGTTGCCAATCATTATACATCAATAACCATTGATGATATTTTGGTTGAACGAGCTTTAGAGTTGGCAGGAGAAGACAATAGATGGGCCGTATTAAAACGTACGGGGAAATTGGAAGAACGAATAAAACTTTATAATCCACATGTAGTAAACCATGGTGCTTTTGATGCTAGTAAACATTTATTGCGTCCAATTCCAGATCAAGAAATAACACTGTCACCCAATACAATGACACAAAATCCTAAGTATTAATAGCAAATAGTAGTTGTTTTTTTGAGTTAGTTTAGTAGAAAAAATAGACAGGCGGGTTTTTTGTCTGTCTATTTTTTACTTATAACATAAAACCATATTTTGTACCTTAAATTGATATTTTTTTAAGGCTCCATTAAAGTGAAATTTTATAACATAATTATAGAACATCAAATTTTATTTCTTCATATCCATACTATATGCCTATTTTTTTTAAAAACCAATTCTATTTACTCAGTTTTATTATAGCATTTCCGTTGCTTTTTTCATGTTCTAATGAAGCTATTGAAAATTATTATTTAGTAATAGGTTCATCTGTTACAAATGTTGAATTAAGTACTGTTAATGATTTAAAGAATGATTTGTCCAAAGTATTAGATGGAAAAATTCAAATCATATCAGAATCCAATCAATTAAAATTAAAAGAAAAAGGCGCTTTTTTCATTTTAGGAACTCCTCAAACTAGTGGGTTAATAAAAGATTTATCTATAGACAACCAAATAAAACTATCCAGTAATATTCCAGGAGCAAGAGGTGGTATTTGGTCAAAAACCATACTGCCAAATGGTCAAAATGCGATTATAATTGGAGGTTCAGATATTGAAGGACTTCAATATGCTATTTACGACTATTCAAAAGATATATTGGGTGTAGACCCTTTGGAATATTGGACAGGCAAATTACCTATTAAAAAGACTATGGAAGATTTATTTAGTTTCACTTCAAAAACGATTTCACCTCCAAAAGTACCCATGCTTACTTATTTTGAGAACGATGTAGATGAACTAGCAAACTACAGAGGGAAATTACTAGAATACGATTGGGAAAGCTATACAGAATTGATAAACTCTTTGGTACGCCTACGATATAATTCTATTCAATTGTTTGATATGTTGGGCAGACCAGAGTTTTTTATTCGCCCCGAATACAAAGCATTAAAACCAGACTATCAAATTGATATAAATTATGTAGATAAAATGATTGATTATGCTCACGAAAAAGGCATGAAAGTAGCAGTTGATTTCGCCTTAGGCTATCAAATTCATCCCATGGAAGCCGAAAAAGCAGATTGTTGGAAACAGTATAAAGAAGATTGGTTACAAGCATGGCGTTATTATTTTGAAAAGACACCTTTGGCTAAAACCGATATTTTCATTTTACGCCCACGCCACCAAGTATGGGATTGGGAATATGAAAGCACTTGTGGTGAAAGTAAAATTGAAGTTTTTAATGAGGTTTATGAAGCTTTTGGGAATTTAGTAGATGAATATAAACCTAACGTACAAAAAGTATTGGTTTGTTATTCTGATGGCATGGAAATGTGGAATGAAGGGTTTAGACCTCCAACCGATTGGACCGTACTTTGGTCCGACCACGGGTTTGGTGATTTTGAGCACCTTCCTAATACTACCGATGGCTATAAATTTGGAACATACATGCATGCCGGTTATTGGTCAAACCATACGGTGCATAACCCATATCCTGAAAAAGTAGAAACAGTCATGAAAGAGATGTTCCAAACTTATGGAGCAGATAACTATTGTTTGGTAAATGGACAAAACTTCAGACCGTTTTTATTAAACTTAGAAGCGTATAGTGAAGTTTGTAATAATCCAGAAACCTTTAATGGAAATGCCTTTTATAAATCTTGGACAGAGCGTTATTTTTCTAAGGAAGCAGCGCAACATGCTGTGTCTTCAATGAAATGGTTGCACAAAGCACAGGAAGGACGAAAAGGCTATGTGGAACATTTATGGGAAATCCGCGAGGCAGTTTCTTATTTATCAAACGCACCAATAAGAAGACCTGGTAAAACACCAATTCCTTTTGATTATAAAAGGGTGGAAGGCGATTTAGAAAATACGGCGCACTGTAAAAATTATTTACAAAAGTCTTTAGAAGAAGCACAAAAAGGTTATCAGTTAACGCAAGAGAAAGATAATTTTTATCACGCTTATATACTGCTGCCTGTAGTTTTATATTCAGATTTGATTGCTTTTGAAACTACACTCCACAACATGTCGGTATTAAAAAAAGAATTTGAAGATACCAAAAGCCATGAAGCATTGGAAAAAGCGAAAGCCCTAATTCCAGAAGCAAAACAGAAATTACAAGTAGTTTACCAAAACAGGGCATCGGGAGATATAGATGAAAAATGGAAAAATTGGTATTCTATTAAAATTAGAAGACAAAATAATGGTTTTCCTACTCCAGATATGTTAGAGGATATTGAAGCCAATTTAAATAAAATGACACTTTAAACAGAAAAGAATGAAGCTGAACCAAAGTATTATAAACGGAGTAGCAGGAATAGCTTTTGTAATGATTTCTTTAATCTCATGTAAGAATGACGGTAAAAGAATAACATTGATAGAAAAGGACAAATCGATTGATTATACTGCAAAAGTGTACACTCAATTAGATACCGAAAATTCTAGATGGTTTTTCTTCTCGTCAGCCAGCCGTCCATTTGGGATGGTAAATTTAAGTCCAGATACAGAAATAAATGGAGCTTGGGGTAGTGGGTATCGTTATAAAGTAGATACCATAAAAGGGTTTAGTCATATTCACGCGTGGCAAATGTCGGGTGTTTCAGTCATGCCGGTAACTATTTCAGAAGCAAATAAAAATACTGTTTATTCAGATTTTTACTCAAAGTTTAATCATGAAAAAGAAAAAGTCACACCAGGCTATCATTATCTAGAACTGGATAGGTATCAAATTACATCAGAACTAACAAGTACAAAACGCGTAGGTTTTCATCAATACTTATTTCCCAAGAAGCAGCAAGCAGCCATATTGTTTAATTTAAATACTGTGTTGGGACCTTGTAAAAATTCTGGAGGTGTTTTAGAAAAAATTGGATCCAAGGAGCTTTCAGGAAAGCTTGTTATGGAACCAACGCATAGAAGACCTAAACCAGTAACTGTTTACTTTAAAGCCATCTTGAATACGGATATTGCTTCCGTAGAGCAGGATGAAAAAACAGGTAATTACCTTATTAATTTGGCCGAAACAAACGAAAAAGTCTTGATGAAAGTAGGTATTTCATATACCTCTGTAGAAAATGCATCAAATAATATAAAAGAAGAATTACCACAGTGGGATTTTGAAGAGATAGTGTCTCAATCAAAAAAAGAATGGAATGGATTATTAGGTAGAATTGATGTAAAAGGAGGTACAGATACCGACCAAAAACGATTTTATACCGATTTATGGCACGCATTACAAGGACGCCGAATTATTAATGATGCTAATGGTGCTTATCCTGATAATACGGGAGCCGAATTTAGAGTGGGTCAACTCCCTTTAGATGCCAACGGAAAACCAAAATTTAATCATTTTAATTCCGATTCTTTTTGGGGGGCTCAATGGACACTCAATACACTTTGGGGGCTAGTGTATCCAGAAATTATGGACGATTTTGTACACTCCTTAATGCAATATTATAAAGATGGCGGTTTAATTCCTCGTGGTCCTTCGGGCGGAAATTATACCTATGTCATGACGGGAGCTTCATCTACACCATTTCTAGTAACAGCTATTCAAAAAGGCATTATAAAGGACGATTTAGAAGATATTTATCGAGCCTTAAAGAAAAACCATATGCTAGGTGGAATTATGGAAAAAGCAGGTTATGAACATAACACCTATTTAGGAGGTGGTTTAAAATATTACATGAACCAAGGGTATGTGCCTTACCCAATTCCAGAAGGTAAATTTGGTGGACATCAAGATGGAGCAAGCCTTACCATGGAGTATGCTTATCAAGATTGGACCTTGGCGCAATTGGCCAAGAAATTAAATCACCAAGAAGATTATGATTATTTCATGGAGCGTTCTAAAAATTATAAAAACGTATTTGATACAAAAATAGGTTGGATGCGACCAAAAAATGTAGATGGCATTTGGAAAAAAGATTTTGATCCTTACCAAGTAGAAAACGGTTTTATTGAGTCTAACGGAGCACAATCTACTTGGTTTGTACCACACGATATTCAAGGGTTAGCTACTTTAATGGGTGGTAAAGAAAAAGCGGTTGAAAAACTAAATAATCAGTTTATTGTAGCTGAAAAATTAGGTTTTACAGCAGGTAATTCCCATTCACAAGAGTTACACCCCGAGTATAGTAGAATACCAATTAATTTTGGTAATCAACCCTCTATACAAACGTCTTTTATTTTTAATCAATTAAATAGGCCAGATTTAACACAATATTGGACACGGTTCGTAATCAAGAAAACCTTTAGTGGTCTGGCACCCAATACAGGTTATAATGGTGATGAAGATCAAGGGTTGATGGGAAGTTTAAATGTACTTTTAAAAATTGGTTTGTTTCAAATGAATGGCGGCACCGAAGATAATCCGGAATATCAAATTGGAAGTCCTATTTTTGATGAAATTACTATTAAATTAAATCCAAAATATTATTCAAATAAATCATTTATTATTAAAACTGAAAATAATAGCCCAACTAATGTTTATGTAAATAAGGTGACTTTAAATAACAAATCCGTAAAAAATTATAAAATTTTTCAAAGTGATATTATAAATGGCGGTAAATTAATTTTAGAAATGTCGAATACAGCTAATCAAAATAAATAATATATATAAATGAAAACAAAACTTGCATTACTAGCACTTATAATAACTACTTTTTCAGCCTTCTCACAACTTAAAAATAAGCCCGAACTCGATGAAAAATTCATGGACATGGGTTTTGGTATTTTTGTACACTGGAGTTTAGATTCTCAATTAGGAAGTGTCATTAGTCATTCTTTAGTAGGTGCTTCAGATGATTATGTTAATAGATATTTTAACGAGCTTCCTAAAACATTCTACCCAGATAAATTTGATGCCGATGAATGGGTTAGGTTGTTTAAAGTTGCGGGAGCAGAATATGTGGTTTTTACTGCAAAGCACCATAATGGTTTTTGTATGTGGGATACTAAAACAACCGATTTTAATATCATGAATACACCTTATGGGAAGGATATTGTTGATCAGTTAGTTAAAGCTTTACGAAAACAAAATCTAAAGGTTGGCTTGTATTTTTCTCCTGAAGATTTCAGTATTTTAAGGAAACAGGGTCACTTAATTTCTCGTAATAGCAAGATGAGCCAGGTAACAGAAAACCCAGAGCTATTAGCTTATGATAAAAAACAAATAGGAGAATTAATTGATAAGTTTCATCCAGATATGATGTTTTTTGATTCGTTCAAAAAAGGAGATTTGGTTCAATTTGTACATGACAAAGACCCTAATATTTTTGTAACAAGAGGTGAAATAAAAACTCCTGAACAAACAATCCCTGATGCGCCTATGCCTGGACCTTGGGAGACTTGCATGACCATGGGAACACAATGGCAGTATAAGCCAACAAATGAAATTTACAAAAGTGGTACTGAAGTTATTAATAAATTAATAGAGATAAGAGCCAAAGGAGGTAATTTTCTATTAAATATTGGTCCGAAACCAAATGGAGAAATTCCGATAGAACAAGAAGAGCGTTTAAGAGAGCTAGCTCTTTGGATGTTTGTAAACAATGAAGGGGTTAAAAGCGTAAGAACGGTGCCAACCATTATAAAAGATGGAGACATGTGGTTTACAAAAGCTAAAAATGAAAATATAGCTTATGTTTTTATAACAGGCCAGATAGATTGGTTTAAAGGTTTTAGAAGGAATTTTTTGCTTAAAAACATGAAGGCCACAAAAAACACTACTATTTCTGTATTGGGACAAAATGATTTAGTAGTAGAATATTGGCCAGAAAACACCCCAACTTCAAGATATATTCAACATGAAGAATTGTTAGAAATATCAGTAAGTAGAGCACATAGACTTTATAATGATAAAGTGTGGCCCAATGCTATCGTAGTTAAAGTTACGAATGTAGAATTTATTAAAAAATAGTTAGATATTAGGAATAAGATGATAATAGTATTTAAGAAAAATAAGCTCTATGTTTTAGTTTTTATATGTGCATTTCTAACCAATAGTTTTGCTCAAACGGCAGATAAAATGGACTGGTGGAAAGATGCCAAATTTGGGATGTTTATGCACTGGGGTTTATATTCTCAAACAGCGGGTTATTGGGATGGCCATATAGCAAAAGGCAATGAACATTTTATGATTCATGAAAAAATCTCCTTAAAAGATTATGGCAAAATTGCCAACGATTTTAATCCTGTAAATTACGATGCCGAAAAATGGGTGCTAACCGCAAAACAAGCGGGCATGAAGTATATTGTTATTACCTCTAAGCATCATGATGGGTTTGCTATGTTCAATTCGCCTTCAAACGATTATAATATTGTTGAAAGAACGCCTTATGGAAAAGACCCTATGAAGGCATTGGTAGATGCTTGCCATAAACACGAAATGAAATTTGGGTTTTACTATTCTTTAGGTCGTGATTGGGAAGATCCCGATGTTCCAACAAATAAGCCTTTTAAAGGCGGACGAAGCAATTTGGTAGATTATCCAGATGAGGATATAAAAGTATTCAGTCGCTATTTTGAAAGAAAAGTAACACCTCAAATAAAGGAGCTCCTAACGCAATACGGGAAAATTGATATTATTTGGTTTGATACGCCAGAGGGTATAAGTTTGGAGGAAAGTAAAGAATTAAAAGACTTAATTTTAAGTATTCAACCGCATTGCATTATTAATAGTCGCATAGGTAACAGTTTAGGCGATTATAAAGTTACTGAACAGGAAATTGTAAAAGGCTTAGAAGTGGAGCCTTGGGAAGCTTGTATTACCATGGGTAAAAATTGGGGTTATATTGAATACGATACCATTTACAAATCATCTGAATTAATGACCCGACAATTACTGGAAATAGTAAGCAAAGGCGGTAATTTATTACTGAATAATGGACCTACGGCAAAAGGGGAAATTACCAATTTAGCTCAAGAACGTTTAGCTGAAATGGGCGTGTGGATGAAGCAAAATTCTGAAGGCATCTATGGCACTAAACCTTGGAACGTACAAAGTGAACGCCTTACGGAGGTTTCAAAAAATACTGAAATGGTGAATGCTTCAGAAGAAGAAAATACCATGAAAGATAATTTACATGATGGTACATCCAAAGAAATCTTCCCTGAAGTAAGATTCACAAGTAAATATGGATTTATTTATGCTTATGTATGTAGTCCAACCGAAAAGGAAGTTCTAATAAAATCTTTATCTGCACAAAAAGACATAAAAATTAAGTCGGTTAGCCAATTAAATACTTCAGAAAAAGTAGTGTGGAAACAAACAAAAGACGGTTTAAAAATTCAGCTGCCTGATGATAATCAAAATGAAATTCCTATAATTGGTTTTAAAATACAGTTAAAATAAAATCATGCATAATCTCAAAAACATGAAATTTGCTTTAGCAACCATAGCCTTATTAATTAGTTGTGTTATATCGGCTCAAACGGAAGATGAAATTTCATTATGGCCTCATAAAGTCCCTAATGAAATTCAAACCAAACAGGTAGCTAGACAAATACAAAATAACAGTGATGATGTTATAAGATTAACCGATGTTACCAATCCAACTTTAACCGTTTTTAAACCCAAAATACCTAATGAATCTAAAGCGGGAATTATAGTATGCCCCGGAGGTGGTTACAACATTTTGGCAATTGATAAAGAAGGCTATGAAATTGCAGAATGGCTGAATAGTTTAGGGTATACTGCTTTTGTGCTGCAATACAGGGTTCCAAATAAAAGGGAAGGTGCTTTGCAAGATTTACAGCGTGCCATAAAGTGGGTGAGAAGTCATGCAACCTCATTTCATTTAGATGCTGAAAAAATAGGTGTCATGGGCTTTTCGGCTGGAGGACATTTGTCGGCCAATGCTTCAACCAATTATCAAAAAGAAAGCTATGCTAAAGTTGATAGTATCGACGACTTTTCAAGTAAACCAAACTTTACCATGCTTATCTATCCCGCATATTTAGATAAAAGTGAACATAGAAGTTTAAGTACAGAAATAACCATAGACACAAACACTCCGCCATGTTTTGTTTTCGGCACCATGGATGACGCGCATGGTAACAGTGCATTGGTAATTGCATCAGCACTTAGAGATAATAAAATACCTGTAGAATTACATATGTTGCCAAAAGGAGGGCACGGTTACGGGTTGCGTAATGGCAATATAGCGGGTGAAACTTGGCCAAAATTAGCCGAACTATGGCTTGAAAAAACATTAAGGCCCAATAAGTTAAACGACATTCAAGTGATTGGAAGTCATAATTCGTATAAAATACCTATAGAACCCCCATTGTGGAAAATTATAAACACCATGGATTCTAAAACGGCAAAAAAATTGCAATATGGCCATATAGCTATGGAAGACCAATTGGATTTAGGGTTGCGAAGTTTAGAACTCGATGTGTTTTACGATCCTGATGGAGGTCATTTTTCAAAACCAAAAGGCCTAGGTTTAGTAAAGTTTAGACTAAAATCGCCCTTGCCCTACGATGAAGAAAAGAAACTAAACCAACCAGGGTTGAAACTTTTTCATATACAAGATTTAGATTTTAGAAGTCATTATTTGCTGTTCAAAGAAGGTTTAACGGCAATTAAAAATTGGTCGGATGGAAACCCCGATCACCTACCTATTATCATTATTGTTAATGCAAAAGATCAAAAAGTTAAAAGAACTCGAAATCCGCTTCCATTTACTAAAGAAGCCTTAAATGAAATAGATAATGAAATTAAATCGGTTTTAACTGAAGATAAGCTAATAACCCCAGATTTTGTTCGTGGTAATTTTGAAACTTTGGAAGCCGCTATTTTAACCAAAGGTTGGCCAAATTTAGACGATGTAAAGGGGCGATTCTTGTTTGTTTTAGATGAAAAGGAAGATAAAATAAACAGGTATTTAGAAGGTCATCCAACATTAAAAAACAGGGTTTTGTTTGTGAATAGTAAAGAAGGGAATCCTGAAGCGGCGTTTAGAATTGTTAATAACCCTGTGGGCGATTTCAATTATATTAAAGAATTGGTGTCTAAAGGCTATATGGTTAGAACGCGTGCCGATGCCGATACTAAAGAAGCACGGTCTAATGATTATACCCGGTTTAAAAAAGCAGAAGCATCGGGAGCACAAGTTATTTCAACCGATTATTACACACCGTCACTGTTTTTTCCATCAACATATCATGTAAGTTTTAAAAACAATACATTCGAACGTATAAAAAATTAATATAAAAAGTAAAAGGATGGAGGTTTTTGTACTATGAGATTTAAAGAATGCTTTATATTGATTTTGATACTGTTTGTACTGGTTTCTTGTTCGAAAGGATTAAAGCCTGAACTTAAAGATGTTAAAATTGCCTTCATCGCTGATGCTCATTTTCAAGATATTTATGCTAAGTTTGAAGATGCTGGATATCAAGGGATTAAAAATACAGAATCGGATTCTTATGTTAATATAAGAACCATGCAGTCTCAATTAACATCCACAAGACTATTCAATGAAAATTATTTTGCTTTTATAGCTGCTTTGGATGATATAGTAGCTAAAGGCATAAAATATGTGGCTTTACCGGGCGATTTTAGCGATGATGGACAACCAGTCCACGTTAAAGGCTTACGGAAAATATTAGAAGCCTATGCAGGGAAACACGGTATCTTCTTTTTTGCAATCACGGGCAATCACGATCCAGCTAAACCTTTTACAGAAGAAGCTGGTAAAACCGATTTTTTAGGCGAAGGCGGAAAAGAACAAATCATAATAAGTTCAGTTAATAATTTAAAAGCCGTGGTTGACGGGCAGTTAAAGCCAATCATCACTTCAAAAATAAAAAAATGGGGGTATCAAGAAATTTTAAATGAAATGGCTCCCTTTGGTTTTTATCCGCAAAAAGAATATTTATATTGGGAAACACCTTTTTCAACTTATAGCTATAAGAATTATAATTTAAAAAAGGCCATACTTGAATCTTCTCTAACCCAGAGAATTTATCCTGTGGGTGTCCATAACTTTCATCCCGATGCCAGTTATTTGGTAGAACCTACACCCGGATTATGGCTTTTAGCTATAGATGCCAATGTGTACATGTCTAATAAAGACTTAACTGGTTTTTCTGAAAATCCAAAAGATTTTTCAGGAGCCAGTGTTGGTTATAATAACGTGATTTTACAAAAAAGTCATTTAATTGGTTGGGTGAAGAAAGTAGCAGACCAGGCGAAGCAAAAAGGAAAAATTTTAATTGCCTTTAGTCATTACCCTATGGTAGATTTTAATGATGACGCTTCAGAAGAAATGAAAGTTTTTTTTGGAGCCGATAAAATGCAATTACATCGTGTGCCAAAAGAAGAAGTGGCAGAAACCTTTGCTGATGCGGGCATTCAAATCCATTTTGGAGGGCATATGCACATTAATGATACTGGGGTAAGAACAACAAAAAAGGGAAACACATTATTTAATATTCAAAGTCCATCATTAGCGGCCTATATGCCTGCTTATAAAATTTTATCTATTCAAAGTAACACCGAGTTTGAAGTAGAAACGGTTGTGATTGATTCTGCTACAAATTTTAATAGTTTGTTTCCTTTATATGAGCAAGAATATGCGCATTTAAAAGCTGAAAAATTGACACAGGTTTGGAATAAAGATATTTTGAGTTCTAAAACCTACAAGATATTAACGCAATGGCATTTAAAAGAATTACTGCGGTTAAGATTTCTACCAGAGGATTGGCCTGTTGCCTTTTCTGAAATCTTTTTGGAAGCTTCAGGAAAGGATTTACTCTTGATCAATTCCTCAGATAAAGTTAAAATCAATGAACAATTAACTTCAGAAAAATTATCTTTAAGCCAATTTGAAACTTGGACTGGTTTTGATATGATTTATGATTTTTGTAGAATGCATAGTGCAGATGCATTAGCCATTCCAGATATTGGTGAAACTCGTTTAAATCAATACACCTTGGTTTGTGAGCAATTGAAGCGATCGGATAATGAATTATTTCAACTTTGGGGTATTATTTTTGAAAAAACAAAAAACGGGCAACCATCAAATCATTTTAAAATAGATTTAAGTTCAAAAAATATTGAGCCAATAAACCAATAATAGAAATTACTACAAAATCTTAATGAGACATCATTTTGCAATACTATTTTTATGCTTCATGTCATTTTACTGTGCTGTATCCCAGAGCATAAAATTTGAGCATTATAACGATAATGATGGGCTCTCCCATAATTCAATACGGCACATAGTGCAAGATAAACATGGTTTTTTATGGATAGGGACATTTTCAGGCCTTAACCGGTTTGATGGTTATGAGTTTAAAACCTATTTAAGTTCCTTTCCAAAAGACAATAAGATTCAGAATGATGACATCACAGCATTAAAGTTTGATGAAGCATCCGGTAATCTTTGGATTGGAACCCGAAAAGGATTGACGCTTTTTGAAACATCTACCCAAAAATTCACCACCTTTTTACCAGACCCTAATGATGCAAATAGTTTGCCAGATGAGGAAGTAAGGGCGGTGTATGTAGATAAGTTTAATCGAGTTTGGGTAGGTACCAAAACCGAAGGGCTTTACATGTTTTTTGTTGAAGAGAACCGATTTAAAAAAATAAAATTAGAAGGGTTTAATTATATAAAAGAAATTTTTGAAGATAAAAGCGGCAATATTTGGATTGGTAGTTATGAATCGGCTTCTGTAGCGAAAATAAAGCTAAATATAAAAGGTGAAATCGATCAAGTTATTACCTATACCTTAGATATTCCTAATTCAAAAGAAAAAAACCCATATATAAATTTTATATATGAAGATGCTAAGTCGGATGTTTTTGTTGGAACCCGAGAAGGCCTTTACAAATTAAATAAGAGTATAAATCAATTTGTAAATCTCTATATAACAGATAATGATGTTAGAGACAGTTTAGGTCCCTACTTTATATCGGTTGCTCAAGCGCCAGACGGTAAATATTGGGTAGGCACTTTAGGAGGTTTAATTGTGTGCAATCAATTAGACGCTATTCATAAAGGTGATTTTAAATGGCACTTTTCGGTATTATCCGATAATACATCGTTGGTAGATAATTTAGTATCTGCTTTGTATTTTGATAATTCAGGAGTGCTTTGGATTGGAACAGAAGATGGTTTAGATAAGTACGACCCCTACGAAAACCAATTCAATATTAATAAAGATATTTCACAATCTATAGGTAATCAAGTCCCTAGAATTCGTGGTTTTTCTAAAACGCACGATAATAAAGTGATTGTAGCTACCAGGCATAACGGACTTTTTGTATCTGATAATGATAGTTTTAAACCATTATATAATAACCAGAAAGATATTGCAAGCATTTATTCTATAGATGGTAAAATATTTTACTGTGGTTTGTGGGGAGGAAAAGTATTGGTTTATAATTATTCGAATAACAGCTCTAAAGTTATTCATGTAGGTTTTGAAAAATCGCCCATTTTTGCTTTTGAGGATATGGGTAATAACGAAATTATGTTTGGTTCCTTTGGAGAGGGCGCTACCGTTTTAAATACGAAAAGTTTAGAGTTAAATAAGAAAATAGGTGTATTGTTAAAAGGTTTTGAAATAAATGAAATTATTAAAGATAAGAACAATGCCATATGGTTTGCTACCGAAATAGGTGTTGTTAGGTATGAAATAAATTCAAAATCTATATCGTATTATAAAACAACTTCAAACCCCGATAGGGGGCTTCCGCATAATAACGTGAGTGATATTACTTTTGACGCAACGGGTAAACTTTGGGCGGCCACACGAAAAGGAGTAAGCTTTTTTGATACTAAAATTAACGACTTTATACCCATAAAAGAGCCAAGTGAGCTTGCTGGTAAGTGGGTAACAGATATGGTTATAGATGCTAATGGCGATTTGTGGTTAAACATGAATAATAATAGTATTGCGAGGTTTAGGAAAAACCTAAAAGACTTTAATATTTACCATGTAAACAGCGGAAATAGGTTGGATGTTTTTAGTTCTAGCGGGTTCTTCAATTTTGGAAATTCCAATATTTATTTAGGTGGGAAAAACGGCATCATTTATTTTTCCCCTTATACCATAAAAGAAAATCAAATAGCCCCTAAGCCTATTATTACGGAATTTAAAATTCAGAATAAAGAAATAGAACCTGGTTTAGAAATTAATGATCAAATTCCCTTACAGAAAGATTTAAACGAAACTAAAAGTGTTGAACTTAATTATAAGAATAGAAATTTTTCGCTACAGTTTTCAACACCATCTTACGCTAATGAAAAGTTAAATAAATTTGAGTACATGCTTGAGGGTTTTGATAAAAATTGGATCGCTGCTAGCAGCAATTCTAGAACCATTCAATACACTAATTTATTTCCGGATGATTATGTGTTTAAAATTAAGGCCAGCAATAGCGATGGGCATTGGAGCGATGTTGTTTCATATAAAATAAAAATTACGCCGCCGTTTTGGTTAACCTATAAAGCGCTTGTTTTAATTTTATTGCTTTTGTTTTTAATTTTTTATTTAATTAGAAAGGAAGTTAAAAACCGTATTCGCCTAAAACAAGAATTAGTTACAGAAAAAGTTAATAGAGAGCGTGATATTAAATTGAATAACGAGAAACTTCGTTTTTTTACCAACATATCACACGAACTTAGAACGCCTTTAACCCTTATTTTAGGCCCTGTAAAACAATTGATTGAAGCTGGTGAGCGGAATAGCCAAAGTAGCGAGTATCAAAAAAGCAGGTATAATTTAATACATCAAAATGCCAGTAGACTTTTAAATTTGGTAAATCAGGTACTCGATTTTAGAAAAGCACAAACAGGTGAATTAAAACTAAAAGTATCACAAACCGATATTTTATCGTATACTAAAAACACCTTCGACTCCTTTAAAGAGTTTGCATACAATAAGCAAATTGAAATGAATTTTAATACAGAAGATGACGTTTTTTTGGGGTGGATAGATCAAGATAAATATGATAAAATTCTATATAATCTTTTGTCCAATGCTATCAAATTTACCAATAAATACGGCCATGTTGAATTGTATGTGAGGTTGAAAGATGATAAGGGAGAGGTTTTGGTTATAGAAGTAAGTGATGACGGAATAGGTATCCCATTAAAAAGTCAAGAAAAAATATTTACAAGATTTTACCAAGCCACCAATAGTAAAGAGAATAATACAGGTTCAGGGATTGGTTTATCATTAGTGAAGTCTTTAGTTGAATTGCATAAAGGCACGATAAAGGTGAAAAGTAAACCTAATGAAGGCAGTGTGTTTACCGTAGAAATTTCCATAAATAAGGAAGCTTATACTAAAAAAGAGATTTTTGAATTTGTCCCATCAAAAGAAAAACAAGAAGCGCCAGAATATATTCCTGTTAAAAAAGTAACTAGTAATACTGAAATTAAGGAAAAAGTATTGGTGATTGAAGATAATTTAGAACTTAGAAAATATTTAATTGATTATTTATCTGATTATTACAAAGTTTATGAAGCTGAAAATGGCGAAGAAGGTCTTCAAATTTGCCGTCAAATAAAGCCCATTTTATGTGTGGCCGATGTAATGATGCCTGTAAAAAACGGGCTCGAATTTTGTAAAGAATTAAAAAATGATGAGTTTATTAGTCACATTCCTGTAATTTTACTCACAGCGCTTTCTGAGAATGAAGATAAAGTAAAAGGTTATGATGTAGGTGCAGATGGGTATTTAGTAAAACCTTTCGATCCTGAATTGCTTAAAACTGTAATAGTAAACATTATCAAAACACGTCTTGAATTGAAAGCAAAATTTTCAGGAGAAGTAGAAAGTGAAGTAGGTTTGTTAACACATTCTCCCATTGATAAAGATTTGATGGAGAAAATAACGAACCTCATAGAAGACCATTTAAATAATATTGATTTAACCACTAGTTTTTTATGCAACGAGTTAGGCATGAGTTCCTCAAAATTATACCGAAAAATAAAAGAGTTAACAGATTTGGCTCCCAATGAATTTATAAGAACCATTCGGTTAAAAAAATCGGCACAACTTCTAAAATCTAAAAAGCATAACGTATCCGAAGTTACAACTATGGTAGGTTTTAATGATCCGTTATACTTTAGCAGGTGTTTTAAAAAGCAATTTGGGTTTCCGCCAAGTAAATTACTAAAGTAAAAGCAGTCTCTTTATAGTCTTATAAAATTCATCCATGTTTTTGATGTAATAATCCATTTCCATATTTAATACTTATTTTAACTTCGTATTGAAGTATAATTTAATTATAAACGATGAAAGAGTCACTACATAAAGACCAGCAAAATCCGATGGAGAATGTTGACGATTGGGAAGAAAATTTATTACACAGATATCCAGACCCTTCTGAAGCTAAAAAGGAAAAAGAAGAATTTAGAAACTATGTAGATTCTGAACGATTAGATACCGTAAGAGAATTTTACAGAATAAATCATGAATATCAAACCTATGATTTTGTTTGTAATAAGGAAGCAGAATTTTTAAAGTTCGATAAAAAGGAAATGTCTATTTGGGAAGCTGTGGAGTTTCTAAACACGTTGGTTGATGACAGCGATCCTGATATTGATTTAGATCAAACACAACATCTTTTGCAAACTTCTGAAGCGATTCGTGCCGATGGACATCCAGATTGGTTCGTGCTTACAGGTTTCATTCACGATTTAGGAAAGATTTTATGTTTGTTTGGTGAACCACAGTGGGCAGTTGTAGGCGATACGTTTCCTGTAGGCTGTGCTTTTTCAAATAAAATTGTATATCCAGAATTCTTTAAAGAAAATCCAGACAATACCAACGAACGTTTCAATACAAAATATGGTGTTTATGAACCAAATTGCGGATTGGATTATGTGAAAATGAGTTGGGGGCACGACGAGTATTTATATCAAATAATGAAAGACCATTTGCCAGACCCCGCTTTGTATATGATTCGTTACCATTCATTTTACTCTCAACACAGAGAAAATGATTATAGGCATTTAATGAATAATAAAGACGTTGAAATGTTTGAATGGGTTAAAAAATTCAATCCTTATGATTTGTATTCAAAAGCACCAGTACCGCCAAATGTAAAAGAACTAATGCCTTATTACAAAGAATTGGTCGCTAAATATTTACCTGAAAAGTTAAATTTCTAAATATATTTAAAAATATATGTCATCTGTTGAGTTGGTTAAAATCATCAATTCAACAGATATTTTATTGCCTATTAAAAACTAAACTAAACCACCACCTATGTATACTGTGCTTACCTTTTTTGCTTTCACAGCTTTTGTTGCTTTCTATTCTTGGTATAAACTTAGAAAAGAAAAATTAGATTCAAAAGACGGTTATTTTTTGGGAGGAAGAAGCCTAACGGGTGTAGTGATAGCAGGTTCCATGCTACTTACGAATATTTCAACAGAACATCTTATTGGCATGAATGGCTCTTCATATAAAAACGGATTCATCATTATTGCTTGGGAAGTCACATCGGCATTAGCCTTAGTGGCAGCAGCTATTTATTTCGTGCCTAAATATTTAAAAATGGGCCTTACCACCATTCCACAGTATTTGGAAAAACGATTTGATAGTACCACAAGAACCTTGGTGGCGCTCTTTTTAATGATTTCCTTTATAGTTACTCTATTGCCTATCGTACTTTATACGGGAGCGATAAATATTGAAAGTATCTTTAATATTTCAGAAGTTTTAGAGGTTTCTAAGGAACAAGGCCTGTGGATTACCGTGGTTGCCATTGGGGTTTTAGGATCTGTTTATGCCATTTTTGGAGGCTTGAAAGCGGTAGCGGTTTCCGATACTATAAATGGTTATGGACTTTTAATTGGCGGACTTGCCGTACCTTTTATAGCATTGGTAAGTATTGGTGACGGGAATCCTTTAGAAGGTTTAGCAAAAGTGTATAACCACAGTCCTGAAAAATTTAATGTAGTAGGGGCTAAAGATTCGGTGCTTCCTTTTAGTGTGCTTTTTACAGGCTTAATTATTAATCAATTGTATTTTTGGAGCATGAACCAAACTATCATTCAGCGTGCTTTGGGAGCTAAAAATTTGGTTGAAGCTCAAAAAGGACTCTTGTTTACAGGTGTTTTAAAAATACTAGTTCCTATAATTATAATTTTACCAGGTGTTATTGGCTATTATTATTTTGGTGATTCCTTATATGAAAATCAGGATATGATTTATCCAGAACTTATTAAAAACGTATTCCCTGTTGGCTTAGTGGGTATATTTGCAGCTATTGTAATGGGGGCTGTATTGAGTACATTTAACAGTGTTTTAAATAGCGCAGCCACTATTTTTAGTATTGATGTTTATAAAAGGCATTTAGGGAAAAACAGTAGCGATAAAAAATTAGTTATGGTAGGGAAGTTAACTTCTACTATTTTAGCCGTTTTCGCTATACTTGTAGCGCCTATGGTAGCGAATGCGCCAGATGGATTGTACCAACTTTTACAACAATTGAATGGTATCTTTTTCATACCGATTGCTTCTATTATGTTAGCAGGATTTTTTCTTAAGAGAATATCAGCTCTGGGCGCCAAAGCGGCTTTGTTTGTAGGGCTAGCATTTTACATTTTAACCACTTTCATATTAAAGGTAGATATTCACTTTGTGCATATTTGGGGTATTGAGTTTTTATTGAACTTAGCTGTGATGTTTGGAGTGTCTTATTTTTATCCTTCCGATAAAGATTTTAATCAAGAAGATTTACACATTGTAGATTTAAAAGAATGGAAGTATACAAAACCTATGGCAATTGCTCTTTGTGTTGTTACTGTTTTAATTTACATCATGCTTGGCAGAAACTAAATACCTCATATAACTAATTGTTTTTTTATGCCTTCTGAAATTACATAGTAACATTCAGCTTCTATTTTGTTCCATGAAACATCGTATTGTCCCACACCATGTTTAAAGTGTTTGTCTAAAAGTGAAGTGTCTTTTACAATGTTTCCGTCATCATCAAAATGACAATAAGTAATAATGGTTTTTCTGTATTTGTATCCGGTTTTTTGGTAGTAGCACCAAATATGGTACAATTGGCCTTTCCACCAAAAAAAAAGCGCCAATCTTTCATAATCCATGTTTTGACGTTTGGAGTAGCGTCATGACCACTGTATAAAAAACAGTATATCATTAAACACTATTATATGTGGGTCGGAAATACCAATGTTACCGATTTTTGTGTTTTTACGACCAATAGCTAGTTACAAAATAGTGTAATAAAAAGAAAAAGAATAATATTTTTTTATTCTGTATAGGTGGTATGAAGAAAATTATTAGACTAAGTAAGTTAAATTTTGTTCTCTAATTAAATGAAAAAAACTCTGTATCTTGATACAGAGTTTTTAGATAATTATATTTTAATAATTGAATAAAGGTTTATGCCAAACTTTTAGAAATGCCCAATTCCAATCCACGTAATTCCGCTAAACCACGTAAACGTCCTATTCCTGAATAACCAGGGTTGGTTTTTTTGTTTAAATCGTCAAGCATTTGATGCCCATGGTCTGGGCGCATAGGTATAAGCGTATCTTTCATGCCTGCTGCTTTTCGGCGTTTTTCTTCAGCAACCACTTCTTTTACAATGCTGAACATATCTACATCTCCTTCTAAATGGTTGGCTTCGTAAAAGTTTCCTTTTTCATCACGTTGCGTGCTTCTTAAATGTAAAAAGTGCACACGATCTGCAAAACGTTTAAAAATTTGAGCCAAATTATTATCGGCACGTACACCTAAAGAGCCTGTACAAAAAGTAATACCGTTAGATCTATTAGGTACTTGTTCAAATAAATGCGCATAATCTGCTTCCGTACTAACAACACGCGGTAAGCCTAAGATTGGGTAAGGTGGGTCGTCTGGATGAATACACATCAACACATTGTTTTGAGACGCAACGGGTATAATTTCCTTTAAAAATGCGACTAAGTTTTCTCTTAATTTAGATGCATCAATGTTTTTATAAGTATCAAGAATGTTTTGAAATTGTTCCAACGTATAGCCTTCTTCTGCGCCTGGTAAACCTGCAATTATATTGTTTACTAGTTGCTTTTTTTTAGCTTCCGAAAGGTTTTCAATATAGGCTTTGGCTTCTGCTTTTTGAGTTTCAGAATAACTCGTTTCAGCACCAGGGCGCTTCAATAAGTATAATTCAAAGGCAGCAAATGCTGTGACGTCAAAACGAAGCGCTCTAGAGCCATCTTCAACTTGAAAATCTAAATCGGTACGTGTCCAATCTAAAACAGGCATAAAATTATAGCACACAATGTGAATACCGCAGCTTGCTAAATTTTCGATGCTTTTTTTATAATTTTCAATATAGGTTTGAAAATTTCCAGAACGGGTTTTTATGTTTTCGTGTACCGGGATGCTTTCAACCACACTCCAGGTAAGCCCTGCTTTTTCAATAGTTTCTTTTCTAAGTTTTATTTCATCAACCGTCCAAACCGTTCCGTTGGGAATATGATGCAGTGCAGAAACAATACCTGTTGCTCCTGCTTGTTTTATATCTGATAATGATACGGGATCTTTGGGTCCGTACCAGCGCCATGTTTGTTCCATTTTTTTGTGTTATTTCTTAATTGTTTTTTTGGAATTTACTCTTTTTGCTATTTGGAATTTACTTTTAGTTTAAACGCCACTATATGCACTAAAACCACCATCAATTGGAATGACAACGCCTGTAACAAATGAAGACGAATCGTCGCATAAATACAATGTGGTACTAATTAAATCTTCTGGTACACCGTACCTTCCCATAGGGGTTTGGTCAATTATTTGCTGACCTCTTTGGGTTAAACTACCGTCTGTATTGGTTAATAAGGTTCTGTTTTGATCTGTTAAGAAAAATCCAGGAGCCAACGCATTCACGCGTATACCAACTTTTGAAAAGTGTACTGCCAACCATTGTGTAAAGTTTGAAACGGCTGCTTTAGCACCACTGTATGCAGGTATTTTGGTTAATGGTGTAAACGCATTCATTGATGAGATATTTAGAATACTACAACCTTTTCTGCCAACCATATCTTTTGCAAAAACCTGAGTAGGTAATAGCGTGCCAATAAAATTCAAATTGAATACAAACTGAATCCCTTCAGAATCTAAATCGAAAAAGGTTTTAAAACCTTCAGCCGTATTTTTTAAATCTTCTTCAACCAAAAAAGGATTTGAAGTTGTTCCTAGTGGGTGGTTTCCACCGGCACCATTTATTAAAATATCGCAAGCACCTAACTTGGCGTTTACTTCCTTTTTTGAAGTTTCTAAAGATGCTTTTTCCAAAACATTTGCAACTACACCAATGGCATTACCACCTGCGGCATTAATAGTGTTGGCAACTTTTTCAGCAGCTTCTAGTTTTAAATCTAATACCGCTATTCTGTGCCCTTGTTTAGCCAAAGCTTCTGCCAATGTGCTACAAAGCACCCCTCCGGCACCTGTTAATACGACTACTTTACTCATTAATTCTTTTTTATTTAGTTGATAATATTGTATGCTTCTTTTTGAACGAATACAAATATAACAAAAAATAGTGTGCGCACACGTTTTTATAAATTTAATTGTTAACTTGCTAAAAATATTGATGACTTTCAATAGCAATTAAAATCTTTAAATAGTTCATGGTAAGAATAAAAGATATAGCAATAGAAGCCAATGTTTCAGAAGGAACGGTTGATAGGGTTTTGCATAACAGGGGTGGTGTTTCAAAGAAAACAGAGGAAAAAATTAAAAAAATACTTGAGCGCAGAAATTTTAGTATTAATCCTGTTGCTAGTGCGTTGGCTATGAAAAACAACCATAATTTAGCTGTTTTAATTCCGGAATATAATAAAACCGACTCCTTTTGGAAATTACCATATTTAGGTTTGCTAAAAGGAAGTGAAGAAGTTAAGAATATTGGGGTAAATGTAACTTACTTTAAATTTAACCAATATAGTCCAGAATCTTATGTTGAGACTTTTAATAATTTGATTAAAACGAAGCCTAAAGCGGTGGTGTTAGTACCCATGTTTATTAAGGAGACCCATTTAATTGTTAGAGAATTAAAAAAAACTGAGACAGCGTATGTTTTTTTAAATGTAGATATTGAAGGTGTTGAAGGTAGCGTGTATGTTGGTCAAGATTCTTATATGTCGGGGTATATTGCGGGTAAATTAATGAAACTGAGTTTGCCCGATGGATCGGGTTGTGGCATTCTGAAAACAAGTACAAGTACTGGCGATAATCAAGCCATTGCAAAACGCATCCAAGGGTTTAAGGATTATTATGAAGGGAGTCCAATTGAAAGTGTGTTATACGAATTAAAAGTACAAAGCTTTGGAGATAGGATGAATTTGGCATCCAGTGTTCATCAATTTTTAGAAGAATTTCCATCAATAAAAGGGTTATTTGTGCCATCAAGTAGAATTTCGGCGGTGGTTGATGTGTTATCTGAAGAACAAAAAAAATATCTAAAATTGATTGGGTTTGATAATACACCTGAAAATGTAGCCTGTTTAAAAAACAATACAGTACTTTTTTTAATTTCTCAAAAACCTTTTGACCAAGGGTATGAAGCTGTAAGAATTGTATCAAATTATCTTGTGAAAAACAAAGTTTTAAATGACAAGTTATACCTTCCAATAGATATTCTTACTAAAGAAAATGTAGATTATAATGATGCCACCCAACGGATGTTTGAAAATGATTTAAAGCAATAACGTGAAATTATTAAATTAAAATATGTTTACAGAATTGAGTTGATAAAAAACAAAAAACCTTGCTAATCATATGATTAACAAGGTTTTGATTTCGGATGATATCCTACTTAGTGACCGGGCTGGGATTCGAACCCAGGACCCTTTCATTAAAAGTGAAATGCTCTACCAACTGAGCTACCAGGTCATTTTTTTGTTGTGCTATCGTGTTGTTGTTAGCGGGTGCAAATATAAAACCTATTTTCAATAAAACAAGGCTTTTTTTAAAGAATTTTTTGTTTTTTTGCATCTCTTAAACGTATGTTTTTAATAATCAATTTATAACGGTAAAAATGATTGTAACTTTAATTGGGTATATGGCTTCCGGTAAATCTACTTTAGGCCGAATTTTAGCTAAAAAACTAAACTATGAGTTTTTAGATTTGGATGATTATATTGAAGATAAAGAAAATTCAACAATTAAAGATATTTTTAAATTAAAAGGGGAGATTCATTTTAGAAAGATAGAAACACAATATTTAAGTGAATTATTGGCTACTAAAACTAATCTGGTTTTGTCTTTAGGTGGAGGTACACCATGCTACAGTAATAATATGGATGTGATTTTGAGTGCACCCAACGCAAAAAGTATTTACTTAAAGGCCTCTATACCCACTTTAATTGAACGGTTAAAGAATGAGAAGGGTAAACGTCCATTAATTGCTCATATTGAAACGGACGAGCTATTAGCCGAATTTATAGGGAAGCACCTTTTTGAACGCTCACAGTTTTATAGTTTGGCAAACGTTACTTTAACGACCGATAACAAAACAGAAAAGGATATTATTGAAGAATTAGTACTTCTGCTATTCTAAAACCACTTCAAATTTTTTACCGTCTAGTACAACGTTAACATGTTCATGTAGCGAGGTTGATAAAGAAATACCTTTAAAATCGGCTTTTACAGGGTATTTTTTATGGTTTCTATTTACTAAAACAGCCGTTTTAAACTGTTTTAAAGGCACATTTAAAAAATGCTTAACACCATAAATTAGGGTAGTGCCAGAATTTAAAACATCATCAACTAAAACCAACGATTTATTTTCATAATCAGCCACCTGAATAGATGTTTTTATAGGTAAATGTGGGTTTTTTTTATCAATGCTCACTTTACAAAGTATCGGGTTTATGTCTGATATTTTTTGAAGTACCGTTTTTAACTTTTTCGCAAAAATGTAACCATTACTATCAATACCAGCTAAAATCACCTCTTTTTCATATACATTGTTTTCATATATTTGAAAAGCAATACGTCTTATTTTATGGTTAATCTCGTCGTGGTTTAATATTACATTATTGGTAACGTTCATAGCTGTAGCATTGTTTTAAGGTATAAAATTACTCATTTTTACCTGTTTCTTTTAATTTTTTTTTTTCAAAGGAAGTTGTTTTTTTAAATAGTAGTTTCCTTTTTAAAATTTGGAATTTTTATTTTCTGGAATTTGGAATTTTATTTTTGGAATTTTATACTTTTTATTCCTCCGAATCATCATCCTTAAAATCATCAATATCCCTTCGGTCTTTCTTAGTAGGTCTGCCAACACCTTTCTTCCTGTAATAATCTTTCGAGTATTTTAAAAGCTCCTGCGCTTCAAACTGTTCTTTAGGCGTGGTATCGGTTCTATAAATATCCACTAATTTGGCGCCAACTCTACTTTCAGGAATATCGTTTACGGTAAGCCGGTAGTTTATTTGGTCTTTGCGTAACTCAATAATATCTTGGGCATAAACTTCTCTGCTGGGTTTTACAATTTCTTGGTTTACCCTTATGTGCCCTTTTTTACAGGCTGTTGTTGCTAGGGTTCTAGTTTTGTAATATCTAACACACCATAAATACTTATCTATACGCATACAATTATTGAAAAAACTACGTTAATGTTGTTATGCAAAATTATTTTAAATTGTATCTTGCGCCTCAAAAATAAGGATTATTGAAACATTCTTTTAAGATTTATTAAATCAAAAAAAGAATTTACAAGAAACCTGCTAAGAAAATTGAATAAACACATGAATTTAAGAAAAGTAAGTTTATATCTAATATGTTTAACTATTGGTGTACTAGCGTGTAAAAAAGATGATGAACCAGATCCCGTTTTGATTGAAATAAGAGATAGGACAGTACAACAGGAGGAGGATATAATTTCTCTAAATACATATCTAAACACACATTATTATAATTCTGAAGAAATAGAATCTTTGGGTACCAATGTTAGTATTTCAGATATTGTTATTACTAAGTTATTAGAGAATCAAACAGCGGCAGACATTCCTGTTGGACATACACTATTAAAAAATGGGGATGTTTTGGCACCAAAATTAGAAAAGAAATCTGTAAAATATGCTGATACAGATTACGAGTATTATGTGCTTAGATTAAACCAAGGTGGTGGTAGTAAATCGCCTAAATTTGCAGATGATATTAGAGTAAATTATGAAGGTTTTACACTTGATGATGCAGTTTTTGATTATTCTGTAAATCCAACTGATTTTGATTTGATTACTGAAGTTGTCTTAGAAGGTTGGAGACATGTGTTTCCAGAATTTAATACAGCAGAAAGTTTTGTGGAAAATGGAGATGGGACAGTGTCATTTCTAAACAAAGGACTAGGGATTATGTTTCTTCCTTCGGGTTTAGCCTATTTTTCAAGTGCTACTACTGCAATTCCAGCGTATTCACCTTTAATTTTTAAATTTGAATTGTTACAAACTTCTGAAAATGATCATGATGGAGATGGTATTCCATCATACCTTGAAGACTTAAATGGAGATGGACAGTTCAATATTAATTATGAAGATTTATCAGACACTACTGATGATGATACTGATGGCGATGGTAATCCTGATTTTTTAGACACAGATGATGATGGGGATGGTATTTCAACCATTAATGAAGATATCAATAAGGATGGAGACCCAACCAACGACGATTCAAACGGAAACGGTATTCCTAATTATTTAGACAAAACCGATATAATAAAAAAGAGTTAAATAGGAATATATAAAACAAAAAACCTCGCAATTTGTGAGGTTTTTTGTTTTATGACAGTTTGTGTTTATAGTAATAACGATAAGCTTAAAATTAACTGTTCAGGTCTGGTGTCTAATCGGCTAGTACCAACACCGTTATTGTTTATAAAGGTAGCTTCATTATCACTAAATCCACGCTCATATCTCAAATCAATACCAACTTTATTAAAGTTTAGTCCTATACCAAAATTCAAGCCAACTGAAAAATCATTTTCAATATCGTCTATTGTAATTCCATCAAATTCAGAATCTAAAATATATTGAAATGAAGGACCAGCAAAAACACTAAGAGGACCAATTACTTTTGCACCCAATAATACTGGGGCATCTAGTTTTTGCATTTTAAAACTATCATCGTTATAATCACTTTTTGTGCTGGTATAAACTAGTTCTGGTTTAAGATAAATTTGGTTTCCAATTTTTCCAAATACACCAATATGGTAGCCTACGTTTCTGTCTGGATGCTGTGCATTATCCCCAATAGATTCGAAATAATCACTATTGGCATTATAGTTTAATCCACCTTTTAAACCAAAACCAGTGCCAGATTGTGCGTAAGTATAAGACAATGTTGCTACTAAAAATAAAGCTAGTAAAACTGTTTTTTTGCTAGCATTCAATTTACTTTTTAAATGTTTCATGTTGTTCGTTTTTAATTAGACTTGAGTTTTTTCTTTTTCTTTTCAAAAATATATAATGCAGCATCCTTAGGTGTTATATAATTCTTTGTGTTTTTTATATAATACAAATGAATTTAGCATCTAGATTATTTGTTAATCGAAAATTAGATGTTATCATGTTATCAAAAACGCTGCCAAAATCAAATTATTTTCTTTTCATAACAATCAATATCATTTTTCAGTTATTTATCTTTGCCAACCAAAGTGCTATTTTAATATGCATAGCCAACTTATAAAAGCGATAAAAACACTAGATGAAATTTGAATTAAAAGCGAAAGACACCCAAAGTCAAGCACGAGCAGGGAGTATAACTACCGATCATGGTGTTATTGAAACTCCTATTTTTATGCCGGTTGGCACGGTGGGAACTGTAAAGGGGGTGCATCAACGCGAATTGAAAGACGAAATAAATCCAGATATTATTCTAGGAAACACCTACCATTTATATTTACGTCCTCAAACCGATATTATTGAAAAAGCGGGTGGACTTCACAAATTTATGAATTGGGATAGAAACATTCTTACCGATTCTGGTGGGTATCAAGTATATTCGCTTTCAGCAAATAGAAAAATTAAGGAAGAAGGTGTTAAGTTTAAATCGCATATAGATGGCAGCTACCATACGTTTACACCAGAAAACGTGATGGAAATTCAACGAAGCATTGGTGCCGATATTATTATGGCTTTTGATGAGTGTACACCTTACCCATGCGATTATAACTACGCAAAACGTTCGATGCACATGACGCACCGTTGGTTGGATAGATGTATCAACCATTTAGCAAAAACACCTTTGAAATACGATTACAACCAAGCGTTTTTTCCTATTGTACAAGGAAGTACTTATAAAGATTTAAGAAAACAATCTGCCGAATATATTGCCAATGCAGGTGCAGTTGGTAATGCTATTGGCGGGCTTTCAGTTGGAGAACCTGCCGAAGAAATGTATGCCATGACCGAAGTGGTTACCGCTATTTTGCCAGAAGATAAACCGCGTTATTTAATGGGTGTTGGTACGCCTATCAATATTTTAGAAAATATAGCGTTAGGTATTGATATGTTCGATTGTGTGATGCCAACCCGAAATGCCAGAAACGGTATGTTGTTTACTGCGCATGGTACCATCAACATTAAAAATAAAAAGTGGGAAGCCGATTTTTCACCTGTAGACGAGATGGGAATAACCTTTGTAGATACCGAATATACCAAAGCCTATTTAAGGCATTTGTTTACCGTTAATGAATTGTTAGGAAAGCAAATTGCTACCATTCATAATTTAGGATTTTATTTATGGTTGGTTCGCGAAGCAAGAAAACATATATTAGCAGGCGATTTTAGAACTTGGAAAGACCAAATGGTAAAACAAATGGATAATAGATTGTAAAAAAAGTTAAAAGTTAAAAGTTAAAAGTTAAAAGTTAAAAGTTAAAAGTTAAAAGTTAAAAGTTAAAAGTTAAAAGTTATTTCTACTTAAAAACCAAAAACCAAAAACCAAAAACCAAACACCAAACAAAAAACCAAAACTCCTCTCCTTTGGAGAGGTTGGGAGAGGATGAAAATACTAGACTGGTACATATTAAAGCGTTATTTGTTTACATTTTTTATGATGTTGTTGCTGTTTATTCCTATTGGAATAACGGTGCATCTTGCTGAAAAAATTGGAAAAATTCTTGAGAATGAAGTGCCAATTGGCGAGGTTCTTATCTATTTTTATGACTTTACCATCTATTTTGCACACCTTTTGTTTCCGCTGTTTTTGTTTTTATCGGTTATTTGGTTCACATCAAAACTAGCAAATAATACCGAAGTTATTGCTTTTTTAAGTTCGGGTGTGTCATTTTCAAGGTTTTTAAGACCCTATTTAATAGGGGCTACTGTGGTAGCTATATTGTCTATTTTGCTAGGTCTTTTTTTAGCACCAAAAGCGAGTGAGGGATTTAATGATTTTACTTATAAATATCTAAAAAAAGGAAAAACGGCTTTTGAAGATACTGACCAAAATGTTTTTAGGCAAATTAATGACAACGACATGATTTATGTGAGTAGTTTTGATGTAGCAAATAAAAACGGAAGTAATTTTACTTTAGAACATTTTGAAAAAAACAAACTAAAGTATAAAATTACGGCGAATAACATAAGATATATTGAAGAAGACACCACTTACAGGTTGACTAATTACGTTAAAAGAACGATAGGTGACAATGAAGATGTATTGGAGATTGAACAAACCAAGGACACACTTTTTGCTTTTGATGTTGATGATTTAATACCTGTAATTTACGCCGCTGAAACTAAAATGTACGGCGATTTGAAGCAATTTATAGAAAAAGAAGAAGCTCGAGGTTCATCAAATGTGGGGCGTTTCAAATTGGTGCTATACAGAAAATGGAGTTTACCCGTTTCTGTGTATATTCTAACTATTATAGCCGTGGCGGTATCTTCTATAAAACGTCGAGGCGGTATGGGAGTAAATTTAGCAGTTGGTATTTGTATTGCGATGGTTTTTGTGTTTTTCGATAAAATTTTCGGTGTTATGGCAGAACAATCCGATTTTTCTCCACTAATAGCTGTTTGGTTTCCAAATGTTATTTTTGGTATTCTTGCTATTTTCCTTTTGCGCAATGCTAAACGTTAAGCTAAAAAATCACTTACATCTTCACTTTTTAGTTTTTATAGCTGGCTTTACTGCTATTTTAGGTGAATTGATTACCATCACAGCCATTCCTTTAGTTTGGTTTAGAATGGTAATGGCGGCTATTTTAATTTTAATTTATGTTAAAATAGCTAATATTGATGTAAAAATTAACCCGAAATCCATTCTAAGATTATCAGTTGCTGGCATTATCATAGCCTTACATTGGATTACTTTTTTTGGAGCCATAGATGCTTCAAACGTATCTATAACACTTGCAATGTTTTCTTGTGGTGCTTTTTTTGCATCTTTGATAGAGCCCGTCATTTATAAACGTCGTATTATTTGGTACGAAATCCTCTTTGGAATTATTGTTATATTAGGTGTTTTTGTCATTACTAAAAGCGAATTAAAGTATATAGATGGCATTGTTTTAGGAATTACATCGGCCTTTTTATCATCACTTTTTGCGGTATTGAACGGCAAATTTCTAAAAGAACATACCGCAACAGTTATTTCATTTTACGAATTTTTAAGTGGTGTTTTATTTATATCCATTTATATTTTAATTTTTGGAAGTGGTTTTTCCACAGAATTCTTTAACCTAAGTGTTACAGATTTTGGTTACCTTTTTATTTTAGCTTCCATTTGTACCGCTTACGCCTTTATTGCCGCAGTTCACGTAATGAAAGTTATAAGTCCGTATACCGTAGTTTTAAGCTACAATATGGAACCTATTTACGGTATTTTTATGGCCATTTTTTTGTTTCCTGAAAAGGAACATATGAGCACATCTTTTTATTATGGAGCAGTTATAATTATCACTACCGTATTGCTAAATGCGGTCCTAAAAAATTTAAGATTGTTAAAAAGAAAATTTGATTTAAGTAATCAGTAATTATTGAGTTTTTTTGTCAGGTCGAGCGCAGTCGAGACCTCATTATTATACAAGTTAATTGAATAAACTTTAGACTGTGCTTGAGGAGATAGCAAATGATAGGTAATAAAGGACAATCAAAATAAACCTATATCAAAATTAAAAGTTTTTCTATTCTCTTTTAGAATGCTTATTTTTGTAGAGAAGTCAAATAGAACCAACATTTTTAGATTTTTCTTAATTTAAAATGAAAAAATATGTAGGTTTGTACACTAACTTAATTAATAGCCAAAACAAAATTCTTATGGAATATTTAGAATTTGAACTACCCATAAAAGAACTTGAAGACCAATTGCAGAAATGTAGAATTATAGGTGAAGAGAGCGAAGTGGATGTTACTGAAACATGCGCAAACATCGAAAAAAAATTAGCAGACACTCAGAAAGAAATTTATAAAAACCTAACACCTTGGCAACGTGTACAAATGTCACGTCATCCAGACAGACCTTATGTTTTAGATTATATTCGTGCTATTTGTGGTGAATCTTTCTTAGAACTTCACGGAGATAGAAGCTTTAAAGATGATAAAGCGATGATTGGTGGTTTAGGTAAAATTGGTGATCAAAGTTTTATGTTTATTGGTCAACAAAAAGGATATAATACTAAAACACGCCAATACAGAAATTTTGGAATGGCGAACCCAGAGGGGTATAGAAAAGCGCTTCGTTTAATGAAATCAGCCGAAAAGTTTGGCATTCCTGTAGTAACACTTATTGATACTCCAGGAGCATTTCCAGGTTTAGAAGCCGAAGAGCGCGGACAAGGAGAAGCCATTGCTAGAAATATTTTAGAAATGACCCGTTTAAAAGTGCCAATCATTACCATTATTGTAGGTGAAGGTGCTTCTGGTGGAGCATTGGGTATTGGTGTTGGCGATGTGGTTTTAATGTTGGAAAACACATGGTACTCTGTAATTTCTCCAGAGTCATGTTCATCAATTTTATGGCGTAGTTGGGAATTTAAAGAACAAGCAGCAGATGCTCTAAAATTAACCGCTACCGATATGAAAAAACAGAAGTTGGTTGACGAAATTATAAAAGAACCACTAGGTGGTGCGCATAGAGATAGAGAAAAAACTTTTGCAGCTGTTAGCAATGCCATCACCAAAAATTTTGAAGAGCTTAAAAACTTATCACCAAAAGATTTGGTTGCAAAACGAATGGATAAATATTCCCATATGGGTGTATTTAAAGGTTAATACGTTTAATTATCATATAAGTAAAAAATCTGAAGCTTAAAACTTCAGATTTTTTTTGTGTTATTGACAATATTTATAAGTTATTAACAGTTAGATTGTTGAAGACTAGTTAACAATCATAAGTTATTTTTTAATTAAAAAGAAGTTCTTTTTAGTTACTTTCGCAGTTATGAAACAACCCGACCAAATTAGAGGATTTAAAGTAGACAAAAGCACACTTATCAGTCTTGAGAAAGGTAAAATACCTCCTCAAGCACTTGATTTAGAAGAAGTTGTGTTGGGTGCAATGATGATTGATAAAAAAGGTGTCGATGAAGTTATCGATATTTTAAGTCCTGATGCATTCTACAAAGAAGCGCATCAACACATATTTAGCGCTATTTTTCAGTTGTTTGAAAATAGTGAGCCAATCGACTTATTAACCGTTTCAACACAGTTAAAGAAAAATTCAAAGCTGGAGCTTGCTGGAGGCGATTTTTACCTCATTTCTTTAACGCAAAAAGTATCATCTTCGGCGCATATTGAGTTTCATGCACGTATCATTTTACAAAAATTCATCCAACGTAGTTTAATTAAAATTTCAAGTGAAATTATTGAAGATTCGTATGATGAAACCAAAGATGTTTTCGACTTATTGGATCAAGCCGAATCAAAATTATACGAGGTTACCCAAGGAAATATTAAAAAATCGAGTGAAACCGCTCAAGAATTAGTAATTCAAGCCAAAAAGAAAATTGAAGAAATTTCAAATAAAGAAGGGCTTAGTGGCATTCCAACAGGGTTTAATAAACTGGATAAGTTAACTTCGGGTTGGCAACCATCCGATTTAATTATTATTGCTGCACGTCCTGGTATGGGTAAAACAGCATTAACCCTATCTATGGCAAGAAATATTGCGGTTGATCAAAATATACCCGTAGCATTTTTCTCGTTAGAGATGGCTTCGGTACAATTAATAACCCGTTTAATTTCTAGTGAAACGGGACTGTCTTCAGAAAAATTAAGAACAGGAAAATTAGAAAAACACGAATGGGAACAGCTTAATGTAAAGGTAAAAGGCCTTGAAAAGGCACCTTTATTTATAGATGATACACCATCGCTTTCTATTTTCGATTTGCGTGCGAAAGCGCGTCGTTTATCATCGCAACATGGTATTAAACTTATCATGATTGATTATTTGCAATTAATGACGGGTGGAAGTAACCATGGTGGAAACCGTGAACAAGAAATCTCTATGATTTCCCGAAACTTAAAAGCATTGGCTAAAGAATTGAACGTTCCTGTAATAGCATTATCGCAATTATCGCGTGCGGTTGAAACCCGTGGTGGTAGTAAACGTCCGTTACTTTCAGATTTACGTGAATCGGGAGCGATTGAACAAGATGCGGATATTGTAAGTTTTATTTACCGACCTGAATATTATAAAATTGACGAATGGGATGATGAAGAGCGTTCTCCAACCGAAGGGCAAGGGGAGTTCATCGTTGCAAAACACCGTAATGGTGGTTTGGAAAACATCCGTTTGAAGTTTATTGGGCATTTAGGTAAGTTTGATAATTTAGATGATTTCGATTCGCCGTTCGAGTTCCATTCTAAAATGAACGCAGCTGCAAATGATGATACGTTTAAATCAGATAACTTTAAAGCAAGCCCAGATCAAGCCTTTGGCAGTTCGTTTAACGATGATGATGATAACGACGTACCATTTTAAATCTAATCTTCTGTTAAACCAATCCGGAAAGGAGAAAAAATTAAGTATCTTTCAGCGTAAATATGTTGTTTAGTCATTTCCATGGAGGAATGACTGAGAAATCACATTAAGTTTAGCCTCAATTTTGAAAAAGATATTTATCACATTATTTTTTATAGTTATAGGTTTAAAAACCCATGCATCCTATATCCTTATTCCTATGGATGCTGATAGCCAAAAAAACCATCTAAAAGCATACGGGTTAACCTATTGGATACTCAGTAAAGAGCAAAAAGTAAAATGGTTGCTTAATTACCGTGGCGGGTCGTTTTTATTGCCGGATACCCAAGAAATTCAACGCGAATGTCAAATTAGAGGGATTTCTTTTGAAATCCTTTCAGATGCTAAAACTGAAACTATTTTAGAGGAAATTAGCAGCCCAAGCCAAAATATGGAGGCGGTTGTTTTAGAAAAAGCACCTAAAATTGCAGTTTATACGCCCAAAGGGAAATTACCTTGGGACGATGCCGTAACGATGGTATTGCAATATGCTGAAATTCCATACGAAACCATTTACGATGAAGAAGTACTAAACGACGGACTTTTGGCATTCGATTGGTTGCATTTACACCACGAAGATTTTACAGGACAATACGGGAAATTCTATGGTGCCTACAAAGCGGCTTCTTGGTATATTGAAGAAAAGAAAGAAGCTGAAGCCTTGGCAGCAAAATTAGGCTACAGCAAAGTGTCACAAGAAAAACTGGATGTAGCTTTAAAAATTAGAGATTATGTTATTGGTGGCGGTTTTATGTTCGCTATGTGCAGCGCTACCGATAGTTTTGATATAGCTTTATCGGCTCAAGGGATCGATATTTGCGAACCCATGTTTGATGGCGATGGAAGCGAGTCGGGTTACCAAAACAAAATAGATTACAATAAAACTTTCGCGTTTACCAATTATATTTTGGAAAGAAACCCAAATATCTACGAGTTTTCTTCAATAGATATGACACAAAAGCGTGCAGTATCTAAAGAGTCCGATTATTTTTCTTTAATGGAGTTTTCAGCGAAATGGGACCCCATTCCAACCATGTTATGCCAAAACCATACCGCTTTGGTAAAAGGTTTTATGGGGCAAACAACTGCTTTTACAAGAGATGAAATTAAGTCGAATGTTTTGGTAATGGGAGAAACAAAATTAAATGGTGAAGCAAAATACATTCACGGTATTAAGGGAAAGGGATTTTTTACTTTTTATGGCGGTCACGATCCCGAAGATTATCAGCATAGGGTAGGAGATGCTAAAACCGAACTCGATTTGCATCCAACATCTCCAGGATATCGTTTAATATTAAACAACGTGCTATTTCCGGCAGCTAGAAAGAAAAAGCAGAAAACCTAATTTATTCGGCGTCTTCAAAAATTACTACGCGTTTAAAAGTGTAAATAAAACCATCTGCACCAGTGCCATTGGTGGTTATGTTTTGGTCTATTACCAACTCAGTTGCATCAAATGTTAACTTTCCGAATTCATTGGATTCAACTGTTAGAAACAAATCAACTTTTTCACCTTCCCCTTTAATTTCAGTAATCGAGTATGTATAATTACCAGTATCCAATCCATCTTCTACGTCTGTAGTGTTGGTGTTATTAACTACTAATTTATTGGTGTCTTCATTAAAAGTCCAAATAATCTTATCTAAATCAAAATCATTATCTACGCCCGCAATGCCACCACTAACATTGGTTAGGTGCCAATAGGTCTTATAAACTTGGTCTTTAATTTCGTTGTCACCTTCAAGAGAACAATTGGTTAACGTAACAAAACTTAGGAATGCAATTATGATAGTATACTTCATTTAGCGTAATTTTAATTTGGGTTTATAGATTATAGATGATAAATTTTTTATATGGTTGCGTAATAAAACCATAAAAAATGTATTTCTTTCATACTTTTATAACTATAAACTTAAAGATTAATTGTAAAATATTAAAATGACTTTTTTTCAAAAACAGATAAAACTGAAACCTTTTTCAAGAGGATTCCATTTAATTACAGACGTTGTAGAAGATGCGCTTCCTGAAATCAATCAAATAAACCTAGGGCAATTACAGGTGTTTATAAAGCACACCTCGGCAAGTCTATCTATAAATGAAAATGCAGATTTTACCGTAAGAACCGATTTTGAAAGCCATTTTAATAAGATGGTTCCGGAAAATGCACCTTATTATAAACATACTTATGAAGGGTCAGATGATATGCCTGCACATATTAAAGCGTCATTATTGGGAGCTTCGGTGCAAATTCCTATAACCAATGGTAAATTGAATTTAGGGATTTGGCAAGGTATTTATTTGTGTGAACACAGAAACCATGGTGGTTCAAGACACCTAGTAATTACTGCTTTTGGAGTATAAAAAAAATCCGATTCATTCGAACCGGATTTTTAATATATTAAGCGAATATAATATGTTTAACAATAGGCGAAACGCCTTATTTTACTTTCTCTATTACGGCTTTAAAAGCCTCAGGGTTATTCATAGCTAAATCTGCTAAAACCTTACGGTTTAATTCAATATCATTAGCTTTTAATTTTCCCATAAATTGAGAATAAGATAATCCATGTACTCTGGCACCAGCGTTAATACGTGTTATCCATAATGCACGGAATGTTCTCTTTTTGTTTCTACGGTCTCTATACGAGTATTGCATCGCTTTATCAACCGCATTTTTTGCTACTGTCCAAACGTTTTTACGACGTCCGAAGTAACCTTTTGCTTGTTTTAGAACCTTTTTTCTACGGGCTCTTTTTGCTACAGAATTTACTGATCTTGGCATAATTTTAATTTTTTTTTGTAGTAGGCGGTCGATAATCGACACTTTGTTATTTCAACAATCGTAAATAAAAAATCTACAATCGTTAATCTTGTGGCCTAACTCCAGGGTTTATAATTTGTTTTAACCGGTTAAAATGTTGTTACTTTAAACGTAACATGATTTTAACATTATTCTCATCCGCCTTATCTACTAATGTATCATGCGTCAAAGCGAGCTTACGTTTTTTAGACTTCTTTGTTAAGATGTGACTTTTAAAAGCGTGCTTTCTTTTTATCTTACCAGTACCAGTTAGCTTAAAGCGTTTTTTGGCACTAGATTTTGTTTTCATTTTAGGCATTTTCTTTTCCTAGGTTTTAATTATTTCGCTTAATTATCTTTAATCCTGAACTTGTCTCCCTGAGCGCAGTCCAAGGGTCATTTCGTTGGATATACTTTTATCTATTTTTTAGGAGCAATAAACATAGTCATACGTTTACCTTCTAATTGAGGCATTTGCTCTACTTTGCCAAATTCTTCAAGGTCTTGGGCTAATCTTAATAATAAAATTTGTCCTTGTTCTTTAAAAACGATGGAACGTCCTTTAAAGAAAACAAATGCCTTTAGTTTAGCACCTTCTTTTAAGAATTTTTCGGCATGTTTCTTTTTAAAGTCATAATCATGGTCATCGGTTTGCGGACCAAAACGTATTTCTTTAATAACAACTTTAGTTGCTTTCGCTTTTATGGCCTTATCACGTTTCTTTTGTTCATAAAGAAACTTTTTATAGTCCATAACCTTACAAACAGGTGGGTCTGCGTTAGGAGAAATCTCAACTAAATCTAATTCTTGCTCTTTTGCTATTCTCATAGCATCACCTTTGGTATAAATACCAATTTCAACATTATCACCTACAAGACGAACGTTGGGTGAACTAATTTTAGAGTTAATTTTATGTTTATCCTCTTGTGAAACCCTTTTAGCGGGTTGCGATTTTCTTCTAATTGCTATGGCCTTATATTTTTTTAGTTAAACTTATTTTTAAAACGATTTCAACGTTTTGCTTATTTCTGTTTTTATGATTTTAGAGAAGTCTTCTATAGAAATCATTCCTAAATCTTCTCCACCATGCTGTCGCACAGTAATTTTGTTTTCCTTTTCTTCTTGCTCCCCAATAATAATCATATACGGGTGTTTTTGCATTTCAGCCTCCCGTATTTTCTTGCCAATGGTTTCATTCCTATGGTCTACAAGGGCGCGAATTTCGTCATTTTCTAGCAAATTTAAAACTTTTTCAGCGTATTTTTCATATTTCTCACTAATTGACAGTATAATAGCCTGTGTTGGCATCAACCAAAGCGGGAAATTACCAGCTGTATGTTCTAACAAAATAGCTATAAAACGCTCCATGCTTCCAAATGGCGCACGATGAATCATCACCGGTCTGTGCAATTCATTGTCACTACCTTTATATGTTAAGTTGAAACGTTCAGGTAAATTGTAATCTACTTGAATGGTCCCTAATTGCCATTGTCTGCCCAAAGCATCCTTCACCATAAAGTCTAGTTTAGGGCCATAAAAAGCAGCTTCACCAGTTTTAACGGTATAGTTCAAACCTTTGTCAATAGTAGCACTCATAATAGCATTTTCAGCTTTTTCCCAATTTTCAAGGCTACCTATATATTTATCAGGGTTTTCAGGATCTCTTAATGATACCTGCGCTGTAAAGTTTTCAAAACCTAACGAGCCAAATACATAAAGCACCAAATCAATTACGTTTTTAAACTCAGCATCCAATTGGTCGGGAGTACAAAACAAATGGGCATCATCTTGAGTAAAACCTCTTACACGAGTCAAACCGTGCAATTCACCACTTTGTTCATATCTATATACCGTACCAAATTCAGCATAACGCTTAGGTAAATCTTTGTAACTCCACTGGCTGTTATTGTAAATTTCACAATGGTGTGGACAGTTCATAGGTTTCAACAAAAACTCTTCGCCATCTTTAGGAGTGCTTATCGGTTGAAAACTGTCAGCACCATATTTGGCATAATGCCCAGAAGTAACATACAGTTCTTTTTGTCCAATATGAGGCGTTACCACCATTTCATACCCAGCTTTCTTTTGTGCGGCTTTCAAAAAGTTCTCCAAGCGTTCGCGTAAAGCAGCACCTTTAGGTAACCACAAAGGTAAACCTTGACCAACTTTTTGCGAAAATGTAAACAATTCCAATTCCTTCCCAAGTTTTCTATGGTCACGTTTTTTAGCTTCTTCAAGTAATTCTAAATATTCGGTAAGCTCTTTTTGCTTTGGGAACGAAATACCATAAACACGCGTCAATTGTGGGTTGTTTTCATTACCTCTCCAATATGCACCCGCAACACTCAAAACCTTAGCCGCTTTTATAATACCGGTATTAGGTATATGGCCACCACGACATAAATCGGTAAACGTAGCATGGTCACAAAAAGTAATGGTGCCATCTTCTAAGTTTTCTATAAGCTCCGTTTTATATGGGTTACCTTTATATAGTTGTAAAGCTTCTGCTTTAGTAGCCGAACGCATTTTAAACTCATGCTTTCCTCTAGCAATTTCTAACATTTTGTCTTCTATCGCTTTAAAGTCTTTTTCAGAAATGCTAATATTACCAAAATCTACATCATAATAAAACCCATTTTCAATAGCTGGTCCAATGGTGAGTTTCACGCCAGGATATAGTTCTTCAATAGCCTGCGCCAAAACGTGTGCCGATGAATGCCAAAAAGCTGTTTTCCCTTCGCTATCGTTCCAAGTATATAAAACCAACGACCCATCCGTGGTCAAAGGCGTCACAGTTTCAATAGTTGTACCATTAAATTTAGCCGAAATCACATTTCTAGCAAATCCTTCACTAATGCTTTTAGCAACATCCATAGGTGTAACGTCCGCTTCGTACGATCTTACACTTCCATCGGGCAATGTTATATGTATCATTAAATAAAATTAAATTCAGTGTGCAAAGATAGTAGTATAAACAAATACATACAATATATATATAGGTATAATTTTTAACATATAAACAATTAGGGCGTTCCCTTGCAAAAAGCAAGGTCGGGCTGTACGCTGCAAGTCCTCGCGCCCCTAAAACGTCGGGGCGCTGTGGGCTTTCCGCTACCATCCCTAACGCTTCCACCCGCCAAGTCCTATTATATAGTACAGTCAACATTCCATTTTTGCCAAGGGCATTATATATGGTATAGATAATATGTTGTACATATATATAGTATAGTAAAAAACAGAATATATACATATTTAAGATAGAAATCGGTCTCCAAGTCACGTTGCCGGTCAAAAAAGGGTAAGTTTCCCATCCAATTTCCAATGCCAAACCTTCCCAAACCCCCACGAAAACCCCTTCGGCAACCCATGGGTCCCCACCGCGCCAAAAAACTTTTGTGCGTAACCTGTTGAAAACCACCCAGAAGAAAAAAAAGGCGCAAAAAAAACAAAAAAAACC
>NZ_JAGJCB010000006.1 GCF_017814435.1 Mariniflexile gromovii | reverse complement strand
GAGTTCTTGATGAAAGGGAAGTAAAGTCTAAATCACATATTGAACATTAAAATTCAGAGCCTGTCTTAGTTCACTTTATTTCCTTTCTCTTTCTTAAATTTATAAAAACAAATCTAAAGGAGCCTGTCGAAATGTTTTTTTTGAAAAGTCTTCGACGGGCCCAGACAGACATTTAGGTTCTAATTGACTTATAAGTTTCAAATAAAAACTGATTTTCATTATTTACACCCAACGGGTTATTTATTAAGTTAATCAATGCGCCAAGGTGGTTTTTTTCTATTTTTACCTGCATGATATATAATAATTTTGTTCCCGTCTAAATCATTTAAATGCGCTTCTCGCCAAAGCCAGGGTTTATCTTCTGGTTCGCTTAAAAAATGGATTCCTTTATGTTTCAGGTTGATGACGGTTTCATCTAGGTTTTTGTCTTCAAAGTATAAAGTTATTCCATCACCTTTAGGCAATTCATCTACTTTGTGAATGGACAAGGTGCTATCTCCTTCTGGACATTCAAACCTCACATACCTTGGAATTGCATCTACAATAAGATGCAACCCCAAGGTTTTGTAGAATGTTACGGCCTTTTCAACATCTACAGAAGGAATTGTTATTTGGTTCAAGTTCATTACAACAGTCTTTTAGAGTTTAAATTTCTATTAAGCACAAATAAAATGGTAGCACAGATAAGTGCGATTATTGATATGATATACCAAGTAGTATCAAACCCAAGTGCAGCCGTCATTTGTAAACCAGCATTATGCCCAAAAATATGGGCTATTGAAAACGACATGGAATACAATGCCATATATTCTCCTTGATTTCCTTTTTTGGCTCTTTCAACGGCAAAGGCATTTGAAAAAGGAAAAGCAATCATTTCTCCAACGGTCATTAAAAGCATGCCAATCACTAAAACTCCAGACCAATTGGTGAAATTTAAAATCAGTAAACTTAACCCCGTTAAAATGGCACCAAAAAACATCAAGATTAGTTTGCTGAATGCGGTATTTTCCAACCATTTGATTAAAGGCATTTCAAATATAAAAATAAGGAAACCGTTTAGTCCTAAAATAAGACCAATTTGAAGTTCGCTTAGCGTATGGACATCTTTATAATAAATGGTTATGGTTGAAAAATATTGTAAAAATACGATGCCAAACAAAGCCATAGCTACAAGAAATACCATAAATGCAAAATCGCTATAAGCCGAAACTGGATTTTTATTTTCAAAAACATCTAAAACTTTGGCCTTTTTAGGGTGTAACACTTTTATCATCAAAAAGGTAGCAATAATACATGTAATGCCATCAACCCAAAACAAACCAGCATAACCAAGTCCTGTGATAATGAGTCCGCCAATGGCAGGACCTGCGGAAAACCCTAAGTTTATAGCCAAACGTATCAGCGTTAACGAGCGTATTTTATTTTCGGGTTTGCTATAAGCGTTTAATGCCACAAACATAGCAGGTCTAAACGCATCGGCTACCAACATCACAACAAAAATACCAATGCAAATAGATGCGAACGTATTTAAAAATTGCAAGGCTATAAATAAAACTCCGGTAGCTAATAAGCTTCTAACCATTACTTTGTAGTAGCCAATTTTATCGGTAAGCTTACCTCCAATCCAAGAACCAGCCACCGAGCCCAATCCAAAAGCACTCATAACCCAACCTACATGGCTTACGGTAAAATGCAAATCTTCCTTTAGGTACAATGATAAAAAAGGGATAACCATAGTACCAGCTCTATTGATGAGTGTGATAAGCGCAAGCCACCATATTTCTGCCGATAGGCCTCTAAAAGTGTTTATATAGCTTTTAAAAAGTGTTTTCATTCGTTTTTAATCCTTCAAAAAGAGGTTGTTAATTAAATGTTATCTAAAAATAAAAAGTCCGACTGTGAAGTCGGACTTTTACATATTGTAATATTTTATAATCATATCACCACAATATATAACAAACCCGACTTCTACTAAGCGAAGTAGTGTATGGCATCTTACAAATGGTGACGTTATGGCGCATTTATATTTTTTTATGAATTACAAACTTATAGAAATTATTTGTATGTTGTACTTTTGAATTCTAATTAATTTTGAATGAAGCCATTTATAGTCCTATTGACATTCATAACTTGTTTGGTAAGTTGTGCTCAAGAAAAAAAAACGATTAAGGGTGAAACCAAATTTCAGCGAGAACTAAATGCTGAATATAAAGATGCCACCACATCACCTTTAAAAGATAAAGACAGGAAACATTTTGAAGGTTTGGAGTTTTTTAAGTTTGATAGTACGTATGTAGTTACGGCCACTTTGGAACGCACGCCCCATACGGCGTTTTTTAATATGAAAACCACCACAGATCGGGTATCAAAAGAGCGTGTGTATGGTATTTTAACTTTTGAATTAAAAGGAAAAAGACACCAGTTAAATATTTATCAAGGAAAAGATTTAATGGAAAGGGAAGGGTATGAGGACTATTTATTCCTGCCATTTTTAGATGAAACCAACGGATTGGAAAGTTACGGAGGTGGGCGCTATATAGATGCTAGAATCCCTAAAGGAGACACCATGGAAATTGATTTTAATAAAGCTTACAACCCCTATTGTGCTTATAATGATAAATATTCTTGCCCCATTGTGCCCCGAGAAAATTATTTAAAAACCAGAATTGAAGCAGGGGTGAAGGCTTTTGGAAAGCATTGAAGCTGCTTTTAGGATTTTGATGTGGTTTTAGGTAAGATAATCAGAAAGGAGCAAAGAGCTAGCTATGTAGGCGACATGCACACCTTGCTGTTTGATAGCCAACACGTCAGCAATAAAAAAATAGAAGACAAAGGTTTTATTTTGAATACCATCATTTACAACCTGCTTTGGAGGATTTGTTGGGGTAGTTTTTATTCAATATTTGCTTTTAATTCTTTGATATTATCTAGATTATATAAGTAATCTCTTTCAGTATTCGGATTGGGATAAAATTCAAGATTCATTATCCTTTCTTGTTCTAACTTTTTACTTATAGAAATGGTAATAGGTAAATTTGGTAAAGGTAATTGTACAATGAACATTGTTTTGGATTTTCCTGTATCTAAAATAAAATTGGATGTCAAACTTTTTATGTCCTTATTTTTTAATAGGAAACAACCACAATAGGATTTTGGTAGATTTTGTGTAATCCAGAAACCATTTGGATAAATCCTTTGATTCGGTTTTTTTAATTGTTCTCTGATAATGTCATAAGATTTATCTAGTATAAAAAGATAGCCGAATTTTTCAAAAATCATTAGATATGCTGTTTTTAGCAAAGCATATTCTAAATTATCAGGCTTAATTTTCTCTTTCAGTATAGTTATTTCTTCTATTTTTTTTCCTTCCTTCATTCTATCATGTAGAATATTCGGATTATTATTTTTTAAATTAGTTGTTAGTTTTTGATTTCCCTCTGTATCAATGGTCATTTCCGCTCTAATAATCTCATCATCTATTTTAATTTCAACTGGAATTGATGAATCGGGAAGTAGTTTGGGTTTATCTAAATCTCGCATTCTTTTAACAAGATGAGAATCAATTTTATACCCACACTCATTATTGCATTTTTTACAAGTGAGAGTTTTTGCTTTTCCACCTAGGCTTTTTGGTGGTGCATCTTCGAGTGTAAGAGGGTTTTCAGTGTTAATTTCTGTGTAGTGATTCAAACATATAGGGCATAAGTAAACGTTCTTTCTACTTTGTATAAAACCATATTTATTCAAAAAGTTGAGATTCTTTATGTATTTATTAAAAATACCAGCTCTCTTACTTTCTTGTTTATTCATAGATTGATATGAAATTGTTTTAATGTTTTATATCATACGTTAAACGAAGGTAGTTGATTTTTTCTACAAAATCAATAGCTTTATTATTTCCCAAATAAAATATTTTAATGACATTATGACATTTTTACAATAATGGCAGTACTTTTGCCAACCAATTTAAGTATTTGTATAAAAATTTAGATACAACAATGAGTAAAAAGGATAAAGCAAACGATATAGAAAAGGAGCAAGTAGACGCTGTGCAAAACGAAACAGTGGAAGTTGAGGAGCAAGTTGTTGAAGAACAAACCGTTGAGGAGAAACTTCAAGGCGAATTAAAACAAGAAAAGGATAAGTTTTTACGCTTATTTGCTGAGTTTGAAAACTACAAACGTCGTACTTCTAAAGAGCGTATCGAGTTGTTTTCTACTGCCAGTGAAGATGTTATGAAAACCTTACTGCCAGTTTTGGACGATTTTGAACGCGCATTAAGTCATATTGACGAAGATAAAGAGGCAGAAGCTTTACGTAAAGGCGTGTTGTTAATTTACAACAAACTGGTAAGCACCTTAGAGCAAAAAGGACTTAAAGTGGTAGCTGTTGCAAAAGGCGATCCATTTAATGCCGATAACCACGAAGCTATTACGCAAATTCCTGCGCCTACAGATGATTTAAAAGGAAAAATTATTGATGTTGTAGAGAAAGGTTATAAACTTGGCGAGAAAGTAATACGTTTTCCTAAAGTTGTTATCGGACAATAACTATACCATGGCTAAAAGAGATTACTACGAGATATTAGGGATAAGCAAAGGAGCATCGGCTGCTGAAATTAAAAAGGCATACCGTAAAAAAGCTATTGAATATCACCCAGATAAAAATCCAGACAATAAAGATGCCGAGGCAAAATTTAAAGAAGCTGCCGAAGCGTATGAAGTGTTAAGCGACGAAAACAAAAAAGCACGTTACGACCAATACGGTCACCAAGCCTTTGAAAATGGCGGTGGTTTTGGTGGTGGCGGCATGAATATGGATGACATATTCAGTCAGTTTGGTGATATTTTTGGCGGTGGCGGCTTTGGAGGCGGTTTCTCAGGTTTTGGCGGTGGCGGTGGCCAACGTCGTGTTAAAGGAAGTAATTTACGCATTCGTGTAAAACTTACTTTAGAGGAAATTGCTAATGGCGTAGAGAAAAAAATAAAAGTAAAACGTAAAGTTCAAGCACCAGGTACCACTTATAAAACCTGTTCTACATGTAACGGGTCTGGGCAAGTAACCCGAATTGCAAATACCATTTTAGGTAGAATGCAAACATCGGCACCTTGTAATGTGTGTGGTGGCGCCGGACAAACCATTGATAAAAAACCTTCCGATGCCGATGCACAAGGTTTAAAAATTTCAGAAGAAACTGTATCAATCAAAATACCTGCGGGTGTTGTAGATGGGATGCAACTTAAAGTTTCTGGAAAAGGTAATGAAGCGCCAGGAAATGGTATTCCGGGAGACATTATTGTAGTTATTGAAGAAGAAGCACACGAAAAATTACAACGCGAAGGTGATAATTTACATTACGATTTGTATGTAAGCTACCCCGATGCTGTTTTAGGAACTTCGCAAGAAATTGATACCGTAACAGGCAAAGTGCGTATTAAAATAGAAGCAGGTGTGCAATCGGGTAAAATTTTACGCTTACGCGGAAAAGGGATACCAAGTATCAACGGTTATGGTAGAGGCGATTTATTGGTGCATGTAAATGTTTGGACACCAAAAACCTTAAGCAAACAACAGCGCGAGTTTTTTGAAGCCATGCAGAATGATGAGCATTTTATGCCAAAACCAGATAACACCGATAAATCTTTTTTTGAGAAAGTAAAAGACATGTTTTCATAATATTAGGGAAAAAGGAAAAGCCAATCAATCGATTATTTTTTTTAAAAGTTTCTAGTTCCGTTTTAAGGGTTTTTAGAAAAAAAAACATATATTTGGTTTATCACTAATTTATTTTAGTGATAATTTTTCTTTTTCATAGCAATTTTTTTCCCATCCTTAATCTTTTTTAAGGGTGGGTTTTGTTTTTATAGCGGTTTTGTCACCCTGAGCGCCATCGAAGAGTCTATTTATACCTAAAAATTTCTTCATAAATTCATAAAAAAACTATAAATAATATACAAAGCATTGAACTACTGTTTTAACATTTAATATATTTACAAACTACAAGTCAATTAAAAACTACCAATGAGTAACTTATTAGAAGTTAACCAGGTTTCTAAAAATTTTGGAGACTTTAAAGCTCTTAACAATGTGTCAATTTCAGTTCCTAAAGGCAGTATTTTTGGGCTGTTAGGGCCTAATGGTGCAGGAAAAACAACTTTAATTCGCATTATCAACCAAATTACCATGCCCGATGTTGGTACGGTACATTTAGATGGAAATTTGCTTAACGCGAACCACATAAAAGATATTGGTTATTTGCCAGAAGAACGCGGTTTGTACAAATCTATGAAAGTGGGTGAGCAGGCATTGTATTTAGCGCAATTAAAAGGTTTAAGTAAAACCGAAGCCAAAGAACGCTTAAAATATTGGTTCGAACGTTTAGAGATTGGCGACTGGTGGAACAAAAAAATCCAAGAGCTATCTAAAGGCATGGCGCAAAAAATACAGTTTGTTGTAACGGTTTTGCATCAGCCAAAACTCCTGATTTTTGATGAACCCTTTTCTGGTTTCGATCCCATAAACGCTAATTTAATCAAAGATGAAATTTTACATTTAAGAGATCAGGGTGCCACCGTTATTTTTTCAACCCATCGTATGGAATCGGTGGAGGAGTTGTGTGATGATATTGCTTTAATCCATAAATCGAACAAAATTCTAGATGGAAAACTGGTAGATATTAAGCGTCAATATAAAATCAATACGTTTGAAGTTGGTATTAATTCAACTGATAAAGAGGCCTTAAAAGCAGAATTATCGCAAAAATTTGATGTGTCTTTAGCCAATTTCAAAACTTTGGAAGATGAATTAAAGCTTAATATAAAACTGAATGCGGGTGATAAACCCAACGATTTGTTGAACTTTTTAACATCAAAAGGAGACGTATCGCATTTTGTGGAATTGATACCAAGTGTGAATGATATTTTTATTCAAACCGTGAAAAATAATTAGCAATTAACAATTGACAATTAATAACTAACAATTAAATTAAGTAATCTTAAGTACAAAATCCAAAACTCTAACACCTAATGAACCATTTACCATTAATTATAAAACGCGAATACTTAACGAAAGTTAAAAACAAATCGTTTATAGTGATGACAATTTTGAGTCCGCTTATCATGATTGCGCTCATTTCGGTAGTTGCTTATTTATCGCAGTTAAATAACGATACGGTAAGAACCATTACGGTATTGGACGAGTCGGGTTTTGCCAAAGGTGTTTTTGAAAATACCGATAAAACCAAGTACAATGTGTTGGAAAATATGTCGCTAAGCGATGCGAAGGTATTGGCAAAAGAAAGCAGTTCCATAGGTTTGTTGCATATTGATAGGGTTGAAAATATTCAAACCATTTCAAACCATGGGAAGTTTTATTCGGAAGAATCGCCTTCACTTTCCTTAATTTCAGATTTAGAAAGCAAATTGGAAAAAAAGTTGACCAACGTCATGCTTTTGGAAAACGGCGTTGATTTACAAATGATTAACGATTCCAAAATACGGGTAAACATCGCACAAGAAAGTTTTGCTGGTGAAAAAACATCAAAAATAGATAGCGTTATGAAATTGGCTTTTGGCGGTGCAGCAGGCTATTTGTTGTTTATGTTCATCATTATTTATGGCAACATGATCATGCGCAGTGTTATTGAAGAAAAAACCAGTAGAATTATAGAAGTCATCATTTCATCCGTAAAACCAATACAATTGATGCTTGGTAAAATTATTGGCACTTCGTTAGCAGGCATTACACAATTTGTAATTTGGCTTGTAATTGGTGGTATTTTATTATCTGTGGTTTCTATAATTTTTGGCATCAACATTCAAACGCCCCAACAGGAAATGATGGAGAAAGCCATGGCAAATCCAGAATTAAGTATGCAGGTTCAAGATTTGATAAATGCATTTTTTCACTTGCCGTTAGCTAATTTAATCACGGCATTTATACTGTTTTTTATTGGAGGTTATTTGTTATATAGCTCGTTATACGCTGCCATTGGTGCAGCAGTTGATAATGAAACCGATACCCAACAATTTATGTTCCCCATCATCATGCCTTTAATTTTAGCGGTTTATATCGGGTTTTTTACGGTTATTGAAGACCCACACGGAACCGTCTCAACCGTATTTTCATTTATACCATTCACATCACCGGTGGTTATGCTTATGCGTATTCCGTTTGGTGTTCCCATATGGCAACAGTTGGTGTCGTTATTCATATTAATTGCTACCTTTATGTTCACGGTTTGGTTTGCAGCAAAAATTTACCGTGTTGGAATTTTGATGTATGGTAAAAAACCAACCTATAAAGAGTTGATAAAATGGATTAAATATTAAAAAATGATTCAGGAATTAGAAAAGATAGAAAAATCGGTTGAAAAGAGCTCTATTTGGGAAGGGATAAAAAACTTCCTAAATCAGCATTTCGATTTTACCGATAAGATCAGTATTTCTGTAAAAGACGTACTAATTATAATAACGGTAATTTTTATCACCACCTTAATTTTAAGATTTGTTTTAAAAATAATTACCCGAAAATTACCAGATGATGATAAAGGTAAGTTTAATGTGGTGTTTGGGTATTTTAGATGGTTGGTTTATCTACTTATCTTACTTCTTACCTTACACAGTGTAGGTGTAGATGTTACGGCTGTTTTTGCAGCATCTGCAGCGTTAATGATTGGTATTGGTTTGGCACTTCAAACCTTGTTTCAAGACATTATTTCGGGTGTTTTTATTTTAGTAGACCAAACCGTGCATGTGGGCGATATTATTGAAATTGATGGTAAAATCGGGCGCGTTGAAGAGATTAAATTAAGAACCACCAGAGCCGTAACCATAGATAATAAGGTGTTGATAATACCGAACCATTTATATTTAGAAAATAGCCTTTATAACTGGACGCAGAACGGTGCAGATACGCGCGAAAGTGTAGATGTAGGAGTTGCTTACGGAAGCGATGTACAGTTGGTGAAAAAGTTACTTATACAAGCAGCTGCTTCAATTCCGATTGTTTTGGATAAGGATGATATTGCTGTGCGATTTACCAATTTTGGTGATAGTTCATTAGATTTCAAAGTGGTTTTCACTATTGCAGATAGTTTTAATGCTAACGCGATAAGAAGTGACGTTAGGTTTGAAATAGACAGACTATTTAGAGAAAATAATATTAGCATTCCGTTTCCGCAACGCGATATACATATTATCCAAAAACCGGATCAGAGTGTGAGTTTAAGGTTAGATCAATCGGAGTTTAATACCAATTTGAGTAAAGATTAATATCAAAAGTAAATTAGAATATTGGATGATAAGTGTCTTTAATCTTTCATCTATCTTCTTAAATCTAAAAAAAATATGCCTAAAATTTTAATAATTGAAGATGAAGCAGCTATCAGACGTGTGCTTGTTAAAATTCTTTCAGAAGAAAACGAATCGTATCAAGTAGAAGAAGCTGAAGATGGCTTGATTGGAATTGAAAAAATTAAAAATGACGATTTCGATTTAATTCTGTGTGATATCAAAATGCCAAAAATGGATGGTGTTGAAGTGTTGGAGGCTACAAAAAAAATAAAACCGGAAATACCTATGGTCATGATTTCGGGTCATGGCGATTTAGATACAGCCGTTAATACCATGCGAATGGGCGCATTCGATTATATATCGAAACCACCCGATTTAAACCGACTTTTAAACACCGTTCGAAATGCTTTGGACAGAAAAGAATTGGTGGTTGAAAATAAATTGCTTAAAAAGAAAGTCAGCAAGAATTTTGAAATGATAGGTGAAAGTGCTGCCATTTCCCATATAAAAGAGATTATTGAAAAAGTAGCTCAAACCGATGCGCGCGTGCTTATTACAGGGCCAAACGGAACAGGTAAGGAATTGGTAGCGCACTGGTTGCACCAAAAAAGTGAACGTGCTAATGGCCCCATGATTGAAGTAAATTGTGCTGCCATACCAAGTGAACTTATTGAAAGTGAATTGTTTGGTCATGTAAAAGGGGCGTTTACAAGTGCTGTAAAAGATAGGGCAGGAAAATTTGAAGCAGCCAATAGCGGGACTATTTTTTTAGATGAAATAGGCGATATGAGTTTACCGGCGCAAGCCAAAGTATTAAGGGCGTTGCAGGAAAGCCGTATTCAACGTGTGGGCAGCGACAAAGATATAAAAGTGAATGTGCGTGTGGTTGCGGCAACCAATAAAGACTTAAAAAAGGAAATTGCTGAAGGTAGATTTCGTGAAGATTTGTACCACCGCTTAGCAGTTATTCTAATACAAGTGCCTGCATTGAATGATAGACGGGAGGATATCCCGTTATTGGTAAATCATTTCACCGAAAAAATAGCAAGCGAACAGGGTACCGCTAAAAAAATGTTTTCAGATAAAGCCATCAAGTTGTTACAAGATTATGATTGGACAGGTAACATTAGAGAGCTTCGCAATGTTGTAGAACGTTTGATTATTTTAGGTGGCACCGAAGTAAGCGAGCAAGATGTAAAAATGTTTGCTAGTAAATAGTTTGAGTAGCATTACTGTCAGTTCGAGCGCAGTCGAGAACCTTGTTTAGGTCTAAACTGCGCTCGATCAGTCAAATAAATTACTTAGTACACAAACTCAACTCCGATAAATAAGCTGAAGCCAACGTTTTAAGGTTGTTTACGTAAAAAACCTTTAACTCCTCGATGCTTTTTGATGTGGCATCCTCTAAATCATCCATGTTTTTTATGGATTGGTGATTGCAATTACAGCTTTTTAGTGTTTCGTTATAGGTTTTGATATTGGAAGCAATAGCATTTTGATAGTTCAGAATTAAAGCTTCCTTTTTAAGTTCCAATTCTTTTTCTTTCTGTTCGGCTAATTTTGCTTTTATTTCGGCTTCCTTAAGTTTTAAAGCTTCTTGTTGCTGTTTTAACTGTTGCTGTTCTTTTTCTAAATCGCTTAAGGCATCTAAGTTCGTAACACTTTCAGTATTGGTAGAAGTCATGCATTTATCAATGGCAATAACACTTTCTTTGCTTAAATCTCGGCCTTGTTTTACATAAAATCGGCCATCTTCATAAGTTTTGGCAGCTTCAACTTTAGATAATAAAATAATGGCTTTGTCGGCAAGCTCTTTTGCAGGAGCACAATCGCAACTGCTTAATTTCTTATTTGAAAGGTTTAATGATTCAACCGATCGGTTTGCATAATACTTTAAATGGCTAATGTTATTGGCATCATAAGACGATTTTACATGCGAATAAGCACTCACAAGATAGTAATTGGCATCATCGCATTCGGTTTGTCCGTTAATAGAAAAGGAAGTAATTAAAACTAAAAATAGGTAAATGTGTTTCATAAATTTGGGGTTAGTACATAAATAGGTGAGGCTAAAGTATCAAAAACATTATACATAAGGGTGTAGTTCGTCGAATTTGTGGGATTTACTATATTTATAGAATATTAGTTGCAAACAAAACTTTACACATGGAAGATACATTCATAGAGAAATATAAAGTAACAACTTCGGTTTCATTAAAAAATATTGAAACTAAAGAGGTTATAAAAAAAGCCGATAAAAAGTTAAACGATGTAAGCAAAGATTTAGGTAAACTTCAAGATACCATGTATGCACATGGTAAATATGCGGTGTTGGTTTGTTTGCAAGGTATGGATACTTCTGGTAAAGATAGTTTAATACGCGAAGTGTTTAAAGAGTTTAATGCCAGGGGCGTAGTGGTACATAGTTTTAAAGTGCCAACCGAATTGGAGTTAAAGCACGATTACCTGTGGAGACATTATATAGCATTGCCCGCACGAGGCAAGTTTGGTGTTTTTAATAGAACGCACTACGAAAACGTGTTGGTAACCCGAGTACATCCCGGTTATATTTTGGGTGAAAACATTCCTACGGTAAATTCTGTAGATGCTATAAATGATGCTTTTTGGGATGCCCGTTTTGAACAAATAAATAATTTTGAGAAACATATAGCCGATAATGGCACCATCATTTTCAAATTCTTTCTAAACCTTTCAAAAGAAGAACAAAAAAACAGGTTGTTGCGTCGTTTAGATAAGCAGGAAAAGAATTGGAAATTTTCTCCGGGCGATTTAAAAGAACGAAAATTATGGGATGCATATCAAGTTTGTTATGAGGATGCCATCAACAGAACATCAAAACCACATGCACCTTGGTTCACTATTCCTGCCGATGATAAAGATTCTGCACGCTATATAGTTGCAAAAATAATGTACGATACCCTAAAGAAGTATACCGATATACAAGAACCTGAGTTGGATGATGATATTAAAGCCAATATAGAAATGTATAAAGAACAATTAAAAAGTGAATAACCAAGTTTTATGATTTCTTTTAGAATTCAAGCATACTATTTATAGTATTTTTAAACTTTTGAATTTAGAAATATGATAAGAACCTTAACAACATTAATTTGTTTTATAATCTTCACAAGCTTAAATGCTCAAACTGATGAAGCCGTTTTAAAGAAAATATATACAACCTCATTAACAAATGGTAAAAGTTATGATTGGTTAAACCATTTATCAATTCAAATAGGAAGTCGTTTATCGGGTTCTTTAGGAGCCGAAAGGGCAGTAACTTACACAAAAGCGGAACTAGAAGCTTTAAGCTTGGATAAGGTTTGGTTGCAGCCTGTTATGGTTCCAAGGTGGGTTCGAGGCGCTAAAGAGTACGCTTATATAGAAACCGCACCCGGAAAAACCAATACAGTAAATATTTGTGCGTTAGGTGGTTCGGTTGCAACACCTTCTTTAGGAATTAAAGCCAATATTGTTGAGGTTAAAAATTTTGAAGAATTAGAAACTTTAGGAAAGGCAGGTATTGAAGGTAAAATAGTGTTTTACAATCGCCCGATGCAAGCAGATTTAATTCAAACCTTTGATGCTTATGGAGGTTGCGTAAACCAACGTTATAAAGGAGCTGTTGAAGCTACCAAATATGGCGCTATTGCCGTTATCGTAAGGTCTATGAATTTACGATTGGACGATTTACCACACACAGGAAGTATGACTTATGATGATATTCCTGTTGAAAAGCGCATTCCAGCTGCAGCTATAAGTACTAATGATGCTGAAGTTTTAAGTACCATGTTGCAGCTTGATAAAAACATAAAGCTTTATTTTAAACAAAACTGCAAGCAATTGGCAGATGTGCAATCGTACAACGTGATTGGAGAAATAACCGGTAGTCAGTTCCCAAATGAGTATATGGTAGTAGGCGGACATTTAGATTCTTGGGATTTAGGTGATGGATCGCACGACGATGGTGCTGGCGTGGTACAATCTATGGACGTGTTACGATTGTTAAAAGAATCTGGTATCAAACCAAAACGCAGTATTCGTGTGGTATTGTTTATGAATGAAGAAAATGGGCTTCGCGGAGCTAAAAAATATGCAGAAGAAGCCAAACAAAAAGGAGAAAACCATGTGTTTGCTTTAGAAAGCGATGCAGGCGGATTTACACCTCGTGGTTTCAGTTTCGATTGTAGCGATGCCAATTTCAACCAAATAATTAATTGGCAACCGTTATTTAAGCCTTATTTAATTCATTATTTTGAAAAGGGAGGAACAGGAGCCGATGTAAGTCCTTTAAAGAATAAAAGCAACGTGGTAGCAGGGTTGCGCCCCGATTCGCAACGTTATTTCGATCATCATCATGCCAGTAACGATACGTTTGATGCCGTTAATAAACGCGAGTTGGAATTAGGTGCGGCCACCATGACCGCTTTGGTGTACTTGTTCGATAAGTATGGAGTGAAAAACAATTAGCTATTTAAGGTCTCGACTTTAGTTTATCTTGAGCGCAGTCGAAAGGCTCGACCTGACATCGAGTATTTGATCAGGGATATTTAATCAACTTTTAAATGGAAAAAATAATTTTCACCCTTTTACTAATGAGTTCTATGTTTTCTATGGGACAGTCAGAAGAAAAATTACCTTATTATGAAATTCCCGATTATCAAGAAGATTATACGGCGAACACAGTAGCTGCCAGAATGATTGATGGATTGGGCTTTCGATATTATTGGGTAACTGAAGGTTTGCGAGATGAAGATTTAAACTTCAAACCAAGTGAAACAGGGCGCGCCACTATGGAAACTATCGAGCATATTTATGGTCTGTCTAAATTTATTAGAAACAGTATTTTAAGTGATAATAAAGATGCCTATAAAGCGGAACTGTCTTTTGACGATATGCGTAAACAAACCTTGTTGAATTTTAAATTGGTATCTGATGTTTTGAGAAATGCTAATTTTCAACTTCAAGATACCGAAGTGCCTTTTTGGAATATTATCAACGGTCCCATTGCCGATGCGTTGTGGCATTGTGGGCAAGTGGTCATGTTACGCCGTTCTTCAGGTAACCCATTTAATTCTAAAGTGAATTTATTCAGCGGAAAACTAAGAGAATAGAAATTTAATTTATTCTATGTCTTCATAAACTTTATTAAATAAAAGATTATTGATAAAACACCTATAATTATTGTAGTGACAAGAATTTCATTTCCAGCTAAATTGGATAAGAAATAGAGGATAATGACAATAGATAATATGGGTACGCTTAGTCCTCCAGGAATTCTAAAACCTTCAATAAGTTGGTGTTTTTTGGAGCTACGAAGTTTAATTACAGACAGCGCTACTCCTAAATAAAGCATTAACATAGAACTACTTGCTATCACTGCCAATTGTTCAAAACTACCTGAAATAGCCAAAATAAAGCCTATAGTAGCATATGTAATAATAGCAATGTAAGGTGTTGCAAAAGACTTGTGGATTTTAGAAAGTGCTTTTATGGGGATAACATGGTCTCTTGAAAGTGCATAAACTATTCTTGGACTATTTAAAATGGTGCCACTCATATATCCAAACATAGAAACGACCGCGCCTATAATTAAAAGTATATAACCAAATGGACCAAAAGCTATTTTAGCAGTTTCTGCTAGTGGGGCAGCTTTAAAATTTGGTAGATCGCTTCCTAAAATACCTTGAGAAACCGTTTGAATTAAAATGTAAACAACCATAACAGTTGTAATACTTATTAAAATGGCTTTAGGAATGGTGCGTTTAGGATTGGAAACCTCTCCGCCAACTACGAGGCCTGTTTCACAACCTTGAAAAGCGAAAAACAGTATCAGTGAGGTTTCGCCTAAGGTTTTAATATTAGGCATATTTTCAAAATATAAATTACTTATGGAAACATCTTTAAAACCGATAACGATAAGCAGTATAAGGGGAATGAGCTTCATTAGTGTGTTGAATTTTACTAAACCAATGCCTTGTTTTAACCCAATAACATTGATATAAACCATTCCATAAAAAAGGATAAATAGAAATAAAAACCTGAGCCATCCGTTTTCCAATATTGGATACGCCGAAGCTATTACGTTAACCAAAGCATTTGAAACAGCTGCATCAGCAAAAAGATTGCTTCCAACAGCAAAAAAACCTCCAATAAACCCCGCATAATCTCCAAAAGCTGTTTCAATATAGGTGTAAGGACCTCCGGTGTTGGTTACTTTACTACCAGCTTCAGCAAAGCAAAGCATAATCATTGCCATTAAAAGACCACAAAAAATATAGGCTATAATACTTGATGCCCCCATATAGCCAGCTACCACTGCAGGTAATACAAATATACCAGACCCAATAATAATATTAACAATGTTAGCTGATAGACCTAATACGCCTATTTTTCTTTTTAAACCCTCTTCTTTTTCTATCATATTTTTACAAATAACTTAACCACCATTTGTCTTTATTGTTGGCTTTGTAAACCATGTATTTTTTAGACGGAAAATAAAGGAATGCTATAACTCCTGCCCATACCAAATAAACTATTAAAAGGGAATACCCATAGTTTATAAGTTTTGCATTTTGAAATACTTCAGCAGTAAGAATCATATCTCGCCAGTTTCCACCAAAAATTAAAATCCCTATTATAGCCAATACATGTATAACCAAAATATGTAAAAAATAATAGAATAAGGGCACACGCCCGAAGACTAAAAGGAAATCGGTTATTTTGTTTTTTACGGATTCTATGCCGTATAAAAACAATAAAGCTGGCCCTATGGTTATTAATAAATAAGAAAGCGAAGGTGGATATTTGGTAACGTTGAAGAACGATAATATGGTTTTGGTAGTTGTGTTTTGAATGGTCCAGGGTACTAAATCGCCATAAAGATTAATACCTCTAATAATAAAAAACAAAATGGTTGTAGATAATCCTATTGTTAACAACCATTTTTTTCTAATAGAGGCATCAAAATTTTTGGTGTAAAGTATGCCGAAGCCATAGCCCATGATTATCAATCCAAACCAAGGTATTATTGGGTAAACAAAAGCAAAAAAAGTATCTCCTATTTGTATAAATTGTTGTTGATGTAAAATATACCAAACAATTGATTTAAAACTTGAACCCTGCATTACAATACCGTCAAGTAAGTTATGGCCCGCAATTAAAATGATTCCAGTAATAAGCAATGCTTTAATAGGTAAAAAAATGGTAAATGATAAAAGAACCATGCACAGGCCTATGGCCCATATTACTTGTAAAATAACAAAGCTATAGGTGACATCAAATTTCCAAACAAAATTATTTACTATAAATGCTAAAAAAATAAGCCATAGTCCTCTAGTAAAAAGAAATTTAAATACTTGTGGTTTTGTTTTATTGCTGCCATATAAAAATGCCGAAGTACCTGCAAGAAAAATAAATACTGGGGCACAATAGTGCGTAATAAAACGTGTAAAAAACAAGAAAGGTGTGGTAGTCTCTAAATTTGTAGGGTCTGAAAAAAAGGAGCCATAATGAAAATAATCCCTAACGTGGTCCAATGCCATAATGACCATTACGAGACCTCTTAATATGTCTATGGATTCTATACGGTTGGTTTTAATCATATTTGATGTTATTTATTTCTTAAAAGGATGCCTTTTTTGGTAACTCAAGTTTCTCCAAATCCATTCTAAAGGACCAAATTGATAATATTTTAACCATAAAGGACTTACTATTAATTGAAAAAGCCAAATTGAAAAAACAATATAAAGCAATTCGTGACGATAAAAGGTTCCAAAGAGTCCAAATCCTGCACCAGTAAAAATAAACATAGCAAAAACCGAGTGCATCACATAATTGGTTAAAGCCATTTTGCCGACAGCTGATAAACTCATCTTTAACAAGTTTAAAACAGGTAGTTTACAAAATAACATGATGAGTCCAACATGACCAAATAAGTCGTCTAAAATAGATGTTTGCTGCTTCAATGTTTGCTCCTTTTTTTCGAGTCGGTCAAGAAGTATAAACATGCCAACACCAAATAAGAGGGAAAATAATGCCCTCATGGTGCCTTCAAAAAACATGTTGGTTGTTATCCATGTAGCCAAATCCAAATCCGTTGAGCCTCCACTAACTGTTGGGTCTTCATAAGCTCTGGCTAGTCCCATGCCGTTGATATTCATTAATAAAATTCCGAATAAAACAATACCTCGCATAATATCAAGGGATTGAATTCTATCCGAACTCTTTAAAGGAATTAATACTGTTTGTGGAGTTTTCATGGTTTTTAAAATTGAAAATATATAAACTGTTCTCCGCTACCTTGTGATATAGCAATCAGGAAAAACATAGATGCCCAAACAAAGGCTAAAGCTATTGGTGATATTTTTTTTGAAACAGCTTCAACTGATGTATTTCTCATAAACCAATGACAAAGAAATAGGATGCCTATAATCACGCTCACTTTTAAAATATCAAAAGAACCAATAACTTTTTCTCCTTCAGGATTCATGTAAAGCATGGAACTTAGCATATTCCAAGCTGTTTTAAACTCTCGGGCTCGAAAAAACACCCATGTGATATTTACAAATGTAAAGGTTATGAACGCTAAGAATATACCGTTGCGAGCAGTTATTTTAAAAGGGACATATTGTCGTTGTAACCTTTCTAAAATGAGGTAAGTTCCATGTAAACCACCCCACACAATAAAAGTCCATGCTGCACCGTGCCATAATCCTCCCAAAAGCATGGTTATCATTAAAGCAGCATACATTCTAACAATACCATGACGGTTTCCACCTAATGGGATGTATAAATAATCGCGTAGCCATGATGAAAGGGATATGTGCCACCGTCTCCATAAATCAGAAAACCCTAAAGACCCATAAGGATATCTAAAATTATCTGGTAATATAATGCCAAGCATTAAGGCGATTCCTATGGCACAAGTAGAATATCCTGCAAAATCAAAAAATATTTGACCAGAAAACGCCAAGGTACCCATCCAAGCATCCCAAAAATTTAAAACTTTATCTGCGCCATATACTTTATCGGCTGTATCGGACAGCATGGTGTCTGCCATTACAACTTTTTGAAAAAGCCCCAATGTTAGTAAAAATAAACCCCATAAAAATTGATTTACCGTAGCTTTTTTTTCTTCATAAAACTGAGAAATTAAATCTGTTGCTCTTACTATAGGTCCTGCTACCAATTGCGGGAAGAATGTAACATATAAAGCAAAATCTAAAAATGTTTTGGCACGTTCTGTCCGTTTTAAATACATGTCTATGGTATAGGACATAGTTTGGAAGGTGTAAAACGAAATGCCCATTGGTAAAATAATATCCATGGGTGTAGCATTATAGCCGTAGCCGTATGCGTTTACAACTGTGGTAAAATTGTCCAACAAGAAATCTCTGTATTTAAAAAAGGTAAGAAAACCTAAATTGACAAACATGCTTAACAAAAGCCATAGTTTTCTTTTACGTTGGTTTTCTTCGGTAGCCAATTTTTTTCCTGTAATCCAATCTACAACTGTAGAGATCCAAAGTAAAATAACTAGAGGCGGATTCCATAAACCATAAAATAGATAACTGGCAAAAAGGAGTATGCGTTTTTTATTCGTCCAATTGAATATTTTTGAATAGTATAATGCTAATACCACTACTAAAAAAACGACGAAACTTAATGAGTTGAATAACATAATTAGTTGGTTTTAGATTTAGTTAAAGCGCCATCAGCTTTCAATATTTTAACAAGTTCAGTAGTAAAAAATCGAGCATCTTTAGCAGATAAGTGAGACCATTCTGGACAATCCAAATTTTTAAATGGTTCATAATCCTCAAAATGATAACTGGGTACAGCAAGCGTATCCACTAGTTTATCCCAAAATTCAGCTCTTGGTGTTACCATTTTCTCACCCATTCTAAAACCTCCCGTTGAAGGACATCTTAATAAAATGATTTTCCCACCTCTTTCCATAAATTTTTTGGCATCGTTAACAAAAAAGTCCATGGTAGATTTTTTGTCAGGCGGAGGTGATACTTTTCCAAAAAATCCCCATACTTTTTTATGGGTATTAGCAAAAGCTGTGTCGTTGACGGTTCTTGGTGTCATTTCAACATTTCTGTCCAGGTCTATGTTGTCAAACCGATAAAATGGAGGCATTTCTTGAGGGATTCTTTCACCTATTCTTATATTGTTTATGAGCGTTTTTAAATCAAAATTATCATTCCATTTTTCTTCAGAAGTAGATATTAAAGCTAAATTTTTCTGAAGGGGTATTGATAGTAAATGATTAAAGCGTTGTGCGTAAGTTCTTTTTTGAAAATAATCTGTACGATTTTGTGCTCTATACCAAGGGTCTGCCAAAGGGTAGGTTGTAGAGAAAAATAGTGGAGGTGTTACTCCTACTAAAACAGTACCTTTAAAATTGGTGTTATTGACAATGTCACTAAAAATTGGCAATGGAGAAGCGCCGGCAGTAGCCAGTTGTATAGGGCGGATACCCGTTTCCTTTTCCCATTCATTTAATTGGATGTCAAATAATACACGAGATGATCCGGTAAGAATAACATCATCAGCAGTTGCTTTGTTCCCTTTAGCACGCTGAACAGCCCAGAGATCTTTATTATCGTCCAAGTTAGGTGTTTTTCCTTGAGATCTCCAATAGAGTTCCCAAGCCCCAAGGCTTATTACACTTAGTGCAATAGCCATGAGTAGCGATTGTTTTAATTGCATGTTGGTTGGTTTTTGGTTGGTAATATTTAAATATTTTATTTCTTCTCCGAATCCGCAAGCTTTTTAGTATCCACATATTGCTGAAATGCAACTATTTTCCCATCATTTAATGTCCATAGATGAGCTGCTTGTGCATTGTAAACTTTGCCACTTTTCTTGAATTTACCTTCATAGCGTAAAGTTGACAAAACTTGATTATTGCTCATCTCGTGAAGCTCTATGTCTGCTAATTTGAAATATTCATGTCCCCCTATAACACGTCCAAATACACCATTGTTTACAGCTTCAGGGCCTATATATGGATTGCCATCGGCCAAGTTGTTGCTTTCCGCTTCATTCCACACTATTTTTGCATCCATAGCGCCAAGCACATTTGGAATATCGCCTGTGGCAAAGGCTTAGTATAAACCATCAATAACCTTAATGTTTTCTGGATTGGACGCCAGCCCCAATTGTTGCATAAATACCGTGTTATCCATAAAATCTTGCTCTTGGGCAATTTTACCATGTTTCATTTTGGCAATGGTAACACCCTCAATATCTACCGATTTTCCTGTTGCTGGAATGCCAAAGAAATCACCAGTGTGCTTTCCTTTAAAATTCCAATGTTTCACAATTTTATCGTCTTGACCAAAAATATCAATCACTGTAAATTTAATATCTGAAAATCCAGTGATGAAGTTTTGGTAATAGGCTTTAAAATTGTCAATACCAACAATGTTTTCCGGACTGGATACCATTGTTATGTCTTTGGTGAAGTTTGTGTTATTGATGAGGTCTAGATTACCATCATTAACAATTTGGTCCCAGGTATCGGAATACATTTTAATGTTTTTTTCAGTTTTAGCATTGTTGCAAGACATGATGCTTAATCCAATGATTAGAAGAAATAGTTTGACTGAATTTTTCATTTTGGTTGATTTTAGTGGTTAAACTTATGCAATAGAGTAAATGCAAAGGCAACTTAATAGTTAAGCTGCCTTTGTATTTTGAATGTTTTACTTTGCAGTCAACAAGCTTTGACTATAATAGGCCATTTCAGCTACTATTTTTCCATCGGCATCAAAGCTATTGCTAAAATGAAAAGGAATTGAAATTGCTTTTTTATCCGATTTACGAATTAAATGGTAATTCCACCATGATAATACCTCACGGCCATCATTCATTTCGTATTCTAAATAATCTGGGTAACCAATCATATCGATGCTTACAATTTCATAATCTTTTAGAAATTTTGCCCAACTTGCTTTTGTTTCGGCTTTTGTATACGATTTTCCAAATTCATCATTAATGTCATTAAATCTGGCATCATCACTATAAAAACTCATGGTTGTTTCTAGATCGCCATTTTCATAAGCATACGTTAATTTTCTAACAGTGTTAATATTGTCGTGGTGATTGTAAATGGTACCATTGGTTCTATTGCCATAACTTACACCAATTTCATCAAAAACACTTTCGTTTGAATAGCTTATAAGAGTTTGTATTTTATTGTTTTTGTTTACCACATAAAGTCTATGTACTGGCATGTTAATTTTTACACCTGTTGTTTTGTGCACCCCTTTTAAGTCTTCCCAAGTTTGTACCCAAACCACATCTTTTTGGTTGCCTTCTTTGTATTCTATCGCATCTGGGTAAGCACCTTTGGTACGTGTTATAGAAAAATAATCAATCGCATCTTTCCACCATTTCACACCCCTTAAAAAGGAGGCTTTGTCTCGTCCTTTGTCGTTGGTTCTTGTGCCTACGCCGTTAAAGGATTTAAAGTCATCTGCCAAATAACTGGCTACTTTTGTGGAATCTCCTGCTACAAAAGCTTTAGTCATATCTTCTACCACTGTAATTGCAGGATGATCGATGTAAACGGTTCCATTGGTTTTCTTTTGTGCAAATACGGCCGTAGTGCTTATAAAAGCAAGTACCGTTAATAATTTTGTTGTTTTCATTTTTATTGGTTTTTATGTTAATTAATTTGAATTTATTTCTAGTTTGAATAGCTGTTAAGGGCTTCTTTTACAGGTTTGAATTGCATGCCCAAATCGTGTTTGGCTAAGTTGTTTTGATAGATAACAATTGGATTTTCTTTTGGGGCTTTATGGTTAAGCATGGCGTGTATGTCCGATGCTTTGTAGGTTTCACTACTCAATAAATAATTTTTGCCATGTAGACCTTTTTTGTTTGCTGTTTTGTATGTTGCAATGGCAACATCTTCAACATTTACCATGGCGAATGGCACATCATTATCAAATATGGCTTTCATAAAATCATTGGGTGCCATATTGTTTTTAATTAAAAATTGAATATTGCCTGATGTAGAATCTTCTCTTATAGAAAGTGCTTTGCCTATAACCATAACTGGGGAAACAGAGCTGATTTCAAAATGTAAATCAGAATTTTTTTTAATGAAATTTTCTACCGCTTGATTCGCTAAAAACTTAGCTTGTGCATACGGATGACTTTCATTACTTGTGAATTTTACATCTGTTTCATTAAAAGTATCAGTGAAGCTTTTTGTTCCAGCCGGAAATGGAAAATTGGTATTATAAGCAGCCACGGAGGCTACAAAAACTACTTTTTCTATACTGGGTGTGTTATTGATAACTTCCAAAAAATTTTCTGTTCCCTTAATTGTTGGGTCGAATAATTGGGTTTTTGGGTCTTCAAAATCTAAAATGAAAGGGGTGCCACTATGTATTACCACATCGCAATCGCTTACAAAATCTTTTAAAGCATTTTTGTCTGTTACATCTAATTCGCTTATATAGAGGTTTTCGGAATGATTAAAAACCATTAAATGTTCGTATTTGTCTTTCCGTGTAATATCGGTGGTCGATACTTTTACCTGAAAACCATGGTCTAGAAATTGTTTGGTTATATAACTGCCTATAAAACCCGAGCCACCTATGATGCCTGCTTTTTTCATTTTGAAATAATTTTTATGCCTTTTCCAAAAGGTGTGTCTATGTACTTTTAGTTATTACAATAAAATTAAGTAGGTAATGTTGGGAGAATAAAAACAGACAGTAAACAATAATTAAAGAGTGACTAATTCTTTTTTAATTACAAAATGAAATAATTATTTATAGCATTAAGTTGAAATAAACTGCCTGTTTTTGTAATTGATTTCTAAAAATAAGCTTTATGTTTTTTCAGTTTTCTGATGCTGTTTTTTCGGCTTCAATAGCTTGAAGTTCCAAAGCAATGGCTGATGCATCCCAAAACCCAACTTCTCTAACAATTTTACCGTCAATAAAGCGATAGGTTAAATGGATGGGTATATCAAACTCTTTGTTATTGGCCGCTAGTGTTCCTTTCCAATTTAGCCAACAGTTTACCCAAGTTTCGCCATCATCGGTCACGACCATTTCGTATTCTGGGTCTTCATTGGTAAAACCTCTGCTAGAATAAATGGCATCATTCGTCTTATGATATGCTATGGTTTCTGATGGCGACATTAAAGCTTTTGAGGAGTTAAATAATGTTTTAGAAGTATCGGCATACAAGGTTATATCATACTTTTTATTGTTGTAATTTTCAATGGCTTTTTTTACAATTTCAATTTCTGGTGATTGTTGTGTATAGCGTTTTTCTTGTTGGTTGCAATTTGTGAAAAGAATAATGGCAAGTCCAAGTAATAGTAATTTTTTCATCGTTTTTAGTTTTAATAAAACCTCACAAACCTTTTATAATTTATGAGGTTTCGTAGTGGTTGGTTAATTGGTTTTTGCTACATAGGCCAAATCAGGACGCATTACCCCAGACTTGGTTTCATATCTGGAAATTGAACTGAAGAGCTCATCAAACAGTTTTTTGCCTTCTTCACCGTATTGAGCTTCAGCTTCATCACTTGTTTTTATATAATCTTGAGCATCTTTAGCTGAAAGTACTGCAACGTAGAATTCTTCAGGAGCACCAAATCCGCTTTGATAGATTCTAAATTGCTCTTTGAGCCCTTTTTTTACGTAGAATTCTTTTATTGCTTTTATTTTTTCTGAAACCGCTTTGGACGTTGAAGGTGTTACGTAAAAGAAATGGTACTTTCTGTAATCTTGATTGGGTATGTTAACATTCATCCCGTCAGGCATGTAAGATAGGTTGCTGTTTAAATGGATCACATAATCTGTGTGCTTATCGTAGCAGGTGTTAAAACGTTTGAATATAGCAGAAAAACTCTCATTTCCCATTTTTTCAGCAAGTGGCGCTAGAGGGTTGGCGTCAAAATCTGCCATATTTTTAATAGGGGCAATAGATAAATACCTGCCGTCATCAATTCTTATAGATGTCCAATCTGCACCTTTGAGGTCATACTTTTTGCAAGCTTCCACAAAATCTTTAGTTGTTTTTTCATATTCGTCTTGCATGGCGGGTTTCACATAGTCCGTATGTACCCAATAGGCTTGGTTTTGTGCACTTAGCATTATTGTTGCCATAATAAGTAACAATGTAGTGCATAGTGTGTTTTTTGAGATTTTCATGATAATAGCGTTTAAATGGTTAATTAATAACCCTAAGCTATTGAAAATCATTCGTAAATGAAATCGATTTAGGACGAAGCGGGGGTAATAATGTCCGAAGCCTATGTTTTAGTTATCGGAATGTTTGAATGATTGAAATTAAATGTATAAATATATTTTTAAGCAGATTAGCTTAACTGAAAGTTGAATACAACCGAAGTTCCGTTTGAATAATCTTCCTTCATCGTGCCATTTAATTGGCGGGTAAGTAATGCAATTAACTGCGAGCCAAAACCGGTGCCATGGGTAATACCCAATTTTCCAATGCCATTATCTGCAACTTCAAGATGTAGCATGTTGTTGGTTTGTTTTTCTAGTTTTATGGTAATGGTGCCTGTGTTGTTATCAGGAAAGGCGTATTTAACGGTATTGGTTAGTAATTCATTAATAATCAGTCCTAATGGAACAGCAGTATCAATATCCAAGTCAAGATTGTTCATGGCTAAATTTAAGCGCACTTTGTTTTCAGCACCAAAACTATCTAAAATGGTTTCACTTAAATTTAATACATAATCTTTCATTTCAATAGCACCCAAATTGGCACTTCTATATAATTTTTGATGAACAATGCCTATGGAGTTTACGCGGTTTTGACTTTCAGCCATAGCTTCTTTGGCATTTGGTTCTTTTATTTGAGCCGATTGAAGTGCTAGTAAACTTGAAACAATTTCCAAGTTATTTTTCACTCTGTGGTGTACTTCTTTTAATAATAATTCTATTTCGTTATTTTTTGAAGCCAATAGTTTATTTGCTCTACTCCGGTTTCTATAACTAATAAAGCCAAAAATAAGTAAGCCAAGTAATAAGGCAAGCAAACCAAAACTTAGTGTTTGAATAAGTGTTTGTTGAGAAATTTTATCGCTTTGAAAAGCGATTGTTTCTTCTTTTTTCTGGGTTTCATATTGCGTTAAAAGCTCCGACATTTTTGCATCACTTTCAATGGAAGCAATACTGTCTCTTAATGAATAAGCCTTTTGTTTGTAGTTCAAAGCCAATTCATAATTGCCCAATTTATTGTAAATGGTGCTTACATGGTTATAATTTTCAATTAAATTGGAAACATCGTTATTGCTTTCTTGCAATTTTACAGTTTCTAATTGATAAACTAAAGCATCTTTAGAGTTGCCCATCAACATATTAACTTCCCCTAAATTTGCGGTAACAGTAGAAATTGCGTTGGGGTAATTGGCGGCTGTTGCTAATTCTAAACAGCGTTTGTAACTTTCTAAAGCTTCTGGGTATTTTCCCAATCGTTTTAAGGCATTTCCAAGACCATTAGTTACATCAGCTTCAGTAGCTAAACCCATGTTTTGTTTTTTGCAAATGGCTAAGGCCTTATTGTAATATTCCAACGATTGGGTGTAATTACTTTTTGCCATAGCTACATTGGCAGCATTAAAATTAACATAAAATTTTTCTGAAGTTAAATTGTGTTTTTCTGCTATGGCAATTGCTTTTTCGGCGTATTCCAAAGCCTCGGTTAATCGGTTTTGGCGGGTTAAATCTTCTGAAACTCGGGTTAAAGCATCACAAATACCTTCATTATCTTTTAAAGTTTCCATAATTTTCAATGCAGAAAGGTCTTTTTGTAGTGCCTGTTCTAAATCGCCTTTTTTCTTGTCAACCCAAGATAATTTGAATAGGGTTGTGGCTTTTCCTCTATCATTTTTTACAGTTTCATAACCTTTTATAGCTTTGTTGAAGAATAGGCTAGCAGAGTCTAATTCTAGTAAATTGGCATGCATTCTACCTTGCATTTCATAAAATTTGGGTTGCCAGTTTATGTCGTTACTTTCTTCTGATAGTTTTACGCCTTGTTTTGCATATTTTAAAGCTTCAGCAATATTTTTATTAAAAGCGATGGCAACCATCTCATTTATGAGTTCCATTTTTTTGGCGGCTTTTTTTTCAGAATTAAGCTTTTGTTGTAAAACGTCAATGCTATTATCTTGACCATATACGCAAAGCGAGAACAAAATAAAAATGAACCCCAGTTTTTTCATAAATATTTTATACTTTTTGAATGTGTTGAAGCAGTTGCTTTTTTGATTCGGCACTTATAGGGATAGCCTTTTTTGAAATAACAATGTGAGACGTTGCAATTTCATCAATTTGAGAAAGGTTGACAATAAACGAACGGTGTATGCGAATGAAATGATTTTCAGGAAGTTTGTCTTCCAAATCTTTTAGTGTTACTACCAATAAATATTCTTTGTTTTTGGAATGGATACGCGAATAGTTTCGTTCTGCTTCAATATAAAGAATATCAGCAATCTGTACTTTCACCATTTTATCTTGATGGCGTACAAAAATGCAATCGCTTAAAATAAATGGTAATGTTTCTTTTTCTTCTTCTTCGGTAAATTCAGTTTCAGGTTGATTTTCAGAATAAAACCTATGAACTGCTAATTCAATAGTGCGTTGTAAGTCTTGTTTTTTAAAAGGTTTAGATATGAAGCCATAAGGATTGGTGTCTTTTGCTTTGTTAAAATGTGCATCATCTGAATTTGCTGTTACATAAATAATGGGGATGTTGTAATCTAGCTGTATTATTTGGGCGGTTTCAATACCGTCTAATGTGCCTTGTAAATGAATGTCCAGTAAAATAATGTCTGGTTTGTTTTGTTTTATGTGCATTATGGCTTCTTCCCCTTTTAGCATGATGCCGGTAACCTCGTAACCAAGTGTAGTAAGTTGAAGCGACATGTTTGCAGCAATAATCATTTCGTCTTCTACAATTAGAATTTTTATAGGTTGGTTGGTTTTCATTATATAAGTATTTGATTATTAAATACATATAATATGTAAGGTGTGAAGATTGACCTAAAGAAATCTGTTGAGAGTGCGTGAAACATACTGGTCTTTTTTGTTTAATACTATCAATAAAAAAGACTTAGGGGAAAAATTTATATAATATTAAAGAAAATATTGAAATTTAACAACTTATTTGAATATTATTAATTTAATATGTTATGTAACAAAAAAATGCTCAACATTTGTTGAGCATTTAAAAACGGTTTAATTGGTAAAGGTTATTTAACTAATTGTTTTTCCTTTTTACTAGCAAAATTTACTTCTATTTGATTATTTATAATATCATCAAATGTTTCTCTTTTTCTTATTAAATGCGCTTCATTGTTGTACCATAATACTTCCGCAGGACGGAATCTGGAATTATAGTTACTTGCCATAGAGAAGCAGTATGCACCAGCATTTTTAAAGCATAACACATCACCTTCATTAATTTCGTTAATTCTACGGTTGTTACCAAACGTATCTGTTTCACAAATGTAGCCCACCACGGTGTAAAAGCGTTCGCGTCCTTTAGGATTTGAAATATTGATAATTTCGTGGTGCGACCCATAAAACATAGGGCGAATTAAATGGTTAAAACCAGAATCTACTTGAGCAAAAACCGTAGAGGTAGTTTGCTTAATAGCGTTTACTTTGGTTAAGAAATTTCCAGACTCACTCACTAAAAATTTACCTGGTTCAAAAGCTAAGGTTAAATCTTTTCCATATTCTTTGCAAAACGCATTGAATTTAGCCGATAATTTTTCGCCTAGTTCCTCAATATTTGTTTCAATATCACCAGGTTTGTAAGGTACTTTAAAACCAGAACCAAAATCAATAAAATCTAAATTCTTGAATTGTTTTGCGGTTTCAAACAAAATTTCACTGGCATAGAGAAATACTTCAATATCCAAAATATCACTACCAGTATGCATATGAATACCGTTGATTGTCATTTTTGTGTTTTCAACAATACGTAAAATATGAGGTATTTGGTGAATGGAAATTCCGAATTTAGAATCGATGTGGCCCACTGAAATATTGGCATTTCCGCCAGCCATAACGTGTGGGTTGATACGGATACAAACCGGTGTTTTTGGGTGTTTTGTTCCAAACTGTTCTAAAATAGACAGGTTGTCGATATTAATTTTTACACCCAATTTGGCAGCTTCTTCAATTTCATTTAAAGAAACGCCATTTGGTGTGAAAATTATTTGATCTGGAGTAAAACCAGCCGCTAAACCTAATTGAACTTCTTGAATGGAAACGGTATCAATTCCAGAACCTAATGAATTGAAAAGTTTTAATATAGATATGTTTGATAGTGCTTTAACTGCATAGTTTATTTTAAGACTTTTTACAGTTTTAAAAGCATTTGTTAATCTTTTGTATTGATATTCAATTTTTTCGGCATCATAAACATATACCGGACTCCCAAAATCTTGTGCAATTTTCAGCAATTGATTTTCCAACATAATTTTAAATTTTTGTCAAAGATATTTCTTTCGTATCAATAAAAAAGAAATAAATAAAAAATTAAACAAATTAAACAAATTGTTAAATAATTAACAAAAGATAATTAATGATAGTTTAATTGTCAATAGATAATTGTCAATTATCAATTAATTGTTACATTTGCGCATCTTATAACTATTTAGCAAATTATGAATTTACACGAATATCAAGGTAAAGAAATATTAAGCAGTTTTGGCGTGCGTATCCAACGTGGTATTGTTGCCCAAAATGCACAAGAGGCAGTAACAGCTGCAAAACAACTAACTGCCGAAACTGGTACTAGTTGGTATGTTATAAAAGCACAAGTTCATGCTGGTGGACGTGGTAAAGGTGGCGGTGTAAAACTTGCTAAAAATATTAAAGAAGTAGAAGAAATTGCAGGAAAAATTATTGGGATGAACCTAGTAACACCTCAAACATCGGCTGCTGGTAAAAAAGTACACCAAGTGTTGGTTGCCGAGGATGTTTATTATCCAGGAGAAAGTGAAACGAGCGAGTTTTATGTTTCTGTTTTATTGAATAGAGCAACAGGACGTAACATGATTATGTATTCTACCGAAGGTGGTATGGACATAGAAACCGTTGCTGAAGAAACTCCTCATTTAATTTTTACTGAAGAAATTGATCCAGCCGTTGGCATGCTACCTTTTCAAGCAAGACGCATTGCTTTTAATTTAGGATTATCTGGTAACGCTTTTAAAGAAATGACCAAGTTTGTTACCAATCTTTATACTGCTTACGTAAAATCTGATTCTTCTTTATTTGAAATCAATCCGGTTTTAAAAACAAGTGATAATAAAATATTAGCCGTTGATGCTAAAGTAACTATAGATGACAACTCACTTTTTAGACATAAAAATTATGTTGATTTACGCGATGTACGTGAAGAAAGTGCTATTGAAGTTGAAGCAGGTGAGTTAGGTTTAAACTACGTAGATTTAGACGGAAATGTTGGATGTATGGTTAATGGTGCAGGTTTAGCAATGGCAACTATGGATTTAATTAAGCATTCAGGTGGAGAGCCAGCAAACTTTTTAGATGTTGGTGGAACTGCAGATGCTGCGCGTGTTGAAGCTGCATTTAAAATCATATTAAAAGATCCAGCTGTAAAAGCCATCTTAATTAACATTTTTGGTGGTATTGTACGTTGTAATCGTGTAGCGCAAGGTGTTATTGACGCTTATAAAAATATGGGAACCATCAACGTGCCAATTATTGTGCGTTTACAAGGAACCAATGCAGATATTGCAAAAGAGTTAATTGACAATTCTGGTTTAGCGGTATTAAGTGCTACTGAATTTCAAGAAGCAGCAGATAAAGTACAACAAGTATTGGCTTCATAATTTCTGTCCTGCAAGGTTTCAAAAACCTTGTAGGTATATTATAAAACAAAAGAGCAATCTTAACCGTTGCTCTTTTTGTTTGTTTTAGAATGTAATAAACTTTTCTTTTTTATAAATTTTTTGGGTTGCGCTTTCGCGGAAGCTTCGCCTTGTTCAGTCCCAGCTTTGGATTTTGGAATTTCTCCTTTATTGGAGTTTGATTTTTTTTCCGGCATGGGTCCACGTAAGTGAATAACCAAACCGTTTAAAAAGTTTCGTAAAATTTGGTCGCCACATTCCATATACTTTGGGTGGTCTTCACTTCTAAAAAAAGCACCTAGTTCGCTCTTGGAAATTCTAAAATCTACAAACTCTAAAATCTTAACAATATCGTCATCTCTAAGCTTTAAAGCAACACGCAATTTTTTCAGTATATCGTTATTTGTCATATGTTTATTTTTCGCTAAAATAAAAGCTACCGTTTATCGATAATGAATCTATCACGATGCTTTTCTAGCGTTTTTATATTTTTTGTAAAGGTACTTTAAAAAATGTTTTAATTATTTTACGTTATTTTGTTTTAAATCACTGATAATCAAATATGTATAAAATAGTAACTTTATTTATATTGTATAAAAATGTCAATTTTTTATAAACTGAATTCCCTTTTTTGAGATGAAGTAAATAAAATTCACGATTAACTACTCCTGTGTTTTCGATAAGTTGCGGAATATCCACGATTATTAAATTACTGTTCTGCTTATCTTTAGGTTATTAATTAATTAATCCCTCACGACATGATTAATAGAGTAGAAAAACTAAGTTTGCTATCCGAAATGATAGCTTTCGCCAAGTACGATAAAGACATAAAGCATATGGAATATAATTTTTTATTAGGTGTTGCAAAACAACTTGAAATTTCACGGGAAGATTTTGACTATTTAATTGAACATCCAATTAATTATATTCATTTAAAATCGCATAGCGAACGTATTGTTCAATTCCACAGATTGGTGTTATTGATGAACATTGATGGTGATAACGGCGATAACAATTCAAAAAACGCCATCAAATTATATAATTTTGGTTTGCGTATGGGATTAAGTCATGAATCTATTACAAAGGTTTTATATTTAATGGAAAGTTTTCCAAATAAAATTGTTCCACCAGACGTTTTAATAGATATTTTTAAAACACAATACAATTAGGTGAAAAGTCAAAAATAAAATCCAAATTCGAATAGAAGGATTTAATTCCTCAAATATTGGAATTTGGTATTTTTATTTTTTGAGATTTTAAGCATTTAGCTTTTCTAGTTATTGCCCAAACAAGGATTTGCCATAATGTTAGGCACAACATTGGAAAAATAATAGGTCATTTTTTCTGTATTACCTTTATAGGTGTTGTCTGAATTTCTGTTCTTTATAGCATCCATTTCATCTTGAGCTTTTTTATAATCGATTATTTTAGATTCCAAACATGTTTTTTCATTTTGAAGTTTTCTAGTATCTGGATTGTTTGTACCCATACGCTCAAGTTTTTTTTCAATAATTAAGATACGTTTCTCACACTCCAATTTTTTTTACTTCAATAGCATCCTTTGGATCGTAACTTTCAAGGGCATATTGTGCATTTTGTTCTGCGGGTGCACCATCTTCAATGTATTTGTTCATGGCGCTTTTTCTTTTGGCTTCCATTTCAAGTTCTACATTAAGAATTTCTTGTTCTTTGTTAGAAATGGTTCGTTGTGCGTTTGATGAACGGTTGATATATTCTTGCTTTTTAGTTAAATAATCTTCTTTTACATTGGTAACCCGTTCATGGTCATCGGCCACAATGTTTTCACGCCTTCTATAGGAGTTACCATCAATACCAATGGAAACATCTTCAATATTTTCAATTTCTGCAGTGCCTTTTTCGTTTTCAACCCGAGTAACCAGTTGCGTTTTGTTATTATTAAAAATATAGCCTAAACCAAAAATACCGGCAGTTTTTGGGTTGGAATTTGGGTTGATATTTACACTGTTTTGGTCTGCTACATAAACATAATACTCATTTTCTGGACTTGAGTTGTTGCTTTGATATTCAACTGAATTGTAATTCTGGCTACTTATGTTCAGGTTATTTCCAGTTGGTGAATAATTCCGGTTGAATTTAGCTACCGACATATTGGTTTCATCTATAGAAACCTCACTTATTGGCGATCTATTAATGACTTGTTTTACACCATTAAGCTCCATGTAATAAAAGGTTTTTCCTTTAGTGTTGGTAACCCTGTAATGTACTTTTACATCGTTATTATGCGGGAATTCCATCCCAATCATACGCTCCATCATCTCTTTGTTCATTGCCATATAGCCCTTATTGGTGTTTACAAGAAATTCACTGGTAGTTGAGGTTCCAGAATTGGAACTAAATGAAAACGTAATTTTTTTATCAAATGATATGGTTTCATTTGGATCATAATCCTCAAAAGTAATGGGCATATTTCCTGAACGTGTTCTAACGGTGTCTTGAACGGTTTCATCATCTGGATGAAAAAATAAATTCCGCTGTCCGAATGAAACAAAACAAAAGCTAAGGCAAATAAGGAAACAAGCAACTTTCATCGCACCTATTTTATAAAAGTTGTTTCAATGAGAGCTCCTGAGGATATTTGCCTAACCAGTACCAAACTGGTTTGGGAAATGGATTTTATTTGGAACGTTAAAATAGTACCACCACCAGTTGTTATAATTTCGTTGTTGGAATTTATAGTATAGGAGTATCCAATTAAACCACCAGATTGACAAACCATAGAGCTTGAATTGAAAGCAAATGATTCCACAATTAATGAATTGGCATCGGTAAAATGAAAATAAGTTTGTCGTTCGCAAGAGTTTATATCTTCGCCATTGTATTTATTGAAGAACCATTTTCCCGAAATCAATAATTCTTCGGTAGTTGGTTCTGGATCGTCATTTTTACTACAAGAATTAAGCAATATAAAGATTGCAAGTACTAGGTATGTTGTTGTTTTCATGATCTATATAGTTTATAGTTTTTTAAATTCTACACGTCTGTTTTGTGCTTTTCCCTCACTGGTTGCATTGTTTGCTATTGGTTCACTTTCACCTTTGCCATCGGTTTGTATAGATGCTTCCGCTATTTTAAAGTGTTCTAAGAGGTATTTTTTAACCGATGCAGCTCGTTTTTGCGATAACCCTAAATTGGCTTTGGTATCGCCATCGCTATCGGTGTGACCAATAATTTTTAATTTAATGCTTGTATCGCCTTTTAAAACATTTCCAATTTTATCTAAATAGGAGAATGATTCATTTTTTATTTTATCTGAACCGGAATCGAAAAGAATTTTAGTGGTACTAAATCCGCCTTTTAAAATTAATGAACGAATATCTTCACCTTCTTCAGTGATTTTAATATTTGAAATGGCTACAATATGGTTTAATTGCGGTTTTGTACCTTTTAAGTAAAATTGAATGTATCTTCCTAAACCGTCTTGTAAAAAGGAGGGTAAGTCTATAACTTTTTCATTATCCATGTAAACCCTTAAACGTTTGCCATTCACTACACAGGTTACATGAACTGATTTATTGAATTTGGTGTTCATGTCAAAATCAATGCTGTTTTTAATTTTATTTGCTACACCAAAATTCTCAACAAATATTTTTCTTGGCAAGGCACTTCCTTGCCATAGTGAAAAATGGAATTCAGCCCGTTGTTTTAAATCTTTATTAAGCTTGTTTTCTTTTACAAACTGAACCATAAATTCAGAACCGCTCAATTCTTTGTAATCTAAATTTCCGGTTATAAAATCAAAATCCAAGGCATAGTTTTCAGGTAATAGCTTCATATTGGTTATGCACAAACTATTGGGGTAAAGTTTGAGTGCTTTATTGCCATTCACCAAAATAATTTCCCCGCCAGAGTTGGTTTCCCAATTGGCCGGAAAATTGCCTTGTGTGTCTTCCTTAAATGTTTCTTCAAAAATAACATCGCCATTGGGGAAGAATGAACTGCGACTGACAATATCCTGATTGGTTTTTTTGCTTCCTGATTTATTTTCGTTTGAACCAATGTTTGCAACATCTTCCTTTTTTGTGCTTTTTTCTTTTTTGGGTTTATTTTCACCAGTTCCAAAAACGCTATCAAGCGCTTGGTCTGTTTTTTTTGATGCTTCTTTTTCCACCCGTCGCTCTACGGTACGTTCTGCCGCTTGTTCGGCTTTTTTTCCTAATTTTTTTAGTAACTGTGCTCTACATGGTATTGTAAACACTATGAGCATTAATAAAATTATTTTTTTCATGGTTGAAATTTTTAATTGCACGTTACACCAGCGTCTATTACTATGGTAGTTCCCGTGAACTCTAAATCACATACCACTGATGGAACGGAGGTTATACTGTTTGATGAAAGATCTAAAGTCATTAGGCTTGTTAGGTTGCTTAATTGCATAGGTACCGTAGAAATGTCATTGCTATAAAAACTTAAATATTCTAAGTTTGTGAGTTGGCCCAAAGAACTTGGAATACTTGTAATAGCATTTGCTCCTAATTCAAGTCTTATTAAAGTTGTTATATTTCCTATCTCACTGGGAATACTCGTTAAATTGTTATTGTAAACAAACAATCTGTCCAATAGGCTCATGTTGGACATGGTGTTGGGTAAACTAGAGATATGGTTGTTGTTCAAGCCTAAATATGAAAGTTTGTTTAGGTTGCCAATTTCATTGGGGATGTTGGTAATAGCATTGCTTCTAAGTTCTAAAAATGTGAGCTCTGTTAATACCCCAATTTCACTAGGAATGGTAGTTAATCCTTTTGAAATAAGGTTTAAGTTGGTCACTTTTCCATCACTATTCACAGAAAGGTTTTCCCACGTACTTATATCGGTTGAAGATATATCCCAGTTTAAGGTGTTTCCAGGGTTTGCGTTGTTTAAAGCAATTAAAGCGTCTCTTTGTGAGATGGTTTGTGCTGGAGCATCATCATCTTTATTACAGCTAATGAAGGTTAATAAAACAAGTAATATGTAAAGGTTTGTTTTCATGGTTTTAGAATAAATAATTAATCGCTGTTCCATCTAAAGTGAATGAATTGTTGCTGGAGTCCATATCATCATTATTGGAGTTTCCATCAATAAGAATGTCGGGGTCATATGAAATTCTTAAAATAATTTCCGGTTGAAACTCAATGGCAATATCCCAGTTTCTGGTGTAGCTAAAACTTACTTCTGCACCTGCATTTAAAGAAGTAGATATATTTGAAGTTGCAACTACGTTATTGGTTGTAGTACCCAATGGATGTTCTAATAATTGTGCTAATTGTTGATTGGAGCCTGAAGTGTAAGTGGTATTTCCAACATTTTTTATATGACCAGTAATTCTAACAATACCAGTTGTTGCTGTTGTTTTGGAAACCAATTCATAAGTTGTGTTTTCCGCTTTTAAATCTACAAAAGGGTCTGCGTCATCTTTATCACAAGATTGAAGGGATACAAATAATACCAGTAATACTAATTTCATTGTCTTCATGAGGTTCATTTTTTAAAGGTTGTTTTTTTTATTAATTTATTTTTGTGTGTAATATTCAGTTCATATAATCCTTTATCTAAGTGGTTGATGTTTAGATATATTTTTTGGGAAAAGGGTTTTTCTAATTGAGCTTCAAAATGATACTTTCTTTTTTTTTGCATTACTTAGGGAAATCTTTCATACTAAATTATAACAACAAGAAGCTTTTGGTAGCTACATATGTAACAACCTTAAGGAGATATGTAACATGCTGTGTTACACTTAGTAAAATAGGGGGTTTGCTTGCTTAAGAAGGTGTTTTTTGATATTCTGTAGGAGTTACGTTAAAAACATCTTTAAAGCATTTGGCAAAGTATGAGATATCGTTAAAACCAACAGCATAACCTACTTCTGAGATGCTTATGTTTCGATTCTTTAAAAGTTCGGATGCCATTTTTACGCGTTCATTTCTTATAAATTCTGAAGTTGTAACGCCAAATAAAGTTTTCAGTTTTCGGTGTAGTTGCATTCTGCTTAAATTGGCTAAGTTTGAAAATTCTTCAGCAGTAAAATCGGCTTTGTTAATGTTGGCATCTAGGATGTCTTGAAGTTTGGCTGTAAACTTTTCATCATAAGAATCTACTACAATGTCGGTTGGTTTTAACACAAGTTCCTGACTGTAGCGTTCTTGTAATTTTTTGCGTTCTTTGATGAGCTGAAGTACCGTTTGCATAACCACATCGTTATTAAATGGTTTTGTTAAAAAAGCATCTGCCTGATTTTTTAAACCTTCTAAACGGGCTGTTTCAGATGTTTTTGCTGTTAATAAAATAACAGGGATAAACGAGGTGAGTTCGTTGGTTTTTATTGTGTTTGTAAACTCAAAACCATCTGTTTTTGGCATCATAACATCACTTATAATGCAATCTGGAATATGTTTTTTTGCTAATTTGAATCCTTCTTCGGCGTTTTCAGCCAGAAGAACAACGTAGTTTTTTTCAAAAAGAGACTTTAAGAGGTTCCTGATATCTTGATTGTCATCTACAATTAAAAGAATCGGTAATTCAGAATCGGTGCTAAAAATATCTTCTAGATTGTCTGATGTAGTTTCTTTTGAAACAACAACGGCATTTGGGTTTTCTGTTTTCAGCGGAAGGTGAATAACAAAACTTAACATGTTGTCCTTTAAAGTTGTTTTGATAGTGCCTTGATATAAGGTAATAAGTTCTTTAACAAGTGATAAGCCAATACCAGCACCATCAAAACTATCGTTTTTTTGATAGAAACGTTCAGACAATTTCGGTAAATCTTCTTGCTTTAAATTGTTGCAGGAATTTGAAACGGTTATCTCTAAAGTTTCATTGTTTATGTTAGAATTAAACGAAATGGTATCGTTTGGATTTGTGTATTTAAAGGCATTGGAAAGTAGATTGGTTATTATTTTTTCTATAACATCTTTATCAAAAACATGGTTTATTGAAACTTCAGGAAGCAAAAATTTGAATATTTTCTTAGTTTCTTTAGCTTCAAAAACAAAAGGTTCTACAATGGCATGTAACGTTTGCTGTATATTGGCTTCTTTAAAAAGAAGTTTTAATTGGCCATTGTCTATTTTTGAAAGTTCTAATAATTGATCCACCAACTCCAGCATTCTGTTGGAATTTTTGTCAATTAACTCCAGTTTTGATAAATCGTCTTCATTTGAAAGACTTGATTTTAAACTTTGAACAGGACTTTTTATAAGGGTTAGAGGCGTCCTGAATTCATGTGATATATTGGCAAAGAATCTTGATTTTAATGCATTGAGTTCTTTGAGTTTTTCTGCAGTTTTGATTTTGTTTCGATAATTGAAAAACAGGAATACTCCAGATATTAGAAGTAAAATAGCGATACTTATATAAATGTATTTTTGTTTTTTGGCCAGTTGATTTTCAGCGGATAATAATTTAATCTCTTGCTCTTTTTTTTCGTTTTGGTATTTGGCTTCTAGAGAAGTTGTTAAGTTTCTGTTTTCTTTTTTTATGAGTTTTACTCTTAAATCATAGGCAAGATTGTAATAGGAATTTGATTCTTCATGATTTTTAATTTCAGAATAGCATAGTGCAAGACCGTAAATGATTCTTTCATAAGGATCTCCATCTATCATATTTAGGTTTTCATAAATATTTTTAGCCTCCAATAAACTTTCAATAGCTTTTTTATAGTCCTTTGTTTTTCGCCTATGAAAGCTGCCACTGTACATCAAAGCTCTTCCTAGTTCAAGCACATCATCCTTTTTACGTAAATAAGAAATTCGCTTAAGTTGTTCTTTTTTAGCATTTTCTAAATCGTTTATTCCTAGGTAATAAGCAGTATATAAAAGGTATATTTGAGATACATTTCTAATATCATCTTTTTTTAGGAAATAATCGGAAGCAGATTTTAAATACTTTTTAGCATCATCATATTTTTTCATCAATTGAGAAACATCAGATAAATAAGTATAAACTAGGTAGATCATCTCTTCTGATTTGATAGTTCGTGCATCTTTTAAGGCTTCATCCAAAATTCGTTTTGCTATTAAAGTATTACGTTCTGTAAATTTTAATCTTGAAATTTCGGCACGTTGAATAAGTGCAGATATGGTGGTCTTATTTTTAATGTTGAATTTCTTTGAAATAGAATCAACCTTTAAAAAATAGGGCATAGCTTCTGCATATTCGCCAACCCCATAAAAATGAGAAAGACCTTGTGTGTAATAGGTTTCAATAAACAACGTTTGTTTGTTGCTTGATTTTGATATTTGATAAGCTAAATCTAAATAGTTTATAGTATCTGGTTGTGCTGTTTTATTTGATAAGCGATACAATTGAAGTGTTGAAAGTAAGAAAAGTGAGTCTTGTTTTTTGTTTTTAATTATTTCAAAACCCTGATGCGCATATTTATAGGTACTATCATTTTGAATATTAAGACGGTATATTTCTGCGAGTTCGTAAAGTGATTGCCACTTTTTGTTCACATTACTTTTTAAAGTAATATTGTTTTTTAAAGAGTCAATTTTTTTATTTTGTGAAAAAGAATAGAATGACAGCACAAAAGTTATTGCCAATAGATAAAGGTTTTTCATTTGTAAAAGATTGATATATAAATTTATACAATTAATACAAACAAATTATCTATTGCATATAATTATTGTAACAATCTTAAGGTTACATTTGTTTTGAGAGTTTATCTTGATAGTTTTTAATTTCATCACGCAATTTTGCAGCCACAATAAAGTCCAAAGCCTTGGCGGCTTCTTCCATAAGTTTGCGTTTTTCGCGAATTTTCTTTTCCAATTCAGGTTTGCTTAAATAGGCACTTTCAGGTTCGGCAGCTTTTGCGGCTTCCAATTCGTAGCTATAGGTGCTAACCGAGTTTTTTGTTAAGGCATTATCTAAACTTTTGTTTAATGCTTTAGGCACTACATTATGTTTGGTATTGTATGCAATTTGTTTTTCGCGTCGGTAATTGGTTTCGTCAATGGTTTTTTGCATGCTGTTGGTTATTTTATCTGCATACATAATGGCTTTGCCGTTAAGGTTTCTAGCGGCTCTACCAACGGTTTGTGTCAATGAACGTGCCGAACGTAAAAAACCTTCCTTATCGGCGTCTAAAATAGCTACTAGAGATACTTCTGGTAAATCCAGTCCTTCACGAAGTAAGTTTACGCCAACCAACACATCAAACAAGCCTTTGCGTAAATCTTGCATAATTTCTACACGTTCCAAAGTATCTACATCACTGTGTATATAACGACAACGAATTTGAATGCGGTCCAAATATTTAGTTAATTCTTCAGCCATACGTTTGGTAAGTGTAGTTACCAAGGTACGTTCGTCTTTTTCTACACGTTGCTGTATTTCTTCAATTAAATCATCAATTTGGTTTAAACTGGGTCTGATTTCAATAACGGGATCTAATAATCCGGTTGGACGAATCACTTGCTCTACATAAATACCGTCCGATTTTTTTAATTCATAATCGGCAGGGGTTGCGCTTACATAAATCACTTGGTTTTGTATGGCTTCAAACTCTTCAAATTTTAAGGGTCGGTTATCCATAGCAGCTGGCAATCTAAAACCGTATTCTACCAAATTTTCTTTACGGCTTCTATCGCCTCCATACATGGCGTGTACTTGCGAAATGGTTACGTGACTTTCATCCACGACCATTAAGTAATCCTCTGGGAAATAATCCAATAAACAGAATGGCCTTGTACCCGGAAGTCTTCCATCTAAATAACGGGAGTAGTTTTCAATACCGGAACAATAGCCCAATTCCCGAATCATTTCTAAGTCGAATTCGGTGCGTTCTTTAAGCCTTTTTGCTTCTAAATGTTTACCAATTTCTTTAAAATAATCGTGCTGTTTTACTAAATCGTCCTGAATTTCCTTAATGGCGTTTTGTAAAACATCGGGCGATGTTACAAACATGTTTGCAGGATAAATAGTCAGCAAATCATATTTTTCAATCACTTGATTGGTTTGGATGTTGAAAGATTCCATATCCTCAATTTCATCGCCAAAAAAGTGGATTCTAAAGGCATCATCGGCATAACTTGGGAAGATATCCACCGTATCACCTTTTATCCTGAAGTTTCCATGATTGAATTCACCTTCGGTGCGCGAATACAAACTTTGTACCAATTGATGTAAAAGTTTGGTTCTTGAAATAACTTGGTCGCGCTTAAGCGTAATCACGTTTTTTTGAAATTCTATTGGGTTTCCAATACCATAAATGCACGAAACGGATGCAACAACCAATACATCACGTCTGCCAGAAAGTAGGGAAGAGGTTGCGCTTAAACGCATCTTTTCTATTTCTTCATTGATGGATAAATCTTTTTCTATAAAAACTCCCGATACGGGAATGTATGCTTCAGGTTGGTAGTAGTCGTAATACGATACGAAGTATTCAACAGCATTATTTGGAAAAAACTGTTTAAACTCGGAATATAATTGAGCTGCTAAGGTTTTATTATGGGCTAAAACAAGCGTGGGTTTTTGAACTTCCTGAATCACATTAGCAACTGTAAAGGTTTTACCGGAACCTGTTACACCAAGTAGTGTTTGGTATTTTTCGTTGGCATTTATACCGGCAACGAGTTGTTTTATAGCTTCGGGTTGATCGCCTGTAGGACTGAATTCGGATTCAATTTTGAACTTCATATTGCAAAATTACGCAAAATATATGTGCTATCGTTTTAAAGTGAAGTGCCCCATAAAATTTCTTCCGTCTTGAAGAAAAACTTTAAACCAATAATCATCTGTAGGTAATACGTTGCCATTAAAAGTGCCATCCCACCCAACAGAATTTGGGCTTAGTTGTTTTAAAAGTTTTCCGTAGCGATCATAAATAAATATAATACTATTGGGTTGAATATCGGTATTGATGCCTTTTATCTGCCAAAAATCATTAAAGCCATCGCCATTAGGAGTGAAATATTTTGTGTATCCAATTACTGAAATATCCAAAGTAGATTCGCCACATATTTCGTCCTGTACATAAATAGTATAAAACCCAGGTTTTACATTGTTGAAAACAGGTTCTGCTTGGTAATTTATAAAAGGTGCCCCCACTTCTCTTAATGCATATTCGTAATTACCGCTGCCTAAATTATCTGGGTTTATGATGACAGAATTATTTTCAGCAAGATCATTTATGGTAACATCGTTTTGTGTGATGTTTGCTGTTTCGGAAGCTTCTACACTAATAGCTTTTGATCTGGAACAACTTGAACCATCGGTTTTTGTTAAGGTTACGGTGTATATTCCAGGTGTTGAAACTTCTAATGTTGAGCTGGTTGCTATTTCATTACCTTCAAAAAACCATGAATAATTGAAATTTTCGGTAACATTAGCTTCAAAAGGATCTAAAATAATGCTGAAAGAAGGGTCTGATGTACACACAATTTGAGGGGTTTCAACAGTGAATTCAGGCAATGGATTTACATTCAAAGTAATGTATGGTCCTAATGCTTGACAATCGTTGCTAATTTCACTATCAACCCGTATGTAAATTTGTTGCGAGTGAGGATACCCAATATTTCTGTAGTTTGATGTGTCTGTTATGGCATTATTTTCAGCTAAAGCATCGGCTTCATTTCTATAGAAAGTAACCGAGGGTGTTTGTGGTAAAAAGAAACTTTCAACCATTGCTTTTACGTAACTAAAGTTGAAGCTTGCAATGCCATCTGTATCATCATTATTGTTGTTATTATTCCCATTAATATCTAAAAAGTCATCGCAAACATCAATAATTTCATTTATAGCTCCTGAAGGAATTTGACTGATACTGACTTGTAATTGAATTTGGGAAATGGCAGCGCAACCTGAAGCAGAGGTTGTTCTTGCCCAAACTACTTCGGTAAATGGGCTTGCGCTATTTTGATACGTTGTAGGTGAAGTTATGTAATCTGTACTTGTTGTATCGCCTGAATTTGCGGCTATTTGTGTTTTGAAATACAAGAAGGTTTCGTTGGAAACATTGGTTGAAATTTTATGATTTGCTTCAGTTAAGTTGAAAAAACTAATGCCATCAATATCATCATCACATTGTATTAAAGAAACTGAAGGGTTTACTATTGGAGATGGAATTACTGAAAGTGTTATACTATTAGAATACAAGCCACAACTATTGCCAACTCTATCTAATTTTACGCGGTATTGGTAATTATTGTATGATAATGGTGTGTTTGAAATGTCTAGGTTTGCTGTTTGGGAACCGCTGTAAATAGCATTGTCTGTAATGGGGTTCCAATTGATTCCATCTGTGCTTGTTTCCCATTGATAAGATTCTGCTTCGGCCGAAACTATGGATATTGTTGTGTTTAAACGTTCGCAAACTTCAGTGTCAACAGGTTGGGTTGTAATTGATAGAGGTGCGAAGTTTAAATAATTGCTATTGGGCTGTGTGTAACCATCAGTGGCATTGGTAACTTTTCCAGAAGTATTTGTAGTAACTGTTGTGTTTCCTAATAGGTTGTCGTTGTTGGCGTCCGAAAATCCGGCTTCAATAACATCGCTACATAAATCGCCATCGCTATCTAAATCTATATAACTAAAAATAGAATCTGCATCTACATCGTTTACAATATAAACAATAGCATTACTATCGGGAGCTGTTTCAGCATTGTCATCCCATCCATTTGTGCCAATTTTTGTGTTTATGTTATCAATTATACCATCAAAATTAGTGTCAGGCAAGTTGCTTCCTGACTCTTCTAAATCGTAAATACCATCGTTATCACTGTCTAAATCATAAAAATCATACACGCCATCAGCATCAGAATCTAATGGTGTCGCATTTATATTGTAAACATCATCCAATCCGTTTTTATCTGTATCTATGCCTGATAAAGCTATAATTGTTCCGGTGTTTTCAATAAAGTCTGGAATGCCATCGTTATCACTATCTAAGTCCAAGGCGTCTTCTATACCATCTAAATCGGAATCTTTTTTAAAACATGTGAGTGAGAGTCCACCAGTAAAGATTGACCCCGTTGTTGCATTTTCTAATTTGTGAACGAATGAAAAGCCATCAACTTGATTTGCCAAAAAAGTATAAGGTGTATTTCCAGAAGGAGAAGGGTTTATTTTAAAATGAATTTCAGAACCTGATATGGTGGTAATTCCTGTTTCAAATATACCGTCAAAATTAGAATCTACTAATAATCGATTGTCAGGGTCAACCAACGTTATATTTTTGTTCAGAGGCAGTATGCCTACTATAAAGTATTCTCCATCAACATTAGTATGGGTTATAGATTCTTGATATTTAATATTTACAGGTTCTGTAAAAGAAATTTGATAGTTGTTTTCTGAACTGCTCCCCGGACTTAAATTACTCGAAAACCCGCCCGAACTATTGCCTGTAAAATAATTGGGAGTTCCAGAAGTGTTAGATGCTGTATGAATACCAGTAGCAATTCCATAATTTCTGGAGCCATCTTCAAAAACCAATTCTGGGGTAGTAACGATACTTAGATTTACTTCAACATTACCTCTGGATTCAGTACAATTTAAAATGCCATCATTATCATTATCAATATCAAGGTTGTCAATAATACCATCGTTATCAATATCATCTGGACAAATACTTACAGGTACTTCTATGGATTCTAGGGTTAAGCCAGAGCAAGTTACGATTCCAATAAGTTTGTATTTTCCTGGAACGGTAGGGGTTAAATTAGGTGTGCTTATAAGGGTGTTTTGAAACCCTGAACCCGAACCATCATCAAACCACCATTCAAAACTATCAAAGCTTTGGGTGTTTGCTGCTTCAAGTGTTATATTGGGAATACAGTTGCCCAGTGTTGTAAATTGTGCGTTGAAGTTAATTTCTGGTGCTGTAGGAAATCCGGAATAAAAACTTCCAGATGTTGCATTATTATTTTGATTGAAATAAGCGCAGTATAGCTCGTCATTACTTTGAACAGAAATATTACCACTTAGGTTTAGTACTTTGTAGGTTACATAATCTGGCTTACCTGTTACTGTACTTGGCCCCACTGCATTAAAACTGGAAATAGGAGTGTTGTTAATGGTAATGGTAGCGGTTGCTTTTGTAACTATTGTGATGCCACCGGTATAAACGGTACTTCCAATATTGTTTATGGCAGCTATATTATCTAGATTTCCTCTGGTTTCACAACTTAAGGGAGGCACAAAAAACATGCCTTGGTTGGCTTCAGCACCTGCTAATCCTCCAATACCTTGATATGCAAAAACATCTTCAGTGGTTTCAACATACATGTTGCCATTAGCATTATAGGAAGAGCCTTCAATTAAATAATATTCCCCTTCGCTTATAGGGCCAACAGGAGAATTGCCATTAATACTTATAAAAGTGTTGTTTGAATGGGCAACTAGCAAAATATTTTCCCAACCGTCGTCACCGGCACCTCTAACAAAAATATATTCTTTGCCAATTTTAGAAGCGTCTACAATTTGGTCTATACCGTAATCCCTTCCGCTTCCTCCGTAAAAACTTCCGTTGGCAGAACCACAATTAACAACAATAGGTTTGTTCGATTGAACTAGGCAACCAATCAAGCCATCTCTATTAATAATGCTATTAGCGCTATTTGTGGCCACCACATAACTTTCTCCCTTGTTTAATGTAACGGATATGGGCGTAACGCCAACATAATTTTCAATAATCAATCCCGCGGGTAGATCAGAAAAAACAACTAATGTATTATCTGAAGTAGCCATAACCGAAACAAAATTTAAGTAGTTGGTTTGTGGATTTGAATTGGTGAAACTACCAACCCTAAATGTGTTTCCTAAAGCTGATGCACCTTTGCTAACCAAAGCCCCAGCTTGAGCTCCAGCATTTATCCTTACCGATACATACACAGGACTTTCCGCTTCTACTATAAACCCTTTGTTGGTTTTTACTCTGCTTGTTTCGTTGACATTTACAAATAACTGGGTGTCTCTTCCTGTACCAATATTATAAATATAGGGTGATGCTTTTGATACAGTTCCTGTGATGGTAGCTCCCGAACCTAAAAGTTGAATAGAAAAGCTAACCAGATTAGTACTTGGTGTTGAAATGTAAATGTAATGGTCTTGAGGTTGAGATGAATTAGTCCCCGATTCTGTTAAAGGTGGGATATAATGTGTTTTGCTTAATTGTGAAAATGCAAACTGACCAACACATATGATGAGTATAAAAAGGAGTTGATCGATATGCTTTTGGATTCGCATTTTCAAATGAATTAAGAATATTGGTTTGTTTGAGTTTTGGCTACAAACTAAAGTATGCTATTTTAATTAAAATAGACTTACCAAATTATTAAAGGTTTAATTAATTCAGATGAAATGATAAAATATTCGTTAATAAACTAAAATGTCATCTTTTTAAACTGAAATGCCCTTTGTATTCGCTGCCATCAGGTAACACTACCAGATACCAATAATCGTCGTTAGGGCACATGTTGCCATTATAGGTCCCATTCCATCCAGCTTCTATGGTGTTAATTTGTTTGATGAGTTTGCCATAGCGATTGAATATTTTAATATCAACATCATTATTGAACTGTGCATTTACCCCCAAAGGTTTCCAAGTATCATTGAAACCATCGTTGTTTGGCGTGAAAAATTTAGGAAATCCCAAAACAGCAACACTTTTTTGAACCGTTCCGCAGCCATTAACATCATACACATATACGGTATGAAAAGCAGGAGTAACGTTGGTAAATCTGTTTTCATCTTGAAAAATAGGATGGTCTAGCGCATATTGATAATTGCCTTCTCCTGAAACCGTAATGGTAATAGTGTTTTCCGAAACTAAAATTGATTGAATAGTCGCTGTTTTTGAAGGTGTTACAATAATGTCTCTTGAAGAAGTACAGTTATTAGCGAATGTTACCAAAGCAGTATAAGTACCTGTTTCATTAATTTGAATGGAAGAAGATGTGTCTGAAAGTAAAACCGAATTTAAAAACCATTGATAGCTAAGGTTGTTGCCAGAACCATTTTGTAAACCAGAGTCAATGGTAATAGTATTTGGAAACGTGTTTAAGCAATACATAGTGGTTTCATTTGCTAAAAGCTGTGGAGAAACCATTGTTTTTAATTCCACCGAACTCAAGGCATAACAATCTATTCCGTTTTTTATTTTTACAAAAAGCGATTCTGAATATTGAATAACATTATTGTAATTACCATTCAATTCATTCGTTTCATTAAAAAAATCATTCAAGGTTTTATAAAATGAAATGGATGCATTTGCTGGAACGTTGGGTTGAATAGCTAATTTTAAATCATCTAAATTGAAGGTCGCAAAGCCATCATTATCAGTATCACAAACTTCAAAAGGTGTAATAGTTAGGTTGTTGTTTGAAATTTCAAGAGTAATTTCCGCGATAGCGAAACAACCATTTTGGTTTTCAACCCGTGCATACACTATTTGTTGAGGCGTTGTATTGTTAAAGGTTGAAGGGTTTGTTATTTCATTTGAATTTTGTTCAGCATCTAAAATATTTAAAAAATAATTTACAATCGTTAAGCTGTTATCATTATTCAAAATAGCTTGTTCGGCATCGTTTAAATTATATACGGAAAGTCCATCTTGGTTGTCATCACAAGCAATTAATGTGGTGTTGTCTACGGATGGTAAAGTGGTATATTCAACCGTAATGTCGCCGTAAGAAATACAGGTGCCTTGTAGTGTTACTTCAACATTATAAATGCCTGCATCAACAACGGTATAGGTGTCATTGGTTTCGCCAATGATTTCAATACCATCTTTAAACCATTTATAAGATGTGGCATTGGGCTGATTCGCATCGAGTTGTAAAGTTTCATTTTCGCAAAGCGGATTATTTGTTGAAATTAATCGGTCTATCCCTAAATCTGTACTTAGCTGAAAACTGCCTGCTTCTAAAAATACTGCCGAATCGTAACGATAGTTTTGCTCATCGGCAATAACCAGTTTTACATGGTAGGTTTCATTTGGGATTGTATTTGCTGTAGCGGTTAGAATAGCTGTTTGCCCATTAAAATTAATAGGCGCTGAGGCGTTGTTCCAACTTCCAAAATAGGCTTCGTTTTGCGCCGCACAACCATTGGGGATGTTTGGGTGTACCGTGGTTACTTTTACGGGCGTTTGTGTGTTTGGAATGAGAGCAATATTGGTGTACTGCGTATCGTTAACGTTTCTAATTAAAAACCCAAACAAATCGGAGTACTGACATGTATTGGCATTGTTTATTTGGTATTCTTCGGAAGCAAAAAGATACCTAAAGCTAACCTGTGATGCTATGGAGGTAAATTCAAATTCTATAACGGTGGCATTGGTGGTATTGTTCTCGTTGAGAATGTTTTCTAAATCCGAATCTCCAAACCAATTGTTGGCATCATCGTCACTTAAAGAATTGTTAGGGCCTTCTACATTTGATAATCGGCCTGTACTTAAAACGATACCGTTTTGAAACGGAAATGTACTGCCATTAGCATCAAAAGCGCCATAACTTTGGTCCGAACCACCAAAATTACCACCGCTTACGTTAGTAACAACCACGTTGGAAATGCAATTACTTCCAATTAAAATATCTTCTATAAGTTGTTGTGGTGTATAAGAATTACTATTAACCAGAACATTTTGTCCAAAAGTAAAAAGACTGGTGAAGAAAAAACTTAAAAAACAAAAGTGCTTCATTATTAATAAACTCTTGCCGTAAAGATAACCACTTAACTAGAAATAGTTGCCAATTTTAGCGTTTTAGTGCAAAGTGTCCTTTCACTTCAAAAGCATTTCCGTTTTGGATTACTTTGGCCACAAACCAATAATCGTCTGAAGGCATATTTTCACTATTATAGGTGCCATCCCATCCATCGGATGTTTGTAGCAAGGTTTTAATTAACTTACCGTACCGGTTGTAAATGTAAACAATGGTGCCAGGGAGTTGTTCAATGCCTACAATATGCCAAGTATCATTATAAGAATCGTTGTTTGGTGTGAAAAATTTAGGAATGTCTATAACGACTACTTCCTTGGTTACATCTTCACAACCATTTAAATCTCTAATAGTTACCAAGTGCACACCATAAGAAACGTTTTGAAACACATTAGATGTTTGGGGTTCACCATCATCTAAAATAAATACATAATTGCCAATACCGCTAATATCAACCGTAATGCTGTTTGGATCTGCAAAATCTACTGTGGTTGTTAGGTTTATGGTAGCGGTTTCAGATTCGATAACCGAAAATGTTTTTGTGTATTGGCAATTACTCGGGGTTGTAACTGTAACAGAGTAAATGCCCAGGTCTGTAATGTCTAATTGAATTTCAGAAGCTGTTGAATTGTTTACAGATGGATTGTCGCTTGTTGTCCATAAATAGCTGTCACCTGCATTTCCAGTAGAGGCATCAATAATTAATGGTAAATCGTTTGTGCATAAAGGAACAATATCATTAATAGGAATAACGGGTAACGGATTTACAATAGCTGAAAATTGCGTGATATCATAACACGTTGTATTGTTGTTTTGTATTCTGGCATAAATAACTTCGCCATTAACAGCGGCATGTAAATTCCCTAAAGCATTCGTGCCAGCTTCGGCATTTGCTAAATCCGTATAATAAGTAACCGTATAGGTGTTGGGGTTTTGTGCGCCTAATATAGCATTTGTAGCTGCCGATAAATTAAACTCGAAAAAGCCATCAAAATCATCGTCACAAGAAACTAAATTTGGCGGTGTATTAGCAATAGGATTCGCGTTTATTTGTAAAATGAAAGCTTGTACATTATAACATCCCGTTGTATTGTCTAAAACTCTAGCATAAATAGTATGACTATTTGCAGTGTAATTATAAATATTTGGTAAAGGGGCTGTATTAGTATCGGCATCGTTTTGGGAATCGTGGTAGGATATGGTGACGCCACTGCTATCGTTTACAATCATGGCGTTTACCAATGATAAATCATAAGTATTCGTGTCATTGTCACATATTTCAATAGTTCCAATGGTGTTGGTGGGGGCTGGTAAAATTACCTGAAGCTCTAAGGGAATGACGCTGTAACAACCAGTTAGTGTATTGGCTACTTTAATATAAACTGTTTTTGCATTAGAATTGTAAGCGGTTGGATTTGGAATTTCATTGGAATTGTCCAAGCCATCATTGGGGTTGATGTCGCTTAAACTTTCAAAATAATTTATGATGAGATTACTTTGAACACGATCGTTTATATCAAAATCGGCGGTTTCTAAATCAAAGGTAGTAATGCCATCATAATCGGTATCACATTCAATTATTGGTGCCTTTACTTCCGAAATATCTGGGGCAGCAATAATATTTATCCCCAATGCTTCAACAATAAAGCATAATGAATCACTACTTTCAATTCTAACAAATAAGGTTTGGGGATTTGTTGCGTTGGTGTATTGATTTGCTAAAGGATTTGTGTTGTTTTCTGCTTGGGTACGTGTAAGGTGGAAAGAAATATTTAAGTTATCGGTAGAACCTAGTGCAATTTCATTTCTTTTTTCATCTAAATTGAAAACATTTTTACCGTCGTTACTAGAGTCGTCACAGATTAAGTAATCTTCAAAATTGGTGTTGTAAACAGGATCTGGAGATACTAATAATAAAAATGATGAGGTACCAAAACAGCTACGATCGGTTATATTTTCGACTCTTACATAAATGGTTTGCGGACTTGATGTATTTTGATAATTGTTGTTTTTATCAATAGGTGAAGTAAAAGCGGCATCTGCAAAGTATAATACTTCTTTTCCCGTTTGGCCATTTAGTATTTCGTCATCTTTTTCAGATAATATAAAATTAGTATTGTTGCCACCGTTAGAAACACATACTTGAAACGGACTTATTACAGGGAAATCTGGAAGCGTATTTACAATAACTTCAAAGGGTTCGATAGCATAACATCCTGTTGAAGAAACTGTGTTTTCAACACGAATATACAGAGTTTGTGTGTTGGAATTGTAGGTGTTTAAATCGGAATTGGGAATTGGGTTCAATCCTGCATCCGCATCATTAAAAGATGTGTGAACAGTTATGTTTAAACCTGTTCTATCGCTAACAGCTTCATCAATTTTGTCATTAAGATTAATTATTGAAAATCCATCTTGATTGTCATCACAAATAATAACATCGGTAGGCGTATTGGTTGAAGGTGCTGTTAACACTTCTATCTGAAAAGAATTTACAGTAAAGCAACCTGAACTTATATTTTCTAACCGTGCAAATAAAGTTTCAATGGGCTGTGTGTTGGTATAAAATGGAGGTAGTTCCGATATATTGTCGTTAGCATCCGTTTCATTGGCAAAATAGCTAACTGAAAAGTCTGGATTGCCGTTGGTAACAATATCGTCTAAAGAATGTAAATCGATATCTACAATGCCATCATCATCTGTATCACAGTATGGTAACGGATTTGCAGGGTTGAATAACAATATAGGGTTTACCAATAGGGTTACATCGGCAACATCCTCACAACCGCTATCTGTATTTAGTAATCTTATATAGAGTACTTTTGGACTTGTGGCGCTGTACAAACCAGTTTTAGGAATCGGGTTTATGTTTGCATCTCTATCAGATTCAGACTCAAAAAATGTAACTTCAATAGGGAAAGGCAAATCGTTTCCTATAAAAGCTTCAAGCGTATTTAAATTAAACTCTAGAGTATCATTATCAACATCATTGGTGTCGCATAAAGCAAAATCTCCGGTATCGGTAGCTGTCAACAATAAATTGGTATGGATTTCTAAAGGAACAATAGAGGCACAGCCTGTTGTGTTATCTTCAACCCTTACGTAAATAATTTGCTCTTCGGGGTTTATATTTTGGTAATTGGTAGCATTGGCAATAGGGTTGGTGCCTGTTTGCGCATCGTCATAACTTTCATGGAAAGTGGTTGTTACGTTGGTTAATCCGCCTTCAATATCAGCAATCACTTCTGTTAGGTCAAAACTGTCAAAACCATCATGGTCGGCATCACAACCATCTAAATATCTTGTATCTCGATTTACTATGGGACTCACCGTAATGTTAACATTTAAAGACGTGGTATTTACACAGCCCGTTTGGGTATTGATAACACGTACATACACGGTGCTGGTAGGTGTGGCAGCATTGATGTATGGAGATTCTATAGGGTTATTTCCTGTATTGGCCTCGGCAGGTGTGTAATGGTAACTTACGGCTAAATTGCTTTGCCCGTTAGTAATTTCATCATCTTTTTCGGTTAAATAAACAATTGCGAAACCATCAGGGAAATCATCAGTATCACAAACCTCATGTGGTGTTGGATTTACAATATTTGGTACTTCATTAACTACCAAATCAAAAGTGGTATATGCAAAACAATTACTACTAGAATCATCGATTCTAACATAAATGGTTTGCGGATTGGATGTATTTGGAATAGGTGTTGTTATGGGGTTTATGTTACTTCTAGCTTCCAAATCGGAATAATGATAACTAAAAGTGTAATTTGTAAATGGAATATTAGCTACAAGTTCGGCTGTTTTTGTTGAAAGGTCAAATATTTCAATACCATTACCTGATGCATCATCACAAAGTTGATAATTAGTTATGGAAGCTATGGGTTCTTCCGTATTTAATACAACCTCAATTTCATCTTCTTCAACACACGTACTACCATTTAAAGAGACGGATACTTCTACTTTGTAGGTGCCATTTTGAGTTACATTTAAAGTAGGGCTTACTGCACCAACTATCAGGTTGTTATTCCTAAACCATTGGTAAAATGCCGCTGGGTTTTGAATATCGGCATCTAAAGTGGCTATACTGGAACAGGTGGTAATGTCGGCGCCTAAATCTAAAATTTTAAAACTATCGCCTTCTATAAATACGGCAGAATCTGATTGGATATCCGTTTGGTCGGCAATAATTAATTTAATATGGTATTGAACATATGGTGTAATGGTTGTAGATGCTGTTAATACTTTAGTTCTACCATTATAGTTGGTGTCTCCTAAATTGTACCCATCAAAGTATTGGGCATTTTGAGCGGCACATACTCCAAAAATTTCATCGTGAATGGTGTTGGTGTTAACGGGCGTTGAGGTTCCTGGTACCAAGGCTATATTTTGGTAAGGGCCGGGGCTACCGGTTTCTTTAATAAGAAATACAAACCCATCGGAAAATTGACATGGATTAATTCCAAAATATTCTTCGGAAGCTAATAAATAATTAAATTGAAGTTGGTTTGAAATGGAAACAATATCAAATTCTATGGAGGTAGCATTTAATGTATTGGAAATACCTAAAGCCGTTTCTAAATCGGGATCTGTTCCCCAATTTGAAGCTCCTTCGCTTAGCGTTGGTGTAATAACGCCGTTACCGCCAGACCTGGCATTTCCAGTGGTGAGCATGATGCCGTTTTGAAATGGAAAGTTGGAACTGCCTTTTTCAAAATATGCATAACTAGAAAAACCGCTTGCACTTCCATTTACCGATGATGAGATGTTGGTAATATCAACACAACTGTTTTTTACTAAGTTATCTAATATAAGTTGTTGTAAACCAACATTATCATCAACTGTAATCTGTTGAGCGAACATAAAATTGCAGCTACAAAAAAGTAGAATTACAATGAGACAGTTGTGCAGGTTTTTTTTCACTTTGTTTTATTTGGGTAAAAAAAGTTGTGCTATTGGGCTAAATTGAGATGGAAATTAAGTAAATTTTAAACGAAATGAAAAAAAAAGGGCGGAAATACATTTTTAGCTGTTTTTAAGTAAAAGTCTATCTTTTTAAAGTAAAATGGTTTTTATATACTCTGCCATCCTCAAGTTTTACCGAGAACCAATAATCATCTACTGGTAATTGTTTTCCGTTCATTAACCCATTCCAGCCTTCGCCTAAAGGTGTTAGTTCTTTTATTAATTTTCCATATCTATCAAAAATATGAACTTTGGTACCGGGTTGAAACATACGGGAAACCCCATACACTTGCCATGAATCATTATAACCATCACCGTTTGGAGTAAATACTTTTGGAAAACCAATAACCGAAATTTGGCTATTTACCATGCCACAATCGTTTTTAATGTCTTTTACGGAAACTGAATAGAACCCTGGTTTTACATTTTCAAAAACATTACTGCTTTGAAAATCGGCATATACTATATTGTTTTCATCCAGTAATCTGTATTCATAAGTGCCTTCACCAGAAACTATGACGCTAACCGTATTGTTTTTTGAAGCATCACTAATTTCAACATCTTCAATAGTTGCTATGTTTGAAGGTTCTACAGTAATAATTTTGTCTTTACTACAGCCATTTGCATTGGTAACTGTAACGGTGTAAGTTCCTGGTTGGTTAATGTCTATATTATAAGTGTTCTCGCCTGTAGACCAAAGGTACGTGTAGTTATTTGGCGAACCGTTAGTTATATCAGCATCAATATTAATGGTTTCAGGAAATTTGTTTAGGCAATAATATGTAGAACTTTGGGTGTTTATGTTTGGTAATTTATTAACAGTTAAAATAACTTTTATAATCCCAAAACAACTATTTGCATTTTCAGCACGGGCGTAAATAGTTTGAGCGTATGGATGTGTGTTTGTAAATGTTGTGTTTAAACTGTTTTTTTCAAAAAGTGCATCATCAAATGTTTTGTAATAAGTTATTCCATATACAAAATTATAGGTAGATTGAATTTCAGTTGTTACTGTATCAAGATTGAAAGTGTTAATACCATCCTCAGAACCTAATTCATCACATAATGGGGTTGGTGTAAAATCATCAAATGGAGTCGTGTTTACGTTTAAACTAAGCACAGAGGTAGCATAGCACCCTGTTTTTTCATTATAAACTTTTGCGTAAACGGGTGACGGATTATCGGCATTAAAGCTGTAGGCACTACTATTGGTTATTTCATTTGTTAGTGCCGTGTCTGTATAAAACTTAACGGATAGTTCAGTAACACCACCTGTTAAATAACTGGTTGCCTCTATTAAATTGAACCTTGTAAAACCGCCAACAATGGCATCTTCATCGCACTGTGTCAAAGTATAATCATAAGCTACAGGGTTTCTGTTGTAAGTAACATAAGCAACGCCTTCAAAAGTGCTGTCGCAATCACCTGTATTGGGGTCTATGAATACTCTGTAGAAACCATCTTCTACAACATCTAGGTTAGGGCTGGTTTCAGACAGAAGAACATCATTGCGTGTCCATGTATAAGTAGCCCCTGGAATAACATCGGACCTTAAAGTATAAGTGTCTCCATCACATAAAAACAATTCGGTAGATGTGGTTGTTGTGGTGTTTCTAATAATATCTATTTTTTCTGAAAAGAAAGAAGTTATAAAGGGCGGTAGGCCTTGTCTGGAATTATTGCTTAATTGAAAACTATTATGTGTGTAGTTACAGGCAGCTCCTATGTTATTTGGCGCATTGATGACCGATAAATAGGGTAAACCTTGACCATAAGTGGCATTCATGGCTCTATAAATTTTGCCATTAGGTCCTAATTGAAGTCCGCTCCTGTAGGTAACCCCAGCATGAATTACAATTTCACTGGCGCTTATATTGGGTGCCGTTAAATTGTACTGAAGCAAAGCACCATATTGAGCTGAAGGATTATTTTGGTTATCTCTATCTGTTTCCAAATAGGTTGAGATATAGAGTAATTCATTACTTTGGGAAAATTCAACTCCATAAGAAATTTGACGATTGAATCCATTGTGTGAAAAATTAATGGAGATAGCTCTTTCGTTGCTTACTATACCGGTGTCTTTATCAAAATCATAAATGTATAATCCAGAAGAAGCGTTGGAAGATACAAGTTTGGTGCCATCTGGTGATAGCTTTAAATAACCTCTAGAATCTTCAACAAATGTTGAAAAAGGCGATACCACAGGTGTTGTATTTAAACCGGCAGTGCTAACTTCATAAGCAAAAAAAGTATTATTAAAGCCTATATCAAATGGTGCATAGGTTATAACCCAAATGGATTGACTCACACAATCCTTTACTACCGCCGTTACTTTTTCAGAACTTTGGTCAAGCAGGTTTTCGTTTTTTAAAGTGATGTTTCCCAAGCCACCATTTAAACTTAAATCAACTATGGAGTAATTAAAGCCGTAGTTAGCATCGCTATTACTTGTAGATGTATCAACCGTAAATATGTAATATATATTTGGGTCGTTGGGTTTTGGAACCACAATAGCAGATTGGGTGCTTGAAGGGTCTCCAAATAACCCAAAACCATTGGGCATCATGGTGTGGTTTTTGTTCCAAACGGTTACACCATCAGTGTAAAACAATAAGTTGCCGTTGGCGTCTGAAATGGTGGTGCAGCCTTCAATGGTGCTTAATTTTCCGTTTGTTAATTCGGTAACAGTACCGTCTGGATTAAAGCGAATACCAGCATTGTCTCCAAAATACCAGTTGGAAGCTTCTTTTTGTCCGAAACAGAGAATGGTACTAAAAAATGTTAATATTAATAAGTTTTTTTTCATTTTAGATAGCAAAGCTATCAAAGATATCATAAATCCCGCTGTTTTAATAATCTGTACGATAAAAAGATGAATAAAGTTGTCCAACACAATACAATAGCTATTTCGTAAGAATGGACGCTATAATCGTAGATCAAATTTGCTTTGTCGGGAAACTTGGTCATGGCTACACGTTGGAAGGGTTGATCAATAAGTTTGTACATAGATTTTAAGGGGAAGAAATTCTGAATTTTTTCGGCAATATCCGTATTAAATTTCCATGCAAGAAGTCCAAAAAGTATCCATTCCAAAATATAGAGAATGAATAAAAAAGCCAATGCAAAAGCAGAACGTTTTACAAGCATCCCAAAGAATAGACACAAACTAAAAAAACCAACAAGTTTAACAAAGTAAGCTACTAAAAAATTAGTTTCCCTTAAGATGATGGAAATTTCATTGTAGCTGGAATAATACATGCCAATACAAAAAGAAATAAGGGTAATTAATATGGTAGAAACCAATGAAAAGAATACAATAGTATAAAATTTAGAAAGAATGAATTCCTTTTTACTTAGCCCATCAATAAGGTTTTGTTTTAAGGTTTTGTTGCTGTATTCGTTACCAATCATACTCACCACAACAATGGCAAAAAAGAATTTGAATTGTGATGCGAAAAATGTGGTTAAATGCCAGATGATGGGAAAATTGAAAACGCCTAACTCACCTAACTCTAATGTAAAAAAACCAAAAACGTTTATTTTTAATGATGAAAGAAGAATAACAAAAAACGGTAAAATAAAAGATATGAATATGAGTATTTTACTGGTTCTGTTAAGTAAAAGTTTTTGTAATTCTAAATTTAAAAGTCGTAACATAGGGTTAGTTTTGGTGTTGTACAGCATCGGTTAATTGCAAAAATTGTTCTTCTAAACTTTCTTTGCGTTGCACTAAATGGGTGAGAACGATGCCTTTTTCAAAAAGAAATTTGTTTAATTCTTCCGATTTCATGGGCTCTTTCAAAAAGGCGGTGACTAAATGTTCTTGCACTTTTATTCTACCGAAACTGGGGTGGTTTTCTAAAAGTGTTACCAATACATTTTGGTTGTTGCATTTAAGTTCGAAGAAACCGTAACTGGAGATCATTTCATCTACTCTGCCGGAATATAATTTTACGCCTTTACGAAGTACTACCACATGCGAGCATACTTTTTCAACTTCGTCCAATAAATGCGATGCCAATAAAATAGTGGTGCCTTTGGCGGCAATTTGTTTTATAATTTCCCGTATTTGGTGAATACCTTGTGGGTCTAAACCATTGGTGGGTTCGTCTAGAATTAAAATTTCGGGGTCGTTTAGTAGGGCAGAGGCTATGGCCAAACGCTGTTTCATGCCCAACGAATAGGTGCTGAATTTGCTGTTTTTTCGTTCTAAAAGGCCAACAATTTCCAGTTTTTCGTCAATTTTACCGTAATCGACACCTTTAATTTTGCAAACGAGTTTTAAGTTTTGGGTAGCCGTCATGTACGGGTAAAAGTTGGGGCGCTCTATAATGGCACCTACTTTTTTTAAGGCGTTGTGGGTTGTAGTGTTGCCATCAAACCATTTAAAATCGCCACTGGTTTTATTTACTACGTTTAAAACTATGCCCAAAGTGGTGGATTTTCCGCTGCCATTGGGTCCTAAAATACCATAAACATTGCCTTTGTTTATAGTGAAAGTTAAGTTGCTTACGGCTGTTAAATTCCCAAATTTTTTGGTGAGGTTGTTAATAGTAAGTATAGGTTTCAAGATGAAAAATTTTAATTCAGAATTAAGATTCTGTTTTGGTTAGTTTTAAAAATATGACGAAAGTGTGTAGGTTTTGTTACATATTTGAAAAAAATAAGTATATTTTGTGATGTGTTAGGGATTACTCGGCATTTTATCTTAAGTTAAAGAAATCGTGAATGCTTCGCATTTGAGGCGGCATCCTTTTGGTTTTCTTTTGATAAGGAAATAACCTTAAAAGGAAAGATTTAGTTTTAATTGTATATTACTGCTTTCGCAGGAATGACAAAAAAACCAAAAGATATAGCCGAAAGCCCGACCCTTGTGGTAACGCCCTAAAAATTGTTACTTTTGATTAACTTTATATGCTATGGACGATTTAAAAATTTCTAAGAAGAAACCTTCTTTCCCAATAAAAACTAAGTTACATGAGTATCTTACGGAGTATAATAGGAATATAAAAATTCCTATTTTTTATGATGATTTATTGCGTTTTCAAGGGTCTATCGTGGTTTATGATAAAGAGGATAATGATACCCTTTGGATTCGGGTGTATTATAATGAGTATGAACGTCAGGAAATTGAGTTGTCGTTGAAGAAGGTGTATACTATTTTGCATTCGGATGGAAATGAAAACACCCTTCCGTTTTTAAGTGTGGATGCGATTGATTATTGCACGTTTGGAAATTCGAAACCTTTTAGAATAAAAATAAGAAATATTTTAAATGATAATTATACCTATTTCTATATTAAAACTGCCGATGCGTCCAGGGTTTATGGTTTGGAATTGGAGCATATGCTTTCTCCCTATAATTTGAATTTTTTGGTTTATAAAGATACCTTGATTGAAGAGCATATTGCGGGTATACCGGGTGATGAGTTTATTAAAAACCATTTGCCAAAATGTGATAAATTAGAAAAATCGCAAATAGCCAAAGAGTTTGTAAAGTTTAATGAGCGCTGTATGATTCGGCTTTTGGGCGATATGCGTTCGTATAATTACGTGATTGTCCCGACGCACGATTTTGACCATGTGGTTTATAAAATAAGGGCCATTGATTTTGATCAACAATCATACGAAGGAAAGTTTAATGTGTACCGCCCTCAGTTTTTTAAAGAGAATTTAAAAATGGTTGAGTTGGTTTCTGAAACCTTCCAAAAGCTATCCATAGACCAATATAAAATTGAAGAACGTTCTATTTTAGTGAAACGTTTGAAAAGTTTTCATGGACGTATTGATGAGCTTATAGATTGTATGGTGGAAGATGTGATTTCGAATCCTGAAAATATAGATTTACTTAAGGGGAAAATATTTGATTATACGTTAGATGCTGAATTTATGAAATGTACCTCTATGGGACAGATACTGAAAAAATCGTTGGAATTTTTAACCCAGAACTATGAAAATATTAACCCCATTAATTTTAAATAAATTAGGGTTAATTCCAGTTTTCGTCAAAATCTAAGCCTTCGTAATCTTCAATATCTAAATCGTCTTCAAACTCGTCGAAATCATCAAAGTCGTCATCAACATCAAATAGTTTTTCTGGGGCTTCATCAGGTATTTGCCCATGCACAAACATGAGGTTTGGGTAATCTACACCTTTTGCTTCATCCACAATTTCGGCTAATTCAACAAAAAATGTCCACATACTTAAAAAGTCGTATACGTAAATAAGTCGTGTTTGCATTTCGTGAACCACATCGTTAATTACTGTTTCATTCATTAAACGCGCCGAAGCATCTTCACTTAAATCGAATAATGAAATTTCTTCACCTTGATCCCATTGGTTGTTGCTTACATAAAAGGAAGCCATTTCGGTACCATCAAACCCAAAAGATTGGGTGATGATATTGTGTAAATCTTCAAGAGTGTCGGTTTCACGAATTTCTAAATCGCGAAATACATCATCGTCAACATCGTTATCAAGTATAACTCTAAATCTGTAAATCATAACTAAAAAATATTTTGCAAATGTATGTTATTTTATGCTATTTAGTGAAACGATGTAAGGTAAAAGTCATGGCACTTAACAAGAAAAAAGCCCCTATTTGATGTGCAATACCTAACCATAACGGTACTTGTAAAATAATAGTAAATACACCCAAAATAAATTGGGCTATTACTAGAAAAACTAAAGCATTAACACCGTTTTTTTGTTGTAGCGTTAATTGGAATTTTTTTGATCTTCTCCAAATTAAGAATATAGAAAAGACCACCAAATAAGCAGTTGTTCGGTGTATAAATTGAATGCCACTTGGATTTTCAATCAGGTTTTTGTAAAATGGCTCTAAGGTGTAAGCTGTAAAATGGATAAATTGGCCTTCGTTCATCAAGGGCCAATGGTTGTGAAGTAGTCCTGCTTTTAAACCTGCCACAAATGCTCCGTAAATAATTTGAAAAATCAGCACGCCATAACTTACCATGATGATGTTTTTCATGGGTTTGTTGGCTGGTTTTTGGTTTGGGAACATGAGGTCTAAGGCTACCCATAGTGTGGCAGCAAATGTTAGGAATGCTGTTGTTAAATGGGCGGCGAGCCTAAAATGGCTTACATCGGGCATATCTACCAAGCCACTTTTTACCATGTACCAACCTAAAAACCCTTGAAACGCACCAAGCCCGAGAAGAACCAAGCATTTTAAAATGGTTTTTTTAGTTAGTTGTTTTCTTATTAAAAAGTATATGAACGGTATGATGAATACCAAACCTATTACCCTACCAATAACACGATGGAACCACTCCCAAAAATAAATGCTTTTAAAATCATCTAATTCAAAGTGATAGTTGAGTTTTTTGTATTCGGGATATTGTTTGTATAGGTCGAATGCTTCTTGCCATTCTTGTTCACCAATAGGTGGAATGGTGCCAGAAATCAGTTTGTAATTGGAGATTGATAAACCAGAATCGGTCAATCGTGTTATGCCACCAACAATGACCATAATGAATATCAGTAAGCAGCCTGTTAATAGCCAGTAGATGACTTTTTTGTTATCCTTTTTCATTTTTGTCAGGTCGAGCGCAGTCGAGACCTATTCCTTTTAATGTTTATAGCCTCTCGACTGCGCTCGAGGGGATAAATTTTTTATAGATCCTCTCAGTAGTGCGCGAGAGTGTTTTTTTAGTTTTGTTAATTGTTAATTGTTAATTGTTAATTGTTAATTGTTAATCCAAGTCGTTCACCTTCCTTCAACATCAATTTATAAGCGGCGTCATGTTCGTTAGGAATGATGCCTTCTAAAATGGCTTCTTTAATGGTCTCTTTAATGATGCCAATTTCTTTTGAAGGTTTTAAATTGAAGGTTTTCATAATTTCTTCACCCGAAATTGGAGGTTGGAAATTACGAACATGGTCACGTTCTTCTACTTCAATAATTTTTTCTCTAACAATTTTAAAGTTGTTATGGTATTTGTTGAATTTTTTAGGGTTTTTCGTGGTGATGTCTGCTTCACATAGCGTCATTAAATCGTCTACAAATTCACCGGCATCAAAAACCAATCTTCTAACAGCAGAATCTGTAACTTCATCGTTAGCCAATACAATAGGGCGCGAACTCATGAATACCATTTTCTGAACAAACTTCATTTTTTCATTCAAAGGCATTTTCAATCTTTTGAATAAACGGTATACCATTTTAGAACCTTCAAACTCATGCCCATGAAATGTCCAACCTACTTTTTTGCTAAATTTTTTTGTAGGCGCTTTTCCTATATCGTGCAATAATGCAGCCCAACGTAACCATAGATCATTGGTGTTTTGGGCAATGTTATCTACGACTTCTAGAGTATGGTAAAAATTGTCTTTATGGCGTTGACCATCTACTTCATCAATACCTTTTAAGGCTATAAGTTCGGGTAAAATGTATTGTAATAATCCTGTTTTTTCAAGTAAAAGAAAGCCAATTGAAGGAGTTTCACTTTCTAAAATTTTATTCAGTTCTACTACAATACGCTCGTTGGTGATGATTTTTATTCTTTCGGAATTTCTTGAAATGGCATCTAGAGAGCTTTTTTCTATGGTGAAATTCAGTTGTGTTGCAAATCTTATGGCGCGCATCATTCGCAATGGGTCATCGCTATAGGTGATATCGGGGTTTAACGGTGTACGGATGATTTTGTTTTCTAAATCTGCAATGCCGTTAAAAGGGTCTAGCAAGTTGCCGTAATTAGCCTCATTTAAGTCTAAAGCCAAGGCGTTTATGGTAAAATCTCTACGGTTTTGGTCGTCTTCCAAAGTGCCGTTTTCAACGGCAGGATTTCTACTATTTTCGGTGTATGATTCTTTTCTGGCACCAACAAATTCTACCTCAATATCATCGTAAAGAAGCATGGCGGTACCATAGGTTTTAAAAACCTGAACTTTTGGTTTGTTGGGCAGGTTTTTTGCCACTTGTTTGGCAAGTTTTATGCCATCGCCAATGGCAACCACATCAATATCTTTAGCTGTGCCACGTTTTAAAATAAAATCGCGTACAAAACCGCCAATAACGTAACTATCTACATTTAGTTCTTTGGCAGATTTTGATATTATTTTAAAAATGGGATGTTGTAAAGCTTGTTTGTAATTCATATTCTTACCGCAAATTCGCAAATTATTATTTCTTTGAATCTATAATGCGTTTGTATTCCAAGGAAATTGAGTTAAAATTGGCCAAAAGTGCTAATTTATAACCAGATATTTTTAAATAATTAAGACATTGGTTATAATGGTTAGCATTAAAGCACTCTACTGTTTTTATTTCTAAAATAATATTATTAAACACAACAAAATCAGCATAAAATTTGTGTTTTAAAAAAGTGTCTTTGTATTTAACTTTAAATTCTTTTTCTCTTTCAAAGGGAATATTGTTTCTATTGAATTCATATTCTAAAGCATCTTTATATACGATTTCAGAGAAACCTTTACCAAGATTTTTATGAACCTCAAAAAGAATACCAACTAATTGATAGTTTTCCTCTTTGAAAATGTAATCATCTTCCATTTATAATAAAAAATAATTTGCGAATTCGCGGTAATATTATTCCCGAATAATCTTCACAACACCATTATTACTTAACTTAATAATTGACGATGGTTTGTTGCAAATTTTTTCGTGGTGCAAATTTACAACATAGTCTACACCTTTTAAAACCTCTTGTTGTATTTCTTTAAACGAATTTGGGGTTGGGAACCCACTAATATTTGCCGATGTTGAAACAATGGCGCCATTTAGCTTTCTGCAAAGTTGAAAACAAAATTCATCATCTGGAATTCTAATGGCTATTGTGCCATCTTCGGCTACCAAATTTGAAGCTAAATTTTGTGCATCATCATAAATTATCGTTGTAGGTTTATCGGTAATATCTATAATGTTTAATGCAACTTCCGGCACGTTTTTTACGTATTTCTTCAGCATTCTATCATCAGCAACTAAACAAATTAAGGCTTTACTATCCTCCCGTTGTTTTAGGGCGTACACTTTTTTAACGGCTTCGGGGTTTGTGGCATCGCAACCAATACCCCAAACGGTATCGGTTGGATATAGAATAAGGCCACCATTTTTTAATATATCTAAGGCTTTTTTAATTTCGTTTTGCATTTTTAATGACGGTTTTATAGACATCAATATATTGTTTTGCAGCGTTTTCCCAAGTAAAACTGTTTGCTCTTTCAATATATTTGTTTTTATAAAATGAAGGGTTGTTGTTGTATGTTTTAAGACTTTCTAAAAGTGTGTGAGCCATTTTTTTTGGTTCTAGTTCGTTCCAATAGAATGCATGTTCACCTCCAATTTCTGGTAATGATGATGTATTGGCTAGCATAATGGGAATTCCAAATTTCATGGCTTCTATTATTGGTAATCCAAAACCTTCCCTTAGCGATGGATATACAAATGCTGTGCAGTTTTTTAAATAGAATTGTTTTTCTTTTTCTGAAATTCTTCCCGTTAAAAAAACCCTGTTTTGTAACGACAGACTTTCTATTTTCTCCAAAACCACGGCACCATATGGGCGATCGCTGTTTCCTGCAATAATTAAATTGAGTTCTGGCAAATGCTGTAACATTTCAACTAATAGGTGAAAATTTTTCCGTTCTAAAAAGTCACCCAATGCAAACAAATACGGCTGTTCCGTATTAATGTTTGTTGTAAAACCTGTTAGATCTATGAATTCACTGGTTGGGTTGCCATTATAAATAACATATTCTGGCATCCCCTCTGGGATTTTAAAGTGTTGATGGGTAGATTGTTTAGCAAATTCCGAAATGTAAGTAATAGCATGTGCTCTTTCTATTTTTTCTTTAAATAATATGTTTCGTTCATGGTCCATATTATTTGATATTTCTTCAATAAAATTAACATCATGTACGGTCAACACGTACGGAATTTTATTAAAAGGTTCTATTTTTGTGTTTTGGTTTACGGAATGCCATACGTCATATTTTTTTCTAACGCGGGTCATTTTATAGCGTCTTGCACCCAGATAAACTTTATATGTGAAATAAGTTCCAAATTTTCTTTTGATTAAATTTTCAAAACTGGTATGTATAGTGAATTTTAAATCTGGATCATTTATTTCTTTTATGGCTTTCAATAGTTGCATATTGAATTGACCAAAGCCCGAATATAAATTCTTTATGTTATGGGTTTCTAAAAAGACGTTGTGCATTTTTATTTTTTATGCAAAGTAACAAATTTGGGCTAATATAACTCGTGATAAAATAAAAAGTAATTGTAATATTGCTATATGAAACAGGCTGTAATTCATGATGATTTTAAAAATCAAACAAAACAATTAGACCATTTTATTGATAGGTTTGAGTTTGAAGGTGAAGATTTCGGTAACCAAGATAGAAACTCTTTAAAGTTGTTTAAATTGAACGGTTTAACTTTGAATGTAAAATCGTTTAGAATCCCCAATATAGTTAACCAAATTGCTTATAGATTTTTTAGAAAAAGCAAGGCACAACGCTCTTTTGAATATGCAAATAAGCTTAAGGCATTACATATTGGTACACCGCAGCCCATTGCTTTTTATGAGTTTAAAACGCCTTTTTTGTTCAAAAAAAGTTATTACATCAGTGAGCATTTAGATTATGATATAACTTATAGAGAACTAACAACAGATTTAAATTACCCAAACCACGAAGCTATTTTGAGAGCCTTTACAAGGTTTACTTATAAATTGCATGAACAGAATATTCATTTTTTAGACCATTCTCCGGGGAATACACTTATACAGTTGAATAATGGTGATTATAAATTTTATTTAGTGGATTTGAATAGAATGAATTTTGAACCTATGGATTTTGAAACCAAAATCAAGAATTTTTCAAGGTTGACCATTCATAAATCCATGGTAGAAGTAATGAGTGACGAATATGCTAAATGTTCAGGTGATGATTATGAAGCTGTTTTCAATCTTATGTGGCAATCTACTGAAGAATTCCAGGAAAAATTCCATAGAAAAAGACGTTTGAAAAAGAAGTTGAAATTTTGGAAATAAGCAAGTTAGTTTCTGCCTTTTCGTAATAGCCAAAGTTTTACATAGCGCATAAAAACTACATAGCCTTGAATGTAACCAATGGTTAACCCAACAACGCCATCTCTAAATCCGCTTTGTATTATATAATGCTTAAAGAACCCCCAAAATGGTTTTATGACAAAATGATAAGGAGTTAATTTTCCCGTTTTTTTGTCATAATCTTTAGCTTGCCAAGTGGCATAGCGGTTCATTTTTTCTATGTATTTATCAAATGTAATATACGTGTTGTGGTAGAGCTTGTTTTTTAGTTTTCCAACAGGGCCTTGGGCAATAATTTCTTCATGTACATGCTTATCTTCATATTTACAAAAATCTCTTTTAAATAATCGGATTACCGAATCGTTTCTCCAACCACTATAATTTACGGTTTCTCCCATAAAATGATTAAGCCGACCAATCCAATAAGCCACCATGCCTTCTTTGGGATTTTCAAGGATTTCTAAAATTTCATTTTTAAGCTCGGGAGTAACACGCTCATCGGCATCTACCAATAAAATCCATTCATGTTTTGCCTGTGGAATGGCCCAATTTTTTTGGGAAGCAGGGTATTGAAACGCTCTCCTAATTACAGTAGCACCAAGTTCTATTGCTTTTTCATACGTACCGTCTGTACTGAAACTGTCTACCACTAAAATTTCATCAGCAAAACTTACTGAGGCCATAACATTTTCAATATTATGAATTTCGTTTCCAGTAGGTATAATAGCTGTAAGCTTGGTCATTTATTGGTTCTTATTATAAAAATGCAAAGCTAATTTAAGAAAGTCTTAAGCTTATCAGTAAAAAATGCGGGTTTAAATATTTTGTAAAGCTCTAAAGATTCATTTTTCATTTCTTTTTCTGCTTTATTGGCATATAGTTCAGGTTTATAATCCTTTAAATGCACATTTATATGATGGTTACTTTCAAAAGTTCCCCATGTAGCTGTATCAATCCATGGAGAAAAAATAGCAAAGGTATTTATATTCAATGCTTTAGCCATATTGATGGCACCTCCTTCATTTCCAATTACAGCAGTGCAATGTGAAGTAATGGCTAAAAATTCGCGCAAACTTTTACCAAAAACATCAAATTTTATGTGTTTTTTAGTTTCTGGTTTGCATAAATTAAAAACAGTTTCAGCTTCTGTTAATTGATTAGGGATGTAGTTGAATAATATAGACCCTTTTGTTTGGTTTGCAATAGTGTCAATTACTTCTGCCATGTATTCAAAAGGATATGTTTTCCTAAGGCCACTACCCAATACACTTACCATATATATAGGTTTGTTTAAATGTATATTATTCTTTTCTAAGAAGGTTTTAGCGTTTGTAATTTCTTCTTCTTTAAGATAGATTTTTGGTTGAGCGGTTGCTATTTTAATGCCTAGAGGCTCTAATAATAGCAATCGGTTTTCTATTGCTAATCCAGCTTTGGTTGAAGCTGTTTTATGGCGTTTTACATTATGAGTATAAATTGATGTGGTGTAAAACTTGTGATAAGAGATTTTTGTTTTTGCTCCAGAAAAAAGCGTGATGATGTTGCTTGATAATTTGGAGTATACATCTATAACAACATCAAATTTTTCCTTTCTTATGGATTTAGCAAGTTTAAAAAGTTCTTTTTTACTTGACTCAGCTTCTTTGGTAAAGTAAATAAATTTATCAATAAAAGGATTGTTATCAACAACAGAAAATGTGTGGGTGTTTATCAAGTAATGCAATTCGGCGTTTGGAATTTCATCCTTTATAACCTTAAACAAAATGCTTGATGTTAAAACATCACCAATCATTTTCTGTTGTATAACAAGTATTTTCAATTTTAAAATTGATTAAACTGCTACATCGTTATCACGAAGTGCGTTGTTTAAAGAGGTTTTCTTATCGGTGCTTTCTTTACGTTTTCCAATAATTAAGGCACATGGTACTTGGTATTCACCGGCAGCAAACTTTTTAGTATAACTTCCAGGTATTACTACCGAACGCGCAGGTACGCGACCTTTCATTTCAATAGGGATATCACCCGTTACGTCAATAATTTTGGTACTCATAGTTAAAACTACGTTTGCGCCTAAAACAGCTTCGGTTTCAACATGCACACCTTCAACCACAATACATCTAGAACCTACAAAAACGTTATCTTCAATAATAACTGGAGCAGCTTGTAATGGTTCTAATACACCACCAATACCAACACCACCAGATAAATGCACGTTTTTGCCAATTTGAGCACAACTTCCAACAGTAGCCCACGTATCAACCATAGTGCCTTCATCTACATAAGCCCCAATATTAACATAACTAGGCATTAAAATAGTACCTGGAGATAAATAAGAACCTTGTCTTGCAGAAGCACCTGGAACCACACGAACACCTTGTTCTTTGTAATTGGTTTTTAAAGGCATTTTATCGTGATATTCAAAAATACCTGCTTCTAAAGTTTCCATTTTTTGAATAGGGAAGTACAAAACAACGGCTTTTTTTACCCATTCGTTTACTTGCCATCCACCATCAATAGGCTCTGCAACTCTTAACTTTCCTTTATCTAACAGCTCGATGACTTCTCTAATAGCTGATGTTGTTTTTTCTTCTTTTAAAAGATCTCTGTTATCCCAAGCTTGTTCTATGGTTTGTCTTAATTCGGTCATTTTTGTATTTTATTTTTTGGCAAATATAATACCTATCTAATAAAAAACGGGAATGAAACACTTAATAATACGAATTTTAAAGGATGTAAATAGTGTCGTTTAACGGTATCTTTTAATCAGTCAGGTATTAGTTTGTTCTTTCAAATTCAAAAATATTCCGATTAAATACAATTTTAAAGTTTTTGGTCTTTTGAATCGTGCATTTTATCTATTAAACGGTGAAAATTTGCAATTCCACTACTAAACGAAAATACCAGCGTGTATATCTAATTTATTGTGTGTGAGCATTGTTGTGCCTATATATTTGTCTCATCAAACAACAAGAACAGATGAAAACAAATTTCTACATATTAATAATCTTCTTACTAGCATTCTCTTTTGGTAACGCACAAAATACTACTGAAACTGTAAATGTTGAGATTAATAATACTGTTTCTGTTTCTGAAGATAGCAAACAAGTAACTGTTGAAAACGCAACAACTACTACAAGTGAAAACGAAGCTATTTTAATTGATGCTTCAGATTTAAAAGAATCTATTGCACGTAGCAGTGATATTAGACTTTACTTTAATCGCTTAAGAAATGTTGATAATTTAAACTTGTTATTTCCTAAAATTAACAAACCGTTTAAAGCGTAAACCAAACAAGAGTTCATATTCAAATATTACATAAGGTTAAATTATTTAAAAGGCTTTCTCCAAAAAGAGAGCCTTTTTTATTTTTTACGCTATTTTTGCACAAAGATTTATATATGGCACGCATTTTAGCAATTGATTATGGTATGAAACGCACTGGAATTGCGGTAACCGATGCGTTACAAATTATTGCGTCTGCACTTACCACGGTTAACACCAATGAGTTGCTTACGTTTTTAAACGATTATACAACTAAAGAACCTGTTGAGTTATTTATAGTTGGCGAGCCTAAACAGATGGATAATACAGCCTCTGAAAGTGAAGCGTTAATTGTGCCGTTTTTAAAGAAGTTGGAAGCGCAGTTTCCAAATATACCTATTCAACGTGTTGATGAACGTTTTACATCTAAAATGGCATTTCAATCTATGATTGATGGTGGATTGAAAAAAAATCAACGAAAAAATAAAGCATTGGTTGATGAAATTAGCGCTACACTTATATTACAAAGCTATTTATACTCAAAATAGTTGATTCTTAAAAAAAGAATAAATTTTCCATTATTACATTTAATAAATTAGAAGTATTGTATTTTTGCAGTCAATAACAGAAATTTCAACCATGATTTTACCCATTGTAGCCTATGGCGACCCTGTTTTGAAAAAAGTAGGCGTTGATATAGATAAAGATTATCCAAACCTAGATACATTACTAGATAATATGTTTGAAACCATGTATAATGCTAGTGGTGTTGGTTTAGCTGCACCTCAAATAGGTTTGGCCATTCGACTATTTATAGTAGATACCACACCGTTTTCGGATGATGAAGATTTAACCGATGAAGAACAAAAAGCTTTAAATGGATTTAAACGTGTTTTTATAAATGCTACCATTTTAAAAGAAGAAGGTGATGAGTGGGCGTTTAACGAAGGGTGTTTAAGCATTCCAGATGTTCGTGAAGATGTTTTTAGAAAACCAAAAGTGACCATTGAATACCTTGATGAAAATTTTGAGTTGCATACCGAAGTTTTTGATGGCTTAATTGCTAGGGTTATTCAGCATGAATACGACCATATTGAAGGTGTGTTGTTTACCGATAAATTATCTAGTTTAAAAAAACGTTTGATAAAAGGAAGGCTTGGCAACATATCAAAAGGAAAGATAGATGTGGATTACCGCATGCGTTTTCCAGACCAAAAAAAGAAACGATAATATTTGCAAGACATCAATAAACAGTTGATATTTGCCCTTTTCAAAAAAATAATTTATGAGTTTAGAAAAAGTTATAGCTATAACAGGAAAACCAGGTTTATATAAATTGGTAGCCCAAACCCGTGGTGGTTTTGTGGCAGAATCGTTAATTGATAAAAAAAGATTATCTGTTAATATTCAGCAAAATGTAAGTGTTTTAAGTGAAATAGCTATTTATACTTTAACGGAAGAAGTGCCTTTGAAAGAAGTGTTTAAAAACATTAAGAAAAAGGAAAACGGCGGAGCAACTTCAGTAAAAGCTAAAGACAGTAAAGACAAACTAGAAGAGTACTTCTTTGAAGTTTTACCGGATTACGATGAAGACCGTGTGTATGCTAGCGATATTAAAAAGGTAATTCAATGGTATAACTTATTGTTAGAACACAATATGTTAGATTTAGAAGATGATTCTGATTCTAAGCCCAAAAAGGCAAAAAAAGCAGCAGTTAAAGACGAAGAAGAATAGAAACCTTTTTTGTTTTGTTAGATATAAGGCATAATTTCGACATAGAAATTGTGCCTTTTTTAATTGAAATATATGAACATAACAAAGCCCAAATTAAAGAATATTGTTTTTTTTATTCTAGTAGCAGTTTTAATCATTCCGCAAACAAGAAAACCAATTCAAGTGTTATTGCATAAAGCTGTTGCGTTAGTAAAACCAGTGAGCGTAAACAACGAAAAACTCACTAAAATCACCAATTATAATTGGAAACTAACAGATAAAGACAATTCGATTTTTGATTTTGAAGATACCAAAGGAAAGGTCGTTTTAATCAATTTTTGGGCAACTTGGTGTCCGCCTTGTATTGCTGAAATGCCCAGTATGCAAGCACTTTACAACGATTATGGTGATGAAGTTCAATTTCTTTTTGTTACAACCGATGGGTATAGTGAGATAGATCCGTTTTTAGCTAAAAACAACTATACGTTTAAAGTGTACAGACCAGTTACCGACTATCCAGAATTCTTCAATATAACCACCATTCCAAGAACGTTTTTAATAGACAAAGAAGGAAACGTTATTATAGACGAAAGTGGTGCCGCAAATTGGAATAGCCATAAAGTAAGAAGCACCATTGATAATTTATTAAAATAATTAAAACCCATTGTGTTTTTATCAGAATTCATTTTTCATTAATTTTAAAAACATTAAAAATTCAGATACAATGAAAATGGTAGTTTTAGATGGGTATACCTTAAACCCTGGCGATTTAACATGGGAAAGCCTCAAGCAATTTGGCGATTTAAAAGTTTTTGATCGTACCGATTTCTATCCAAAAAAAGTGATCGAAGTCATTGGTGATGCCGAAGTTATATTTACGAATAAAGTACCCATTCCAAAAGAAGTGCTTACCCAAGCTTCCAATCTTAAATATATAGGTGTGTTGGCAACGGGCTATAATGTTGTGGACGTTGAAGCTGCACTTGATTTGAATATAGTGGTAACCAATGTGCCAAACTACGGAACAGCTGCCGTAGCACAGTTTACCATGGGTTTGTTGTTGGAAATGTGCCATCACATAGGCGATCACAATAAAGCGGTTAAAGATGGGGAATGGACAAAATCATTAGATTTTTGCTTTTGGAATACGCCATTGATTGAACTGGCAGGGAAAAATTTAGGCATTATAGGTTTTGGACGTATTGGGCAGGCAACGGCTAAAATTGCGCAGGCGTTTGGGTTGAATATTTTGGCGTATAATAGAAGTAAAGATATCTCATTGGAAACGGATACCTGTCGATATGTTGAATTGGAGGAACTTTTTGAAAAATCAGATATTATAAGTTTACATTGTCCGTTGTTTGAAAGTACTGAAGGCATTATCAATAAACTGAATATTGCCAAAATGAAAGATGGCGTTATGATAATTAATACTGCAAGAGGCGGTTTAATTGTGGAGGAGGATTTAAAAGAAGCACTTAATTCGGGTAAAGTAGCAGGTGCCGCCGTTGATGTGATTTCATCGGAACCTATTCAGGAAAATAACCCACTATTAAAAGCAAAAAATTGTATTATAACACCGCATATTGCTTGGGCTCCAAAAGAATCGCGGGCACGTTTATTACAAATTGTAGTTGATAATCTAAAAGCGTATTTAAGTGGAAACCCTGAAAATGTAATAAACGCTTAATTAGACTTTGGTTTTTCTATAGATTGTATAATGAAAAGATTCAAAAGAATAAGTGTGAAAGCATAAACAGCATCTTCAATAGGAATTGTAAATAATCGAATATTGAGGTTTTCAGCATTATTATACCAAACCACTTCATTTTCAATAAAACTTCCTGTTAAAATACCATTCACTATAAAAAAAGGAATCAGCATGACTAAAAATGTTAGTAAATAAGATTGAAGAAGTTCTGGCTTTTTGTTAACCACTATAAGTGTCAATATAGTTGCCAAAGTAAAGTTTACAAACGTGTACCATTTGTCGTAATTATATATGGATATAATAAAAAAACAAAGAATCAAAGTATAGCTAATTAGTTTAGTTATACTTCTTGATAATTTTAAATTTGGGAAGTAATGCAATAGCGCGTAATGTGTGAATACACAAGCATACGGAATACATATAAAAAACAACCATTCTTCAATAGGTAAATTAAATAGTTTTGCGCCTAAATAATAATTGGGGTTAAAGCCCCAAATTCCGTGTATAGTAAAGAATACATCCCAAGGAATAAAAATGAGCATACTAACTAAAATGCCAATGCCTAAAGATTTCCAATATTTATAGAATTTTAGTTTTGGATGAAAACTAAAAATAAAAGGAACAGATAACGAGCCTAAATTTAAAAGTAGGTACAAATAGGTCATTTGTTATTTTTGAAATATTTAAATGGCACAAACAGCATTCCAAAGCATTCACCATCTTCTTTTCCTAAATGTTTATGGTGCATTTTATGAGCGCGCCTAACACCTTTTGCATACCAATTATTGGCATTTCTAAATAATTTGAAACGTTGATGTATGAAAATATCGTGCACTAAAAAATAAGACAATCCGTATGCAAAAATGCCAATACCAATGGGTAGGCCGGCCCAAAATATATCGTATTTCCAAAGTAAAAAGCAGCCAATACTAACTACGGCGTAAAAAACAAAAAAAGCATCGTTACGTTCAAACCAACTATCGTGGTCTTTTTTATGGTGGTCTTTGTGTAAACTCCATAAAAAACCGTGCATGACGTATTTATGGGTAAACCACGCCATAAATTCCATAAAGCAATAAGTTGCTATAAAAATGAGTATAAATAGTGCCGTTTGCATGCTATAAATTTACATTAAATTTAATTGATACTTTACGTAACTACGCATCAATAATTCTACTTTTTTAGGGTTTGAAACACGTATTCTGGCATTTCTAATTTGTAACGCAGGTGTTCTTTTTAGTTTTTTTAAGAGTTGTTTATAATACCTATAAGCCATAAAAACACCAAATTTTGCTTCAATAGGTAGCTTTTTAATACCACTTAAACCTTTCTCAAAATCTTGTTCAATATCATCAATAATTTTTTGTTTTGAGTTTTCGTTGAGTTGGCTTAAATCCACATTGGGGAAGTAGCTTCTGTTCAGTTCATCAAAATCTGCCTTTAAATCCCTTAAAAAGTTTACTTTTTGAAAAGCAGAACCCAATGCCATAGCGGTTTCCTTTAATTCATTGTATTTGTCGTTGTCGCCCTTTACAAATACTTTCAGGCACATAAGTCCTACCACATCTGCAGATCCATAAATGTAATTTTTGTATTCTTCATCAGTTAAATAGGTGGTTTTATGTAAATCCATCTGCATGCTTTTCATAAATGCATCAACTAAACTCTTATCAAGATTGTATTTGTGATACGTGTATTGAAAAGAATTTAAAATAGGATTTAAGCTTATTTTATCTTTTAAGGCATGTTCTAAATCTTCAGAAAATCTATGGAATAATTCTTCTTTGTTGTAGTCGTGAAAAGAGTCTACAATTTCATCTGCAAACCTTACAAATCCATAAATATTATAAATGTCATGCCGTATGGATTTGTAAAGCATTTTAGTAGCTAATGAAAACGAAGTGCTATATGTTTTAGTTACAATTTTACTGCAATTGTAAGACACTGTGTCGAATAATGCTTTCATAGGGTGTGATGTTTTAATATTAAATCGGCTACTAATTTTCCCGAAATTAAAGAAGGCGGAACTCCAGGTCCTGGAACTGTTAATTGTCCTGTAAAATATAAACCTTTAACTTTTTTACTTTTTAACTTGGGTCTTAAAAAGGCGGTTTGTGTTAGCGTATTAGCCATACCGTAGGCATTTCCTTTGTAGGAATTATAGTCTTTCACAAAATCATTTATGCAAAAGCTTTCCTTAAATATAACATGTTTTTTTATATTTTGGGAGGTTACATTTTCAAAACGGTCTATAATTTTGTTAAAATAGCTTTCTCGTAACTCGGGAGTATCTTCCAAACCGGGAGCAAGCGGTATTAAAAAAATACCAGCCTCTTTGCCTTCTGGTGCGGTACTATCATCTGTTTTACTAGGGAAACTTGCGTAAAACAATGGGTTTTCAGGCCATTTTGGGTTGTCGTAAATGGCTTCGGCATGTATATCAAAATCTACATCAAAAAATAAGGTATGGTGATTTACATTAATCAGTTTTTTATCAAAACCTACATAAAAAAGTAGGGAAGAAGGTGCAAAGGTTTTTTTGCTCCAATAAGCTTCGGTGTATTGTCTATACGGTTGGTCTAGTAAAGTTTCGGTGTGATGGTAATCGGCACCGCTTACTATAATATCACTTTTATATGTGGTTTCTTTTGTAATGATCCCTACAGCTTTACCATTATCTACGATAATTTTATCAATTGGGTTTTCTGTTTTTATGGTTACACCAAGTTCCTTTGCAAGTTGTTCCATGGCTAAAATAACTTGGTACATGCCTTTTTTGGGGTGAAAGGTGCCAAGACCAAAATCGGCATAATTCATAAAACTATAAAATGACGGTGTGTCGCTTGGTTTTGCACCTAAAAAAAGCACCGGAAACTCTAGGATTTTTACTAACCTTTCATTTTTAAACTCTCTTCTAACATCTTTTTTTATGGTGCTAAAAAACTGATTTAGTTTAGTCATGGTTTTAGGGGTGACCAATTCTAAAGGCGAAACACCAGGGTTGTAAACTAAATCTTTGATGGCAATATCGTAATTGCTTTTGGCTTTTTTAATAAAGGTGTCTAGTTTTTTAGAACTACCAGTTTCTTCATTTTCAAAAGCTGTTTTTATTTTTTCTAACGTGTCTTCAATAGTTATAAAATCGTTTTTTCCAAAGTACACACTATATGCTGGATTCAATTTTTCCAATGAATAATAATCGGAAGGTTTTTTATTGAAATCAGAAAAAAAGCGTTCAAAAACATCGGGCATCCAATACCAAGTTGGTCCAATGTCAAAAGTAAAACCTTCTCTTTTTAATTGTCTGGCACGACCGCCAATGGTTTTGTTTTTTTCAAGTATGCTAACCTTGTATCCTGCTTTAGCTAAGTAGCATGAAGCGGATAAGGATGAGAAACCTGAACCTATTATAAGTATATGTTTATTCATATTGTTTAACAAATATAGTTTAAAGTTAAACAATATTAAGTATATTTATAAATCTTTAACTAAATTTTCTATTGATTTATAGATGGATATGCTTTTTGGAAGCTTATTGTTGCTGTAATTTGATAGTTTCTGTCCTAATAAAATCAATGTAGCGTTACTGTTTTCTAAAAGTAAATTATTGAATTCATTAAGATAAGTGGTGAGTTTTTCTTCTTCAGGATAAATGGTGAAATAAGAAATAAACGAAATATCCTTGAAAAAGTTAAATAAATCTTTCAAATTGTCCATTGGAACACTTTCACCAAGAAACACGGTGTGGTAACCTTTACTTTTTAATTGGTAATTTATAAAAAGTAGGCCAATGTCGTGTATCTCGTGTTCTGGTAAAAACAAAACAAAAGTTTTGGTGTTGGGTTTGGGAGTTAAGTTTTGTGTGTTTTCAATATTTAAAAGAATTTTTTGCTTAATAAGTACCGATATGAAGTGTTCGTGTGCAGGGGTGATGGTGTTGGTTTGCCATAAAACCCCAATATGGTCTAGTAAAGGTAGGAACACGGTGTAGAAAATCTCGCTGAATGTTTTGCTTTCAAGCAAACTGTTGTACGTATTATTAAAAAGTGTTTGGTTAAAGTTGAACATGGCCAGTTTAAAAGTGTTCACTGCATGGTCTTCAGCTTTGCCAATAGATGCTATTTCCTTAACTTTTTCGGGAATATCTTTATCTTTAAGCTCAGCAATTTTTGAAATTTTTAAACCATTGTTGTTTAAATATGTAATATTGAGCAGTTTTTGCAAGCTTTCAATACTATAGGTTCTAATATTGGTATCAGTTCTATTCGGGGTGAGTAAATTATAGCGTTTTTCCCAAATTCTTATGGTGTGCGCTTTAATTCCGGTAAGATTTTCAAGATCTTTAATGCTGAAGTTAACCTTAATATTGTTCATCAATAATTGTTTATGGTTAAACAAAAGTATGTGAATCCATTGATTAAATCAATTTTAGAAGGAAATTTTTAATTGATTTTATGAAGAAAAGTGCGCACGAGAAGACTCGAACTTCCACATTCTAAGCGAACACCAGCCCCTCAAGCTGGCGCGTCTACCAATTCCGCCACGTGCGCCTTAATACATTTTACAGGGCATCAAAGCTAATCATTTTTATATGAAAGCCAAAAGTGTTTTTTGTATAAAAAAATATGTTTTGATTGGAATATGGAATAATTATAAAAAATGGTTTACAGTATAAATATGTGTTAATCAACAATGTGCTATTTGTGTCCTTGCCTTTGTTTTTTTTTAATAGAATTACTTAATTTAGTTCCTTATTTTTACAAAGTGTAATTTTAACTTATCATTTATTTTTTATTGCTATTTGATAAATATAATTTCAAAAGAAAAATCACCTTTCCATAATTTAATTTTAAATTTATTATCATTGTATATTCTCAAAAAAAAAAGCTAGGAATGAACAAGAATTTATGTCTTATTATTTTAAGTTTTTGCTGTAATTTTATTTTCGGACAGTACACTAATCTTAAGTTCGAAAACCTAAGCACAGACAAGGGATTGTCTAGTAGTACCTGTTTGGAAGTGTTTCAAGACAGTCAAGGCTATTTGTGGTTTGGTACTATTGATGGTTTAAATAAATATAATGGTTACGAGTTTGAAATTTTTAGGCCTATCATTAAAGATTCAACTTCCATTAGCAATAATAGAATAAATGTCATTCAAGAAGATAAGCAAGGTAACCTTTGGATAGGAACAAATAATGGCTTGAATTTTTATAATAGAAACACAAACATATTTAAGCACATACCTTTATATAAACAACCTCTTAGGTCCTTCAATCCTAAAAAGATTATAAATGCCCTGCTCTACAATAAGGAGAAGAACCAATTATGGGTAGGAACAAGCAGTGGTTTGGTGAAGCTATCATTACATGATGATACTAGTAACATTAATGATTTAAACCCTGTGCATTATGCTATTAAATATAAAGACGTTACTAGTTTAGATAACAATAATGTAAATGTAATTGCAAAAGATAAAGATGGTTTTATTTGGGTAGGAACCAATGGTCAACATTTAAATAAATATAATCCAGAAACAGATGATTTTAAAAGAGTTTTAATTAAAAGTAAAACACCTTACGAGTTAAATCATATACCAAAACGCTTTTTTATTGATTCTGATAATGATTTTTGGATAGGTAATGATACTTCAAATTTTATCTTATGGGAAAAGAAAACAAACACTTTCAAACAAATTTCATTAACAAAAGAAAGTGTTCCGTTTTATGAATTTTATCAAGATGCTTCAGGAATTATATGGATTGTTACCGATGGCGCTGGTGTTTTTCTTTACAATAAAAAAAATGGAGAAACACAACATTTAGAACACAATCCATTTGACCCTTTTTCATTACCTGGGAATCAAATATCTGATGTGATTCAAGATAAAGACGGGATTTTTTGGTTTGGTACTTATGATGAGGGAATTTGTAAATTAGACATAACAAAATCAAACTTCGGGCATTATTATTATAAAAAAGGAACCGAAAATGGTTTAAATGATAAAAAGGTACAATCTGTACTTCAAGATTCTAAGGGACGCATTTGGATAGGTGCTTACAACGGTGGTTTGAATTTGTTTAATGAAAAGGATAAAACGTTTAAATCATTTAGCTATAACCCGAATGACCCAAAATCTTTAAGCTCCAATAGAATGATGTATACTTTTGAAGATAAAGATGGCGATATTTGGGTATGTACCTTAGATGGTGGATTAAATAAATTTAATCCAGAAACATATATAAGTAAAAGATATTTACACAACGAATTTGATGATTCTACCATTGGTCAAAATTCGGTTTGGACAGGTGTAGAAGATAAAAAAGGTAGAGTTTGGTTAGGACTTAGAGATGAAGGGTTGGATTTACTGGATACAAAAAACAATAAGTTTCATCATTACAAAATAGGAAATAGTAATACAGAAGGGTTGCTAAGTAATTTCGTTTTTTCACTATTTATTGATTCAAAAGAAAGGTTGCTAGTTGGAACTACTTTAGGGTTAAATTATATCAATCTTAATGAGTTGAAGAGTGAATTCCCTAGCGAAATTCAATTTAATGATATTAATATTGAAGGTATTGCAGGAAACCGAATAAACTACATTGAAGAAGATCATTTACATAACATTTGGTTAGGGACCGATATTGGTATTTATAAATTAGACTCCAATCTAAACTTACTAAAATCTTATTTCACACAAGATGGATTGCCCAATAATTTAATTACAGCGTTAAAAGAAGATGCTTTTCATAATTTTTGGATAACTACCCGAAGTGGCTTGTCGTTTTTAAACCCTAAAACCAATCAATTTAAAAACTTCAACACACACGATGGTTTACAAGGAATGGAATACCAAAGTAAATCGATAGAAAGAACAAAAGATGGTCGTATTTTAATTGGTGGTATTAATGGTTTTAATATTTTTAACCCTAAAGATATTACTATTACTTCTTCAGCAAAACTTACCCCAACCATATCCGGGTTAAAAATAAACGACAAGTATGTTAAAGTTGGTGAAAAAATAAATAGTGGTTATACTTTAACAAAATCACTTTCAGAAGCAGACGATATTATATTAAAGTATAATCAGTCCAATTTATCATTTGATTTTATAGCACTTCATTACCAAAATCAAGAGCAAGTTAAGTATGCTTATAAAATGGAGGGCGTTAATGACGAGTACGTTGTTGCTGGAACTAATAGGACAATTAATTACTCTACTTTACAACCAGGATCCTATACTTTTAACGTAAAAGCTTCGGTTGATGGTGATTGGGATTCGGCCCCAGTATCATCAGTTAAAATAACAATCAATTCACCACCTTGGAAAACTTGGGGTGCCTACGCCCTTTATATAATAGTTGCGGGAGTGTTATTATGGTTTTTACAAAAGTATTATACCGAAAGTGTAAATAGTGAAAAAGAACGTGAGTTTGACCAGATGAAACTGGAATTTTTCATTAATGTGTCCCATGAATTTAGAACGCCCCTAACTTTAATTTTAAATCCATTAGATAAGTTGTTAACGGGCTATAATGATGGTGAAATTGTAAGAACATCAGCATTGTCTATTCAACGAAGTGCAAGACGCTTGTTGTATCTGGTAAATCAGTTGTTGGATTATAGAAAAATGGAAGTAGGTATGGCACCGCTTCAGGTTCAAAAAGGAGACATTATCAAGTTTAGTCATGATATTTATGCTCTTTTTAAAGAAGTTGTCTCCAAAAAAGGGATCGATTATAGTTTTTCATCCACTTCCGAGCAATTGTTTACCTTTTTCGATTTTGATAAAATGGAAAAGATACTTACCAATTTAATTTCAAATGCTGTTAAATTCACAGAAAGTGGCGGAGAAATAAAAGTATCGGTAAATAAGTTTACAGAGAAAAACAGAAATTTAAATTTTTTAAAGCAGGATAGAAAAAAATTAGAATCCTACATTGAAATAGTTGTGGAAGATACAGGTATAGGTCTTGATAAAGAGCAACTTAAAAAAATATTTTCCCGTTTTTATAATGTAGACCCCAACAAAACAGGAACCGGAATTGGTTTAAATTATACCAGAGGGTTGGTAGAGATACATGGAGGCGAAATTTTTGTGGAAAGCCAGTATAATAAGGGCAGTAAATTTGTGGTTAGAATCCCATTTAATAAAACAGCAGAGTCTAGTGTTGTAGACAATGTAAAGGATGAATTTTTAATAAACTCCATGAAATCTGCAGAGTATGATATGCTAATATCCGATGCTACCCAGATGTACGAGGATAAAGAAGATATATCTGGGAAAGGTGATTTGCCAAAGTTGTTAATTGTAGAAGACAATAAAGAACTTAGAGAGCATTTAAGAAATGAACTAAAAGGGCGTTATAATATTATTGAAGCTGTTAATGGTGAAGAAGGTCTGGAAAAAGTTTTAAAACATTACCCGGAAATTGTTGTTAGTGATGTGATGATGCCCAAAATGGATGGTTTTGAATTATGTAAAAAAATAAAATCAGAATTTGAAACCTGCCACATACCAGTAATATTATTAACAGCACGAGCTTTGGAAGAGGATCGGATTGAAGGTTATAAAACAGGGGCTGATGGGTATTTAGGTAAGCCATTTAATGTGAATGTTTTAAAAGCTCGAATTGCTAATTTGTTGGAATCGAAGCGAATTATTAGAGAGAAATTTTCAAAATTAGGAGCTGTTATAAGTTCAAATGAAGTAACAAGTAATTCTATAGATGAAGCATTTCTTGAAAAAACAACCAAAGTTATTTTGGATAACATTAGTGATATTGATTTTAAATTAGAGCATTTACTAAAAGATATAGGTATTGGTAGATCTCAGTTTTACAGAAAAATACAATCTATTACAGGGCAAAATCCAAGTAATTTTATACGTACTATCCGTTTAAAATATGCTTCAGAATTATTGCTTAAAGGCGGATATACCATAAAAGAAGTTACGCACATGTCTGGGTTTAATTCAGCTGCTTATTTCGGTAAAACGTTCCGGGAATTGTATAATATGACGCCTAGCGAGTACTTAGAACAAAACAAGAAAGAAGAATCATAATTAATCAATAAACCTTAATTTAGGTAGAAATTATAACATAAATGGGTGTTGATTTACCTGATTTGATTCATATTTTATAGTATTTCCAACATAGAGTTTTTATACTTGTAGTTATAACTTAACTTTGAAAAATACTTACTTGGGTAGTAGTATTTTTTCATTTAAAGAATTGTAATATGAGAATTTTAAAAATTATTTGTGTTGGTTTTTTAGTATCTACTCTTTTTGCAGGTTGCGCTGCCGAAAAAAAGAAAACACCAAAAACGGACGTTGAAACAGTACTTGGCCAAAATGCTGTTAAAATAAAAGAAGCATTAAAATCTTTAAATAGCTTTGATAGTTTCCCAAGAAATATTCCAAAAGGGAAACAACATTGGAAATTAGTAGGTGTTAAAGATTGGTGTAGCGGCTTTTGGCCAGGTGTTTTATGGTATGGTTATGAATATACTAATGATGCAGAAATTAAAAAAGCAGCAGAACAGTTTACAGAAACCATAAAAACCATTGCCTATTCACCAGCCGATGATCACGACATCGGGTTTCAAGTATATTGCAGTTTTGGAAATGGCTACAGGTTAACAGGAAATGAAGCCTACAAAGAAATCATGTTGGCAGCAGCCGATACTTTAGCTACTTTATATAATCCTATAGTTGGAGCCATTCAGTCTTGGCCTTCAAAGAAAAAGATTTACCCACACAACACCATTATTGATAATATGATGAATTTAGAGTTGTTGTTCTGGGCTGCTAAAAATGGAGAAAATAAAGAACTTTATAATATTGCGGAAAGTCATGCAAAAGTAACCATGAAACATATTGTGAGACCAGATAGTGCTACATACCATTTAGGCGAGTTTAACGATAAAACAGGTGAATTTATTAAAGGACATACCCACCAAGGATATGCAGACGAGTCTATGTGGGCACGTGGACAAACTTGGGGTATTTATGGCTTTGCAATGGCTTACCGAGAAACTGGCAACCAAGATTTTCTAAATACGTCTATCAAGTTAGCAGACCACTTTTTAAACCGTTTACCTGAAGATGGTATTCCGTATTGGGATTTTGACGACCCTAAAATACCAAATGCACCCAAAGATGCTTCAGCTGCAGCCATTGCAGCTTGTGGCATGCTGGAGTTGGCTAACGTGTTGAAAGATGAAAAATTAAAAACAAAGTACACCAATGCCGCCAAAAAATTTGTGGAAATTCTTTCTTCTGATAAGTATTTAAGTGGAAAAACAAATGATGCATTATTGTTACATTCAACAGGGCATCATCCTAAAGGTTCAGAAATTGATGTGCCAATTATTTATGCCGATTATTATTTTATGGAAGCATTAATGCGATTGGAAAAATTAAAATCCAACAATAAAAAAGTGGTTCAAACCAACAATTAAAATCTAATCACTATGCGAAATTTTAAAACCATTGTTTGTGTATGTTTTCTGTTAAGTAACGCACATTTTTTTTATGGGCAAACCATTCCTTATAGTATTGGTAGAATTGTAGTAAGCTCCGATGGAAATGAGCACGATCATGATGATTGGGCAGCAACACCATTAACCTTGGCATTATTAGCAGCTAGAAATTTACAGGATAAGTTAACTGTTTATACGTTTAGCGACCATATTTGGGGGAGCAATCACGACAAAAGCGATGGTAAAGAACAAATGCTTAAAAGTGCTTTAGAAGGAAAAGATATTTATAATTTTAAGAAATCAAATTTTATTGAAGCCGTTCAGGACTCAACCAAGGCCATCAACGCGATTACCAAAGAAATTAATAAATCTAGCAAAAAAGATCCTTTAACTATTGTTGCTGCAGGCCCCATGCAAGTTGTAGGGAGCGCTATTCAAAAGGCAAATAGTTCTAAATTGAAATACGTTCGCATCATTTCCCATTCAAACTGGAACGATAACCATTCAGACAAACCGCATGATTGGGAACACCATTCAGGTTGGACATGGAAAGAAATAAAAGAAAAGTTTGAACCAAAAGGACTTATCGTAGATAGAATAGTTGATCAAAACGGAGGTACAGATTACGAAGGTTTGAAAGCGCCTAAAGAACAATTCGATTGGATTAAAACATCTCCTATTCGTGAAAATTCCGCAGAAAATCAAAAACAATTAGATTGGTTATACTCTAGACAATTAACGTGTATTAAAAAAGGTGATTTTGATCCTTCTGATGCTGGTATGATTATCTATTTGTTAACAGGTAAACAAAAAACAAATCCAGATGATGCTAAAGCTATTATTGAAAGTGCAGTGAAATAGGTTTCAAACTTCAATGCAGAATTAATAAAATTAACTGTTTGTACCATTTATATCAATTCAAGTTTACTCTGAAATATTTTTGTGTCACCTCGAGCGCAGTCGAGAGGTTATTATATTAATTTGAGTAATAATGAGGTCTCGACTTTAGTTTATCTTGAGCGCAGTCGAAAGGCTCGAGGTGACATCAGATTATAAGTAATAGTAAGCAGTCAAAAAAAAATAAAACCAAAATGAAGAATAACACTTCAAAATTCAATAAAATACCAAAGCATCTTTTTTTACTCCTATTTTTTATAGCTACTGGAACTACACTTTCCGCTAAGCCAAATGTAATAGAAAGCATATTAAGCAGTGCTTTACAAACCAGAGCAGCTAAAGCAAATGATACAATATCGTACACTTTTCAATTAAAAAATGCTTCTCAAAATTCAGAAACCTATTATTTAAGTGTTAAAAATCCACGCGAGTTGGCATGCATTAACAGTTTAAGCATTTCAAAAGTAACTTTAGAACCTCATGCTATTTATAATGGAACATTGTCTGTAATAGTAAGCGATAGAATGCCTTTAGGAGGCCACGAATCGAGTATCATTTTAATCAAAGACGAAAAAGAAGAATTATTAGAAACCTTAGAATTCATAACAGTTCGTAGTAAACCACATCCGTTTTTATTAGTTACAAACCCTGTTATTGAAGAAGCTAAACAAAAGATAGCAAAATACGATTGGGCAAAGCAAAATTTAGATAACATGCTCAAGGAACTGGATGGTTTCAAGTTTCCAGAACGTGAAATTGTTACCAAACCACGCCCAACAAAAGTATGGTCCAGTTTAAATTATAGTGCGAGCGATGGAGAAAAAGCTTTTCAATTGGCCTTGGCTTACAAATTAACAGGCAATGTAAATTATAAAAACAAAGTCGTAGCTTTAATAAAAGCGGTTTGCGATAAAGAAAAAGGCTATTTATCTATAGGAGCAGCAACAAATGGCGTACAAGTGCATGAAGGTAATTTCTTTTTGTTTCTTTCTGCAGCTTGTGATATTATTTTTAATGAATCTGAATTTTCTAAACAAGATAAAGAAAACATAGAAGCCACGTTCCGTTACTACTTAGCATTGAATAAAAAACACATGGATGGTTTAGGGATTATGAATCATCAAGCCAGTGCCAATGCAGGAGCTATTTTTGTAGCGCTGTTTTTGCAAGATATTCCAGAATTAGAGTATTTAACAGAAGCTGATGGTGGAATGGCAGACCAAATAGGTAAGGGTGTTATGGCAGATGGATGGTGGTTTGAAGGTACGGGAAACTATTGTTATTTGGTGGTGCAACGCTATACATTAGTGGCACAGGCATTCAAAAATTACGGATTGGATTTATACCACAGACGTTTTCCTGCTAAATTTAAAAGTAAAGATTTTGATAATGTCAAAGAAGGGTTTACGGGAATGAAGTTTGATAATTGGGGGCCAACCGGAAAAAACACCAGAGGTTTAGAAGATATGGTAACTCCATATATACCCTTTATGGATGAAAATGCATATTTGGTATCTACCAACGATTCCGATTTAAAAGAACCGAATGAATTTTATGAATTAGCTTATCGTGAATATAAAAACCCCGATTTGGCATGGGTAATTAGTAAAACCAAACGCGATTCTTGGGTGTCTTTAATGTACGGTGTACCTGAACTACCAAAAACTGAAGACCCACGAGCAGAATCTGTCTATGCGCCAAATATTGGTTTAGTGGCTTTACGATCGCAGGCGGAAGTTAATACACCAGAAAATCAAATTCAAGCTTTTTTAAAATATGGTACACATGGTGGCTGGCACGGACAGTTTGATAGAGCCAGTTTAGTAGCTTTAGACCGTTTTGGGCATAAATATTTTGGAACTGAAATGGTGTGGTTTGGTTATGGAAATCCTGGATATAAAGAATGTGTACAAACATCGGCCACCCATAACATGGTTGTTGTAGACGAATTACAACAAGAAGCCGTACCATCTGAACTGTTGTTGTTTTATAAAGGTGAATTAATGCAGGCATCTGTAGTTGAAACCAATGCCAGATGGCGTAAAATACCAACTTGGAATGCAGATAAGTTTCCACCTTGGGATGATACCGATTACGACCCTAACTTCAAACCCATTCAACAAAGACGTCTATCCGTTGTAACTGATGATTATGTAGTTCTTGCAGATTATATGAAATCCGATCAAAAACACAATTACGATTGGTTAATGCACCCTGTTGGTTTCAAAAATATTGTAGGTGCTAAAAAGAAAGGTTCTACTTTAGATAAATTAAGTACAGTAAACACATCGCCATATAAATATTTTGAAAATGCCCAATGGTATACTTCAAAAAGCGAAACCAAAGTTGAGTTTGATGAAAACGGGATGAAACTAGACGTACACACACTTTGGCCTAAAAAGGCAGATGTTTTATTATGTAATTACCCCAATGGAGGTAAGCAAAGAGATATCAGAAATAATCCGGATAGAAGAACGTATGGTGTTCGCGTTAATGAAAAAGAAGTGCAATTTTTAAATGTTATAGAGCCTTATAAAGGTGAAAGTACAATTTTAAAAATAGAATCCAATAATTCAAATGAATTAAGTGTATATCTAAAAGATGGACGGAAACAAACTATTGAGATTTCAAATATGCAAAACGAAAATGTTCAGATAGCTATAAAAGAGTTTGTAAATGGGAAACTAATTAAATCTGAACAATCAGAAATGATGCAAACTGAAAACTAGTTTAAAATGCTCTTTTCTTTTGATTTTAACACAAGCCAAATGCCATCAAATAAAACGTGAAAAAATTTAGTTAATAAAAGATTTAGCTAGTAAACAGTAGGGTTTTGATCTTAAAAGGGTATTAATTTATTGAAAATGATTCATAGTTTATATCCAATATAAACAAGTATTAATATACTTGCATAGTAACATACAGCTAGAATTTAGATATGTATTTTTTTAAAAATTTATAGAACAAGTAGAATAAAAACAAAGAGAGTATATGAGGATTTTTAAACTTACTTCAGTGGTTATATGTATAACATTCCTGTTATCTTGTAATAATCAAAACAAAAAGGAAAATGTTGATACAGCATTGGTAACCACAAAAACTAATGAAGAGGTTGTGCTTGATAAAAGCGTATTGAAGATTAAGGATGTTTTAGAAAGTTTAAAATATGCCGATAGTTTTCCAAGAAATATTACTAAAGGACATAAAGAATGGAATTTTGTAGATGTAAGAGATTGGTGTTCTGGTTTTTGGCCTGGGGTACTTTGGTATGCTTATGAATATTCAGGTGATGAAACATTGAAGGCTGGAGCCGAAAAATTCACTGCACCTTTAAAAACCATTGCTTATACACCAGCTGATAACCATGATGTGGGTTTTATGGTTTACTGTAGTTATGGTAATGGCTATAGACTTACAGGTAATGAAGAGTACAAAAAAGTTTTATTGGCTGCGGCTGATACTTTAGCGACACTTTTTAATCCTAAAGCAGGTACTATTTTGTCTTGGCCAGGAATGAAACATGAGTTTAAGCACAACACCATTATTGATAATATGATGAATTTAGAGCTTCTTTTTTGGGCAGCTAAAAATGGAGGTGATAAAAGTCTATACGACATGGCCGTAAGTCATGCTGAAGTTTCTATGAAACGTTTAGTGCGTCCAGATTATTCTATCTTTCATGTTGTTTGTTTTGACGAAAAAACTGGTGAATTTATTGAAGGTAAAACACACCAAGGTTATGCAGATGACTCCATGTGGGCCAGAGGTCAAGGATGGGGAATTTATGGTTTCGCAATGTCTTACCGTGAAACAGGTAAAGAGGAGTTCTTAACAACGGCCCAAAAATTAGCTGACCATTTTATAGAGCGTTTACCAGAAGACGGCATTCCTTATTGGGATTTTGATGATCCTAAAATCCCTAATTCACCAAAGGATGCTTCTGCAGCTGGAGTTGTAGCTTGTGGTATGTTGGAATTATCTGAACAATTAAAAGATGAAAAGTTAAAAGAAAAGTATTTCAATGCAGCTAAAGATTTAATTACCCATTTAAGTTCTAACACTTATTTAAGCGGTGATACCAATGATGCACTTTTATTGCACTCTACAGGACATTTTCCTAAAAATTCTGAGATAGATGTGCCAATTATTTATGCCGATTATTATTTTATGGAAGCCTTGTTGAGATTAAGAAAAATTGAAAATAAAAATATTTAGAGTTAGTTTGTTATTTTAGTTAGTTTATGAAACTTAGTTTCATTTTGAGATGCCCTTTAAAATTATGTTTTAAAGGGTTTTTCTATGGTACCTTAATTAATATTTTAAACCTTTTATTTAGTTTAATTGATGATTTCTTAGTTTAGTTTCAAATGAACTAAAATAGGTGTATTAGAGCTAAGTAACTGGGGGTTTGGATACGATGGTAGTAAATTGTGTTTTGTTTTAAAAATAGGACTCCTTAGAGACTTTAAATATTCTTTCATAGATATAGTTTTTATAACAATAAAGTGTTTTGTTTTATAGGTTTAGTTTATGCCTAAGCAAGTGCTTGTTTTTTATTTGGTGGGGGTAATATCCTTATTATATTGATTTAGTTTGAAAAAAAGCCTGAAAGCTTTCTTCATTTTATTGAGGATTATTTTCGAAAAAAAACAGCTGTAAACTTGAGGGTTTACAGCTGCTTAAAAACTAAATTACTAACTCAAAATTATATAATATTTTTAATAATCAGGGTTTTGTTTCAATGCTGGATTTAACGTAATCTGTGCTGAAGGTATAGGGAATAAATAGTTTTTCTGACTAAAGTTTCTCACATTTTCAGGATCAATAATTACGGCATCAAGAAGACCTTTGCCAGTTTGTACTTTCTTGGTACCATAAATATAAGCAGCTGGATTATACAATGCGGGATTCGTTTCATATTCGGTTCCTTCAATGACTTCACCAATAAGATCTTGTCCTAAGACTTCTTCTGCAATACCCCATCGTTTCAAATCATTGTAACGATTATTTTCCATATATAATTCTACAGATCTTTCTCTTCTAATTTCTTCCAACATATCTAAGTTATTTGTAGTAACAAAAGCATTGGTTAAATGCGCTACCCCAGCTCTATCTCTCAGTATATTGATAGAAAGGTTTAAATCAGCATCCGAGATCGCTCCGTCTCTTTCGTATAAAGCTTCAGCATATGTTAATAATACTTCTGCATAACGTAATTGTGGGTAATTGTATGTTTCCCGTCCGTCTTGGTAAGAATATGCTCTGAACTTTCTATTAGTTATTGGTGATAAACTTGTGCTGCTAATTCCAGTCATAGGTAAAGACCCACCTCCGACAGGAAGATTCTCTCCAAAATAGGATATCATTCTATAGTCTCTATCAATAAATTGATCCGTCATTAAATAATAGCCTTGAAATAGAGGCGATTTATCAATAGGTAATCCATCTAAACTCAAAAATAAATCTAATATATGACGAGTTGGTGCATTTCTACCACCAGTGGTATGAGAAAAATTACCTCCAGGTGTTTGCAGCACACCGTCAAAAACACTTTGTATAATGTATTCTTTATTGGTAGACTTTCCTAGTCCAGCATTGTTACTTACATCATCAAGAATAAATAAATGGCGATAGCTTAAATTGTCTAGTACATCATTATGATTCCATATTTCATATCCTCCGTTATCCATAACAGATTTTGCAGTTTGCACAGCGCTATCAAGCATAGCATCTACAGTAGGATATCCTGAAGGTTTTGCAGAACCAGCACCAACGGTAATACCATCACCATCGGTATCAGTACCAACATATTTTTCCCAGGTAGCTTCATACAACAAAACCTCGGCTTTGAAGGCTTGTGCCGCATACTTTCCTATTTTTCCTATTTCGGTGTCGGGAATGACGTCTGGCAAGCCTGTTGCCATAGCCAAATCTAAGTCGGCCAATATTTGTTCCACTACCTCATATCTGCTATTTCTAGGGCCATAAAGTGCTTCTTCACCTACGTCAAATAGTTTAGTTGCCAATGGCACCCCACCAAAACGTCTCAATAAAGAAAAATGATGCCATGCTCTAAAAAAGTATGCCTCTGCTACATGTCTAGAAATATCTGAGGGGTTACCGTTATACTCTTCTGCCTTTTTTAATAGAATATTTACCTCTCTAAGGTAGCCATACCAGTTATGCCAATAGATATCTGTATTCCCAACTGTAGTGGCACCTTGTCCCTCTGGTTGCACCCAAGCTGTAAAATCTGTTCCAAAATCAGTGATATCAGCAAATCCGCTATTCCATGAACCACCACCATACGCATTTTTTGGCGAATGTGATTGTAAACCTCTATAGAAACTATTAGCTGCCGCTTCAAAATCATCAGGCGAATTAAAAAAAGCAGACTCTGTTGTCGCATCTAGGGGGTCAAGATCTAAAAAAGTACTTTCGCAGCCCATGAGTAATGGAATTACTGCTGAAAATAAAATTAGTATTTTTTTCATTTGTTTTGTTTTTAAATTATTCATTATTTTCTTCATAACTTGGATTAAAATGTTAAATTAACTCCGAAAGCCATAGTTCTTTGAAATGGATAGATTTCTCTATTACTAGTTGAAGGATCAGGACCTGCAACACTTGTTGGTACACTGCCAGATTCTGGATCATAGCCATCTTTTACAGAAGAAAACTCAAATAAATCATTACCAGAAAAATAAACACGTATTTTATCCATAGACAACTTTTTTGTAACACTCTCTGGTAAGGTATATCCCAATACAATTGTTTTAAGACGAATATATTTATTGTCTTGCTGTATAATATCATTATAACGCCAGTTCCAGCCAGACCTAGTACCATTAGTAGTTAACCTAGGGTAAGTAGCACCCGTATTTTCTGGTGTCCATGTTTTACCTAAATAAGCGTCTGTTTGGTTTGTCCAAACAAGTGCAAAAGGATAAGCTTGAAAACCATCTCTAAATACAACTTGCTCTAGAGCTCCTTGAAAAAATGCTGTAAAATCAAAACCTTTATATTGAGCACCCAAATTGATACCAAACACATAATGTAATTGGTTGTCACCTACAAATTTTACATCACCACCTTCGGGTGCAACATCATCTATGTAACCATTACCATCTAAGTCTACTTTTCTAGTATCTCCTATACGAAGTCCAGATGTGCCACCTTCTGTTGGAATCTCACCTGCACCTCCATAAGTATCATAGTAAGCATCAACCTCTGCTTGTGTTTGGAATAAACCGTCAGTTTCATATGCAAAATAAGAATTTATGGGATAACCTACGCGAGTTTGAACCAAACCGTAATTTCCAGTGGTTTGACCTTCCATAGAAATTAGCTTGTTGTTGTTATCACTTAAATTCACTCCAATATTATAACTAAAATCACCTTTGGTATCTCTCCAGTTTAAAGCAACTTCCCATCCCTTAGTTCTTAAATGACCAGAATTGGTAGTTGGAGCATTTCCTCCTAATGTTTGTGGATACTCAACAGGTATTAACATGCCTCTGTTGTTTTTTTCGAATAAATCTATAGCACCCGTAAGTCTATTTTGTAAAAAACCAAAATCCAATCCTATATTTTTCAATTCAACCTCTTCCCATGTACGCAAATTAGTTGTAATAGAACTTACGTTAGCAGTTGGATACAAACTAGGTGAAGCACCAAAAGCGGTTGTTCCTTGGCTTATGGTTGAAACATAATCATAACGACCTATACCTGCTTGATTTCCTGTGGTTCCTATACTAGCACGTAGTTTTAGATTACTCAACTGATCAAAGTTTTCTAAGAATGTCTCTTTATGGATGTTCCAGCCTGCAGATACACTTCCAAATGTTGAATACTTGAACCCTTTATCAAATCTAGAAGAACCATCTCGACGACCTACTAATTCTAATAAATACCTTTCATCAAAACCGTAGTTTACTCTCGTCAATTGAGAATATAGACCTTCTTGGTATTGATTACCTTCGTTATCCTCAAGACCAGTGGCTACATTCAAGTCATAGGGTCCTCCGGTAGGGATATCATACCTTCTTGCCCATACTCTATCGTAATTATTTAATTCTGCGGTTAGACCAACCATACCTTCTATTGTATGTTTATTTATTGTTGTTTTATAATTTAAAAACCCTCCGTAGGTTTGATATGATTTTCTGATATTTTCAACTTCAATACTCGACCTGCTATTAATAGGATTTTTAGCAAGTGCACCTTCCCAATCGTATTGAGGAACCGTTAGTAGGGTTTTATCATTCCTGGAAGATATTTGATTATAAGTGGCATTACCAGTAATGCTAAAACCATAACCTATATCGTAGGTACCATTCAAGGATATTTTTGTTAAGTCTTCGGTAGTCTCATCTCTACCTCCATCGGTAGTTCCTGCAATTGAGTTTGTACCACCCCCAGTAATTCCAAAATTAGCATACCATTGTCCTAGTGGATTTTTGGAAGGAAAAAGAGGGGGGTCATTCGAAACCAATCGTTGTTGCAATTGTGAAGAAGGTGATGATGTAACACCACGTTGAAATGTGATGCCCACGCCTACATTAAACTTTTCAGTTACATCAAAATCTGTGTTTAACCTTATATTATATTGCTTAGCGCCATCATAAGCAGTTTTTAATGCACCTTGATTGTTAGCATAGCCTACTGATGCACGATACCTTGCGCTCTCTGAAGCTCCTGATAGACTTAAGGTTTGTTGGGTTCCAGTATTTGGCCCATACAATTCAAGATATCTATCTGATGGTGCTAAATAAATAGTTCCCCAAAAATTTGTTTCATAATACCCTGCTTCACCATTGGCCATTCTTTGCGCATTTTCTGTTGATTTCCAGCCCCAATAATCATTTGTACCGTCTTGCTCTACAGCTTCCAACCATAATTTACCATAATTTTGCATGGATATTACTGGCGCACGAAGCCCTAGTGTATTAAATCTAGTATTACCATTATATTCAACTGTTAATTTTCCTTTACCTTTTTTAGTAGTAACCAAAATAACACCATTTGCAGCTCTAGAACCATATATAGCGGCAGACCCATCTTTAAGTATACTGATAGATTCTATATCATCAGGGTTCATTTGATAAAATTCACTGTCATCAAAAACAGGTGCGCCATCAATAATTATTAGCGGACTACCACCATTAACTGAAGTTGCTCCCCTAATTTTTAAACCAATATCATCATTACCTGGTCTTCCTGAATTTCTAGTAACCACCAAGCCCGGTGTTTGCCCTTGTAAAGCTAGGGCTGTATTAGTTATAGCTCTATCTTGAAAAACCTCAGAGGTTACTTGCTCGATGGCACCTGTTAAAGATTCTTTCTTTCTAGAACCAAATCCAACTACAACAACTTCATCTAAAGCAGCTACATCAGCTTCTAATGTTACATTAATGGTTGTATTGTTACCTACAGTTACTTCTTTTGATTTAAAACCAATATAAGAGAAAACCAATACAGAGTTGGTAGTTGGAACATTAATTGAGTAATTCCCATCAAAATCGGTTACGGCCCCTGTATTACTTCCTTTAACTAATACATTAACTCCGGGAATACCCATGTTGTCATCAGCACTAATGACTTTTCCTGTTATAGTTCTGTTTTGATCTTTTGTAGCGTTAGCATAACCATTGGTGGTTATAAAGCATACAAATAAGCCTATCATCCAAAATAGGCTTTTGAAATTTTTCAGACGTGTCTGATTGTGTGTTTGTTTCATCATAAATTTTGTTTTAGTTTATTTAATAAATTAACAAGTTTTCAGTTAGTAGTGTGGTAATAAGTATTGACTCAAAAAACATTATTACAATTGGTGACACTAGAAGTAGAAAACATCTTATTAGTTGTTAGGCAATTTTAGATATAATATTTTTTGCTAATTATAAATTATAAATCAATTCTTATAAATTATAGCTCATTTATTCGATTTTACCGAAAAGAAACGCAACATGCAGAACTCTCTTTAGAAAAATATCCAAAAAATATAAAACACACCATAATTCATATGGAATGATTTATAATTTATACAATAAGACAGTAGTAGTTTTTAAAATTGTATTTGCTTAAACTGTATTGTAAAGGAGGTTGAAATCATCTTTATGTTAAGCTAAATTAATTGAAAAGTTAAATTGAAGTTTGTATGAAAAGAATCATTAGTGGGGTATTAGTTGTATTGGTTTTTGGTTCGGCATGTGCGCAAAAAGTTGTGAAGCCTGAATTAACAAAAACAAAAGAGATTTCAGATAAAGAGCGCATGGCTTGGTGGGAAGAAGCTCGTTTTGGTATGTTTATCCATTGGGGAATTTATACCGTACCTGCAGGTTTTTATAAAGGTGAAGCCCAAACCAATAGTGCGGAGTGGATTATGAACAAAGGTAGAATTCAAATTGCGGAGTATGAAAAATTTGCAGATGAATTCAATCCGGAAAAATTCAATGCTAAAGAATTTGTTGCTTTGGCAAAACAAGCCGGTATGAAATATATGGTGATTACAGCAAAACACCATGATGGATTCTCAATGTTCGATTCTAAAGCAAGCGATTATAATATTGTTGATGCAACACCATTTAAACGCGATGTGTTAAAGGAATTAGCAAAAGCGTGTCAAGAACAAGGGATTAAATTTGGATTTTATTACTCACAGGCTCAAGATTGGCACCATCCAGGTGGTTTAGGAAACAATTGGGATAAAGATTTAAAGCGTGTAAGTAGCGACGAATATGTATATGAAAAAGCGCTTCCGGAAGTAAAACAACTATTAACAGAATATGGCTCCATTGCCATTTTTTGGTGGGATACGCCACGAGCTATGACCAAATCTGTCGTAGATAGTTTACATCATATCACCACCGCATTACAACCAAGAATTATCACCAACGATCGTTTGGGCGATGATTACCCAGGCGATCATAAAACCTTTGAAAGAAACGGACCAAGATACCAACCAGAAGCAAAATATTGGGAATTATGCAAACCAATTAGTGGAAGTTGGGGATACCGTAGCGATGATAACAATTTTAACTCGGTTCAAACTTTAATCCGCGACTTAATTGACCAAAGTAGTAAAGGAGGTAACTTCTTATTGAATGTGAGTCCAACACGTGAGGGTACTTTAAGAACAGAAGCTACCGAGCGTTTAAAAGCTATTGGAGGCTGGATGCGTGAAAACAGTGAAGCTATTTACGGCACGCAGGCAAGCCCAACCAGCAATATTCCAGAGTGGGGTAGAATTACCATGAAAACCGTTGACAATAAAGGTTTGTTATATCTACATGTTTACGATTGGAAAGATGGCGCTTCCTTACCAATAAGACTTAAAAATAATGTAGAAGCCTGTTATTTACTTGCTAATAAAAAAAGAACGTTTAAAACCAATGCTTTTGAAGATGGTATTCAAGTGCAATTAACCGGTGAAGCACCAGATAGCGTAGTACCTGTAATTGTTTTAAAATTAAAGGAAATGCCCAACGCCTTGCCTCAAAAACCTCTGGGTCAAGATGAAACAGGTATTGTAACCTTGCCAGCGGTTAGAGCACAATATGAAAACTTACAAGGTCCCGGTGCACAATATGATGATCATTTAGATTGCGTAGGAAGTTGGGACAGCGAAACAGCACGTGTTTATTGGTCATTTGAAGTTGATAAACCAGGCAGTTTAAACGTTGTTGCAGGCTATTCTGGAAATAAGGAAACTGAAATAATGGTGACCCTAAATGGACAATCAAAAACCGTAAAAATTCCTGCAAGTGGCGAAAATTTAAAACGCTTTAAATCCGTAGAGTTAGGTGATTTCAATATTGATAAAGCTGGTAAATATGAGTTCTCTTTAATGCCCGTAGCTGGAAAATGGCATACTATTAATTTGAAAGAAGTAACATTAAAACAGAATTAAAAAATTTAAGTACAATTATAATATTTATAAAATCAACATTTTAATGATGAAAAATAACAGTTTTTTAAAAAGTATCTTTTTTATAATCTTTATTGGTGTGGTCGTTACTGTAAATGGTCAAGAATCCAACAAGATTGATTGGCCTAATTTTATGGCACAGCACGATTTGATTTGGGAAGAAATTCCTTTGCAATGGAACGAAGGTGCATTTACAGGTAATGGTCAAGTGGGAATGATGATTTATGCCACTATGGAAGACAATCGTATAGATTTTCATATGGGACGTCAAGATGTTACCGACCACAGAGGTGCACCCGATAAAAAGACTTCTATGGGCGTAAAAGGAACTGGTTTGTATGACTTTTCTCGATTGGATGTTGGAAGAATGGCATTGTATCCCGTTGGTAAAATTCAATCAGCATCTATTCGACAAGATTTATGGAATGCTGAAGTAAGAGGGACTATTTATACAGATTTAGGTGAAATTACGTTTCGTGCCTTCACACCTTATGATCGCATGATGAATGTGATAGAAATTCATTCAACAGAAAAGAAACAGAATAAAAAGTTATCGTATAGATGGGAGTGGATGGCAGGAAATCCGATAACCCCTCGTGTGTATGCAAAGCCTGATCATCCACATACATTAAACTATAAACCAAACCCTAACCCAATAGTAAAGTCTGAGAAAGGTATTTCAATTTGTACGCAGCCTTTATTGGCAGGTGGCGACTATGCAACGGCATGGACAGAGAACAAAACATCAGAAAATAATTCTACATTATATGTTTCAATAGCAAATGAGGTTCCTAAAGCTGATGTTTCAGAAAAAGTAGCTATTAAAACCATTAATGATGCGAAAGCAGCAACCTTAAAAAACATAGAGTCGGCCCATAGAAACTGGTGGCATAACTACTATCAAAAGTCATTTATAACAATGCCAGATGCTAAAATGGAATCTTTTTATTGGATTCAAATTTACAAAATGGCTACGTGTTCTCGTGCTGATGGTCCTGCTTTAGATTTAATGGGTCCGTTTTATAAAAATACGGGGTGGCCAAGTTTATGGTGGAATTTAAATGTTCAGTTAACATATTGGCCTTTCAATACAAGTAATCATTTAGATATAGCAGAAAACTTTATCAACTTAATTGATGATCATTTTGATTATATGATTGAAAATAAAAGTGGTAGTAATCTAGGCGATTTTGCTTGGGCAACCCATAATTATTGGTTGTATTTTAAATATAAAGGCGATGATGAGGCCATTCAAAATAAATGGGTGCCAAAGGCAAAAGAGATTCTGGAGCGCTATAAACAAAAAATGGTTCGTAATTCTGAAGGTAAAATTGAGTTGAGCCCCATGGGTTCTCCAGAATATATGGGATTCAAATCCTTCCCTAACACCAATTATAATTTAGCTATTTTACGTTGGTTGCTAAATGCCTTGATAGAGTCGAATACACGTTTTAATACTGCTGCTACCGAGATTGACCAATGGAAAGAAACGTTAAAAGACTTGATAGATTACCCTGTAGATGAAAATGGATTGATGATAGGGAGTAACCAACCAGTTGATATATCACACAGGCATTATTCACATTTATTGGCTTTATACCCTTTGTTTCAATTGAATCCTGATTCTGAAAAAGATCGAGAATTGGTTGATAAATCTGTAGTGCATTGGCATAAAATTGAAAATGGTAAAGGACTTGTTGGTTATTCATATACTGGGGCAGCATCCTTATATGCTGCATTAGGTAGAGGAAATGATGCCAATGGATTGTTGCAAAGTTTTTTAGATGGTAAAATTGGTACCGCTTTATTATTGGCCAATACTTTTTATATGGAAGGTGATGGAAAAAACCCAGTTATAGAAACACCATTGAGTGCTGCAGCTTCCGTCATGGAACTTCAGTTGCAAAGTTGGGGAGATAAAATACGAGTGTTTCCCGCAATACCAGATTCTTGGGATAGAGCTTCTTTTAAAAATTTAAGAGCAAGTGGTGGGTTTTTAGTAAGTGCAAATAGACAAGAAAAACAAACACAATGGGTTTCTGTTACAAGTTTAGTAGGTAAACCTTGTGTTATAAAAGTTCCAGATTGGGAGGAAGCTTATCAAATAAGTGAAGGAACAAAAATTAAAATAGAAAAAATTTCAGAAAACGAATTTGCTATAGATTTAAAAAAAGGGGAAACCATAGTTTTGGCTTCCAACCAGAGATTAAAAGATATAAGCATCATACCCATAATGCATTCTAAATCTGAAATCAATCAATATGGTGTGAAAAAGGGTAAGAGTTTAAAATATAGAATGGAGTACACGGTGCCAGAATTCAAATATAAAAAGTAAATCTGAAAACCTAATTCACCTTAAAAACAACAACTAGTTTGTATAAGCACATGAAAAACTTAATGCGACTTTTAATAGTTTTAGTAATTTTATTTAGTACGTCTTGTAGTGCCCAAAACCAAATTTTCAACAATTTAAAAGAAGCTCCCGTAAACGGTGGCTTACAAATGGATGATTATTGGGTATGGGGAAGCTCCGTAATAAAAGGTGAAGATGGTAAATACCATATGTATGCATCTAGGTGGCCAAATTTTCTACCGTTTCACCCTGGGTGGATGGTTGCTTCAGAAATTGTGCATGCCGTTTCGGATACACCTGAAGGTCCTTATAAATACCAAGATGTAGCCTTAGGCGCAAGAGGCGCACAGTTTTGGGATGGTAGGTCCTGCCACAACCCAAAAATCGTAAAATATAAAGATACTTATATTTTGTACTACATGGGGTCTACCCATCCGTTTGAAGAAGTTACCAACGAAAATGTTTCGGCATTTGATTTGAATAGCAAATGGTGTATTGCTGCGCGTTGGGGCAAGCGTGTTGGTATTGCGACTTCCAAAAGTCCGTATGGTCCATGGAAACGCTTAGATGCACCTATTTTAGATGTAAAACCAAATTCATATTATAGTTTTTTAACTTCAAACCCTTCACCCTTAATTAAAGAGGACGGTTCGGTAGTTTTGTTATTCAAAGGGCGTTCATATAAAGAAGATGGTATCTCAAATAGCGACATGAGCATTGGGGTGGCAACGGCACCATCTTACGATGGAAAATATACCGTGATTGGAGATAAACCATTGTTTTCTTTAGAACATTTTGGAGAAGTTGAAGACCCACATTTATGGAGTGATGATACTGGTTTTCATATGGTGGCTAAAGATCAACGAGGTGCTATTACTGGAGGTGCAGGTGATGGTTTGTTAGCGCATTCTAAAGACGGCATAAATTGGATAGTTGATGAAAATCCAAAAGCATATACCAAAACCGTTAAATGGGATAATGGGAAAACTATTAAGCAAGGGCAGTTAGAACGACCTTTCGTTTTTGTTGAAAAGGGGAAACCTACCCACATCTTTTTCGCTACCATGGATGGTCCCGGAGGTTTTGGAAACGGAACTAAAACTTGGAATATGGTGATTCCTTTAAAGTAATAAAATATAGAATTCAATTTTGTTTTCTTTCAATACTTCAGCTTAAAACACCAATATAAAGCGGTTTGCCTACTAAATAGGCAATAGTTTATATATTCTGAATCATAAATTATACAAGTTTTTATTTTATCTGACTATTATTGTTTTTGGATAATATGGTAAAATTTTAAACATAAATATTAATAAAAAAAAACAATACAAACTATTTAAACAAACATATAAAAATGAACAAAAAAATTCTTTTATGGTCTATCACAGCTGCACTTGCTGGATTTTTATTCGGATTTGACGTAGTTGTTATATCTGGAGCCGATAAAAAACTTCAGGCAATTTGGGAATCATCCGATTCTTTTCATGGTTGGGTAGTTATGGGAGCAGCTCTATGGGGCACAGTCGTTGGTGCCATATTTGGTGGTTTTCCAACAAATAAATATGGGCGAAAAAACACCTTAATTGTTATTGGGGTTTTATTTGCGGTTTCTGCGATAGGTTCCGCTTTCGCTAATGATCCTCTTGTGTTTGCTTTTGCTCGTTTTATAGGTGGTTTAGGTGTTGGGGCATCAACGATAGCAGCTCCTGCATATATCTCGGAAATTGCACCTGCAAAAGACAGAGGACGTTTAGTAGCCATGTATCAGTTCAATATTGTTTTTGGTATTATGATTGCCTTTTTGTCCAATTATTTATTAAGTGGAATAGGTGAAAACGCATGGCGTTGGATGTTAGGAGTTGAAGCTATCCCAGCAGTTTTATATATTTTATTTGCTTTGAAAGTTCCAAAAAGTCCAAGATGGTTATTATCTCAGGGCAGAGAAACAGAAGCAAGAGACGTATTAAAAATTATTGAGCCAAATGCGAATATCGATGCATTGATACATGAATACAATGCGCATTCTGATAAAAGTGATAAGTCTGAAACTATTTTCATTAAAAAATACAGATTTCCTTTAATGTTGGCATTTTTAATAGCGTTTTTTAATCAATTTTCAGGTATCAACGCATTTTTATATTATGCTCCTCGAATTTTTGAAGAAGCTGGTTTGGGAGAAAGTACCGCCTTATTAAGTAGTATCGGTATTGGTGTAACCAACCTTATTTTTACATTGCTTGGTGTTTTTCTAATTGATAAATTAGGAAGAAAAACATTGATGTATATTGGTTCCATAGGATATATAGTTTCTTTAGGCTTAGTATCTGCAGCGTTTTTTTTAGGCTGGACAGGAATGGCAGTGCCTGTTTTCTTGTTTTTGTTTATTGCAGCACATGCTATTGGTCAAGGTGCCGTAATTTGGGTGTTTATTTCTGAAATATTCCCGAATCATTTACGTGCTTCTGGACAAGCTTTTGGTAGTTCAACGCATTGGGTTTTAGCGGCCATTATTCCATCGTTAATTCCGTTTTTATTCAGTCATCCCATGATTGGACCAGGTGTTGTATTTTTAGTATTTACAGGAATGATGGTATTACAACTATTATTTGTTGCCTTTATGATGCCTGAAACAAAAGGAAAAACATTAGAAGAATTAGAAGATATTATTTTGAAAAAGTAATTCATGAAAAAAATATTAGGATTAATAATAACCTACCTTTTTACCGTTAGCGTATTTGCATCAAATGTAGATACGCTTTTGGTGTATAGTAAATCTATGGATAAGACCATAAAAAATTTGGTTATTACACCAGATTCGTATCCTGAAAAGGGAAAAAAGTATTCGGTGGTCTATTTGTTACATGGAGCTTATGGAGATTATAAAGCTTGGTTAGGTAAAGCTCCGAAAATAAAAAAATATGCGGATTTGTACAATGTAATTTTGGTATGCCCTGACGGAGATAAATTCAGTTGGTATTTTGATAGCCCTGTGGATGAAAGTATGAAATATGAAACATACATTTCAAAAGAGTTGGTTACAGAAATTGATGAAAAGTATAATACCACCCTCAATAAAGATAACAGAGCCATTACCGGATTCAGTATGGGTGGTCATGGAGCTTTGTATTTAGCTTTTAAACATCCTGATATTTGGGGTATCGCTGCAAGTATGAGTGGAGGTGTTGATATTAGACCTTTTCCTTTGCAATGGGAAATATCTAAGAGGTTGGGCAATTATGCTGATAATCCTGAAAATTGGGAAAATAATACCGTTATTAATTTAGTACATTTATTAAACGGAAAAAACTTAAAGTTTCTTTTTGATTGTGGGATAGATGACTTTTTTTATGACGCCAATGTAAGGCTGCATAAAAAGCTTTTAGAACGCAATATTCCGCATGATTATATAGAGCGTCCAGGAGGGCATACCAACAATTATTGGTCTAATTCCATAAAATATCAAATGCTTTTTTTTAATGATTTTTTCAATCAAGGTAAAGAATAAATAGTAATGAGTTTTAGAATAGTTTATCTTTTTTTGATTCTTGCTGTTATAAGTTTTTCTTGTAAAAGCAATGAAACTTCTAAAAAACAAGAGCCAACTACGATTTCAAACACACAACCTAATATTGTGGTGTTGCTGTGCGACGATTTAGGTTATGGTGATTTGTCATCATTCGGTCATCCCATCATCAAAACACCAAATCTAGATAAATTGGCAGTAACAGGAATTAAGCTTTCCAATTTTTATTCTACAGCGCCAGTGTGTTCACCTTCTCGCGCAGGATTGCTTACTGGTAGAAGTCCGAATAAAGCCGGTATTTATGACTTTATTCCCGGATTAAAAAAGAGTGAAGATAATAGAGATTTGGTACATCTTCAAGCACACGAAGCAACCATTCCCGCTATATTAAAATCGGTAGGTTATGCTACTTGTTTGGTTGGTAAATGGCACTGTTCGTCTAGATTTAATTCTGATAAGCAACCACAGCCTAATGATTTTGGTTTCGACCACTGGTTTGCAACACACAACAATGCAGCTCCAAGCCATAAAAACCCTAAAAACTTTGTGCGTAATGGCGAAGAAGTTGGTGAAATTGAAGGTTATAGCAGTCAAATTGTTGTTAATGAAGCCATGAATTGGTTGGATAAACAAGATAGACAAAAACCATTTTTTTTAGAAGTGACTTTTCACGAACCACACGAGCCTATTGCATCACCCGAAGATTTGGTGCAAAAATATTTGCCACTTTCAAAAAACAAAGAACAGGCGGAATACTTTGCCAATGTTGAAAATGTAGATATTGCTGTGGGGCGTTTATTGGAATATTTCAAAAAAAATAACATCACAAATACTTTAATCGTCTTCAGTTCAGATAATGGCCCCGAAACATTATTGCGCTATGGTGATAAAGCAAGACATTCATATGGTTCTCCGGGTGAATTACGAGGCATGAAACTTTGGACCAACGAAGCTGGTTTTAGAGTTCCGGGAATCATCAATTGGATTGGTAAAGAAACCTTTACGGGAACTTCAGATAAAGTGGTATCTGCTTTAGATTTTTTACCAACATTCGCAGAACTTTCAGGAGCTAAGTTACCAAATAGGAATTTGGATGGGGAATCATTCAAAGCACTTTTAAGTAATGGAGAATTCAACCGAAGCAAACCTTTAATTTGGGCGTTTTATGATGCTATTAACGATCATAAAGTCGCCATGCGAAAAGGCGATTGGAAAATTATGGCAAAAATTGAAGCTGATGGTAAAACGTTAGAAAATCTTCATAATTTATATGATGGCAATGAAGCTTTGGTAAAAAATGCAAAACTAACAGATTATGTGTTGTTTAATTTGAAGAACGACATCCACGAATCGGAAGATTTATCTTCAACAAAACCAGAGTTTTTTGAAGACATGAAACAACTGTTGAACGTAGAATACAAAAAATTATTGGACGAAACTCATATTTGGATTAGGGAAGAATAAACATATGTTAAAAGAAATTTCTTTATTGTTTTATTGTGTCAGTATCTTTTTTGTGAAAGACGTTGCTTCTCAGTTTATATTCCCTAATGGAATTAAAAGAGCACAACCAAGTTTAATTTCTTCTGAAGTGAGTAGAGATGAAATATTGTCTGAAACAGAAATATTTCATCCGTTAAAGTCTTCATGCATAGCATTTAGAACCAGTATTCTAAAATATATAAGTCAGTTTAAAAAAAACATTAACCATTTTTTAGGGTATTTAATTAATACAAAAATGATATAAAATGAATCTTAATTTATTTTAAAACTTATGAATAATAAAAAATATATCAACCTTTTGGGCTACTTGAAACATCACCATTTTGTAGCCATAGTTTCCTTTGCTACACTTTTGTTTTCCGCTTGCAGTTCAAAAAAAGTAGTGATAGAACGCAACATTAACTGGCCAGAATTTATGGCTCAACATGATTTAATATGGGAGGAAACGCCTTTACAATGGAATGAAGGGGCATTTACTGGAAACGGACAAGTAGGGATGATGATTTATGCTACTATGAAAGACAATCGTCTTGATTTTCATATGGGAAGACAAGATGTTACCGATCACCAAAAAGCGCCCAATAAAAAAACTTCTATGGGTACAAAAGGAGCCAATTTAATGGATTTCTCTCGTCATGATATTGGTCGTATGTACTTACGTCCTGCTGGTAAAATTTTGTCTATTAAAGTTCGTCAGCACTTATGGAACGCAGAAGTTAGAGGTACCATAATTACGGATTTAGGAGCGCTTACTTTTAAAGCGTTTACGCCTTACAATCGTATGTTAAATGTTGTTGAGGTAAATTCAACCGAAAAAAGAAATGGGGAATATGTAGATTATACTTGGGAATGGAAAGCAGGTAATCCTATTTCCCCACGAGTGCTTACAAATCCAGATAGATATAAAGATATTAAGTTAAATCCTAAGCCTGTGGTTTCTAAAAAGGAGGATATGAATGTTTGTGTACAACGTTTGAATGCGGGTGGCGATTATGCAACGGTTTGGAAAGAAGTAAAAAGTTCTGAATCTAAATCAACCATGTACCTTTCAACTGCTAATGAAATTCCAGGGAGTAATGTTTCAGAAAAAGTAGCTATGAAAACAGTTAAAGATGCTTTTGAGCTTCCTATTACTGATATAGAAAACCAGCATCAATCATGGTGGCACAAGTATTACCAAAAATCATTTTTATCCATTCCTGATGGGAGAATGGAATCGTTTTATTGGATTCAAATTTATAAAATGGGAGTTAGTTCAAGAGCTGATGGCCCTGCTTTAGATTTAAATGGCCCATTTTTAAAGGTTACTTCATGGCCAGGGTTATGGTGGAACTTAAATGTGCAATTAACGTATTGGCCCTTTAATACAAGTAACCACTTAGAAATTGCTAAAAATTTTATCACATTAATAGATAATCATGGAGATGGCATGCTAAAAAGTCATTTCAGCGGAAGAACCTTAGGAGATTATGCTTGGGCATTACATAATTACTGGCTGATTTATAGTTACAAAGGCGACTGGGAATCTATTCAAAAGAAATGGGTGCCTAAAGCTATGGAAGTGGCAAAGATTTATGAAAGTATGCAAGTTCGCAATGAAAACGGACAGATTGAATTAACTTCGATGGCTTCACCTGAATACAAAGGGTTTAAATCCTTTAAAAACACAAATTACAATTTAGCGCTTTTGCGTTGGCTTTTAAACACGTTAATAGAATCGAATGAAAGAGCAAACACCAATGCAGAACTTGTGGCTAAGTGGAAACAGACTTTAGAAGACCTAATCCCTTATCCCGTTGATGAGAATGGTTTGATGATTGGTAGTGACCAGCCAGTTGATATGTCGCACAGGCATTATTCACATCTATTAGCTTTATACCCTTTGTTTCAACTTGATCCTGATAGTCAAGAAGACGGTGATCTTGTAGATAAATCTGTAGTTCATTGGCATAAAATAGAAGAAGGTAATGGGCTTGTTGGATATTCCTATACTGGCGGAGCGTCTTTGTATGCCGCTCTACGCAGGGGAAATGATGCAAATGACATGCTACAACATTTTTTAACAAAACAGATAGGAACTGGACAAGCAAAATTGTTGCCAAATACATTTTACGTTGAGAATAATGGAAAAAACCCTGTAATTGAAACACCCTTGAGCGCAGCTTCTTCTGTAATGGAATTAGTATTACAGAGCTGGGGCGATAAAATTAGAGTATTTCCAGCTGTACCGGATGCTTGGAATGAAGCATCATTTGATAAACTAAGAGCACAAGGAGGATTTTTGGTTAGCGCCTCTAGAAATAACAGTAAAACGGATTGGGTATCTATAAAAAGTGAAGCAGGAGAACCTTGTATACTTAATGTTCCTGATTGGAATACTGCTACACAAGTTAGTGGTGGAGAGCAAGTGAAAATCACAAAAATAGCGGATGGTGAATTTGAAATAAATTTAAAAAAAGGGCAGGAAATCATTTTGGCTCAATCTGAAGATATAATACAACCTAAACTCAATCCTTTACAACATCACGCCACCGAAATTAATTTGTATGGGGTCAAGAAGGGAATGAATTATAATGAAGAAATGATCTATTCAGTACCTGAGTATGAATATTAAACTTACATTTCATGTATTTGTCATAAATGAGCAAGATTAAAGCTAACAGTGGTATACTGCGGAACGAATATAAAGAAAGAATCAATTAAAAAAACATAAATTAATCTAAAACAATAAATTAAATGAACTTATTTTTCAAAAAGTGTAGTATGGTATTTTTACTACTTATCGGTTTAGCTAGTTGCAAACAAATAGAAGTTATTAAATTATCTTCACCAGACGCTACTAAAAAAATTGTGTTTTTAGAGGGTGAAAACCAAAAAAACATCACGTTTTCTGTATATTATGATGGTCATCAAATTGTTCAAAACTCTGTTTTGGAATTGCTTTCTGACGAATTGGATTTTTCTGGAAAAGTATCTGTAGAAAAAATAGAAAATTCAACAGAAAATTCAAATTGGAACTCAAGATTTAACGAATTGAGTACTATTCCAAATCATTTTAACCAAACTAAAATATATTTAAAGCAAGGTGAAGTCAATCTAAATTTAATTGCTAGAGCTTATAATGAAGGTGTGGCTTTTTCTTATGAAATTCCAGAGCAAAATAATATCGGAGAAATAAGTCTAAGTGAAAATATTCATTATAATTTTTCAGATGATTATTCTGTTTGGTCTACGCCTAAAAGAGAGATAAAGGTGTTAACAGCGCAAGGAAAATATAGAAAAACTCCAATCTCAAGTTTAGAAGAAGGAGCTGAACGTCCTCTTTTAATAGAGATTAGCGATAGCATTAAAATAGCATTGGCAGAAGCCAAATTAGTAGATTATGCGAGGTTGAGCTTTAACAAAGGAACATCTTCAAAATACAGCATTGTATCTTCTCTTGATGGAAAAATGGGAGAGCAAAAGCAAGATACCATTACGGGTGCAGTTATTTCAGAACGTCTTAATGAGTCAAATTCAATTCATAAAAAATTGCCTTTTCAATCACCATGGCGAGTTGTTATGATGGGAAATAGTTATGGCGAATTGCTTGAGAACAATTACATCATTCAAAATTTAAACGATCCATCAGAAATTGAAGATGAATCTTGGATTACTCCGGGTAAGGTACTTCGTGAAACCACCTTAACCACCCAAGGCGGTTTTGCGGCCATCGATTTTGTAGCAAGCCATAACATGCAATATGTTCATTTTGATGCAGGCTGGTATGGTCCCGAAATGGATAATGCTTCTGATGCCACAACGGTTACGCTTGACCCTAAGCGTTCTAAAGGGCCTTTTGATATTGAAGCGATATGTAAATATGCCAAAGAAAAAGACGTAAAAGTTATGCTGTATATTAACCGTAGAGCTTTAGAGGGTAAAGTAGATGAGGTATTTCCTGTATTAAAAAAATGGGGTGTTTCTGGAGTAAAATATGGTTTTGTTCGTGTAGGCGACCAAGATGCTACCACCTGGATGCACGAGGCGGTTAAAAAGGCAGCAGAGTATAAACTGGTGATAGATATTCATGATGAATACCGCCCAACAGGTTTTTCAAGAACCTACCCTAACTTATTAACCCAAGAAGGGATTCGTGGCGACGAAGAAACCGTGCCAAACGAACATACGTTAATCACCATGTTTACCAGAATGTTGGCAGGAGCAGCCGATAACACCGTGTGCTATTACAATAAACGTGTAGAAACTATGGGCTCGCACGCCTCTCAATTAGCGAAAACGGTTTGTATTTTTAGTCCGCTTCAGTTTTTATATTGGTATGATAAAGCACCGGCAGCCCCAGTGAAAGACGATGCCCTTTGGGGTAATACCAATACTATTGGAAATGAACCAGAGTTGGAATTCTTCAACAATGTACCAACTACTTGGGATGAAACCAAAGTGCTTCAAGCTGAAATAGGAGAAATTGGCGTTATTGCCCGTAGAAAAGGAAACGATTGGTTTATTGGGTGTATCAATGGGAACACAGAACGTAATGTTGCGATAGACTTTTCGTTTTTAAATGAAAATTCAAACTATAAAGGAAAGGTATATACCGATGATGAGAGCGTAAATACTAGAACCAAAGTCAACATTGAAGAAAAAGAATTCAACACTAATTCAAAATTGAACTTAAATGTGAAAAGCAACAATGGTTTTGTTATTCACATAAAGAAAATTTAGAATAAAATAAAGTTGAAATAATATTATGAAGAAGAGATTCATTGTTTTAAAGTTAGTATCGGCAGTACTATTAATGGCAATGGTATCTTGTAGAATACAAGGTGTTGAGACTTTAAAAAAGAAACAGCCAACAGAGCGCCCTAATATTATTTTTATGATGTCTGATGATCATGCATACCAAGCCATTAGTGCGTATAGTGATCATTTGATACAAACCCCAAATATCGATCGTATCGCGAAAGAAGGCATCAAATTTACCAATGCCTGTGTGTCCAATTCCATTTGTGCACCTTCACGAGCTACCATTTTAACGGGTAAACATTGTCACATTCACGGAAAAGTAGATAATGTGTTTCCTTTTGATGAGTCTCAAACCACCTTTCCCCAGTTAATGCAACAAGCAGGTTATCAAACGGCTATGTTTGGAAAATTACATTTTGGGAACAATCCTAAAGGCATCGATGAATTTAAAATTTTACCGGGACAGGGAAGATATTACAATCCTATTTTCGATACCAACGACGGCCAAATTACGGCTGAAGGGTATGTTACCGATATTATCATGGACATGACTTTAGAGTGGCTGGAAAACAGACGAGATGAAAGCAAGCCGTTTATGTTGTTCTCCATGCAAAAAGCACCGCATAGAGAGTGGTTGCCAGCCCCGCGTCATTTCAAGGAATACACCAAAAAAACCTTCAAAGAGCCTGAAACCTTGTTCGATAATTACGAAGGTAGAGGTACTGCCGCTAAAACCGCTGAAATGAATTTATTGCAGCACATGAATTGGGCTGGAGACTCTAAAATGTACCCAGAAATAATGGCAGAATTGGGTATTGAAGATAAATCTGGTTGGGATTTGGAAGCCTTTGAACGTGAGGTTGGTGCTATGAATGCCGAACAAAGAGCGGTTTGGGATTCGGTTTACGGCCCTATGATGGATGCATTCAAAAAAGAATATCCAAACATGAACGACACCGAGTTGATGAAATGGCGTTACCAACGTTACATGCAAGATTACCTAGGTTGTATTGCTTCTGTGGATGAAAATGTGGGACGTTTATTGGATTATTTAGATAAAACAGGATTAGATGAAAATACCATCATCATTTACACCTCCGATCAAGGCTTTTATTTAGGAGAACACGGATGGTTCGATAAGCGTTTTGTTTACGACGAATCATTCAAAACACCTTTATTAATCAAATGGCCAAATGTAATTAAGCCAGGAACTACCAATACCGAAATGGTTCAAAACTTAGACTTTGCACAAACTATTTTAGAAGCAGCACATATTATTCCACCTTCTGATATGCAAGGTGAAAGTTTAATCCCATTACTACTTGGCAACGATAAAGAATGGACGCGTGATGCAGTTTATTACCATTATTACGAGTACCCAGGAATTCATATGGTGAAAAGGCATTATGCCATCATTACCCAAGAGTATAAATTGGCACATTTTTATTATGATGTAGATGAGTGGGAACTATACGATCGTAAAAAAGACCCGCAAGAAATGAAGAATGTGATTAACGATCCTGCCTATGCCAAAGTGGTTGTAAAATTGAAAAAACAACTATCCGAAATGCGTAAACATTATGGAGATAGTTCAGAATTAGATCAAGAAATACTTAGAAAATATCTAGAGGCAAAAAACAATCCAGATATTGAAACAGTACCGCTTCATTAAAAAATAAAAATAGTCTAAACTTTATGAGCTTTACAAATAGAACCATTTTAATTATTACATTGTTTTTAGGAACAATTTTCAGTCATGCACAAAAGGCAGGGGAGCATCCTCGTTTATATGCGGCGCAGGAAGACAGGGCGCAATTGTTACAAAAAATTGAAAACGAAGATTGGGCAAAAGCATCATGGGATAAACTTTTAAATGATATTGATGTTCATGTAAACCGTCATGTCACCGACCCAGAATGGATAGTGTCTCGATTGGCCATGTATTGGAAAAAAGGCGAACATTACACCCAATGTTACATTAAAAATCAAAATTGGGATTACGGCGAAGGCAATGCCCCTGTACCCACCGTGCGCTTACCCGGCATGCGTACTTGGAATGATTATTTGAACGTACCATTAGAAGACAGAATTCCTTATAACGAATCGGGTGATATGCTAGGCATCAGTCGTTCCAGTGCCGATAAAACACCTGTTTTGATTCCGTACAAAAAAACGGGCCATATGATTCGACAGAACAATATAGAAATTCTAAAACTGGCCGAAAAAGCGGCATTTGCTTATTATATGACTCAAGATGAAAAGTATGCTAAATTTTCATCCGATATTTTATATACGTGGCTCATAGGAACTTATTATATGAAGCCACCATTAGATCCAGAAAAATCAACCAACGGACCTGGAGGTTACGAACCAGGGGGGATTATGGGCTATTACGATTATGAAGTGATTCATGACGACAGACAAATTCCAACCGCAATTGCCTACGATTTTTTATATGATTATTTGAACGCGCATCCGCATCAACATTTAAAAACCATCAACAAAAAACCAGTTGATATTGCAGGTGAAGTATTCAAACGTTTTATAGAAATAGGCTTGATAAGAGGTGGAAAAGTTGGAAACTGGAATGTAAATCGCTACAAAAACATTTTAAACAGCATGCTTGTTTTAGAATCCAACGATTTTTATGAAGACGGCAAAGGGCGCGACTATTATATTCCGTTTTACACCGAAAAGTCAGGCGATCATTATGCAGGTTTGCCCGTAATAATGGATTTCTATAACAAAGAAACTGGTTTATGGCCAGAATCGCCAGGGTATGCTTCTGGCATGATTCCTACCGTTTTGGATATGGGCGTTGTTTTGTATAAAGCTGGTGTGAATACCTTAGCGGGAAATCCCATAATTTCCAAAGCAGCCATGGCCAATTTGGGTTGGTTGGATGCGCGAGGTAATTTGGTTGTTTTTGGAGATATGCGAGGTGGTCCTTCAAATATTTCAGCTTTTGAGTCCTTATTAACCTATGCAACTTGGGAAGGTGATACGGAAACAGCAAAAGCGATGGCCACCGTTATTCGTAAAAACATAGCGGCAGGTCAGTATGATAGAAGTAAGTCCGATTGGCAAGGGATTGTTTTCAATCAGCTATTACCAGATTCAGGAAGTGATTTGCCATTTCATAAGGCAGCCTATTCAGAGTTTCATAGACATTTGATTATGAAGAATGGCAACGACGAAGACAACGGATTGATGTTTACTTTATACGGCGGAAAGGGCAAATCGCATTTAACAGCAAACGGACTAGCCATGCAATTTTACGGCAAAGGTTGGGCGTTGGCACCAGATGCTTCGGCGTATGAGTCGTATTGGTCTGAAGATGCAGGGTATCACCGAGGTATTATGAGCTCTAATACCATTGTGCCAGGGTATAAAGAAGGAGACATCACCATCAATGCGATGGATCCTAAAACCGATGAAGGTGCTTTTTATAATAGCACAGAAACGTCAAACTATTGTTCGTTTGCAGATGTGTCTGCTGATGAAAAACGCCGTTTGGTAGCTATGATACGAACTTCTGAAACCACTGGCTATTATGTTGACATTTTCAGATCAGATCAAAATAATAACGATTATATTCATCATAATTTAGGAAATGCAGTCACGCTTAAAAATGCATCAAATGAATCTTTAAGTTTGAAGGAAACAAACGATTTAGGCGTGAAATATGATAAGTTTTATGCGTTCTTCAAAAACCAAAGAAAAGTAAATCATACCAACGATTTTAATGCCACTTGGACTATAAACACTATTTCTCCAGCCTTGATAACCGATATGTGGATGATGGGGCAAGCCAACAGACAATTGTTTGTGGTAGATGCGCCGCCAACAACTTTACGTGATGATGTTTCTCCGGGTCAAGTGAATAAAAGTCCAGAAACTACGCCAACTTTAATTGTGCGTCAAAATGGAATTAATGGCAAAGCGCATCCGTTTGTGTCTGTTTTTGAAGCATACGAAACTGGTGAAAAAGCCATTCAAGACATTTCAAAACTTCAAACTTCAGATAACTTCACAAGTATAGCGGTAACTTCAAAGAATAGCAAGCAATATATCTGCAATGCTATTGATACTAAGGTTTATGAACCTATAAAAGATTTGAAATTCCAAGGCATTTTCGGTGTTGCTTCAGAAGAACATGGCAACTTTCAATATTTATATTTAGGAAAAGGAAAGCTGCTTCAAAAAGGAAACTATAAAATTGAAGCTGTAAACGAAGCGGTTTCAGCAGAGTTAAAAATAGAAAATGGAAGCTATTATTATTCGGCAGATAAACCTGTGTTGATTCAATTAAACAAAGGAAAATCAAAGGAATATCCGGCTGGTTATCATATAAAAATTCAATAATTAGTTAGATGATTATAAAAATGAAACAATTTTTGGTTGCTTTAGCAATGACTTTGTTCATGTGCCCGATGGTATCGTTTGCACAAGAATTGGGGCACCCTAGAATTTATACCACCAATGCCGCTAAAACCAAATTTTTAGAGAGCATTCAAACTACCGAATGGAAGAAAAATTTAGTAGACAAGAAAATTGAAAACCTAGAAAAGTATCTGGCGTATTGTGAAAAAGACCCAAAATGGTTGGTATCCCGTTTACAAATGAATTGGAAAACCAAGCACAGCAAAGTGTTTTTAAAAGGCGGCAATTTTTCGCATTCCGAAGGAAAAGCACCTGTGCCAACGGTTCGTTTTTCGGGTACACGCGATTGGGCTTCCGATTATAAACGTCCGAAACTTGAAGATGTGGAGCCTTATTTTGACGACCCAAGAGGTTTCTTTTTAGAAAATAAAGAAGGGATTAAAGAATGGGTGCATCCATCCAAAATAGGTTTCACCATCGAAAAAATCAATGAACAAATTATAGGATTGCTAGAAGATGCTGCCTTTTTGTATTGGGTAACGGGCGATGAAAAATATGCTGCATTTGCAAAGCCTGTTTTCGAAACATATATGGAAGGCATGTATTATAGAGATGCCCCAATCGATTTGGAAAACGGTACCCAACAGCGTGTTTCCGGTTTAGCAACTTTTGAGGTGATTCATGAAGGCATCCTTAAAGGGTTGGCAACTACCTACGATTTTTTATATGACTATTTCAAAAAAGAAAAAGTAAACATAGCACACAGCGATGCGGTATTTCAAAAATGGGGCGACCAAATAATTGTAAACGGAATCCCTGATAATAACTGGAACTTATTTCAAGCACGTTTTTTAACCTATGTTGCCTTGGTTTTAGATACCGATAAAGCGTATAGAAACGGAAAAGGGCGCGAGTATTTCTTAAAATATACCTTTGATACTTCTACCGAAAGACAGTTATCGATTGATGAATCTTTATTGGTTTACGACCAAGAAACGGGCATGTGGCCAGAGTGTGCCACTTATTCGGTGCACGTCATTGCAAGTTTGCTCGATATTTTCACTTTGTTGGATCACTTTACGAATAAAAACGAGTTGTCTAACTATCCTATTATAGAAAAAGCGGCTTTGGCTTCGTTTCAATATCTATTTCCTAGCGGGTATATGGTTGGTTTTGGGGACTCTTCACACAAACCGCTTCCGCCAGAAAATTTTGAATTGTTAATTTCAAACTATAGAAAATATAACAACACAGAAAAGGAAGCTATTATTTCTGGTTTGCTAAACGATATGATTGCAAAGGGCGAATACAAACGAAAAGCAGATGGTTTGTTCGAACTGTTTTTTTATGTAGATGATTTAAAAGAGTCCAATGAAGCTCAAGATGGCTTAAGTAAATTAACGTCGCCTACATTTTATGCCTCCAACGTGAGTATGTTTAATCAGCGATTGGGGAAAGGAAACGATGCGATGATGGTTTCTTTGGCGGGTTCATACGGCAACCATTCGCATGTAAATGGTATTTCAATGGAGTTGTTCGCCAACAACTATGTGTTGGGGCCAGACATGGGTAAAGGCCCAAGTTATTGGCATACCGACCATCGCGATTTCTATTCCAGATTTCCTGCCCACAATACGGTTGTGGTAGATGGAAAATCCGATTACAATGCCATGCGAGGTTACCACCCATTTGCATTAGACAATCATTTTCCAAAAGCGGGAACAATACCTCAATTTGATAAACTGACATTTTCAAAAGTGTCCTTTTTCGAACCTGCAACACAGGCAAATCAACAACGTTTTACTGCTATTGTAAAAGGAAAAAATTCTAAAGGGTATATTGTTGATGTATTCCGATCAAAAAAACAAAAAGAAGGTAAACAAAGACACGATTATATTTACCGTAATTTAGGGCAATCGTTAGAACTTTTAGATGCGAAAACACCTTTAAATGTAACAGAAACCACCGATTTTGGAAGCAAACAAGGCGATTTAAAAGCTTACAATTATTTAACCAACAAAAAGAAGGTAGAAACTTCTAAAGATGTTCAAGCACTTTTTAGGTTGAAAAGTAAAAATGAAGCAGACAACATCATGAAAGTTTGGGTAAAAGGAAGTGAGCAGCAAAGTATTTATACGGCTTTATCGCCAAAATCCAATGCCATAACCAAAGGATCGGCACCAGCTGAGGTAGTGGATAACCCTATGGAAACTCTAATTGTAAAAAGGGAGGAGGCTGCTTGGGAGAATCCGTTTGCTATGGTTTTTAATCCGTATATTGATGGGGAAGAAAACCCTGTTTCAAACGTAACGTTTTCAACATTTAAAGAAAATCCAAGTACCCAAGTTGTTGAGGTGTTGTTGAGTGATAATAAAACAACTGATAAAATCATTTTAAATTCAAATGAAGGTGATATCATTAAAACCGATAATTTGTACCAACAAGGAGTTGTATCTATCACTCGAAAAGCTAAAGGTAGTAATGCCATAGATTATGTGTTTCTTTCAGGTATCTATAATTACCAGCAAGATGGCTGGAGTATTGTGGCTTCAGGGAAACCTGTAACCCTATCCATAGAACGTTCAAAAAATACCTTTGTAATTGAAAGCGATGCGCCTGTTGTAATACGTGCGCCGTTTTTAGATGGGAAAAAATCGGCCGAATTACAGGTTTATGAAAATGGTAAGTTAATTGCTGCCAGACAAGGACAAATTAACAGGTCAAACCCAGAACAATTGGAATTTAGATTAATGAAGGCCCGCAGTAAAGTAGTCATAGTATATTAATTGAAGATATAGAAAATGATAAGAAATTTAATAATAATGATGGTTTTGATGTTGACATTTACCAACGTAAATAGTCAAAATAATACTTTAACACCACCTTTACCACAAGAGCATATTTATAAAATAATAGGCTCTGATACTTTAAAATTAAGTGTGTACCATCCCGAAGGCAAAAATAAAAAATACCCAACCATCGTCTTCTTTTTTGGAGGCGGATGGAACGGAGGCAGCATCACACAGTTTGAAGACCAAGCAAAATATTTCACTTCTAGAGGCATGGTATCTATTTTAGTGGATTATCGCGTGAAAAATAAACACAAAACCACACCGTTTGAATCTGTGAAAGATGCAAAATCGGCCATGAGGTATATTAAACTAAACGCAAAAGAATTAAAAGTCGATACAGATAAAATGGTTGCAGCAGGAGGTTCGGCAGGAGGCCATTTGGCAGCAGCAACCACCATGCTTTCAGGTTTAGATGAAGAAGGAGAAGATCTGTCCATCAGCACAAAAGCCAATGCGTTGGTGTTGTTTAATCCTGTTGTTGATAACGGACCGGAAGGCTATGGTTATGAGCGTATTGGTGAGCGTTATTTAGAATTTTCGCCTATGCATAACATTAAAAAAGGCGCACCACCTACTATTTTCTTTTTAGGCGATAAAGATAAATTGATTCCAGTGGCAACAGCGGATGCATTTAAGGCTAAAATGGAAGCCGTAGGAAGTAGATGTGATGTGTTTATTTTTGATAATCAAGAACATGGATTTTTTAATAAGGGCAAGCAAAAGAACGATAGATGTTACATTGAAACGGTATATGAAGCCGATGTGTTTTTAGAGTCTTTGGGGTATATACAAGGAAAACCAACAATTATAAAAAATTAAAATTATAAATGACAAGAGTAAGTATTTTATTGATAACCTTAGTCGTGTTTTTTTCGTGCGCAGCACAATCAAAAAGCATCGAAATTTACGTGTCACAACAAGGTTCTACAAGTTCAAACGGTAGTAAAGAAAAGCCATTTGCAAGTATAAAAGATGCCATTGCTAAGGCTACTCAATTAAGAGCCAATAATACTCAATCGGGTATTGTTATTCATGTTTTACCTGGTGAATATCATTTATCTGAAGCCGTAAAAATTCCTGCATCCTTAAGTGGATTGACTATTAAAGGCACCGATGCTTCCGAAGTGCGTATAAAAGGTTCCGTGGTCTTAAATCCTAAATGGAAAAAGTTCAATGAATGGATGTATGTAACATCGGTTCCCAAAAATCTAAATTTCGACCAACTGGTAATCAACGGAACACCGCAAATTTTAGCGCGTTATCCAAACTATAATGAAGATGGTCACTACTGGCAAGGATTTGCTGCCGATGCGATTTCTAAAGAACGCATTGCCACATGGAAAAATCCAAAAGGCGCTTATTTTCATGCCTTGCATAGTGGTAGATGGGGCGGATTTCACTTTGAAATTACCGGAGTAAATGTAGATGGTACGGTTATTTTGGAGGGCGGACATCAAAACAACAGAGGCTCTAAACCCCATGAAGAATACCGCATGGTAGAGAACGTTTTTGAAGAACTGGACAGTCCTGGCGAATGGTTTTTAGATAAAGAAAACAGCAAATTGTACTATTGGCCAACCGAAAATGTACAACTTAATACTGCGAAGGTTGAAGTCGCTGTACTTAAAGATTTGATACAAGTCGTTGGGACTTTAGAAAATCCTGTAAAAAATATCACCATTAGTAACATCACTTTTGAACATACCCAACGCACCTTTATGGAGGAATTTGAGCCTTTGTTAAGGAGCGATTGGAATATTTACAGAGGCAGTGTGGTGTTTTTTGAAGGTACGGAAAACTGTAAAGTGATTGATAATGAATTTACCAATTTAGGTGGAAACGTTATCATGGCTAGCAAATACAACAAAGGATTGGAAATTATAGGAAACCATATTCATGAGTGTGGTGCTAGTGCAGTTTCGTTTGTAGGCGATCCATCTGCGGTACGTTCTCCATCTTTCAATTATGGAAAATTTGTTCCGCTTGCGGAAATGGATACGTTACCAGGACCAAAAAATGAGTTGTATCCACGCGAATGTTTGGTGAAAGATAATTTAATTCACCGAATTGGTAGAACCGAAAAGCAAACCGCTGGTGTTCAAATTTCTATGGCTATGGATATTACAGTAAGCCACAATAGTATTTACGATGTGCCAAGAGCAGGAATTAATATTGGCGATGGTACTTGGGGCGGACATATTTTAGAGTTTAACGATGTGTTTAATACCGTATTAGAAACTAGCGATCATGGGTCGTTCAACTCTTGGGGACGCGATCGTTTTTGGCACCCTAAACGTGACGAAATGAATAAACTTACTACAGAAATTCCAGATATGTACAAGTGGGATGCCATAAAAACAACCATCATTAGAAACAACCGTTTTCGTTGCGACCATGGTTGGGATGTCGATTTAGATGATGGGTCTTCAAACTACCATATCTACAATAACTTGATGTTGAATAGTGGTTTGAAATTGCGCGAAGGGTTTAACCGTGTGGCAGAAAATAACATTATGGTGAACAACTCGTTGCATCCCCATGTATGGTTCGCTAATAGTGAAGATGTCTTTAAACACAACATTGTAGCCGATACCTATCAAGATGTTGGTTTGTTAGGCTGGGGAAAAGAATTGGATTATAATTTATTTCCAAACGAAGTGTCTATGATGAAACCTCAAATTTATGATAGAGATACACACAGTGTGTATGGCGACCCCATGTTTAAAGATCCTGCAAATTTAGATTTTAGTGTTGCTGAAAACTCACCAGCGCTAAAAATCGGATTTAAAAATTTCCCAATGAATCAATTTGGGGTGCAAAAACCAGAACTGAAAAAAATAGCTAAAACACCAGAGGTTCCGGTGATAAAAGATCCATCGGAAAAGAAAAGCAGTCCTGAGGTTGCTTGGTTACGAAATAATATCAAAAGTGTGGATTCCGAGCAAGAACAATCGGCTTACGGTTTGAATTCTGCCGAAGGTGTCATCATATTGCGTACCTGGGCACCAAGTCCTGCAGTTCAAAATAACGGTATCAAAAAAGGTGATGTTATTCTTCAAGCTGATGGCAAAAAAGTAAAAAATGTTCAGGATTTTTTCAAAATAAACGTCGAAAATAAAACAGATAAAATGGATTTGGTAATCATGCGAAATCAATCGGAACAAAAAATTACAATCAACACAAAATAAAAGTAGAATTATTAATAACAACGAATGAAAATGAAAACATTAAGGCGGTTAAGTATTTTGGTATTGGTTACCATGTTAAGTGTGAATACTGGATTTTCACAAAGTAAATCAAAAGTTAAGAAATTGTCTGATGACGAGCGTATGGCGTGGTGGCGTGATGCTAAATTTGGAATGTTCATCCACTGGGGTGCATACTCCATTATTGGTGGAGAACGCGGTACTAAAATTGCTGGCGGTGGTGCCGAATGGGCCATGGATAAATTGGATTATACCATTGAGGACTACGAGAAATTTCCAAAAATGTTCAATCCCGTATTGTTTGATGCCGATGCTTGGGTGAAAATGGCAAAAGATGCCGGTATGAAGTATATCGTTATTACATCTAAACACCACGAAGGTTTTAGTTTATGGGATTCAAAAGTCACAAAATATGATGTGATGGACACCTCACCATTCAAACGAGATATTATTAAAGAATTATCCGAAGCATGTAAAAAACAAGGCATTGTATTTTGTTTTTACTACTCTATAGTCGATTGGCACCATCCACAGGCACAAGGAAACTTGTACCCAAACTACAACATTTCACAACATGACGATCCATCAGTTGTTAACCCAGAATTTCCAAAATATTATGAAAACTATATGAAACCTCAGGTAGGCGAATTATTGAAAAATTATGGTGATATCGGGGTTGTTTGGTTTGATGGTGACTGGATTTCAGATTATACCACAGAAATGGGTAAAGACCTTTATAAATTCATTCGTGATATCCAGCCCAACACTATTGTAAATAATCGAGTTGATAAAGGAAGAACAGGAATGGACGGGATGAACAATAATCCAGGTGAGTTTGCTGGTGATTTTGGTACACCTGAACAAGAAATTCCAGATACCGGAATTGATACAGATTGGGAAGCATGTATGACTATGAATGGCACTTGGGGCTATAAACCAGCCGATAATAACTGGAAAAGCAGTGAAGATTTAATTGAAAAATTAGTTGATATTGTTTCAAAGGGCGGAAACTTTTTGTTGAATATAGGTCCTGATGGCTACGGAAGATTTCCATCTGAAAGCATCCGTCGTTTAGATGCTATGGGGCAATGGACTAAGAAAAACGGCGAAGCTATTTATGGAGCTTCTGCAAGTCCTTATGAAAAACCAAAATGGGGACGCTATACTAAAAAGGATGGTGTATTATACGCCCATGTTTTCGATTGGCCAAAAGATGGTTTGTTAAAGCTTCATAAAGACATTAAGTTTAAAAAAGTGACCTTATTAACGAATCCAGGTGTTGAATTAAAAGCATTGGGAACATCTAGTGATGTATTGGTTGAAGTGCCTATGCTAGCACCAGACAATCCTGTTACTGTTGTTAAAATAGAGTTGTTAAAATAAGATCAACCAAGTAGATTTAAAAAGTAATGAATAAGGCTGTCTGAAAAGTGTAGTTCTATGTCATATTGAGCTTGTCAAAATATTTCAACTAACCGGTAATCAATATCGGTTTCGACAAGCTCAACCTGACAAAGTAAGTATAATACACTTTTTAGATAGCCTTATTTTGAATAAATTAAAACGGCAGTAATTATTAAAACAAACTTAGTTAATTAGTACTTGTTGTTACATAAAATCAAAATAATTTAAATAAAGATAGAAGATGAATGTTTACAAGAAATTAATAATTATCGTAGTTGCTTTTGCTTTAAATATTGGTGTTGGGTTTTCTCAAACAATTTCTTATGAAAAACCAGAATGGGGAGCGTATACAGAAGGGGAAGATGGCTTTTTATTAGCACATGTTTTTAATTGGCCAGAAGACGGAAAATTGGTTATAGATAGAGCGATTAAGCCAAGAGAGGCAAGGTTACTTTCAGAGCCAGATAAGAAAATAAAAATAGTATTAATTGAAGATAAATTAACCGTTTTATTACCCGAGAAAGCGCCTGATGCTCAGGTTTCGGTTGTAAAAATTCAATTAATACCTAATGATGATTGGGCAAATTTAAAAAGGTATAAAAAGGCTAACATGGAACTGAAAGCTCCGGATAAAAAAGAAAACAGAGTGGTATTCATGGGGAATTCCATAACTGAAAGATGGGTAGATTTCAATCCAGATTTTTTTACTAAAAACAATTATGTAGGTAGAGGTATTAGTGGGCAAACCTCATCACAAATGCTTTTAAGGTTTAAACAAGACGTTGTTAATTTAAAACCCAAAGCCGTAGTTATTCACGCAGGAACTAATGATATTGCAGGCAATACAGGACCCATTACAATACCTGAAATTGCCGAAAATATTTTCTCCATGGCAGAAATTGCAAAAGCCAATAACATAAAAGTGGTATTAGCTTCGGTACTGCCCGCAAGTAGTTATTCTTGGAGTCCTTCCATAGAACCTATAGAAAAAATCAGCGAGCTAAATTCATTAATTAAAAACTACGCCAAGAAAAACGGTATGGTGTATTTAGATTATTATTCATCCATGGTAAATGATGAAAAAGGCTTGAAAAAGGAATATGGCAGAGATACCGTGCATCCAAATTTAGAAGGCTATCATGTAATGGAACCTTTGGTGATAACAGCTATTAAAAAAGCATTAAAATAAACGTTGTCATACTATGATGATAAAACGCCCCTTATTACTTTTAATTTTCTAAGGTATTAAGGGGCGTTTCTTTTAGAACCAAATATTTAAATTATGAAGTATTCTGTTTTATTGATGTTTGTGTTGTTGCTTTTTTCATGCCATGCTAAGAAGGAAGTTGCAAAAAAGAATGTGTTAATTATTTGTATTGACGATTTACGCCCTGAATTAAATGCTTTTGGAGCAACATATATCAAATCGCCAAACATAGATCAATTGGTAGCTTTAGGTGTTTCTTTTAATCAACATTATGTGAATTCACCTAGTTGCGGGCCATCCCGATACACGTTTTTAACGGGACAATATGGTGTACAGTACAGAGGTGATAGTAATGAAGCTTTATTTTCCAGAGCAGAAGAAATGGATAGTGGAGGTGAAAAGATAGCACCCAGTATGCCAGAGTGGTTTAAAAAAAATGGCTATACTACGGTGTCCGTTGGTAAAGTATCTCATCACCCTGGGGGAAGAGGCGGTAAGGATTGGAACAATGATTCCGTTATTGAAATGCCCAATGCGTGGGATAAACATCTCATGCCAGTAGCGGAATGGGAAACCCCCAGAGGTGCTATGCATGGGCTTTCATATGGAAAAACGCGAGATTCCAATGATCGTGATGTCTTCGAAACCGTCGATGGTTTAGATACCAGTTACCCAGATGGATGGATTGCTGAAGAAGGCTTAAGACAATTAGAGACATTAGCTTCATCCAAAAAACCATTTTTTTTAGCTATTGGACTGATAAAACCACATTTGCCATTTGGAGTTCCTAAAAAATATTTAGACTTATATGATAACGTTACTTTTCCTTCAATACCACACCCGGAAAAGCCAGAAGGTATAACAACATGGCATAATTCCAATGAATTTATGAACTACAATCGCTGGGGCAAAGACCCGAGGGAAGATGGAGATTTTGCTTTAGAATTACGCAAATACTACGCCGCATGCGTTAGTTATGCCGATAAACATGTAGGTGATATTTTAAAGAAATTGAAGGAAACAGGTGCCGATAAAAACACGATTGTGGTACTTTGGGGCGACCATGGTTGGCATTTAGGTGAACACGCTATTTGGGGAAAACATAGTTTGTTTGAAGAATCTCTTCGTTCGCCTTTAATTATTTGTAATCCTGAAATGACCAGAAAAGGAGAGAAAATCGATGATATTGTAGAGTCTTTAGATGTTTTTCCAACACTTTCAGACATGTGTCAGTTACCTAAACCAGAATTTGTTAATGGTAATTCTTTATATCCTTTGATGAAAAGCAAAGAAACTAAAAAGAGGGCGGCAGTCGCTTATACAGCAGAGGCAACCACAATTAGAACTGATAAATACCGCTTCACGCAGCACAAGAATGGCGCAGTAGAACTTTATGACCACATTCATGATGGCGAAGAAACCAAAAATATAGCAAATCAAAATCCGGAAATTGTTAAGGAATTGAAACAATTATTGAATGACAAATTGGGTGGTGAAGCGTTTAATTGGAACAAGTAATATATAATTACTCATAATTTATAATCATTGAGTTATAGTTTATATCAATTGATTTTCATAATTGGTAATATTGAAAAAGAAATAAAACTTCTAAATCTATATTATTTTAAAAAATGAAAAAATTTATAATCATTTTTTTGTGTCTTGCAACTTTTCATATATCGGCACAAAAAAGAAATTATCTAATCTATACCGATGAAAATATTGCAAGGTTAAAAGATCAAATTAAGACCGATGAAACAATAAAAAGCGATTGGAATGAGCAATACAAAAAAGCTAAGGAATTGCTTAAAAAAGATAAACTAAAGTCAACCGATGCGCTTTTATTAGGATTGGTTTATAGAATGACGGGTGAAGAAAAATTCGCCAGTAAACTAAAGGGATTACTTTTAGATTACGGGTCTAAGAAAACCTGGGAAGGCAGTACCTTGCTAAAAAGAAATCCGCCATGGCAGGGAGGATTAGGAACCTCGCATACAAGTTATGACATTGCTGTGGGCTTTGATTGCATTTATAATTATTTAACAGTACCTGAAAAAGAGCAAATTGCTAAAGACATTGTTCGATTGGGCATCACACCTGCAAGATATGATTGGTTAGAGCCCAATACCAATATGCATACCTACGATACAATGGGGCATAACTGGTGGAGCGCTTGTGTGTACATGTCTGGTCTGGCATCATTGGCTGTTAGGAACGAAATACCTGAAGCTAAAAAATGGGCGCAAGATAGTCATGAATCTTCTGTAGAATGGTTGAATTTCACAGGAAGTGTTTTACAAAATAAGCCACCTACTTTCGATAGGGATGGCGGTTTTTATGAAAGTGTTGGTTACGCTGCTTATGGTACATCTCAATACTTACTATTTCTTTATGCTTATGCCAATGTGTTGCCTGATGCACCAAAAATAGAATCGTCTGTAGTTGATAAAATTGGCGACTTTTTTATAAACACTACCTATTTTGTTGAAGGCGGAAAGGATCTTGCAGTCAATTTTGGCGATTCTAAAATTATAGCTAATGGAAATAGAATTGTAAGGCTACTTTGGAATTTAGGATATCAAAACAAAGATTATGCTTGGTATATGAATCATGTTACCAACGCTGAACATAACGATTCAAGTTCAGCCGAAGCTTTAATTTTAAATCCAGGATCAGCCATAAAGGATGCAACTATTTCATCAAACCGACCTAAATCAACATTATATCAAGATATGGGTTGGGCAACCATGCGAAACTCTTGGGATGACAATGCTTCCATGTTAGCCGTAAAATCTGGATTTACTTGGAACCATGCCCATGCCGATGCGGGTTCGTTTATTTTATTTCACAAAGGAAAAAACTTAATAATAGATTCAGGGACAGGTAGTTATTTGAATCCGTTGTTTACCGAATATTATTGCCAAAGTGAAGCCCACAATGTGGTGATGTTCGACGGCAAAGGACAAAATAGAAACGACCCCTACTTTGGCAGCGTTAATTCTGGTTCACTTCATAATTTAGTTGAAGGGAAAGATTTTAAATACCTGTTGGCAAATGCTACGGGACCTTACTCGCATATTTTAGCGCGCAATTATCGTAATTTTATATGGGTAGGCGATGTTATTTTAGTGATAGATGATTTGTTGGCTTATGAACCTGGACAATTTGAATGGTTGTTGCATTACAATGGCGAATCTACCTTAAAAGGCGGTATCGATTTATCCATTAAGGACGGTGATGCGAAGGTATTGGTACGTCCGTTATTCCCAGAAACCTTTCCTCCGGGTGGTGAGCGCCCTCATGATTTTCCTGAGCATATGCGATTAAAGGAAAAGATAGGGTACGAAGACCATCATCCAGATACTCAAAAACCATATTGGTCCATCAGTCATTTTGAAAAAACAACAAGAACAAAATTTGTAACGACTATTACTCTGGAAACACCTGAAAACGTCAAAAGCCTTCCAATAATTACAAAGGAAGAAGGTAAAGATTATCAAAAAGTTTCCATCACCCAAAACGGAATAACAACCGTTGTGTATTTTAATTTATTGGCAGATGGCCGATTGAAGCACCGAAATAGTTTAATAAACATAGAAGGTTGGGATACTGATGCTTATTTAACGGTTTTGAAATTTAAAGAAGGTGCAGACCAAAGCAATATCCAAAATATCGAAGAATTATTTATTGGACATGGAAGCTATTTACGTCGCGATGGGCAGGTTTTAATCCATTCACTTTCTAAATACACGGCATTGGTTGAAGATTTTCAAACAAATCAAAATGTTATTTTTCAAGGACAACCAATCGCAACATTTAGTTTGTTCAGTCCAAAAAGCAAATCATCTTTAACTGTGAATGCAAGTGATAAAAATGGAAGTTATGATGCTTCAAACAAATTGATTAAAATTAGATTGTAAAATGATAATAAAATTTGACATACAACAAAAAAGGTTGCTTTAACGTGCAACCTTTTTTGTTGTATCAAAATAAATTATTCATCTTAAAAAACATGTACATCTCATCATGTATTTCACACCGTGTTTTTTTTTATAAAATCGCCTATAATTTATAGTTAATGAGACATAATTTATAGTTAAATTATTATAAAAACAGGAAATTGCACATTTAAATGAAAAAGATGAAATTTCCCCCAAAATATTGGATTTTTTTGTTGCTAATTGTAGCTTTTCCTTTAGTGTATGGAATACAAACCGTCACTAAAAAGTAATTAAACATAAATAAATCTTTAAATAAAGAAGTGATGCGTGGTTCCGTTTTTATATTAATATTTCTTTCCATAGGATTAAACCAAAGGCTATCAGCTCAAACTTTTGATGGCTATCATTGGCAAACATTAAATTGTATTGGAGAACCCGTAGAACGTCATGAAGCTGCTTTTGTAGAAGTTGAAGGTAAGTTTTATTTGTTAGGGGGGCGCCGAATTCAAGAGGTTTCTATTTTTAATCCAAAGACGAACACATGGACTTCAGGTGCTAAACCGCCCATGGAATTGCATCATTTTCAAGGAGTGTCTTATAAAGGGAATGTTTATGTTGCAGGTGCCCATACTGGTAAATACCCCCATGAAACTCCCGTACAAGATGTTTTTGTTTATAACCCTAAAAACGATACATGGTCTAAAAGTTTCAAAATGCCAGAAGATAGGCTAAGAGCTTCAACCACCGCAAGTATTTATAAAAACAAGCTTTATTTAACAGGAGGCATTATTGATGGGCATTGGGATGGACATGTTAATTGGTTTGATTGTTATGATTTTAAAACAGGTAAATGGGAAATACTTCCAAATGCTCCTCGTGCTAGAGATCATGCTACATCGGTGGTTTGTAATGATAAATTATATGTTTTAGGAGGTAGGGTTACTTCGGGCAAAATAAAAAAGGTGTTTGAATTAACCAAAGGAGAAGTAGATGTGTTCGATTTTAAAACAAGAACATGGACTACTTTAGAATCTAAAGTGCCAACGGAACGCGCCGGCTGTACTGCGGTAACTATTAAAAATAACATTCTGTTTGCAGGAGGCGAAAGTACAGTTCAAAAAGAAGCACATAATGAATTGGAAAGCCTTGATACCGAAACAGGTACATGGAGTACTTTACCCAGTTTACCGGAAGGCAGGCATGGAACCCAACTTATTTGGTATAAAAAGAAACTTTACATAGCTTCTGGTTGTGGTAACAGAGGTGGAAACCCCGAGTTAAAAACCATATTAAGTTTTAGCGATAAATAAGAACAATAAACGTAAACATATGAAAAAGATACTAGTGTTAATGATGCTGATTTCTTTAGGAAATTGGTCTCACGCTCAAATTCCGCTTCCCAATAATTTGGAAGAAGGATATCCACGCATGTATATTACCCAAGCTGGAAAAAAGAATCTTCAAAAAACAATTAAGAAAGAAACTTGGGCTCAAGAAGTACTTAAAGGTATTCATGATAGGATAGATGTGTATGTACAGCGTCATGTTCAAGACCCAGAATGGATGGTGTCTCGTTTACAAATGCATTGGAAAACAAAAGCGACCAACATTTATGTTGATGGTATAAATTATTCGCATGCTGATGGTGAAGCACCTGTTCCTACAGTTCGTTTTGTAGGTTCTCGCGATTATACAACATCTTATGGAACACCAAAATTAGAAGATGTTTTACCGTATATGGATGACCCTCGCGGTTTATATTTACCTAACCGTAGTAAAGAGGGCAGCCCTTTTGAGTGGGTAGATCCTTCTAAAACAGGAAGAGTCATTTATTCCATTAATGAGCAAATAATTGAGTTGGCGCATGATGCTGCCTTTATTTATTGGTTAGAAAATGATGAGCGTTATGCTAAGTTTGCTTATGATATTATCCATACCTATTTAGAAGGCATGTCATATAGAAGTGAACCCATCGATTTGCTCAATGGGCATATTCAAACGCTTGTTGGTTTTACTAATTTTCAAGTAATACATGAAAACGTCCTGATTGACGTAGCCGAACTTTATGATTATTTACATCAATATATTGAAGCGTCACATGCTGAAAATATCCCCATGTATGATAAAACCATTAAACGATGGACAGACCAAATCATAAAAAATGGGGTGCCTCAAAATAATTGGAACTTGCACCAGGCTAAAATTATTTTAAAAGCTGCCATGGTGTTGCAGGATAATAAAAACTATGAAGACAAAAAAGGACGTGAATATTATATCGATTATATCCTGAATAAAACTTCTGCACGCCAATGGTCCTTAAATAAATTTATGGAGTTTGCTTACGATTTTAATACGGGTGTTTGGGCCGAATGTCCAGGGTATGCACAAGGCGTTACAAAAGATTTAGTTCATTTTATTAGTGATTTTGATAACACATTCAATCACAATATTTTGCCTTACACGCCAGTAATACCGAAGGCTGTAAAAATGCTGCCCCAATATTTGTTTCCTAACGGACAAACCGTGGCTTTTGGAGATTCCAATTATGGAGGCATTGGAACTGATGCGATTACCGATATGATACGTATGGCACAAAAAAATAAGAACGAAGCTTTAGAAAAAGAATTTACGGGCATGTATCATTTGTTTGTAAAAGATTCTGAACGTTCTGGTAGAGGTGGCGGAAAGCCAAGAGCTAATATATCTTCCTTTTTTCAAAGCAAACCGTTGGAAATCAATCCTAAATATCCAGCAGGCGATATGAAAGATTACATCACTCAAACCTTTTATGCACCTAATGTAAGTTGGCATGTGCAACGCATGGGCACTGGTAAAGATGGCATGATGGTGTCATTAAATGCCTCATTGGGTAACCATATGCATGCCAATGGCATCAATATGGAGTTGTACGGAAAAGGTTTTGTACAAGGGGCAGACCCAGGAAAGGGTGCGGGTTATTTGCAACCTATTTATCTAGAGTTTTACTCCCAATTTCCAGCGCATAATACGGTGATGGTAGATGGTGTTTCCTCCTATACCGAAATGTTTAGTAACCATGCCTTCGATTTAATGGGCGAATATCCAAAATCTGAGCAAAAAGATGGTTATTATCCAAACATCACCTATTCCGATGTTTACTTTTTAGAACCCGAAACACGAAGCGACCAAAGCAGATTGGTAAGTGCCATAAAAACAGGAGCAACTACAGGGTATTATGTGGATGTTTTCCGTTCAAAAAAACAACGTAAAGGCGATAAATTCCATGATTATTTCTATCATAATTTAGGTCAGAGTATGGAAGTTTTAGACGCTTCTGGGAAACCTTTAAACCTGTCTCCATCCGAAGGTATGGCGTTTGCTGGGGGTTATCTGTATGCTTTTGATTATCAATGGGATAAAAAATCCATCAAAACAAACAACGATTATCAAGCACAATGGAAAATTGATAGGCCAGAGGGTGAAGAAGATGTGTTTATGAATCTTTGGATGAAAGGCTCTGAAAACAGAGAGATATTTTCATTGAAGTCGCCACCAAATAAAGCGTTTAAAGGAAACTCTGGTTTGCCTTACGATGTGGATAAAGCACCATATTTAACCTTTAATGCACGCCAATATGGGGAGGCTTGGGAGCATCCTTTTGTATCCGTTTACGAACCATTTACTTCAACAGATGGAAAAAGTGTTACATCTATAAAAAGTTTTGAAGATGAAAACGGAAGTAAAGATTTTGTAGGTTTAAATATTATGAGTACATCTGGAAGAGCGGATTTAATTTTTTCTTCAGTTAATAACAAATCAGCAAAATATAAAGAGATATCCACCAATGCAACATATGCGTTAATTGGAAAAGAGAAAAACGGTGATGCTGTTCTATTTATGGGGAATGGCACCGAACTTAGCACAAAAGATTTTATCATTTCAGCAAGTGAAAAAGGAAATGTGGTACTTGAAATAAAAGGAGGGAAATTGTTTTTAAATAATGAAGTTCCCGTAACAATAACCTACAACAACAAAGAAAAGCAGTTTAATGTGGGAGCTTTTCGAGTTATAGACTTAAATTAAAAATAGCCTAAACATATGGTTATGAATATTAAAATGAAAACACTAATTAGCATTGGGTTCTTTCTCTGTTTTATGGGGGCTTTTAGCTATAATAATCCAGAAAGAGACACTTTAAATATTGCTGAATATTTAAAACATGCCGATGGCGATAAAATATATCCTTCAGCAAAACAAATGGAGATGCTTAAAAAAGTGATGCCTAATGATGCATATAAGGCAGCACCTCAAATAACCGATCGCGCCTATTGGGATGCTATGGCGGCTACATCTTCAGGTAAAGTGTATTTAAATAAAGCAATGTCCTTATTGGATGAAAAACCTGAAGTGCCTATTTCAGATGAAATATATAGAAGAGCCAATAAAGAAGGCAATCGTGGAATTTATAAACCGAGGTATTACAGAACCATGGATCGTTTAGAGCATTTTATTTTAGCAGAATGTTTAGAAAATAAAGGACGTTTTTTACCTCAAATAAACACTTATGTTCAAGCTATTATGGACATGAAGTCGTGGCTACATCCCAATCATGATGATAACAATAACGGTGTTTTAGAAGGAAAACGTGTGACGATAGATTTGGGCGCCCGTAAGTTTGGGGGTGTTTTAGCTATAGCGGAATCACTTTTAGGAAATTCACTTTCTCAGGCGATGCGCACCGAAATTAAGAAGCAATTGCAATGGCGTATTACCGATTCCTATTTAAAAAGTTGTAAACTTAACGATAAAAATAATACTTGGATTAAGAGTACCAGCAACTGGAATTCGGTTTGTACAAGTGGCTCTGTATTGGTAACCATTATAAATTCTAAAAGTGCTGAAGAACGTTTGGCAGCCGTTGGGTCTTCAATAAACAGCATGAAATATTATATAAGTGGCTTTGGTGATGATGGGTATTGCTCCGAAGGATTGGGATATTGGGGTTATGGCTTTAACCATTACTTGTATTTGGCACAAATGCTATCCGACTATACCGAAGGAAAAATAAATTTATTCAGTTTTGATAATCCTGAAAAATTAAAAAGAATAGGAAATTTTCCTGAGCATTTCGAAATTCAAAATGGTACCTGCGCCCCATTTGCTGATGGCGTTTCGCATACCGAAAGCAGTGGCAGCAATTTTGCTGAGATGCTATCTTCAAAACATTATGGCGCCATCAAACCTTCAGAAATTAGAATGGAGGAAGCTGTGGAACAAATTATAGCGTGGAATAATCCAGAACTATTCAGTGTGAATAATGAGAGTGAAACTCAAAAATCAGAATTAAATGGTCATACGTATTTTGACGATTTTGGTATGGTAATTTCTCGTGGCAAACAAAAAGTACCATTTTCAATAGCCATAAAAGCAGGGCATAATGCCGAAAACCATAATCATAGCGACGTAGGAACCTATATTCTTATTTTGGATGAAGATTTCATGTCTGGTGATATTGGTGCGCCATCATATACCGCAGGATCATTTTCTAAAGACAATAAAGCGCGAAGTTCTTGGGGGCATCCGGTTCCTCGAATCAATAATACATTACAATCGAACGGAAGGGAGTTTGAAGGAAAAATAACGGAAACTATCTTTGAAAATAATTCAGATAAAGTGGTTATGGATATGAAGGCTGCTTATGAATTACCTATGTTAAAATCCTTGACCAGAACCATGGTGAATGATAAATCGGGTACAGGAACTATAAGCGTGCAAGATTATTTTGCTGCTTCAGAACCAGTAACCTTCGGAACGGCGATTATGACGTACACTAAATATGAAATCATTGATAATCATACGGTTATATTAACTTCGAAAAGTCAAAAAGTAAAAGCTGAAGTTGCAGGTATTGGAGGTCAAATAAAAATTAAGGATGAACAAGTACCTGTTAAAAGTTTACGCGAAGGAGGTACTGCATATAGAATTGGTATTGATTTTGAGAAACCAATTAAAGAAGGAAGTATTGTAATTAAATATACACCAGTGTTAGGTAACATATGAAAAAACTACTTTCGTTAACAATTTTACTTATTTCAAACTTTTGTTTTGGTCAGTTAAAGGCGGTTATAATTAACAGCGAAACAAAGGAAAAAATTCCGTATGTAAATATTTGGGTAGAAAATGAAAGTATCGGAACGACATCAAATGAAAATGGAGCATTTGAATTAAAATTTGAAGGTCGAAAAACTATTGTTTTTTCAGCAATTGGATATGAAACAAAAAAGATTTCTTCTGATGCTATTAAAAATAGTCTTGAATTAAAACCACTCATTACCGAGCTAGACGAAATTGTTATTAATTCAAAAAAAACGTCTAAAGAATTAATCATTGGTAACTTAAAACAAGATAAAATACCTACTTACTATCCTGGTTATGAAAATCCTTGTATTGTCGCAAGATTTTTTGAATATAAAGAGTCTTATAATAAAACCCCATTTTTAAAAAAAATCAAAGTTTTTACGGATAGTAAAGTTAAAAACTCAAAATTCAATATTATATTTTATGATATAAATGATAGAGGGGAACCTTATGGTTATGTCTATAATAAGAATATAATAGGAGTTGCAAAATATGGAAAAAAAACAACTGAAATTGACATATCGGATTTAAATATAAAATTTCCAAAAAAAGGATTTTTTATCGCTATCGAATGGCTAATTATAGAATCAAATAAATATGTATTTAGATACAGAGAAAGAGATTCAAATATATGGATAGAAAAAATTATGTACGCACCAGCATTCTTAGGGATTGCTAGTAATTCAGACAAAAAAAGCAGCTGGTTTTTTGATCAAGGAACATGGAAATATTACTTAAAACAAGAGAAGAATAATGGTTACTTCAATGGCAAATATCCGGAATTGGCAATTAAACTAACATTAACGAATTAAAATACTGTAGGCAACAAGACCATTAAGTAACATTTAAAATCACCATGCAATCTGATGACTAAAACTATATATTTTATTCTTTTTTTTTACTTGATTTTTTTCAAATTATCGGCTCAAATAAATTTGAATGGGACAATTTATTTTAACAACGAACCCCAGAGTAATGTAACGATATACCTTAATAACACCACAATAGGAACTATTACAAATAACAATGGAGCGTTCAATTTAGAGATAAAAGATGGTGTTTATCAATTAATAATTTCGCATATAGGATTTAAGACTATAAAATATAATTTTGATACTTCTACTTACACAAAACCACTTGTTTTTTCACTGTCAGAAGAAGAATTTGTATTAGATGAAGTTATTATTAAAGGTGAAAAAAACAATTTTAAATGGGAATATAATTTTTCCGTTTTCTTTCGTGCATTTATTGGTGCTAGTGAGTTTTCAAAATTTTGTACTGTACAAAATCCAGAGGTTTTGTTTTTTGAATTTGATTCAGAAAACAGTATTTTCACGGCAGAAGCAATTGAACCATTACATATAAAAAATGAAGCTCTAGGCTATGATATATTCTACGATTTGAAACACTTTTCAATAGAAAACCAAATCACTAACTATTTAGGGTATTCTTATTTTAAAGCATTAAAAGGTGATAAGAAGAAGTGGATAAAAAATAGGTTAAAGGCTTATAATGGTTCTCAAGTACACTTTTATAAAAGCCTTTTGAAAAATTCATCAAAAGAAGAAGGTTTTGTTATAAATGAATTTGTGCGAAAGAAAAATAAAGATAGACCTAGTGAAGAAGAAATATTAAAAGCTAGAAAGGCAGTATCTAAATCGAATGCTACTCTTAATTTGTCAAGAAAAATTGACATACCTGAAAATGCGATAGATTCAGCACTAATTATTTTAAAAAAGGCAAAACTGCCAAAATATATTGACTATTTAGATAAGGCTGAAATAGCGTCTTCAGATATCATTTATAAAGAAAATAATACAACTTATCTTCAGTTTGACAATAATTTAAGAATTACATATCTCAGAGAAAATGAAGAAAAAGGTTATATTTTAAGAAATCCATCTAGTAAACCCCGTAAAGCGTTTCCACAAACATCGAACATAATTCCATTAACAGAAAAATTTATAGTTTATCCACAAGGAATTTTAGCTAATCCATTAGATGTTTTATATGAAGAATATTGGTCTTATGAAAAGTTTGCACATTCTTTGCCTCTTGATTATGAACCTAATAGTGAAAATTAAAAAAAAAACGCTGCCTAACACAGTAAAAAAAAATTGCTAGTTTTATATAAACCAAAGTTAGTTGCTCGTTTGCTAGCTTCTGATTTTCCTTCGGAAAATCCTCGCATACAAACACGCAACTTCCATACATAAACGAATTAAATATAAACAAACAAGAATATTCATTAACTATAGAACGATATTATGAGGAATTATATTCAAGTTAGAACAAATTCATTATTAAGTAGAGTATGTTTCATGTTTTTACTGTCACTAATTAGTGTGTCTGTTGTTTATGGTCAAAACCCAGAAGAACAAGAAATTTTAAATACTTTTAAGAACCAAGAAGCAGTAGTCTATAAAACGGTAGATGGGAAAGAATTAAAAATGACTATTTTCTATCCAGAGGCTGATAAAATGAAACAAAATAATCCGTGGATGCTTTATGTTCATGGCGGTGGTTGGGCAGGAGGCACTCAATACAATATATTTAGAAAAGCGTTTCTTGGCACTTTACAATCCTTAATTGATAATGGAGTTGTGTGTGCTACTATTGAATACAGGTTGGCCAAGGGGAAAACGAATGCTTATGATGCCGCTGTAGATGCCAAGGATGCGGCTCGGTTTCTTTTAAAACATGCAGAAAAATACAAATTGGATAAGGAAAAATACGGTGTTTGGGGTGGTTCTGCTGGCGGACATTTAAGTTTGGTAACAGCTTTAGGTAAGGATCCTGATTTTAAAGGAGACCCACAATTATCCAATTATTCCCTTAATTTTAAATGTGTGGCTTCGTATTTTCCTTTTACATCATGTTTAAATCCAGATTTAAGGCCGGGTTCTATTTTTGAAGATGGAAAGCTTTTTGAGCGTCTTTTAGGAGCACCATTAAGCGAAAAACCGGACTTGGCAAAGTTGTTAAGTCCAACAGAACTTTTGGAAGAAAATAGTCCGCCCATATTGTTGTTGCATGGCGCTGAAGATCCCGTGCTTCCAATTATTAATTCTACCTACATGGTGGAAGTAGCAAAAGAAAAAAATGCCCATGTAGAGTTGTTGACCGTTAAAAATGCAGCACACAGTTTTAATGGAAAAAATATCGCGCCTTCCATCGACGAAATCAACGATTATGCTACCAATTTTATACTTTCTCATTTAAAATGAAGAATATGAAAACTTTTAAAATAGCTTTATTATTCATTGGGTTTATTGGCTTGGAATTATCGGCGCAAACCACGATGCAAGTATCATCTTTATCAGAATTATGTGAAGCTGTAAAAAACAGTAATCAGAATATTATTTTGAAACCTGGTAAATATGACCTTACCGAACTTCCGAAAGACCAAAGGAAAATTCTTTGCTCTGGCTCTAACAATATGATAGATTTGTCTGGGGTTTATGTAAATGCACCTGTTGGTTCCACAAAACAGAGTTACATCGTTATTACGGGTAATCACAACACTTTTAAAGGAGGTGCTTTTGAAGATACTTATGTTAGCGGATTAGATGAAGTAACAGATTTTAGTGCTTACAATCAAGAACGATCTACCTTGGCAAGTGGCTTAAAAGGGCAGGCAGTTTTGGATGTTAGAGGTGATGATAACTTAATTTTAAATATAAAGTTAACGGTAAGAGGTTCGTTTCCATACGGTTATGGAAGCATCTACGGAATAGGGCGCGATAATGTGTTTGGACTGGATAAACGTTGTGGTATCTTGTTAAAAGGCAAACGCAATGTCATAGACAGTTGCGAAGTGCAGCAAAGAGCATTTGGTCATGGCATTTATATGCAGGAGCCAGCAGATGCATCGGTTATAAAAAACACACTTGTGGAAGGCAGAATGCGACCAAGCGCCGATTTATATATGGAAACCAATCCAGTGGATTTGCCCGTTAGATCCAATTATAAAACCAACAATGAACCAATTCCTAAAAATGTCATGTATCCCCTTTCCGAAGATGGTATCAGGGTCTATACACATGGTGGCAGTGTGACGGTTGAAAATTGTACCGTCAAAAAAATGAGAGGTGGTATCAGGGTTTATCTGGCTAGCAGTGCAACCGTTACCAACTCTACGGCAATTGATTGTGGCGCTACAAATTATAATTTACCGCAAGGTGGAAAAATTACTAATTCATCAGGAAACTTTACTTATGCACCTTTAAGTGATTTTAGGCTATCAAAATCGAACCAGAATATTGAATTGACCATTCTTCCATCGCCAAATGCGGTTGGAGACCATAATGTTGCCGATATTTTAGGGAACAATCACACCATTGTTTTTCATCGAACTGAAGGGCCTATGGATACCAATTTGCGACCCATTGTAGTAAAAAACAATAATTCTACCATCAAAAATGAAACTGAATATCCAATTGTTTTAGAGGCATCATCAAGAGGAAACACTGTTGTAAGTTTAGGTAAAGTTACAGACCACGGAACCAACAACAAGGTCACTCAAATAAAATAGAATGGAAGGCTGAAGCGTCTTAAAAAAGTAATATTCACAATAATTCCAGATACGTTTTCAGCAAGCAAACAAAAATCGAATTTTGGCAATTTCAGTACAGATGGGTGACTCTTCAAATAGCTTGTTAAGTAGCGCATTTAAGAATGGGAAACAGCAAATAAAAAAGCTGTAATGGTTTAAAAAAATCAATTTGGAAACAAATAAGTTATAGTTTATAGTGTATGACCTATAATTTATATTAAAAAAATCACAAAATATTAATTTCGTTATTAGTAATATTCTTCTTTTAGAATAAATATAGTCATGCCTTAAAGTCAAGATATTTTTTGAGTTTATGGTATGATGAATTATAAATAAAGATTAATAAATAATAAACAAAGAGTTGATGAAAATTATATTAAAGATTTTAATATTAGTAGTGCTTCTAAATTGTAATGCGCAAGACAATAATAATCTTAAACTTTGGTACAATGCCCCAGCAGCCAATTGGAACGAAGCCCTTCCTTTAGGAAATGGTCGTTTGGGCGCTATGGTTTTTGGAAACCCTTCCAACGAAAATATCCAGTTAAATGAGCTTACATTATGGGCAGGAGGTCCTCATAGAAACGATAATCCAGATGCTAAAGGAGCGCTTTCAGAAGTTAGGGAATTATTATTTCAAGAAAAATATGATGAAGCCCACCGTTTGGCGAATGAGAAGTTTATTTCTAAAACATCACACGGGATGCCTTATGAAACAGTGGGGAATTTAAGGTTGAATTTTGAAAATCAAGAAAACGTTTCAGATTACTACCGTGAATTGGATATCGAAAAAGCCATCAACACTACCACCTATACCGTAGATGGTGTTACCTACAAACGTGAAATTTTCACTTCTTTTTCCGATCAGGTGATTGTAATGAAAATCACAGCAAATAAAAAAGGGAAAATCAGTTTTAACGCTACGATGGATCGACCAGAGCCTGCAAAAGTCTCCGTATTTACAGAAGCCAATGGCGTATTGGTTATGACAGGGTTTGGAGGTGATAATAGTTTTAGGTTATCACCGGGTACTCCGGCAATTAAGGGTATGGTAGAGTTTGATTCTCGTGTAAAAATCGTTCCAGAAGGGGGAAAGCTATCGGCAAAAAACAATCAATTAAACGTTTCAAAAGCAAACAGCGTAACGCTTTATATTTCTATCGCTACCAATTTTGTAAACTACCAAGATGTGAGTGCCAATGCCCATAAAAAGGCAGCAGATTTTATAGCGAAAGCTGAAAAGAAAAATTACAAACAGTTGGTAAACGACCATACCAGCTTTTACCAAAACTATTTTAACAGAGTGTCTTTGGATTTAGGCACTTCTGAAGCTGCAAAAAATCCAACAGATGTGAGGATTAAGGAATTTAGTACCGGATTCGATCCTTCATTGGCTGCTTTGTATTTCCAATTCGGAAGGTATTTGCTAATTTCTTCCTCACAACCAGGGGGGCAACCAGCCAATTTACAAGGTTTATGGTGTAATGATTTAACACCACCTTGGAAAAGTGCTTATACCGTAAACATAAACACAGAAATGAATTACTGGCCTGCCGAGGTTACCAATTTATCTGAAATGCACGAACCGTTAATTCAAATGGTACGGGAATTATCGGAAGCTGGTAAAGAAACGGCCAAAGTGATGTATGGCGCCGATGGTTGGGTTACGCACCACAATACCGATTTATGGAGGATTTGTGGTCCTGTAGACGGAGCTACTTGGGGCATGTGGCCAACAGGTGGTACTTGGCTAACGCAGCACGTATGGGATAAATTTATGTTTAATGGCGATTTAGAGTATTTAAAATCGGTATATCCTGCCATGAAAGGTGCTACAGAATTCATCTTAAGTGTTTTAACACCAGAACCTAAAAATGGCTGGTTGGTAATTGCACCGTCAATTTCTCCAGAACATGGCCCGAGTGTACGTTCCAAAAATGTAACTATTGAAGCAGGCACGACAATGGACAATCAACTGGTATTCGATATGTTCACCAAAACCATCAGTGCCGCTAAAATTTTAAATGTTGATGCAGCATTGATATCCAAAATAGAAAATGCATTACAAAAATTACCTCCAATGAAGGTGGGGCAGCACAATCAATTACAAGAATGGATGCAAGATTTAGACGATCCAAAGGATGACCACCGCCATGTATCGCATTTATACGGATTGTATCCGTCCAATCAAATATCACCTTATAGACATCCAGAGTTATTTCAAGGGGCTGAAAATACGTTGATTCAAAGAGGCGACCCATCAACAGGATGGTCCATGAACTGGAAAATCAATCTTTGGGCGTGATTATTAGATGGAAATCACGCCTATAAATTAATGGGCGATCAAATAAAATTAGTAGGCAGACCAGATTCTCCAAAAGGAGGTGGTACCTATCCTAATATGTTAGATGCGCATCCACCATTTCAAATTGATGGTAATTTCGGATTTACTTCTGGTTTAACCGAAATGTTGGTGCAAAGTCATGATGGCGCCATTCATTTAGTTCCTGCTTTACCCGATGTTTGGAAAGATGGAAACGTAACAGGATTACGCGCTAGAGGTGGTTTCGAAATTAGTGAACTCGAATGGAAAAACGGCGAAGTAGTGAAGGTGGTTATAAAATCAACTTTAGGCGGAAACTGTCGCGTGCGTTCATATAATGAATTAAAACTTCAAAATGGAAAGCAATTAGCAATAGCATCCGCTGAAAACACAAATTCATTTTATCAAGTGCCTGAAATCAAAAAGCCTTTGGTATCGGACAAAGCCAATTTACAAACGTTTAAAGTACCATCGGTATATGAGTATGATGTAGCTACTGAGGCAGGACAACAGCTAATCTTAATTAAAAAGTAATAGATGAGAACAATTTTATTTTTTCTTTTGGTTCAAATAAGTTTTTCAGGTGCAGCTCAGCATTTAGAATTACCCTTGTGGAGTGATACTGTTCCAAATTATCAGGAAACTGGAGAGGGAGAAATTAGGGTTCAGGAAGGTGTTTTAAAGATTAGAAATGTAAAAAAGCCAGGTGTTGAAGTTTTTATACCATCAGAAAAAATAAGGAATGGACAAGCAGTGATTATTTGTCCAGGAGGTGGATATGCCATAATGAATTGGGATTGGGAAGGTACCGATATTGCCAAATGGTTAAATTCACAGGGCATTGTAGCAGTGGTTTTAAAATACCGTTTGCCTCATTCAAAATCAAATATCGTTTCATATAAATCGCCTATATTAGATGCGCAACGGGCAGTTCGTTTAACTAGACATCATGCCAAAGAATGGGGGATAGATTCCTCAAGAATCGGTATAATGGGGTTTTCTGCAGGTGGGCATTTGGCGGCAACACTTGCTGTTCATTACAATGAAAAATATGCAGAACCAACTGATGGTATTGATTTATTGAGTGCAAGACCGGATTTTTCGGTTTTAGTCTATCCTGTTATAACTTTTAAAGATGATTTTACAGACCCTGGCTCAAGAAGACGCTTGTTAAACAATAATTTAGATGAAAAATTAATCCAACATTTTTCAAGCGAGTTGCATGTAAATACAGAAACACCACCTGCATTTATCATGCATTCAACAGACGATACGGGGGTTCCAGTACAGAACTCACTTAAGTATTACGAGGCATTACTGAATAACAAAGTTGAGGCTGAAATGCATCTATATCCTATGGGGTGGCATGGCTACGCCTTAGCACGCGATAACGCCTATCTATCTACTTGGACAGAGCGATTGGAAGCTTGGTTAAAACGATATTAAATGGATGGCTTTTGAAAAATAAATTGATTTTTAATGAAAAATGATACATTATTCATTTTGATTGTATTGGTGGTTTTGTGTTGTCCTAAAAATCGAAATCCATTTTGTCAAGCTCAGTAAATTAAAAAGCCTTTGGTATCTGAATCTCTACAATTAAAAAACTTGTCTTTAAAAACATCTTATTTATATGAAATACAAACAAAAATTGGAGATGAAATAATTTTATTCGGCCATAATAGTCAATAAGAAATTTGGTTAAATATCGAAGTACAGAAGTTATTAGTCGAATTTATCAAAGTAAATGTATTGAAATATTTAAGTTTATTTGATACTATAGAGTTAAATCACAAAATAATAAAGAGTACTCTATTGGTTTTCATTAACAAACTTTTATATATGAACAAATTAATTATTACAACGTATTTAACATTATTATCAATTTCTTTTTTGGGAATAAAATTGGATGCACAGAATAGTATACCAATACCAAAACCATTAATATTGGACATGGTACATCATAATCCAGGAGAATTACCCTATCAAACGGTTTATAATAATCCGCTTACCATAAAAGAAATGGGATACAACGGTAAGGTGTATTTTCTTTTTGAATCTCCAGCCTTAGCAATTACTTGGGAATCTATAAATGAAAATATTTTGCCAAAAGGTTCTGAAGATAGAAATTGGGTAGATCAAAAGGCAACACAAATAAGAGAAATGCATAAAGCATGTAAAGCATCAAATTTGGCAATATATGCTATGTCCGATTTAGTACTGTTTCCCAAACGATTAATAGAAATATTTGGAATGCAAGAAACATTTGGAGACCTAAATCATCCTTTAACAGAAAAATTCATTCGAATTCAAATTAATGAGATGTTCGATCAGTTTCCAGATTTAGATGGTTTGGTGGTTCGAATAGGCGAAACATATTTACATGATGCTCCTTTTCATTTAGGTTCTATTACTAATAAGAAAAGTCCGGAAAAAACAATTATTCCTTTAATTCAGATTTTAAAAGAAGAGATTTGTCAAAAGAGAAATAAGCAACTGATTTTTAGAACTTGGGGTGCTTTTGACGTAGATTTGGATGCGTATATGAAAGTGAGTGAATCTATAGAACCTCATAAAAATCTAACAATTAGTGTAAAACATTGTGAAGGCGATTTTCATCGTGCCAATGCGTTTAGTAAAGTAATTGGGCAAGGGCGTCACAAACAAATTATAGAAGTGCAGTCAGCTCGCGAATACGAAGGAAAAGGCGCATATCCTAACTATATCGCTAATGGTGTTATTGAAGGATTTGAAGAGCATTTCAATATGCCAAAAGATCGTATAAAAAGTATACGAGAATTTGTTGAAGAAAGACCAGAATTATATGCCGGTATTTGGACTTGGTCACGTGGTGGTGGCTGGGATGGACCTTACATTAAAAATGAAATGTGGTGCGATTTAAATGCTTGGGTCATGGCACAATGGGCTAAAGATATTACTCAAACAGAGGAAACCGTTTTTAAACGATATGCTATAGAACGTTTGAATTTAAAAGAAAAAGATGTTACCAAGTTTAGAGAGTTATGCTTGTTATCTGCCCAAGCCATAGTAAGGGGTCGCAATAGTACATATAGAGATATGAATCCTTGGTGGACGCGTGATCAAGGAATTGCATGGCCTGCAGGAGTAAAAGATGAAGTGGCTAGCAAAAGAAACCTATTTCAAAAAGATGAAGCAGTAGCCCAATGGAAGACTATAGTTAAACTAGCCAAATCAATAGATTGGGGTAGTGAAGGGGCTAATGATCATGCCGTAGGTTCAGCAAAATATGGCTTAAGGCTGTATGAAATTTACAGAATACTTGTATATATATCTGACGCAGAATCAAAAGGTAATAACAAAGCTGTTCTAAAATGGATTAAAAGGTATGATAAAGCTTGGGAAAATTATAACAAACTTTCAAGTGATTATCAAACAATAGCAACTCTATATACACAGGACTATAATCGCCATATAGCGAATAACGCCCATAAAAAAGTAAACGAATTAAAAAAATATTTAAATGAAAAATAAAGGCCAGTTTTTAGTGCTTTTCATAGCATTATTTACTTTTTCAGTTGGTATTTCACAAAATAAATTTGATGAAACATTTAAAACTACATGGAAAAGTTTTGAACACATTAACTTTAAATTTGAGGGTAAAGAAGCATCTTTAACACTACCTAAAAAACCGTCACCAGGTAATCCTTGGGTTTGGCGAGCACGATTCCCTGATTATCATGCCGAAATAGACAGCACGCTTTTAGCTAAAGGGTTTCACATTGCTTATATAAATACTAATAATCAGTTTGGAAGTCCTAAAGCGGTAACTGTCTGGAATGATTTTTATAAGTATCTTACGACTACATATAAATTACAAGCCAAAGTGGCTTTACATGGACATAGTCGTGGTGGTTTATTTATTTACAATTGGGCAAAAGAAAATGCTGAAAAAGTAGCCTGTATTTATGCCGATGCTGTAGTGTGCGACTTTAAAAGTTGGCCAGCAGGTTATGGTATAAGTGAAGGAAGCAAAAAAGATTGGGAGGTTTTAAAAGCTGAATACGGCTTTAAAAATGATGAGGAAGCCAAAGCATACAAAAATAACCCCATTGATAATTTGGACGTATTGGCAAAAGCAAGAGTGCCCATTTTGCATACTGTGAGTTTAAAGGATGGTGTAGTACCGCCTGAAGAAAACTCATTAAAGCTTATTAACAATTACATCCGATTAGGAGGAACTGCAACGGTGTCTGCTTGTAGTTCGGGAATACAAAGATCCAATGGGCATCATTATGAAATTGATGATCCTGATATGGTAGTTGATTTCATCATTCATCATAGTACCAAAAATGGACCACTAAATTCTTCGAATTACCATCAAATGCGAAGCGGCTTACAGAATAGTCAAATACAATTTCAGCGTCATAAAAAAGGACGTGTGGCTTTTCTTGGAGGGTCTATTACCTACAATAGAGGGTGGCGCGATAGTGTTTGTAACTACTTAAAAAATAAATTTCCTGAAACCGAATTCGAATTTATAGCAGCAGGCATTCCTTCAATGGGAACAACTCCTGGGGCGTTCAGATTAGAAAGAGATGTACTGTCTAAAGGGAAAATTGACTTGTTGTTTGAAGAAGCCGCTGTGAACGACGCTACTAATGGCAACACAGCAACCCAACAAATAAGGGGCATGGAAGGTATTGTTCGTCATTCACGAAAAGCCAATCCACTGGTAGATATCGTCATGATGCATTTTGTAGATCCAGATATAATGCAGGACTACCGAGCGGGAAAAGAACCCGAAGTTATTAAAAATCACAATAAAGTTGCCGAGCATTATAGTATTCCAACCATTAACTTAGCACAGGAAGTTACCGAAAGAATTGATCATGGCGAATTTACATGGAAAGATGATTTTAAAAACTTACATCCTTCCCCTTTTGGTCAAGGGATTTATGCACACTCTATGATTCAGTTTTTAGATAATGCCTTTATAGGTCAACTGGATAATGATGATAAATTAACAGCTCATAATTTACCTATTCCCTTAGATGAATTTAGCTATGAAAATGGTATTCTATTAGATGTTAAAGATATTAAATTAAAAAAAGGTTGGAAAATAGATCCTTCTTGGAATCCCCATGACGGTAAAGGAACCAGAGCTAATTATGTTAATGTTCCTATGCTAATAAGTGAAACTCCTGGAAGAACAATAAATTTAACATTCGAAGGAAATACAGTGGGTATTGCAGTAGCCGCTGGGCAAGATGCGGGAATTATTGAATACCGCTTAGATAAGGGTGTATGGCAAAAGCAAAATCTTTTTTTGAAATGGAGTAAATCATTACACATACCATGGTATTTTACATTGGCAAGCGGTTTAAATAATAAAAAACATCAACTAGAAATTAGAATTACTGATGAGAAAGATCCACAAAGTTTGGGGCATGCTTGTAGAATACGCTATGTCTACATAAATCAATAATGAATTACATATGAAATCAACCTTAAGCAGTATTTTTTTAGTTTATACATTTTTGGCGTCCGCTCAAAATGCAGAAAAAATTACCATGGAATCTTTATTAAACGACATGGTTGATAGAGATGCTGTAGCACGTTTTCCCAAAACAAATTTCAGGTTAAAACAAGAAAGTAGCTATAACAGAGCGTCTATAATGCCTGCTGATACTGCGGGTTGGTTTAATAATCATGATTTCAATTCGAAAGATACCGACCACAATTTTATTAGAACCGAGGAAAAAAACGGAGAAAAAGAATGGGTATTAATGGATCATGTGGGGCCAGGTGCCATAGTACGTACGTGGATGCCTTTTTTAAGCGCCGATAAACCGAATACCGATATTCAAATTAAAATATATTTAGATGGCAACGACGAGCCAGTTTTGGAAGGCAATATGTTAGGGTTGCTTGACGGAACTGGGGAAATTCCGTTTCCGTTAGCGCATCAATCGTTGCGTTCTGCGGTGTCGTTTTTCCCCATTCCGTATGCTAAAAGTTGTAAAATAACAACTACTGAAAGACCTTTCTTCTATCAATTTACATACAGGGTTTACGAAGATTATACGCCTATAAAAACCTTCACAAATGAAGATTTTACCAAAGCAGTACCTTTAATCAAAAAAATCGGGAAATTATTGTTAGAGCCTAAAAAGACTGTAGAAGGAACTCAAGTGGCGTTCTCAGCCAAATTGGGTTCTAAAAAAGAAAAATCCATTGAATTGCCAGAAGGAAATGCAGCCATTAAAGAATTGAACTTAAAGTTAAAAGATTATAATAACATAGAGGTAACACGTTCGGTTGTTTTGAAAATTGAATTTGATGGAGAACAAACAGTCTGGACGCCTGTTGGCGATTTTTTTGGTAGTGGTATTGGATTAAATCCGCACCAAGGATGGCATATTGCCGTAAGTGAAGATGGAACTATGACTTGCAGATGGCCGATGCCTTATCAAAAATCCGGAAAAATCTCTGTAGTTAACTTAGGAAAAAAAGCTGTGCAGGTAGATTTAAAGGCAATTGTAGGCGATTGGAAATGGGATGATGACAGTATGTATTTTAATGCGGCATGGCGTGGACAATATCCAGTTGCTACCAGACCATTTTTCGATTGGAATTATGTAACACTTAAAGGAAAAGGTGTTTATGTGGGTGATGCATTGACTGTTATGAATCCTGTTACAAAATGGTGGGGTGAAGGTGACGAAAAAATTTGGGTAGATGGCGAAGATTTTCCATCTATTTTCGGAACAGGTACCGAAGATTATTACGCATATTCTTGGGGAGGTAGAAGTACCGAATTCTATGAGCATCCTTTTCATGCACAACCTCATGCTTATATTTATAATAAGTTAAACCGTAAAACAACCAAAGAAAAAAACACCTTAGGTTATAGTACAGAAACCCGAACCCGATCGTTGGATATTATGCCTTTTAGCAGCTCCTTGCAACTGGATATGGAAATCTGGAGTTGGACCGATTGCGAAATGGGCTATGGCGTGGGCATGTATTGGTATGGTTATAAACAAACTACATCAAACAGAATTCCAGACGAAAAGGAAGTTTTAAACGTACCCCCTTTACCAAAAGATTTCCCTAAAAATTAATCGTATTTGCCGTAATAGTATATGATGAACAGTATAAAATTAAAATTGAGCTTTGTAGTTTTTTGCATATTGATTTTCAATACTGCTTTTGCTTTAGAAATAGATTTGCCTAGTATTTTTTCTAATGGCATGGTTTTACAACAAGGTCAAAAAGTGCCCATTTGGGGAACTACAGAAGCTAATGCGATAATTGAAGTTTTATTTGCTGAACAAAAAAAGGAAATAAAAGCAGATACGCAAGGCAATTGGCGTGTTGATTTAGATGCTTTAGACGCATCAAGTGAATCACGAATTTTATCCATTACTGCTCAATATAAAAATGAAGTAACTACTTTAAAGTTTGTAGATGTTTTGGTTGGTGAAGTTTGGCTTTGTAGCGGACAATCTAATATGTACCGTTCTTTTAGGATGTTAATAGGAGAAGCTGTAGAACCTAAATACGAACCAATTGCTGAATATTTACGAAAAGAAGCAGCAACAGCAAATGATCCTTTATTTCGCCAGTTTAAAGTAGGTCAAGATTTTAGTGTTTTCAAAGAAAAAACGCAGGGTACAGGGGAGTGGTCTAAAGCCGTTCCCGGGCAAGTCAATGAATTTTCAGGAACCGCTTATTTCTTCGGGCGTGAATTACGTGAAAAATTACAGGTTCCAGTGGCCATAATAAGTTGTAATTTTGGGGGTACTAAAATAGAGCCTTGGATGCCCATTAGTGCGTATAAATCTAATGAAACTTTTGCGGTCTACTACAATAATGAAATAGCCGATTACCAAAAACGATTAGCTTCTTGGGAAGAAGGTTTGGTAAATAGAAAAGGTGTAAAACAAGTACATCCAGCAAAAGATAAACAAGTGCCAGCAACTTTGTACAATGCAATGATACATCCTTTAATACCCTATGCCGTTAAAGGCGCTTTGTGGTATCAAGGAGAAAGTAATTCTAGTGAATTAGCAGAACAGTATGGTGTACGTCTTCAATCTATGATAGAAAATTGGAGAGCAGCTTGGGGGCAAGAAACATTTTATTTTTATACATGTCAATTAGCTAATTATAGAAAAGCCAACGAAATGCCTGTTGGTGATGAGGATGGCTGGGCATTGGTTTCATATGGGCAAAGTCAAATCCTAGAGCTTCCTAACACAGGTTTAGCAGTACTTAACGATATTGGTGAATCTAAAGCTATTCACCCAAAAAACAAGGTTGATGCTGGAAAACGACTGTCTTTATGGGCTTTAAAACAAGCCTATAATAAAGATATTGTTTGCAGTGGTCCCTTGTATAAAAGTTCAGAAATAAAGAACAATAAAATAATTATTGAGTTCAACCATGTAGGCTCTGGTTTAATGGTTGGAAAAAAACATCTGTTAGAACCCACTGTTCCAGTAAACGAACCATTAAAACGTTTTCAAATTTGTGATGAAAGCGGTGTGTGGAAATGGGCAAAAGCTCAAATTATTGATAAAAATAAAGTGGAGGTTTGGCATAATGAGATATCAAATCCTATAGAGGTTCGTTATGCTTGGTCTTCAAATCCAGAAGGTGCTAATTTATATAATAAAGAAGGCTTGCCAGCCTCCATATTAAAAACCAGTAATTAGTTACCAATAAAGATAATATTATGATTATAAAAGATACAAATCCAAAAAAAATCTTCATCCTTTTTTCTTTCATTTCAATGCTATTATCAATTGGTTGTAAATCAAAAACAACACAAACTAAAGAAATTTCGGTAAGTGACACTACAAAACCCAATATCATCTTTTTAATGACTGACGACCAACGTTGGGATAATATGGGTTGTTATGGCAAACCGGAATTCAATACACCCAACATCGATAAGTTGGCAGAACAAGGTGTGATATTCGATAAGGCTTTTTATGCCGTAGCTATTTGTATGCCCAGTCGTGTAACGATGATGACGGGTCGGTATAATTCAAACCACAAAGTGGGGTTTGTGGCACCTGATGATTATACATTATCACAAGTAGATTTTTCCAAAAGTTACCCTGCAATCCTTAAAAACGCCGGGTATCGCACAGGTTTTATTGGCAAAGTAGGATTTACGGTTACTGAAGAAGCCGTACGACCAAGCACACCCAAAGAACATTATTATAAAAATCAAATGGGAGGCGTTTTCGATTTTTTTGCAGGAAGTGAAACTTATGATAGAAAAGATTTTGTAATCTGGCCAGAAGATGATGAAGCTTTACTGGATATTTACAAAGAAGGACGCCAAAACTCAGGCAGGACCAAGAGAACTGGAGAAGCTATGATGCGTTTTTTGGATACGCAACCTGCTAATCAGCCATTTTGTTTATCGGTTAGTTTTTATGCGGTGAAGCACGACAATAACAAGGATGTGTACATGCCGCATTTTGAACAGTTTAAGGACCACGATTTTTCGGTTCCGGGAAATTGGGTTGAAGGCGATAATCCAGTACTTCCAGATGTGGTTAAAGAAAATGCCCGTGGCGTTTATTTACATCGTCAAAGATCATCAACCCCCGAACTTTACCAAAAATTGGTACGTCGTTTCGCTACGCAAGGTTATAGCGTCGATGAACAAGTCGGTTTTTTAGTAGAGAAATTAAAAGCCAAAGGGTTGTTGGAAAACACCATTATTATCTATACGAGTGATAACGGACGTTTTCAAGGGTCGCATGGCTTATTCGACAAATGTTTGTTGTATGATGAATCTGTAAAAGCACCACTTATTGCTTATGATGGACGTATGCCAGAAGCTAAACGCAAACGTCGCGAAAATGCCCTAGTTTCTTCAGTTGATATGGCGTCTACTATTGTATCCATGGCAGGGTTACAACCACCAAAAAGCATGCAAGGACGTGATATTAGTGGTGTGTTGTATCAAACACAAGATATGTCCGAATGGCGCGATACTGTTTTTATGGAAGACTTGTTTTTGGCGGCCATGTTCAGCAAACGTTATAGTGAGGAGGTTGATGACATCAATAAAAATCTTATAGATACCAATAAATCATACCGTAGCAGAGGCGTGCGTACAGACCGTTGGAAGTACATCGTTTACTACGAACATACACCAAGAATCGAGGAGTTATACGATACAAATAACGACCCCATGGAACAGCATAATTTGGTGAACAGTCTAGAGCATCTCGATATTCTTAAGAAGTTAAGAAAACAAACAGAGGACATGTATCAAAAGATGATTCAATAGAGTTTTCTGAATAACAAATAAAGAGTAGATTAAAAAAAATAATGATAAATTTTAATAAAACTGCGAGTTTTAGTTTGTTGGTTTTAGTGTTTTTAATTACTGGGCGTAAATCAAGTTTTTGTTAACATTAAAAAGGCAGGTCATGGAGTAACCATTCAACAAGATAGTATTATTATAAACATTGAAGTGATTAATGAGTATATCATTCACGTCAACAAAATGAAGAATGGTAGTAAACCTTCCACCATTCCAGTTTATGTTACGGTTTTAAAACCTCAAAATGTAGCTTGGAAATTAAAGGAAGCTAAAGATGTAATCACCATCAGTACCAATGCTTTAAATGTATTTGTGAAAAATGATGATGTTATTGACTATCAAACGAAGGACTGTATAAACCTAGTATCAAAAACGAATTAAAATACCTTCATTCAAGCAGATACCACCAAGACACATATGGTTTCATAGGGGTTTCATGCGGGCGATGAAGCGCTGTAGGGTTTAGGTCAGTATCAAAGTGGTAGTATGAATTTGAAAAACGTTCCTATTCGTTTTCAGCAATACAATCAGGAAATCGCTATTCCCTTATTGGTTTCTACAATAGGTTATGGAATTTACTGGTAAAACTTTAGTTTAACGGATTTTAATCAACCTCAAAATGAAATTCAATTTTCTTCAACAGCAAAAGTTCAAACAAAAAAGAGTAATACAGACATTGCTGTAGATGGTGAAAAGGAAGATATTGCCTCTCATATTACAAAAGAAGCTATCGAGAAAAACATTCGTGAAACCACGTTTACACCAAATAAATCCGGTGAATATACTTTTTTAGCATTGAGCGATAATGACGGGCGCATGCGTGGTGAGATTAAAGTAAGCATTGATGGTGATGATATAATTAATTATTCAACCATTTGGATGCCTAGGAGATATTCAGGCAAAAAACATTTGCCAGCTGGTAAAACCTATAAAGTGGTTTTTCAAAATACGGGTGCTAAAATTCCAGAAAAATTATTTTACAACGAACCAGATTTTAATAAAACCGTATTTAGTAGCACCAAAGGAAAGGCTATTGATTATTATTTAATTCAAGGGGAGAATCCAGATGAGGTTATTTCCCAATATCAAAACCTAACGGGAACAGCTCCCATGTTCGCTAAAAGTGCTTATGGTTTTTGGCAATGTCGCGAACGCTATCACGATCAAGAAGAATTATTAGTGAATACTCGTGAAATGAGAGCACGAAAAATTCCGTTTGATAATATTGTACAAGATTGGTTCTATTGGCCAAAAGGCACGAAAGGTCCAGAGTGGGATAGAGCAAAATATCCAGACCCCAAAGCCATGGTTGATAAACTAAAAAGAATAAACCTAAAGTTGATGGGTTTCGGTATAGCCACAGGTAAAGAACGATGCTTTAGAAGCGAAGTACAATCTTAAAAAAATAAAAAGTAGTAATTATGTTGATATTTATGACAAGTGTGTTAGTGAACGCTTCTATCGAATGTTAAGCGATACTATGTTTCATAAAGGTGTAAGTTCTATTTGGTTAAATGGTACCGAACCAAAAGATGTTACTAACACAAAAGTAACTACGACTGTAGGACCATATAAGAAGTTCAAAATCCATATTCACTTTTGGTTACAAAAATGATGTACGAAGGTAGAAGGGAAGAGTTTCCTAACGAACGTGTTTTCAATTTAACCCGTTCGGCATATGCAGGACAGCAGCGTTATGGTGCTACTGTCAGCGATTGGAATGGAAGCTATTGTGACAATCCAGATTGCCTTATGAAAGCAGATGGGAATGGATATTGGGATATTATTATTATTATTATTATTATTATTATAGAAAATGAAGGAACTTATGATATAGAACTTTTTTCGTTGGTCTGAAGAATCACAAAAACCTATAATTGATTCCTATGATGATGGGTTCGAAAATGGCATTCGAACTATTGCTAAAGCACAATTAATTATTGGGGATTTTAATAAAACCATTTCTATTAAACCAGAAGATAAATCTGTGAAATTCAAAGTGAAACTAAATGCAGGAAAAACAACTTTAAAAAGCAATTTATATGATGTAGAAAATAATATTCTATGCGTAGCTATGTATGTAAAAGTAGCATTGTAAGTATATATTCTTAAATAACCCAAATAAGACAAAGTGGACGTTTAGTAACAGCTTTTGCCTTATTTGGGTTGTTTATTTATAGGAAATGAATCATGGTTTATATTAAAAGTTTTTATCAAGATTTAATTTTACAGTTATAAGGTGAGAAAGAATTTAATATTAATGTCATCATATAATAAACTAACTAAAACTATGAACCAAGCAATGAAAGTAACCAAAATGTCCGCTATTTTATGTGCTGTATTATTGCTACTAGTAACAGTGGGATGCAGTTCAAAGTTTAAGCATCAAGTTGAAAAAACGAAGCACGGTGTAACCATTCATCATGACAGTACCAATATTAATATTACCGTTATTAACGAATCTATCATTCGTATAAATAAAATAATGAATGGCAGCACGCCATCAACCATTCCAGATTATGTAACGGTTTTAGAACCCCAAGACGTATCGTGGAATTTAGATACAACCGAAGACTTGCTAACCATTCGCACAGATAATTTAAAAGTTTTAGTGCATAGCGATGGAAAAATAGAATATCAAAACAAGGACAATAAAAAGTTACTAGCAGAAACCAAAGAAAACACTTTTATTAAGCAAGATACCACCGCAATACATGCTGTTTCGCAAGCATTTCATGCAGGCGATGAAGCTTTGTATGGATTAGGGCAATTTCAAAGTGGTATCATGAACTGGAAAAATGTTCCTATCCGTCTTCAACAGTATAATCAAGAAATAGCTATTCCATTTTTAGTTTCAACCAATAGTTATGGTATTTATTGGAACAATTACAGTATTACCGATTTTAATTTACCTGCAAATGAAATTGAATTTGCTACCGTTCCTAAAAAAGAAATCGTTACTGATACTAAAGTAGAATCATCCATCGAAAAAGAAAATGTAGCTGCTTATGCTTCGGCTTTAAACGAAGAAAAAAACATTCGTGAAACAACCTTCACACCAACCAAAACCGGAGAATATTATTTTATGGCTTTAAGTGATGAAGGTGGTAAAATGCGAGGTGAAATTAAGGTAACCATTGACGGGGAAGATGTTATTAGCTATTCAACCATTTGGGTGCCTACCCGCTATTCGGGTAAAAAATATTTGGAAGCAGGTAAAGAATACAAGGTAGTTTTTCAAAACACGGGAGCAAAAATACCTGGTAATTTGTATTACAACGAACCCGATTTTAATAAAACCGTGTTCAGTAGTTTAGCTGGAAATGCCATCGATTATTATTTTGTGTATGGAGAAAAACCTTCAGATGTTATTACAGAATATCAACACCTTACCGGAAACGCTCCTATGTTTCCTAAAAGTGCTTACGGTTTTTGGCAATGTCGTGAGCGTTATCACAACCAAGAAGAATTGTTAGAGAATGCCAGCGAAATGAGAGCTCGAAAAATTCCGTTTGATAACATTGTTCAAGATTGGTTTTATTGGCCAGAAGGCATGAAAGGTCCGGAGTGGGATAGAACAAAATACCCAGACCCAAAAGCCATGGTTGATTCGTTAAGAAAATTAAATATTAGGCTCATGGTTTCGGTATGGCCAGAAGTTAAACATGAACCTTTAGAAAAAAAATATAACCTAACAAAGGTTAAAGGAAGTGCTAAACTTGATTTCTATGATACAGGTGTTCAAGAACGATTTTACCGTATGCTTAGCGATTCTATGTTTCATATTGGTGTAAATTCCATTTGGTTAGATGGTACCGAACCAGCAGGAAAGTCAAGTAAAGACATCAAAACAGCGGTAGGACCTAACGATGAGGTTTACAATGCCTATTCGCTTTTGGTTACAAAATCGATGTATGAAGGACGAAGAGAAGAGTTCCCTATGCAAAGGGTTTTCAATTTAACCCGTTCGGCTTATGCTGGTCAACAGCGTTACGGAGCCGCATCATGGTCTGGCGATGTTCAAAGTACTTGGAAACAGTTTGCAGAACAAATTCCTGCAGGTCTTAACTTTACTATGGCGGGTGTTCCTTACTGGACACACGATATTGGCGGCTTTTTTAGAGATTCTAAATCCTTAAATCCTATTTACGATGACCAATATACCAATCCTGAATATATTGAGCTGCTAACCCGTTGGTTTCAATTTGGTACGTTTAGCCCTATTTTCCGTATTCATGGCTATGTATCAGAAACCGAGATTTGGAGGTACGGACAAGAGTTTGAAGACACTGCCCGTAAATTTATAGACCTTAGGTATCTACTGATGCCTTACATTTATTCAGAGGCCAGAAAAGTAAATGCCGATGGGAAATTATTGATGGCACCTTTGGTGTATCAATATCCAACCGATAAAAACACCTGGGAAATTAAAGACCAACTTCTTTTCGGTGAATCGATGATGGCTGGTTTTGTTACCGAGTATCAAAAACGTGAAAAAGAAATGTATTTTCCAAAGGGCGATTGGTACAATTTCTGGACAAGTGAAAAGATTGAAGGAGGTAGAAATATTTCAGTTAAAGCACCCCTTGATGAAACACCTTTATATGTGAAGGCGGGAAGCATCATTCCTATGAGTCCGCCTGTGCAATATGCTACAGAAAGAACAGAAGACCCCATGGAAATTAGAGTGTATCCGGGGAAAGATGCCGAATACGTCATGTACCTTGATGATAATGAGTCTTATAACTACGAAAAAGGCATGTATTCAGAAGTTATTATTACCTATTCAGAAAAAAATAAAACCCTAAAAATTAAAAAAGGGTATGACCAATATATGAGATTTCCCGATATACGCATGCTTATTTTGGTAACCATGGTAGGCAGTGATAAATATGAAGAATTCTTTTTTGATGGAACAGAAAAACAAATTAAATTTTAAAATAAAGTGATATGATAAATAGAGTAAAAAAGGCAATTTTGTTGTACAGTGTGAGTTTTCTTTTTGGTTGTAATACTACAGCCCAAAAGGTAAAAGTGTATTCCGCACCTGAAGGTATTGAACTATCAAAAGCTTTTGCTGTAAAGGTTGAGGAACAGGATGTACCCGTGTACAAAACAAAAATTCCACCTTCGAGACCCATTCCTCGATTAAAACCAGCCGGTGATTATGGATTTGTTTCTGTAGCATCTTTTGATATAAATGCTAGTGTTACCGTTTCTATAGACTGTCCTGAGAAAGTTAAGTCAGTTAAAATTTTACCCACCTCATATGGCATTATACCAACTTTCAAGGGAAATAAAATTACCTTCCAATTAAATAAACCAGGCCATGTAACAGTCGAGGTGAATGGGGAATGGCATGAATCGTTACAAATTTTAGCGAATCCATTTGAAGAAAATATTCCTAGTCCTGATGATCCAAACGTAGTGTATTTTGGTCCTGGAGTACATGATGTTACCAACGTAACTATAAGCGATGGTCAAACAATTTATCTTGCAGGTGGCGCATATTTACGTTGTGGTACATTAGATGGTGAAAATGAGATTGAAGTAAGAGGTCGTTTAAGAAAATTACCAACGTTTATTCTTGAAGGAAAAAATGTAAGTATTCGCGGTCGAGGCATTATAGATCAAAGTGGTATTCCGAATAACATAAGACGTTATACCATTTTGGCACATAAAGCAGAAAATGTAACGATAGAAGGCGTTACCATTTTTGATCCAAGTCACTGGACTATTCCTATTCAAAGTTGTGATAACGTACATGTGGATAACATAAAAATTATCGGATGGAGGGGAAATGCAGATGGTGTTGATATTAGCAGTAGCAGAGATGTTTTGGTAGAAAATTGTTTTATGAGAACGTTTGATGACGCAGTTGTGATTAAATCTTTTGAGGGTTATGGAGAAGTAAATAATGTTCATACTCGAAAATGTGTGGTGTGGAATGAATTAGCACACTCATTGAGTATTGGAGCTGAAGTACACGAAAACATTAGTAATGTGCTTTTTGAAGACTGTGATGTGATTCATGATGTAGGAAGAGAAACAGCCTTAAGAGTATATCATTGTGATGATGCCGTGATTAGTAATGTTACTTTTGATAACATTAGAATTGAAGAAGCCCGCAGATTAATATCTTGTTGGATAGGAAAAACCAGATGGACTAAAACAGAAGAACGAGGACACATTAAAAATGTGACTTTCAAAAATATTACTGCAATGTCGGCACCCATCGATACAACACTTACAGGATTTCAAGATGGTCCAGATTGGAAACCTTATATTATTAAAGATCATGCCAGTATAGAGTTAGTGGGTTTTGATAATGAGCATTTGGTTGAGGATGTTGTGTTTGATAATGTCATATTGGATGGGGAAAAGGTAAAGGCTCAAAATGTAACTTCGAACGAATTTGTTAAAAATCTAAAATTTAAATAATTGATAAAGTTAGTATAATGGATATGGAGCGAATAGTCGATGTACTTTAATATAATTAGGAAGTATTCGGCAACAATATTGATTTTAAGAAATGTGAATTTAAATAATAAAAATAATAAAAATGAAAAAACTAGTACAAATAATCTTATTTCAAATAGTGTTAATTAGTTCTGTTTCGGGTCAACAATGGACTCCAGATTTAGGAAATGGAAATTTTAAAAACCCTATTATTTATGCTGATTATTCTGATCCTGATATGATAAAAGTTGGAGACGATTTTTATATGGTAGCATCAAGTTTTAATTGTATGCCTGGTATTCCTGTTTTGCATTCAAAAGACATGGTGAACTGGGAGATAATAAATCATGTTTACCAGAGTTTACCTCTTGAAAAATATGATAAAACGGCTCATGGTCAAGGGGCTTGGGCACCATCTATCCGTTATCACAACAATAAGTTCTATGTCTATTTTTGTACTCCTTATGATGGGTTATTTATGGCTACAACAAATGATCCAAAAAATGATTGGGAGCTAACACATGTTGTTGATACTGAAATGTGGGAAGATCCATGTCCTCTTTGGGATGATAATGGAAATGCTTATTTGGTACGTAGTAAACTATGCGGTAACGATTTAATTCTACATAAAATGAGTAAGGACGGCAAAAAACTTTTAGATAATGGAGTATTAATATATAGGGATATAGAGAATGACCCAGTCATTGAAGGGCCTAAGTTTTTTAAAAAAGATGGATATTACTATATTTTGGCTCCTGCCGGCGGCGTTGGAGAAGGTTGGCAGACTGCCCTTCGTTCAAAAAATATTTATGGTCCCTATGAAAGAAAGACTGTATTGCACACAGGAAATACTAAAATCAATGGTCCACATCAAGGAGGCCTTGTTGATTTGGAATCTGGAGAATCATGGTTTGCTCATTTTCAGGAATTAAAACCTAATGGAAGGATCGTTCACTTGAATAAGGTAAATTGGGTTGACGGTTGGCCGTTAATGGGTGAAGATATCAATAACGATGGTATTGGGGAGCCTCAAACGGAATACAAGATGCCTAATGTTGGTAAAAAACACCCAATAAAAACACCCCAAACTACTGATGAGTTTAATGCAAAAAAGTTTGGACTACAATGGCAGTGGCAAGCTAACCCTCGGAATGAGTGGTATTCAATTTCAGGTAAAGGAAATATTAGGCTTAATGCTGTTCAGAATATTACTAAGGAAGGTAATTTGTATTATGCACCTAATTTATTATTGCAAAAATTTCCAGGACCTGATTTTGTAGCAACAACGAAAGTTTCTTTCAGAGGTGATTTAGTTGGTGATAAGGGAGGTTTAGTTATTATGGGTAGAAGTTGGACATCGCTTTATGTTACTAAAAATGAAACTGGTTTTAAATTAGAAATGTCAAAAAGTGACAGTAATAAGTGTGATGGCATTGCAGAAGTCATTGAAAGTATAGCTCTAGATAGTGACGTTGTTTATTTAAGAGTAAAGATTGTTGGTAATACTACTGGTCAATATGAATATAGCCTAGATAATAAAAACTTTAAAGCAATTGGTGATGAATTTAGAACTAAGGAAGGTGTTTGGATTGGTGCAAAAGTTGGATTATTCTGTGTAAATCCTAATATGCAGCAAAGTAAAGGTTTTACTGATTTTGATTGGTTTAGAGTTGAATAGATAATTAATTTTTACATCAATTCTGTTATGAATAGTCTGATATAACCAATGGTGCAGCTGGCATTTGTTCCTACATCACAGGTGAAACTACTATTGTGGATAAAGAGGTAGAAGTTTAATATGAAACCTCAAACGAGTTTGTAAGAATCTAGAATTAAAAAAAATAAAAAATGAATAAACAAACACTTATTATGCTTTCAGTTTTGTTACTGTTTTTGTCATGCCGAGCGCAATCAACAGACAACAAGAAAGCCATTATAGAAGTAAATACCTTATCAGAATTTAAAAAATATCTGGATCAAGATAACGTACATGTTAAGCTTAAAGAAGGGAACTATCAAATTGATGATGCTCAAAAAATCAGATTCATGGAAATCACGAGTACTAATTCCTATTACGATTTAAGGGGCGCACGGTTTATGGTAGATACCAAACTATTCAGTCGACCAGATTTAATTAAAAGTGATGATGGCAACAGCATGTATTGCGCCATCGAAATATCTGGAAAAAACGTCACTTTAGAAGGTTTATATATTGAGACTTATGGCGATACCCCAGGTAGACAAAGCAAAAACAAAATTTTCAATCTTGTTGGAGAGAATGTGACTTTAAAGGATGTTGAGGTGCGAACAACAGGTTCAAGTCCTTGGGGTTATGGGTATTTATACGGACTTGGTGGTAACGATGTCCGTAAGATGAATGGCATTCGTATAGGATATCCAGCAAAAAACGTGAAATTACTTGGTTGTAAAGTCCATATGCGGGCTATGGGGCACGCCATCTTTTTACAAGGCTCAGAAAACACGTTGATTGAAAACTGTCAGGTTGATGGACTGCTTCGTACTACCGACGCTATGCTTGCAGAAACTTCAGGGTATGGGTTCGATAAGAAATTTTATGCCGGAAAGGGCAATTATATAGAAGGCACCATAGTGGCCGAAGATGGCAAAATTTTACCGGGAGAAATCATTTCGCTTAGTGAAGACGGCATACGTATGTACCCAGATTATAATGGACATAAAACCCTAAACACCACCGTTAAAGCATGTACGGTTACACAAATGCGCAGAGGGATTTGTACAGGGTTAAGCACTTCAGGGGATAAAATCATTGATTGTGTAGTGCGCGATTGCGTAACAACAGGATACAATGTAGGAAATGAAGATGTTATTATTAATTGTAGTGCCGATGCTAAATATGGCGAGGCGTTTTGTATTCCTTATACTAATGCTAAAAATGCTAAAGTTGAAATGACCATTCTAGATAGTAGAAATGGAATGGCTAATAATTTGTTAGCGAAAATAAACGGAACGGGGCATACAGTAGTTATTAAAACCGATAATTCAGAATACATTCCAGATACTATGGCGATTAAGTTGTCGGTATGGGAAGGCTATGGCAATTTTAATGAAAAAGCGAAAATGCATGCTACGGATATTACATTGGATAATCAAACCTCGGCAGAAGTCATCACGTTTAAAGGTACAGAAAATTTAAAAGTAAAGAGTGTTGGAAACGTACGTGAAGCTACCAATTCAGAAAATTTGGTAAATGAAGGTAACAGAACCAAACGATAATAAAATACGATAAGTAAAAGTCATGACGATAAAATCTAGTCTATTTTTATTTGGTGTATTCTTAGTTAGTCAAATCATAAATGCCAAAGACATAAAAATCAACTCTTTACAGGCGCTAGCAAAATACGCTACGGAAAGTGGTAACACCATTACCATGAAACCTGGTGTCTATAAATTAACAGATTATTTAACTCTGGATATTATTAAAGCTCGTAGAACTAACAAGGAATATCAATACATCACGTTTAGCGGTAGCAATAATACTTTTAATCTAAAAGGAGTTGAAATAGAATTGGAAACAGAGATTAGAAACTCATTAAAACCGCCTATTCATTCGGACGAATTTTTAATAACCGGATCTAATAATTCCTTTCTCGGACTTACCATTAGATGTGTTGGACAAGGAACCTCTCCTGGAGGTACCGTACTTCAAGTGGCAGGCGAATCAAATATTCTTAGAGACATCACTTTGCATGTAGCAGGATCTTATCCGTATGGGTACGGCGATTTATTTGGTAAAGGCAAACAAGCAGAAACGACCATAAAACACCAAAAGCATAGTGGCCTTTTAGTTACGGGAAATAATACCAAACTCTATGGATGTAAAATTTATAACCGTTCTTTTGGGCACTGCTTCTTCATTCAACAACATCCTAAGAATGTATATTTTGAAGATTGTTATGCTGAAGGGGAGGTGCGTTCAACCGATGAGATTCTGGCGGAAACATCGGGTCCAGCGTTCGATGTAAATTTCAAAACATGGACTCAAAATCGTGAAGGTGAATATGTGGTAACACCTGGTTATATGAAATCACTTTGTGAAGATGGATTTAGAACCTATGGAAAAAGTGAAAACATCACCTTTAAAAATTGTACTGCCAAAAACACTCGTGGCGGATTTGAGCTTCGTTTTAACAGTGCACATGTAGAAAATTGCACAACTATTGGAACAGAACGTGGATATTGGATTGGAGATAACACCAAGCTTATTAATTGCAAAGGAGATGCTAATTACGGACCCCTATTGTTTGTGGAAGGTAGTAATGTAGATGTAGAATTAATGGTTGATTCTTCAGAATCCGATCGAATGGTACATGCTTTAATGACGGTTTTTGGTGAAAATAATAAAGTAGTGCTTAAATCCGCTGATGGGAAAAAGAGAAAACAAGAACTCCCTATTTTAGTGGGCTATACACCACCGATGCATGGAGAGTCGATGTCTCCGTATAGTGATGCAGAGGTGATTGGTCTTCATTTAAAGAATGAAACAGGAATGCCTATGTCCATTGGGGCAATGGCAAAAAATTGTACTATAGAAACCAAAGGAAGTATTAAAGAAAATAAGGGTGAAAACAACCATATAATAGAAAAATAATAATCAGCTAGAAAGTTGAACAACCATTAAAAATTATATAATATGTTTAAACATCCAATGTAAAAAAATAATACCTAAGAACGATGAGGTTATGGATGATAAATGTGACCATTGAAAAAAAATAAATATAAACACATGAAAAAGGTATTATTACTAGCACTATTGTTAGCACAAGTTAAAATTGGGGTGGCACAAAGCGTCTCAGTAAATTCAAAAGAAAAAGGCGAAAAATTCGAGCATTTTTGGAGTAAAAGTGTCGGAGCTGGTCGCGCCAATGAAGGGTTGCGAGCGGGTTGGTTAGAACAACTGGAAAAAGTTCAAGAAAACTGTGGGTTTGAATTTGTGCGATTCCACGGAATTTTTCACGATGATATGTTTCCTGTATTTGAAAAGGATGGCAAGTACACCTACAATTGGCAATACATTGATGATTTGTTCGACAGAATGCTCGATTTAAATGTACGTCCATTCGTAGAATTGGCATTTTTTCCAACACCTTTGGCGGCTGAAAATAGCAAAACACAATTTTGGTGGAAAGCCAATATTACGCCCGATGAATCTAAATACGGTGAGTGGCACAATATGGTAAAAGCCTTTACACAACATTGCGTAGATCGTTACGGAATTGATGAGGTACTTACATGGTATTTTGAAGTCTGGAACGAACCCAATTTACATTATGGATTTTTTGATGGCACCAAATCACAATATTTCGAATTGTACAAGCAATCGGTGTTGGCGGTTCGTTCTGTCGATAAGCGTTTAAAAGTTGGCGGGCCTTCTAGTAGTAATTTTGTGGCCGATGGACGTTATGATGGTGAAGTTGAAAGTCGAAGTGGCGATTTAATCACATTTACAGCTGATAATATCAACGATTTGCAATGGAAAGGTTCTTGGATAGTAGACTTTTTAAAATACTGTGAAAAAGAGAAATTGCCGGTAGATTTTGTATCGACGCATCCGTATCCAACCGATTATCCTTTCAATCCTACTACGGGAAAAGGAAAAGACTTTTCACGCTACGTAAATTCTACAAAAGATGATATGGAATGGTTAAACAAAGTGATTAAAAACAGTGCTTATCCAAATGCCGAAATTCATTTAACCGAATGGAACACGAGTCCTAACAGTCGCGATGCCATGCACGATTTTTTACCACCAGCTGCTTATATAACCAAAGTAAATTTAGACTGTATTGGGCTAGCAAACTCGTTGGCGTTTTGGACCTTTACTGATATTTTTGAAGAAAAAGGAGGTGGAGAAAGCATCTTTCATGGTGGTTTTGGAATGATAAACTATCAAGGATTGGTGAAGCCATCTTACCATGCCTACCGCATGTTACATCAGTTGGGTGATGAAAAATTGTTTAAAAACGATTACTTGTTTGTAAGCCGAAAATCGGGCAACGGCAAAGTAGTGGCTTTGGCGTATAACTATCCTGAAGACCATTACAATGCTGTGCCATCTAGTATAAAAAAGATAGATAAGTACGAAAACGGTAAGCCTCGTCAGCTAAAAATGGAGCTTACTAATTTAAAGCCTGGGACGCAATTTAAATTAGAAACATTAGATAAAGATCACGGTAATATTTACAATTATTGGGAAAAAATGGGTAAACCAGAACCGCCAACACGTGAGCAAATTAAAATAATGAAAGACTACGCCGAAAACTTAAAAACAGAAATAATCACGGTTGGAGAAGATGGTAAATTCACCATCAATCGTGACATGAGTCCTTGGAGTTTAGTCCTTATAGAACAAATAAATTAAGCAAGTTTGTCTTATTGAATTTTTAATAAGTCTTGGAGATAATCACCTCCAAGACTTATTTTTTTACGGCATTCCTACAACTTGAATTTAAAGTTATAGTACTTGCATCATAGTTTATATGAAATGCTCTTTAAGAAAAGTAATTTTAGGTTTCTAAAACTTTATTAAATTACTAACTGAATAAATTAATGTTGCATATTCAAAACACATGCTTTTCTAAGCTTCAAAACCGTTTTCTTTTGATAGGGTTACTAGCTTTGCTTGGTTTAAAAACCCAAGCGCAAATCACAGTAAGTTCTCTAACTGAATTAATGCCGTATCTAGATGATAATAACGTAGAAGTTAAATTAAAACCAGGCACTTACACCATTACCGCTAAAGATATCCATAATGGCGATTTTTCAAGTGCTACGGTAGTTAAAAACCATGCGAACGTACTTTTCCTTTTTTCAGGAAAAAACAGTGTTTATGATTTTTCAGGTGTAACCATCAACGTTAAAACGGAAGTGCTAAGTGCTTTCACAAGTAAAAACACCGAACTGTACGAGATACAAATAACAGGCAACAAGAATGTATTAAAAAACCTGACCATTGTTGATGATGGTTCCGTTCACGATGCGCCAACAAGGCGTGCTACCAATATTGTTATGGATGGTTCAGAGAACAGAATTGAAGGCTTTCATATCACAACCAGAGGTTCTTATCCTTATGGTTATGGAGAAGCTTTCGGAAAAGGAGGAAAGAGTGTCATTAACCACAGAAAACATTCCTCGTTTTTGGTAAGAGGTTATAAAAATCACGCTAAAAATGATACCATTATTCATCGTTCATATGGTCATGCCTTGTTTATGCAGGCAGCCGATTGGCCAATTATAGAAGGATGCTACATTGAAGGTGTTATGCGTTCCACAGATGATATGTGGACCGAAAAAGGAACAGGATCTGATGCTGATAAGGTAGATTTCAATACAGTGTTCGGTTACAAATTGCCTAAAGGCTATATGATGTGTTTAGGTGAAGAAGGCATAACCTAACAGGTATGCCTATAGTTTTTAAGGAACTATCAGAAAATAACATAGTGGTTTCTAACGGAGAATTATCTCAAGATTTAGGTAAAAACAATGTATTTGAAAAAAAATAAAAACACAGGAATGAAGAAATTTTTCATGGTAATGATAGCCTTATTTTGTGGCTTAGCAATGTTCGCACAACAATCAAACGAAATAGCATCCAGTCATTTTTCAACTGTAAATTGGATCATCCTTATTGTTTTTTTACTAGGCACCACAGTAATCGGGGAATTGGTAAAAAACAAAGACAAAGGCTTGGATGCCTTTTTTAAAGGCGGAAACAATTTGCCTTGGTGGGCGGTTTCGTTATCCTTAATAGCTACTAAAACCAGTGTTGCTACGTTTATAGCAGTACCGGCTTTTGTTTTTTCTATGGATGGGAATTTGACCTATTTGCAAATGACTCTTGGTTTTGCATTGGGTAATGTGTTGTTCGTTTACGTTTTGTTGAAAGAGTATTATGAAGAAGGTGTTTTTAGTCCATACGATTTTATTCAAAATAGATTAGGCATAAAAGCCAGCCAACTATCCCGCACTTTTTTTATGATTGGTGCCACCATGAGCCAAGGTGTCCGCTTATTGGGTACTGCTTTAGTGCTTAGTGTTATTACGGGGCAAAGTACCGTAGTGTGTATTGGTATTATTGCGTTGTTCGCTATTGTTTGGTCGTATATAGGCGGTATTACTACGGTGGTTTGGACGGATGCTATCCAGTTTATAATTTTTATTGCAGGTGCTTTTTTTGCATTGTTTTATGCCATTGGCGATGTTCCAGGTGGCTTTGGTGAAATGATGGCCATAGCCGATAAAAAAGCAAAATTGGTGCTGTTCGATTTGTCTTTAGATCCTCATAAAACCTACACCTTATGGGTAGGTATTTTGGGTTGTACATTTTTCGAATTTGGCTCTAATGCTGTAGATCAAGTGGTAACACAACGAGCCTTATGTTGTAAAAATTTAAAAGAGGCACGTAAAGCAGTCGCTTTTTCGGTGGTTGGTGTTGCCACTACTTGGATTATGGCTTTTGTAGGCATTGGTTTGGTAGCATATTATGATATCAATCCGTTATCAGATTTAATAAGTGGTTCCATTGCTTCCGAGCCTGATAGAATTTTTCCTTATTATGTGGTAAACGAATTACCAGACGGCGTTTCCGGTTTAATTATAGCCGCAATGTTTGCAGCGGGGATTTCAACATTAGACTCTGCATTAACGGCGCTGTCACAAACAAGTGTTATGGGGGTTGGTACATTAATCGTACCCAAACTTAAAACAATGGATGAAAGCAAAGTGGTCACCATATCAAAAATAGCCATCGTAGTTTGGGGTGTAGTTTTGGCTTTATTGGCATACGGATTTAGCTTTTTCCAAGATGGTGGCTTATTGGCTTTAGGCTTCAAGGTTCCTGGTTATGCCTACGGCGTTTTAATAGGAATTGCATTTTTAGCATTGATGCGAAAAGGGGAGTTTATAGGTATACTAATGGGGGCATTTATAGCTATTTTAGTTATTGCATGGATGCATTATGATGGCATCAGTTTCTTTTGGTGGTTCCCAGTTGGGGCTTTAGTAGTAATAATAGTAGCATTAATGCATTCAAAATTAAATAATAAAAAAGTATCAGTAGTTTAAAAATAGAAATTGAAAAAAGATAAATGAAAACATTTAAAACAACATTAATAGAAGGATACGATGTCATAGTTGTAGGAGGAGGAGTCTCTGGTAGTCATGCAGCCATTGCAGCAGCAAAAACAGGGGCAAAAACATTACTAATTGAACAATTTGGATTCTTAGGAGGAACACTTACAGCTATGGGTGTAGGTCCTATGATGACCTTTCATAATAAGGCGGGTAAACAATTGGTTTTTGGTACACCAAATGAAATGGTAAACAGATTGGTTGAAAGAGGCGCAAGCCCAGGACATATTTTAGATGGAACGGGTTATTGTTCAACGGTAACGCCGTTTGATGCTGAAATGCTTAAAGTCGTGTTGGAAGATATGGTTTTTGAAGCGGGTGCCGAAATTTTATACCATACCCGATTGATTGATATTTCGAAAGAAGACAATAAAATCAAGTCGGTGTTCATTCATAACCGCGGAGGCATTCAAGAAATTCCAGCAAAAGTGTTTGTTGATGCCAGTGGCGATAGCGAAATAGTAAAACTATCGGGTGTGCCTTTTACCGAAGGGCGTCCTGAAGATAACAAATCGCAACCCATGACTACGAATATTAAAGTGGGTAATGTGAATACGGATAAACTTCGCGAATACATGATTAACAACTGGGATCAGTTTGATGCCGAAGAAAGATCTGCAGACAAAGCTGAAATTTTGAAAAAAACCAAGCGTATTTCAACTTGGGGCTTTTACGATTTATGGAACGAAGCTAAAGCCAAAGGTGAAGTAACGGTACCTAGAGATAACGTGTTGTTTTTTGAAACCAATACCGAAGGGGAATTTATTTTCAATACTTCACGTGTACTTGGTTTCAACCCCATGAACCCATTCGATTTAAGTAAGGCCGAAACCATGGGACGCAGACAATGTGTTGAAATTTTCAATTTCCTTAGAAAATATGCACCAGGTTTTGAAAATGCCACTTTTGTAAGTACAGCACCGCATATTGGTGTTCGCGAGTCGCGTCATCCACACGCCAAATATGTGTTAACTTCTGAAGATTTAGTAAATGAAGTACGATTTAAAAACCCGATTGCTGTTGGCGGTTATCCGTTGGACATCCATTCGCCAGATGGAGGTACAACAGATACGGTACACTTAAAAGACGATGGCGCTTACTACATCCCTACCGATTCTCTTTTGGTTAACGAGGTGGAGAACTTGATACTTTCGGGTCGCGCTATTGGTGCAGATCATTATGCCAGTGCAGGGTTAAGGGTAACGCCTATTGCCATGGCCATTGGTCAAGGAGCAGGTACGCTAGCAGGATTGTCTGCTGTTGAAAATGTAGTGCCCAATAATTTGGAATACACCAAATTAAAAAAAGAATTATTGGATAACGGTGCTTATTTAGGAGAGTAAAAAGGTAATTGTCGTAAAATTATTTTTTCTTGTATTATCAAATTAACAATGAATTAAAAAAGTAAATATGATGCTTAAAAGACATTATTATCTGTTAGTAGTTTTATTTTTGATTTTATCTTGTAAAAATCAAAAGGAGATTATTATAAAATCGCCTAATGGAGAAAATATATTAACTGTTTTTCCTCAATCTAAAGAAACGGATAAGGGGCAAATTACGTATTCTGTACAATATTTGGATAAACAGGTAATTTTACCTTCAGTGGTTGTTCTCCAGTCAAAAGATATTGATTTTTCGAATCCTTTTTCAATTGCTAAAGTTGAAGAGTCATCAGTTGAAAACCAATGGAAAACACATTTGGGAGAACGTAGTATAATTCCTGATAACTATAATGAAGTAAAAGTTTATTTAGAAAGTTCCACAGCAAAACTCAATCTAATCTGTCGCGCTTATAACGAAGGGGTTGTTTTTTCTTATGAAGTTCCAAAGCAAAGTGGTTTGGAAACACTACAAATAGAAGACGAAGTAGTTACATATAATTTTCAGGATGATTATAGTGTGTGGGCTACTCCTGAGCGCAAACCTGGTGTAACAACTTCAAAAAGTATTTATACTAAAACACCAATGAGTGAATTGAAACCTGGCTGTGAACGACCACTACTGGTAGATTGCGGAGCATATAAGGTCGCTTTAGCAGAAGCACGTTTGGTTGATTATTCGAGAATGAGTTTTGAACAAAATCCTGAACTAAAATTTAGTATTCAATCTAAATTGGAAGCTAGGTTGGAGAACATAAGTCAGGATATTATAAAAGGAAATATAGTAGGGAAGCTTTCTGATAAAAGTAAAGTGGAAATGAAATTACCATTTCAATCTCCTTGGAGAGTTGTGATGGTGGCAGAAAACGAAGGGGTTCTATTAGAAAATAATTATCTAATATCAAATCTAAATCCTCCAAGTAAAATAGAAGACCAATCTTGGATTACACCGGGAAAAGCTATAAGAGAAACAACATTAACAACACAAGGAGCTATGGCTACCATTGATTTTTTGGCTAGTCATAACATGCAGTATGTTCATTTTGATGCTGGATGGTATGGAGATGAAATGAAAAATAGTTCCGATGCTACTACCATTACTTTAGATCCTAAGCGTTCTAAAGGGCCATTTGATTTAGAAACTGTTTGTAAGTATGCTAAAGAAAAAGGGATTAAGGTGATGTTATATGTAAATCGTCGTGCCTTGGAAAAACAATTAGATGAGTTGTTACCTCTTTTTAAAAAGTGGGGCGTTTCAGGAATTAAATTTGGATTTGTTAGAATAGGGACACAAGATGCTACAGCATGGCTTCATGAAACTATTGAAAAATGTGCTAAGTACCAAATGGTTGTAGACGTTCACGATCATTATAGACCTACAGGATTTTCACGTACATACCCTAATTTGCTTACACAAGAAGGTATTATGGGGGACGAGCATTCTACAACCAATCAACAAACGCTTACAACTCTGTTTACACGTATGCTAGCGGGAGCTGGTGATAATACGGTATGCTACTATAATTCAAGAGTGAAAAAAATGGGGTCTCATGCCTCACAAATGGCTAAGACAGTCTGTTTGTTTAGTCCGCTTCAGTTTTTATACTGGTATGATAGAGTACCATCTGCTCCAGTAAAAGATGATGGACTCTGGGGAGATACTAAAACCATTGGTAATGAGCCAGAATTAGAGTTTTTTGATGCAGTACCCACAACATGGGATGAAACAAAAGTTTTAAAGGCTGATATAGGTGAAATTGCTGTGCTTGCTCGTAAAAAAGATGAAAATTGGTTTGTAGGAGGAATTAATGGAGAGAAACATAGATTGTTACCTCTCGATTTTTTCTTTCTTGATGCCGATAAAAAATACAATCTAAAGATTTATACTGATGACCCTGAAATTAAGACACGTACACAAGTGCGTATAGATGAATTGGAAGTTGATAATCAGTCAATTTATGAGGTTACACTTAAATCAAACAATGGCTTTGTGATGATACTTACACCAAAATAATAATAAATATGCTAACATCGCAAACAACAAATAGGATCTTAATAAAAATTAATCGTTTTGTTTTTAGAAAATAAATCAATAAACTACTAAATTTTATTACAATGTATTATATAAAAAAAATATTTATAATTATAATATTGTTTTCGTGTTTACCAACATGGTGTCAAGCAAAGTCAGATATAGTTTGGCCAGATTTTATGGCGCAACACGATTTAGTTTGGGAGGAAATTCCATTACAATGGGCAGAAGGTGCTTTTGTAGGTAATGGTCAGTTAGGGATGATGCTTTACGCTAAAATGGATGAAAATAGATTTAATTTTCATGTGGGGCGTCAAGATGTAACCGATCACAGACAAGCTCCTAATAAAAAAACATCCATGGGTGTGAAAGGGACTAATTTAATGGATTTTTCTCGTTTAGATATTGGAAAAATGACACTCCATCCAGCTGGTAAAATACAATCGGCAAATATTCGTCAAGATTTGTATAATGCCGAAATTAGAGGAACTATTATTACAGATTTGGGAGAAATTACCTTTAGGGCTTTTACTCCTTATGATAAAATGGTACAAGTGATAGAAGCGACTTCTACCGAGAAAAAAGATGGTGAATATGTCCCATTTACATGGAAATGGATGCCAGGAAAAGCATCCAGCCCAAGAGCATATACAAAATATGAACAATATAAAGATGAGTATAAATTCAATCCTTATGAGCCAGAAATTAGTAAAAATGGTGATGCCGTTGTATGTGTACAAAAACTAGAGGCAGGAGGAGATTATGCTACGGCTTGGGCTGATGTGAAATCTGAAAATGGTAAAAAAAGCACCTTGTACATAGCTACCGCTAATGAAATACCAGCTTCAAATGTGTCGGCTACAGTTGCTTTAAAAGATGTTAGAGAAGCAAAAGGTTTAGGTGTAAATCAGTTGGAAAAGAATCATAGAGTTTGGTGGCATACCTATTTTCAAAAGTCATTTTTGAATATTCCCGATACTCGAATGGAATCATTTTATTGGATTCAGCTATATAAAATGGCGGCTTGCTCTCGTGCAGATGGCCCAGCTTTAGATTTAATGGGACCTTTCTTTAAAAATACAGGTTGGCCAGGCTTGTGGTGGAACTTGAATGTACAATTAACGTATTGGCCCTTTAATACCAGCAATCACCAAGATATTGCCATCAATTATATTCAATTAATAGACGACTATTTTGAATGGATTATGACCAGTAAAACAGGAAAAAGTTTGGGCGACTATGCTTGGGCACTTCATAATTATTGGTTGTATTTTAATTATCAAGGTGATGAAATATCTATTTTAGAAAAATGGGCGCCTAAAGCAATGCGAATAGCCAAAGTTTATGAAACCAAACTAGAGCGCAATGCAGCTGGTGTATTAGAGCTTACCCCCATGGGATCGCCAGAATACATGGGTTTTAAAGCCTTTAAAAATACAAATTATAACTTAGCTATTTACCGTTGGTTGCTAACAGAATTAATTGATACCAATGAAAAAGCCAATCAGAATCAGGATAAAGTGAAACATTGGAAACAGGTGTTGGCAGATTTAATACCCTATCCGGTTGATGAGAATGGGTTGATGATAGGTAGCGATCAGTCTGTAGATATATCGCACCGTCATTATTCGCATCTTTTAGCTTTGTATCCCTTGTTTCAACTCGATCCCAATGCTCCTAAGGATAGAGATTTGGTGGTTAAATCTGTATTACACTGGCATAATATTGAAAACGGAAATGCCTTAGCTGGATATTCGTTTACAGGAGCTTCCTCGCTTTATGCCGCATTAGGCATGGGAAATGAAGCCGTGGCCGTTATGCAGGATTTTTTAGATGGGAATATTGGTAGAGCTCATTTTCTTACCAATACGTTTTATATGGAAGGGAATAACCCCGTAATTGAAACACCTTTAAGTGCAGCAGCAGCTATAATGGAATACAATTTACAAAGTTGGGGAGATAAGATTAGAATATTCCCAGCGATTCCTGCTCATTGGGAAAATGCTTCGTTTGCAGATTTGCTTGCTCAAGGTGGCTTTTTAGTAAGTGCATCTTTAAAAGATAAAAAGGTAGATTGGGTAGCTATTGAAAGTCAGGCAGGTCAACCATGTACTATAAAAGTTCCCGGTTGGAGCCAAGTAAAGCAAGTAAGCAAAGGCCGAAAATTAAAGATTACAAAAATAGCGGATGGTGAATTTACTATCGATTTGAAAAAGGGTGAAAAAATAATTTTGGCGTCTGATGATTATGTTGATACACCAACTTTAAACCTGATAAGTCATCCGGATAATGATAAAAATTATTTTGGAGTGAAAAAAGGAGCAGAGCGCAAGCCGCTTTTAGAAGATCCAATTCTTGAATATGAAAAAAGTAAATAAATGAGACTATTTTTAAGAGGTCTTTTATCAATAAGTATTGTTGCTTCTTTTATAAGTTGTAAATCCAATAAAGTAGAAGAAAATTTACTGTCCAGTGATTTAGTTTTGATATATGATGAACCAGCTAAGGCTTGGACAGAAGCTCTGCCTATTGGAAATGGCAGGTTGGGAGCAATGATTTATGGTAATCCGCTTAACGAACATATTCAGTTAAATGAAAACACGTTGTATTCCGGAGAACCAACTTCAACCTATAAGGGCACAAATATTCAACCAACTTATAATAAAGTCACTGGACTTATTAATGAGGAAAAATATGCTGAAGCCCAAGATATTATGGCGAAAAACTGGTTGGGTAGATTGCATCAAAGTTTTCAGCCTTTTGGAGATTTGTTTTTGGAATTTCAAGGAGATTCAGTTACCAATTTTCAACGGTGTTTAGATATTCAAAAATCCATTTCAACAGTAAGTTATCGTTCAAAAAATGTGAACTATAAGCGAGACGTTTTAGCTAGCTATCCAGATGATGTTATAGCTTTAAAAATTTCAGCAGATAAAATAGGTGAATTGTCATTTCGTGCTTTTTTTCAATCGCCCCATCCTATAGAAACATTCTTAGAGGGAAATACTTTAGTCTTAAAAGGTCAGGCACCAGGTTTTGTAGTAAGAAGAACGCTTGAAAATATTGAATCCAATGGCGATCAATATAAGTATCCGGAGCTTTATGCCAAAGATGGCACCCGCAAACCTTTTGCTAAACAAGTACTTTATGGAGATGAGGTTGATGGAAAAGGTATGTTTTTTGAAGCCAGATTAGAAATAAGAAATGATGGTGGCCAACTAAAAGAAACTAAAAATGGCGTTTCTATTTCAAATGCTAACGAAGTTGTGATGCTGTTATCAATGGCCACTAGTTTTAATGGTTTTGATAAAAGCCCCAGTAAGGAAGGAAAAGACCCTTCTATTATCAATAAGACAATACTTTCAAAAATTAACAATAAAAATTTTAAAGAAATAAAAACAGCGCATCAAAAAGATTACGAGTCGCTTTTTAATCGTGTTCAATTGACATTAGAAACAGCACAAGGAAATAGGATAAAAGACCTTTTTACCGATGAACGCCTTAGAAATTATGCTACTAAACCCGATATAGGCTTAAACACCTTATTGTTTCAATACGGTAGATATTTGATGATTTCGGGTTCCAGAAAAGGAGGTCAACCTTTAAATTTACAAGGGATATGGAACGATAAAGTAATTCCATCATGGAACTCGGCTTACACCATGAACATTAATGCTCAAATGAATTACTGGCCAGCAGAGGTTACCAATTTACCAGAATGTCACGAACCATTTTTTAGGTTGGTAAAAGAATTGGCTATTACAGGAAAGGAAACTGCCCAAAATATGTATGGAAACCCGGGATGGGTGGCACATCATAACACCGATATTTGGAGGCCAACTTATCCCGCTGATAATGCAGTTATGTACTCTTATTGGCCTATGGGTGCAGGTTGGTTAACGAATCATTTATGGGAGCATTATCAGTTTACAGAAGATATAACATTTTTAAAAGAAGAAGCTTATCCTTTGCTTAAAGGAGCGGCTCAATTTTTTTCTAGTTGGTTGGTTAAAAATGAGGAGGGTTATTGGGTAACTCCAGTAGGTACATCGCCAGAAAATATGTTTTATTTTAAAGATGATGAAACGGCATATGTAAGTGCAGGAGGTACTATGGACATGGCTATTGTTAGAGAAAATTTTGAAAGTGTCATTAATGCATCAAAAGTATTAGGAATAGATCACGATTTTAGAAATAAACTAGAAGCTATGGTATCTGAACTTCTACCATATAAAATCGGTTCAAAAGGACAATTGCAAGAATGGCAATATGATTTTAAAGAACCTGATGTGCATCACAGGCATTTATCTCATTTGTATGGTTTTCATCCGAGTAATCAAATTTCAGAAGATAAAACACCTGATTTGTTCAAAGCTGTAAAAAAGACATTGGAATTACGAGGAGACCACGCAACAGGTTGGAGTATGGGCTGGAAAATTAATTTTTGGGCACGAATGCACGATGGGAATCATGCGTATAAAATTATAAATAACCTTTTTTCGTTTGTTGATGAAAATGATAAACATGGCGGTTTGTATGCTAATTTGTTAGATGCGCATCCACCGTTTCAAATTGATGGAAATTTTGGTTATACGGCAGGGGTAGCAGAAATGTTGCTTCAAAGTCATACCGGAACTATTCATGTTTTACCTGCGCTTCCAAACGCTTGGTCTACCGGGTCTATAAAAGGTTTAAAAGCAAGAGGTAATATAACTGTTGATATAGATTGGAAAGACACCAAACTTGTTAAAGTCGGTTTGAAATCATTAAAAGATCAAACACTCATATTAAGATACGGAGATTTAAAAAAGAAGGTGATGGTAAAAGCAGGGGAAGACTATGTTTTTGATTTAGCTGCTTTTCATTAAAACCCAGAAAACGAATATTTAAAAAAAAGTTTTAAAAAATGAAAAAAACTATTAGTCTAATATGTTTAATGATGGCTGTATTTTTAGTACACGCTAAAGAAAATTCTCGTGATACTATTTTTATAAATTCTGTCGAAAAATTAGCTGAATACGCCAAAAAGAGTAATGTGTTGGTTAAAATGAAACCAGGTGAATACAATATTAATTCCATTAAAATAGGCAAATTAAGTGTTTTTAAATATGGTGAAAATAATGAGAAGAAAGGCGATTTTAGCATTGGGTCTCTCATTCATTTTTTAGGAAATAACAGTCAATATTTTTTAACAGGAGTGACTTTAAATATTGATGGCGCCTTGCATAATAACTATCCGAAAAGTGAGTTTAGCGAATTTTTGGTAAGTGGTAATGGCAATTACATTGAAGGTTTAAAAGGAAAAGACCTTGGAAATCATGTACCCGCCAACCGCGTACAAATGTTGCGCGTTATGGGCGATGATAACACCATTAAGAATGCCGATTTGTTTGTACATGGTTCTTATCCTTATGGTTATGGGCATTTATTGGGAAAAGGAGGAAATGCCTTGGTGAAAACTCAAAAGCATTCCGTTTTGTTGGTGGAAGGAACCAACACAAAATTATTAGGGTGCAAAGTGGTAAGTCATGCATTTGGACATGGAATTTTTATGCAAGGCGCAGTAAATACTTTGTTGAAAGATTGTTATGTAGAAGGAAAAATGAAAGCTACTAACGAGATGTTAGCGGAAACATCCGGACCAGCATTTAGTGTAGGTTTTAAAAGTGATTACCCTCCGGGGAAAATTCTACCCAATGAAATTAAATCATTGTCTGAAGATGGTATTAGAACCTATCCGTCAGGTGGTTTGAACGGTAGACGAACACAAGGTGTAACCGTTATTAATTGTACGGTAAAAAATATGCGCTCCGGTTTCGATTTAAGTGCCAATTTACCTCCAACTAAAATTGTTGGGTCTACAGCAATAGGGTGTCAGGAAAAAGGGTATTCCATAGGGACAGATGGAGTTATTGAGAATTCTAAAGGCGATGCTTTATATGGACCATTAATAACATTTGTTGTAAATAATGTGAAAAACTGTAAAATCGATTTAGAATTGGTGGATACCGTTAGCGAGTACGAAGTATCACGCTTAGCAGAAATTAATGGTTCGGGGCATCACATTACCATTCGTAATTATCAAAACAAGAAACGTAGTGTAGAATCTCCCATAGTGTTTGGGGAATCGTTTTGGGATGATGTACATCGCTATAGAAATCCAGATAAACCTAGTGGTACTTATGCTGGGGCTAAAAATATTCAGCTTTTTAACTATACAGGAATGCCTGTTAGGTTAAACGATTTGACTGTGAATTGTACAGTTACTAATAAGAAGGAAGATAAGAAAGTTATAAATGCAGGTGTTGGAGGGAATTCCACCAACGATTTGCTGAAACGAGTTGATAAAGATGTTATAGCAAAGAAACCAGATTTAGTCATCATGATGGTGGGTACCAACGATATGTTGAATTCCAATAAAATGATTGATTATAAAACTTATACTTCCAATTTAGAAACCTTAATTAAAAAAATTAAAGCCAATGGTAGCGAGTTGGTTTTAATGAGTCCCATTCCTGCTGATAGTGCCTACTTGTTTGCAAGACATGATAAAAACTTGTTTTCAGAAACACCAAATAAAAAAATAGATGCCGTTGGTAAAATTGTTAAAACCTTAGCGGCTGAAAACAACGTACATTTTTACGATTTGAATGCAGAATTTAAAGCACTAAACTTGCCTTTACACAATCAGGATATGCTTATTAGGAATGAAAAGAATAGTGGCAAGAAAGATGGTGTGCATCCAACAGCGCTAGGATATAGGTTTATTGCCCAAAATGTACATTACTTTTTAAAAGCTCATCAACTATTAAAGCCCAATCAAAAAATTATTTGTTTTGGAGATTCTATTACCCGAGGTGGTGGAGAAGGAGCAAATTACCCAACATATTTGGATGAGTTAATTATCATATAGACAGTATTAAGTGTGTGATATTAAGACCTTAGAAAACACGGTATGTTGTGTATATAGCTAGACGTCGTGAAATGAAAAAAAAACAGACATTCTAATAAAATAAAAATGTTGAGAATGTGATATTAGCGACCACTGATATTGTAACGTACTATTTTAAAATCCTATAATCTTGCCACATGAAAAAATAATTTTACAATTTTTATCCAATACCACCTGGCAAGTCTGTTAATGTTTTTATAAATATATTAATTGATTGGACTATTAATTAATAATGGATTATAATTTATATAAAATGAATTATGATTTATATGATTTCTACTAGAATTGCTATAAAATTGTTTGTATTGAAATTTAAAAGAGAAATTAATATCTAGAGGTGGTACTTTCAAGTTATCAAAGATTTATCAATTGTTAATATAATTGTAAATAACGCTTGGATGTGGGGACTTCAAAACAGTAAAACTTAAAAATTGAATAATAAAATAAAACTTCAAGCCAATAAAGCAATATCAAATATTAGCCATGTTAACATTTTTATGTCTGAAACCCAAATATTAATGAAATTGAGACTGAATCTAAGTAAATTTTGAAAAAGAAAATGATGAACCTTAATTATAGGAAAGTGTTGAAAACAAAATTAATCTTAACAGCCATGTTAAGCTGGTTGGTCAATAGTAGCTTTGCTGCAAATGTTAGCGGTGAACTTAAATTATGGCATAAAATAACAGTAAACTATACTTCACAAAATTCATACAGTGAAACAGGAAAAATTAATCCATATACAGATTGTAGATTGGATGTTATCTTTACCAACGGTCAAAAAAGCTATACTGTATCAGGGTATTTCGCAGCCGATGGAGATGCTGCAAATACAGGTGCAACTAGTGGCAATATATGGAAAATTCATTTTACTCCAAATGAAATTGGTAATTGGAGCTACTCTGGAAAATTCTATTCTGGTAAAAATGTTGCAGCTTCAAATAATCCAACTCATCCTATTGAAATATTTAATGGAAGTTTTAATGTAGAAAATACCGATAAATTAGGACGGGACTTTAGAGGAAAAGGAATTCTTCAATATAAAGGAGAGCGATATCCCTTATTTGATAATGGCAGTAGATTTATAAAAGCCGGACCTGGGGATCCAGAAAATTTATTAAGTATAGCTGATTTTGACAACACGCCAAATGCCAAACATACTTACCTTGAACATGAAAAAGACTGGAAAAAGGGTGATCCAATATGGAATGGAAACAAAGGAAAAAGTATTATAGGTCTAATGAATTACCTTGCTGATCAAGGATGTAATACACAGTATTTTTTGCTTTGGACCGGAGGGGATGATAAAATGGTTTGGCCATGGATCAATCCCACCGATTATTTACATTATGATGTAAGTAAATTAGAGCAATGGGAGATTCTATTTTCTCATATGACTAAACTTGGAATTCATTTACATCTGTTTTTTCATGAAGAAGAGATTGATATGATAATGAATAGTGGTAATTTGGGACTTGAAACGAGGATTTATTTCAGGGAGATGATTGCTCGCTTTGGTCATCATAATGCCCTTACTTGGAATATGGGAGAAGAAATTAATCGTGGATTGGATTTTCAAGGAGGAAAAGATCCAAGCACTAAACAAATTAAGTCCTGGGCTGATTATATAAGTAAACTCGATTGCTATAACCATCCAATTGGTGTTCATACTTATCCGCCAAAAACACAAAACTTATATCAGCCACTATTAGGACATAAAACTTTTCATGCAGCCACACTCCAAACAAGTGATACGCTTGATAATATAAACAAGCAGGTAAAAGAATGGATAGATAAATCAAAAAAATCTAAGCATCCGTGGTTGGTCTCTAATGATGAACAAGGTGGAGCAGCAACTGGTATCGATCCAAATGAAGAAAGGATGACCGAATACCGTAAAAAAGTTCTTTGGGGCACCTTAATGGCAGGTGGCTGGGGGGTTGAATATTATTTTGGACGAGAAGGTTTCACTGTTAATAATTTTCGGAAATATGAACAAGCATGGAGAGAAGCAGGCAACGCTATTCGCTTTTTTGAGGATTACGTGCCTTTTTGGGAAATGGAATCAGCCAACAACTTAGTATCTCACGGTTTGTGTTTAGCAAATCCAGGGGACGCATATGTTATATATTTGGAGAATGGAGGTAGCACTTACCTTGATGTTGGTTCAAATAAAATATCTTTAGAAGTAAAGTGGTTTAATCCTAGAACAGCAGGGAAATTACAAAATGGCTCTTTAATTAAGTTAGAAGGAACTGGTAAATTGATTGTCGGGGACCCTCCTTCTGAGCAATTAGAAGATTGGGTGGTAATAATTAAGAAATTTTGATGTTAAATGATGAAATATATAATCATTAACATGTTATGTTTGTTGATTGCTCTAATCATTACTAAAGATAGTGTGTTTTTATTTTCACGGTTTAATAAAAGTTTATTTAGAGAGATAATAAACAAAAAAAGAAGACCTTCATAAAATTGCAATGGTTTTAATTTCTGAAAACAAAGTACATTTTTACGATTTATATAACGTATTAAAAGTATTAAACTTATCGCTGCACAATCAAGATATCTTTTTTAGGAAAGGAGATAATATTGGAAAGAAAGATGGTTTGCATCCAACGGCTTTAGGATATCGTTTTATAGCCAATATGTGTTTTGTTTTTAAAAGAACATCAACTTTTAAAACTAAATCAAAAAAATATTTGTTTTGAAGATTCTATCACCCACGGAGTAGGAAAAGAAACAAAACGTAGTGAATTCTATGAAAGAATTAATGTCATATCTAGATGATAATAATGTAGATGTTAGGTTAAAGCGAGGTATTAACATTTTCATATCTGTATTTTGGTTTTCTATTTAAAGGTAGCATCAAGGTCATAAAAAGTAATTGATTTATATGTTTTCAACCAGAAAGAAAAGCAATTACAAACGCTTTAGCTAAATAATATAATGTAAATCATTTAATCAAAAAAAAATAAGATTAATAAAACTAACACTTAAAACCAACTTATGAGAAAAATTTATTTATTAATAGCATTTTATTTACTAAGCTATCAATTTACCAGTTTATTTGCACAGAGTACTGATTATATTCAAGTAGTATTGTACGGACAATCTTTGGGCTTAGGATGGCAAGCACCTCGAGCGATTACAGATATTGCTTTGGATAATAATTATATGATGGGCACCAACGTAAATACATTGTATAGTACTGAAAATACTACTTTAAATCCATTAGTTGCTAAAAAGTGGTCAAAAGGTGGGGAGCAGCCTATTGTTAGTTGTTTAAATGCTTATTCTGAAGCCTATAGAGATAAGATTAATGCAAATCAGAAATTCATAGCAGTATCAGCAGGTGAAGGAGGTAGAACTATTGAAAGACTTTCTAAAGAATGTACGAATGATGGTTATTATGACTCAACTTTTATTGAATCATTAGATAATACGTTAGCAGCAATAAATGGTCAAACAGTCTCTTGTCCAGCAATTATATATATGCAAGGAGAGTATAACGCTGTGCCAAGTGCTGCTTATGGTCAAGGATTAACTCCTGGTACAAATGGAACTCAAGATAAAGGGGTATATAAAGAGTTATTATTAAAACTTAAAAACAATATGCAGGCTGATATTATGTCGAAATATGGACAGACAGAGAAACCATTATTCTTCATTTATCAAACAAGTGGAAGTTACGTTAGAATTAAGGAACTCCCCATTGTTATGGCTCAAATTGAATTTGCAGAAGAGAATAGTGATGTTGTACTTCTAAATCCACATTACGCTATGTCCGACTATGGTTATGGACATTTGTCAACAAACGGATATAGGTGGTTTGGTGAATTAATGTCAAAATCATTAATATCAGAATTGGTAAACGATAGCCCTGCGAAAACATTAAAACCAATAAATTTTGATATTAGTGGAAATAAGATTACCATAGATTATGATGTACCAGTTCCTCCTTTGGTTTTAGATACATGGACTACGCCTATGCAAACTAATTATGGATTTGTAGTCTATAACAATAATTCAATAGTTACTATTAATTCGGTTGAAATTATAGGTGGTAATCAGGTGCAAATAACATGTAATACAGATTTAACAGATAAAGTTGAAATTGTATACTCAGGCAGTACGGTTAATGGGAGTGGAAATTTAAGAGATAGTGATGCCACCATGTCTATGTATACTTATTTTGATGATACAGCAGACTCATTACAAGAATCATATACTCCAACATTACAAGATGGAGGGAGTATATATGGTCAACCCTATGGTCTGCAAAATTGGTCTAATATGTTTTATTATAAGCTGAGAGAAGGAGTTGGTTATTTTGCAGGAGACCAATTTGATGATGGCCTTTATACATTTCAAATAATTGACCCAGTAACAAAAACAGTTATGATTGCAGCAAGAAACAAAGCAGGAAGTTTAGCAGTTTCTGGAGATTTGGTGCTTCCTGGTACAGCAAATGGCTTTTCTACACAATTCACGGTAGTAGGTACAGGTGAAAGTTCTTTTAATGGAATTTATCTTCCTGAGATGAAAAATGATGTAACTAGTATCAGTATTCCTGCTTCTGTAACTGACATTGGATTTCGTACCTTTCGTGCCGCTGAGAAAGTTGAAAGTTATACGCTTTCAGATGGTTTAGTAACAATAGGAGGTCAAGCATTTTACGATAATAAGTCTTTAACCTCTATAGTTATTCCTAATACAGTAACAACATTGGGTGGTAGTGTCTTCAATGGTTGTTCAACATTACAATCTGTTACGCTTTCACAGAATCTTCTTCAAATTCCTGATCGTATCTTTACAAATTGTCCTGCTATGACAACATTAACAGTTCCAGCATCCCTTACAGATTTTTTAGCAAATTCATGGCTTACATCTAGTGTAAGAACCCTTATTATGGACGGGGCTGTGCCTCCAGTTATTAATTCAGGGTGGGCCGGAACTGCATCAAATATGACAGTATATACAGATGTTGCTAATATACCTGCTTACAAGGCAGCACCAATTTGGAGTGATATGACAATTTTAGATCGTGCAACATTAAGCACCAATAGTTTAGAAAAAAAATTAGGTTTTAGTATTTATCCTAACCCAACAAGTGGTTTAGTTTCTTTTAGTGGTTTAGAAGATATTATTGATATTACAGTATTTAATATTACAGGAAGTGTTTTATTAAATAGCAAATTTACTACTCAAATAGATTTGTCTAGTTTGGCTTCGGGTATGTATTTTATGAAAGTTAAAACAGCAAATGGATCCTCAGTAAAAAGAGTAATAAAGAAATAAGATTTATTCTTCGATTAAAATATAAAATTGATAACAAGTAAGGAGCTATAAAAACTTAATACAAGTTTGTTTTACATTAAAAGTGTCTTTTATTAACCAATTAAGGGCACTTTTTTTAGCTGCTATTTTGGATATCCTTCAAAATACAAAAACAATAGCAAAGTGAATATCTATTGACTATGAATTCAATCGCAGTGAACGGCATATAGTTCGTATTTCATGACATTTTTATGTGTTGTGAAATATAGAATATTTCAATTCTTGTCATATCGTTTTTAAATAGAAAGTTGGCCTTAGATTTCAATATGCAACTCAATACTTGTTTTTGTAAATAGAAATGATTTAAATAACTTTTATTACATCATAAGTTATAGTTTTTGGGCAATAGTTTATAATTTATAACATGTTTATTTAATACGTTAGCTAAAATTAATAAGTAACTAATCTAAATTAAAAAAATGAAAAAAAAATTATTCTTTTTAATGGTATTTGTAGGAATATCTATGAGTGCTCAAAATTTTGTGCATCCTGGTCTGTCCCATAAAAAGTCAGATTTGGAAAGGATGAAACATATGGCTAAAACCGGTATGGAACCATGGGGGTCTTCCTTTGCTTTGTTACAAGCAGATGCTTTTTCAAGTTATAACTATGTGGTTCAGGGTAACACAAGTATGACAGAGTTATCTAATTTTGCGCTTTTCAGGAATGATGGCTATGCTGCCTATCATAATGCGTTAATGTGGTATATTACCGAGGATGTAAGACATGCCGAAAAGTGTGTGGAAATCTTTAATGCATGGGTTAATTTAAAAAGGGTCGGTTCTACCCTTCCTCTAGAAAGTGGTAGAGTGATTTGGAAATTTTTAGAGGGTGCGGAAATTATAAAACATACTTATTCTGGATGGGCTAATTCTGATATCCAAAAATTAGAGGATATGTTAGTATACCCAGGATATTCTTCTACAACAGAACCAACATCAGCGATAGCATCCAATGATGTAACTTTTTATTGGTCCATGTATAACGGTGATTCCGCAAGACATGGTAATCAAGGTTTGTTTGCATTTAGAGGAGTTATGGCCATGGGAATATTTATGGATAATGAATTAATGTACCAAAGAGCATTGCGCTATCTACAAGGATTACCTCATTTGTCTGAAGATTTGCCTTACCATCCTGGACCACCAATAAATTCAGGGCCTAATGCTACGTCTAATGAGTATTATCTTGAATATTCAAGAAATGGGCATCAAAATACAATTCAAGATTATGGCTATAATGAAGTAATTGCTAATAATATATGGGAGAATGGACAAAATCAAGAAAGTTCCAGAGATCAATCACATGCTTTGTTAGGTCCTTCAATTATTAATACCATATGCGAAATGGCATGGAATCAAGGTGATGATATCTATAGTCATTTAGATAATCGCTTGCTTTTAGGTTATGAACATTACTTTCGTTATAATTTAAGTTTAAACCATTCTTTTCCTGATCAGACCACACCTTGGGAACCAACAGCTGAAAATGGAGAATTTATTCAAAGACGTGACCGTTCAGGGCGTTGGCATTCTCTAAAGATTAATCCTTGGACTGGTAGTGATTTAACTCGTTTATCTAGAGGAGGTAAAAATTTAGCTCCTGTATATGAAATAAGTTTAGCGCATTATAAAAATAGAATGAATGTTGAAACCTCTAAGACCAAATGGTTAGAGCGAGGTTTTGCATTGTTAGAACAGGGAATTGGAGTTGAAAACGGGTCTGATCCTTCAGACCACCCAGGTTATGGGGGATTAAAATTTAGAAGAGTTAGTCCTGGTGATCCTATAAGTGGATTTGATTCCAATGGCTTGCCTGTATTTAAAATACACGACACTTCAAATATCATTGAGGCAGAGAATTTTGATTATTTTACAACAAATGGTCAAGGAAAAACATACAATGATCTCAGTAGTTCTAATGTTATAGGTGAATATAGGTCTGACGAAGATGTTGATATCAAAACGTGTTCCGAAGGTGGGTATGCTGTAACAAATATTCAAAACGGGGAGTGGCTCATCTATACTTTGAATGTTTCTACAGGGGGGCTTTATGACATAAGCATTCGGTACGCTTCAGTGAACGCCAATGGCAAAATAAGAATTAATGTTTCGGGTGATGATTTAACTTCAGAAGTTTCAGTACCGTTTGGTGGTAGTAATTCCACAGGATTAACAGATTGGAAAGATTTAAAAGTGGCAAATAGTGTAAGATTATCAAAAGGGGTTTACCCTATGAAAATTATATTTAGTGGTGAAGATAATTCTTTTGATCTTAATAATATTGTTTTAAGCCTAGTGGAAGCAGATCCAGAACCTACAAATGTTGCTGTAGACGGTGTAGCTACTCAATCTTCGTATAGAGACCGCGGGCATGCTCGTAATGCTATTGATGGTAATAGAGATGGAGATCATAGCTTGACAGAATCTGTGACACATACCAATAATGATTTAAACGCATGGTGGCAAGTTGATTTAGGTAAGGATAAAACAATATCAGAAATTAGTATATTTAATAGAACAGATTGTTGTTCCGATAGATTGAAAAATTTTACAGTTTATATTATAGATTCGCAAGGCAATATAACATATTCTAAAATAATAGATTCGTACCCCAACCCATCAATATCTTTAAATACTGGAAATAAAGTTGGGCAAGTTGTAAAAATTCAACTAAATGGATCAGGTTTTTTATCTTTAGCAGAGGTGGAAGTGTATGCTAAAGAAGAACTATTATCTACCTTAGAAATAAAAGCTAACAATGTCAGGATATTTCCAAACCCTGTAGATGATAATTTTATAATTTCCAACAGCAAGGGATCAAAAATAGAAATATACGACATGCTTGGTAAATTAAGTGTAAAATATAGTATAGAAAGTAATAATCAATCAATTAATATAAATAATTTTAAGAAAGGCGTTTATTTTGTAAAAGTAAAATCGACAAAGGGAACATCGTTTGTAAAAAAAATAATAAAGAGATGATTTTTATATTTTTATAATATTTATGTAACGTCCTAAAATATAGATTTATAATTAATAATTTAAAGGTAGTGGTTTTAAATCACTACCTTTTTTAGGATTATTCCGTTTTCTTTTGATGAAGCATAGAAAAAGATGAGTATTAATAGAAAAAAACGTAAAAGTTTACAGTAACAAATTGAACTTGCAACCAAAAGTTGAACAATTTTTTTAAGCCCTATGCCTCATTTTTAAATTAATAAAATTCTTGTTCCACTTCATAGGGAGTTTTGTGCTGAGGGAAGAGTGTAATCGTTTTCTATTGTACCATATCTCAATGTATTCAAAGATGCAAGTTTTAGCTTGATTTATAGTTTTAAAATCATGCCCGTAAATAAGTTCTACTTTTAAAGTTTTAAAGAAAGATTCAGCTACGGCGTAATCCCAACAATTAGTTCTTCTGATCGTCGATTGCGTAACCAGAGTATTGAATTAAATAATTGCTCTAAATGTTTTTGAGGCATATTGTATGCCTTTATATGAATGAAAAGTTAAATCCATGTTTGCCTTACGCTTACTTATGGCCATTTTCCATGCACGTACGATAGTTTGGTTTGGATATAATATAAGTGATGTGGCTTCCCCAAGTTTTAATTAATATACGGGGTTAAAGTTCTGTTTAATAAGTGTCTACAGACAGGATAGCTGTGATTGGAATTTCTGGTTGCCTTAAATTTCCTTTTATGTTTACTAAACCAATTGTTCTTTCTCATAATTTTAGCCGCCCTACGCCTGGAAATAAGGTAACCTTTGCGTTTTAACTGTTCTGCTATTCTAGTAGATCCATAACGCTGCTTGCTTAAATCAAATTCCTTTTTAACCTAATCTGCAAACAATCTATGTCCAGTGTTCGTTTGGATGAACCTGCTGTGCACCACCTGTAAAAATTGCTCCTGCTTACTTTAAAACCCTGCACGTCTTCTCGATGGGATATAAATGTTCATAGCTGGCTATAAACCCATAGATTTAGCTTAAGCTGATTTTCAATACCCATCGCTCATGGAGAAGATGTGCACGGCCTTTTTTAATATTTTCAGCCCAAGTTCTTTTACTAAAGGGCTTTACGTAGCCTTTGAACTTCTAAGGTGTCATAGACTATTGACTTTTCTGCCTTAGCATTGGTAGGTGATTTGCCCGCTCTGAGCCATTTGCAAATCCCTTTGTACCTCTATGCCTAGTTTCTCTACTAATTCATTTATGTTCTCTCCCTGGTAACTCGATCGAACAGCTTATTCTTTTAGCTCTGGACTGTAATATCGTTTTTCATGTTTCTAAGATATTTGTTTTATAGCAAACTGTCTTAAATTTTGTGTCCGAGTAAAAGTAATAACTCCAGTAGCACTTGTGTTCTGGGACTCGGACACTTAACTGAAAATTGTTGAATAGTTTCTCTTGATATTGTATTTTGCCTTACATTGCTAAAAATAAGAATTTAGTTATTAATATTGGGCTTTTTATTTTTTTTGGTGGGTTGTGTAACACGCACATTATGTACAAGGAATTATTCTAGAATTAGAAAATGAATTCGCAATTATGGTATAGAATATTATTAAATCTACAATTTTTTATTCCCAACCGTTTGATGGGAATTCTAACTTTCTTTTTGGGGTTACTGAAACAAAACTTCAAGGAAATTCACATATGATTATCAAATGTTCCCATAGAGCTTCTTTGTTCCGTATTACAACGATTCTCTATCAATAAAATGAAAGGGTACTTTAAAGTTTCCTTTTTCTTTGTTTAAAATCATGTAAGCGGCTTTTTCGGCCATTATTTTAAAATCCGTTGATATTACGGTGATACCCAATAATTCTTTTAGTGCGGTATCGTTATAAGAGATAACGCCAATATCTTTTCCTAAAACAAATTCGTCTTCTCTAATCTGTTTTACCAAATTAACCAAATCCGATTCTTCAATAGTAATGAATAAATCGCCATTTTTAAGGATGATATCATCATAAACATTATCAAGTATTTCAAAATCAAGAGTGTTTTCAACACAAAATTTTCTAAAGCCATGTAAAATTCGTCTGGGGTATGGATACACTGTTTTTTCCGGATATACCAAAACCAGCTTGTTGTATTTCTTGATTTTGGGCAACCCCTTTTTTAGGGCAGAATAAATATCGTTTTCAAAATCTTGATAAATTCCAATAATATCACCAGTTAGCTCCGGACTCATGTTGTCTAAAATTACAAGCTTTTCATTGGGTATTTTTTTAATGGCCTTTTTAACGTTTTCGGTAAAACTAACATGTTTTAAATCGTCTGTTTTAAAATGGGGCATGATTATATAATAATCGTAAGCAGCCTTATGTTTATCCAATAAATTCAAGAATAACGATTCATCGCAATGGTAAATATGCAAGTCTGTAGTTGTATTGGGCCCAATGGCATTAATAAAATGATTGTAGGTTTTCATTTTATAAGAACTGAGCTTATTAATAAAAAAGAGAATATTTATTTTCGAAATTAACTTGGTGCGCGCTATATAGTAGCCTTTTCCCCTAACGGAAGAAATAATGTTCCTTTCTTTTAAAATATTATAGGCCTTTTCAACCGTGTCCCTCGATAAGTAAAATTCTTCGCTTAACATATTTATTGAAGGGATCTTTTGGTCTATTTTTAAATGTTCCGTTGAAATATTATTAATAATGGAATCTACAATTTGTTGGTATTTAGGAATTCTAGAGTTCTCATCAATGGTAATGAATGAAGTTTTCATTATCTTAAATTTAATTTAGTAATTAAGGAGGTTGTGTTTTTTAAAGTCAATTTAAAATGAGCTTAAATATACATGAAAGAAAAGCATTAAAAAAAAAGACTTCTGATATTTAATAAAAACAATTGTTCCATAATAATGTATTTAAAATAGTGGTTTTTTTATTAAAACAGTACAGTACAGGATAGAAACATGCTAATGATAAATTATTTTCGCTTTGTAATACTATAATATTTCTAATGAATACACTTGCAAAAAAATTTAAATACGTAGATTATCTTTGGGATAATGAAAAGGCAGAAAGTTTAGGCGATGACCAAGTAGCTTTGTTCTTATACCGATCAAACATCTTAGGAGCCGATTTAAGAATTACTAATTACGGAGGTGGAAACACAAGTTGTAAAACCATTGAAAAAGACCCTTTAACGAATGCTGAAGTTGAGGTGATGTGGGTAAAAGGTTCTGGTGGCGATATTGGTACTTTAACTCGTTCTGGAATTGCCGGTTTATACACCAATAGATTGCGCGATTTAAAAAATGTTTATGGAGGTTTGGAAGATGAAGACCGCATGGTTGGTCTTTTCAATCACTGTATTTATGATTTAGATAGTAAAGCACCTTCTATTGATACGCCACTTCACGGTTTATTGCCTTTTGCACATATCGATCACTTGCATCCAGATGCTTTAATAGCGGTAGCGGCTGCAAAAGATAGCGAAAAAGTAACCAAGGAAATTTGGGGAGATTCTATGGGTTGGGTGCCTTGGCAACGTCCTGGTTTCGATTTAGGGCTTCAATTAGAGAAGTGTTTAAACGATAACCCTGGTATTAGAGGTATTGTTTTAGGTAGCCACGGATTGTTCACTTGGGGCGATACCTCTTACGAATGTTATATGAATAGTTTAGAAGTTATTGAAATGGCTTCTGAGTATATTGAAAACAAAATAAAAGAAAAAGGTTCTGTTTTTGACGGACAAAAAGTACAGAGCTTAGCGAAAGAAGCGCGTACAGAAAAGGCAGCACAATTAATGCCACTATTAAGAGGGTTATGTTCTTCTGAAAACCAAATGATAGGGCATTTTTCTGATAGCGATGTGGTATTGGAATTTATCAATAGTAATGATTTAGAACGTTTAGCTCCTATGGGAACTTCTTGTCCAGACCATTTCTTAAGAACAAAAATCCAGCCACTGGTTTTAACTTTAGATGCTAATGAGGATCTATCCGATTCTGAAGCTGTTTTAGCAAAATTAGAACCAGCGTTTGAACAATATAGAAAAGAGTATGCTGACTATTATAATACTTGTAAAAAGTCCAATAGTCCAGCCATGCGCGATCCAAACCCGGTAATTATTATTTACCCAGGTGTTGGTATGTTCAGTTTCTCAAAAGATAAACAAACAACACGTGTAGCAAGTGAGTTTTATATCAACGCCATCAACGTAATGCGTGGGGCAGAAGCTATAACATCTTACACGTCATTACCAAGACAGGAAGCTTTTGATATTGAATACTGGTTATTGGAAGAAGCAAAATTGCAACGTATGCCAAAAGAAAAACCATTATCTCGTAAAGTAGCCTTGGTTACTGGTGCTGATGGTGGTATTGGAAAAGCAATTGCCGATAAATTAGCTGCTGAAGGTGCCGTTGTTGTTTTAACCGATATTAACGAGCAAAGTTTAATTGAAGCAAATGCCACTTATAAAAGAGACGTGTCTACATACGCCATTTGCGATGTAACAGATACAGAATCTATTGCTTCTGCTTACAAAAAAGCATGTTTGGAATTTGGAGGTGTAGACATTGTGGTTCACAGTGCTGGTTTAGCCATATCTAAAGCTTTAGAAGATACCACCGATAAAGATTGGAATATTTTACAAAACATTTTAGTAAAAGGTCAGTTTGATTTGGCAAAACAATTCTCTGCCATTACACGCAAGCAAAATTTAGGGGGCGATTTTATTTCCATCGCCAGTAAGAACGGATTAGTAGCTGGTCCTAACAACGTAGCGTATGGAACTGCAAAAGCAGCACAACAACATATGGTTCGATTATTGGCTGCTGAATTGGCTAAAGATAAAGTTCGTGTAAACACCGTTAATCCAGATGGCGTTATAGTAGGTAGCAAAATTTGGGAAGGTGCGTGGGCTGAAGGAAGAGCCAAAGCAAATGGTATTACTGTTGAAGAACTACCTGCTTTTTACGCAAAAAGAAATTTATTGAACGAAATTATAACACCTGCTGATATTGCTAATGGCGTTTTTGCTTTTGTAGGAGTTCTAGATAAATCTACAGGAAACATCATTAATGTTGATGGTGGAATGGCTAACGCATTTGTTAGATAAGAAATTTTGAGTTAGTTTTAGTTTGTTTAAAAAAACTTCCATAGCATATTAAAATAAATATATATGGGAGTTTTTTTTTAATCAGTTGTTATGTTTCGTGCTTCAACTCTAAAGCTATCCCACATTAAAGAATAAAATTACCAACTCATGAAAATAGGACAAAACCACATACAAGATACTAATAGTAAAGATTTAAAAATACATCAAGAACATTTTGATTTTTTAGGTAACAGCTTATCAAAAAAAGGAGTAGATGTTGCTACTATTATTAAAAAACTACAAGACTTTCAAGTAGCTATACCAAGTTGGGCATTAGGTGCTGGCGGAACACGCTTTGGACGCTTTTCGTTTTTTGGAGAGCCTTCAAGTTTAGAACAAAAAATTGAAGACGTAGGTGTTTTACACGCTTTAACACAAACGGCTGGGGCTGTATCACTTCACATTCCTTGGGATATTCCTCAAGATTATAATGCCATTAAAGAATTAGCAAGTAGTTTGGATATTAAGTTTGATGCGGTAAATTCAAACACCTTTCAAGATCAAAAAAACGCAAAAGAAAGCTATAAGTACGGTTCTTTAAGCAATACAAGCGAAGCAGTAAGGCAACAGGCCATTCAGCATAACATAGATGTAATCAATATTGGAAACAAATTAGGTTCCAAAGCTTTAACCGTTTGGTTGGCCGATGGGTCTTGTTTTCCTGGTCAGAATAACTTTCAAACTGCTTTTCAAAACACACAAGATAGTTTAAAAGCCATCTATAAAAGTATACCGGACGATTGGAAATTATTAATAGAATACAAACCTTACGAACCAAACTTTTATAGTACGGTTATTCAAGATTGGGGCGCTTCATTAATGCTTGCTAACGAATGTGGTAATAAAGCATATACTTTGGTAGATTTAGGTCATCACCTTCCAAATTCAAACATCGAACAGATTGTTTCAATTTTACAATTAAAAGGAAAACTAGGTGGTTTCCACTTTAACGATAGTAAATATGGTGACGACGATTTAACCGTTGGAAGCATCAAGCCCTATGCCTTATTCTTAATTTTCAATGAATTGGTTTATGGCATGGAAAACAATCCTCAAAATCCAGATTTAGCGTGGATGATTGATGCAAGTCACAATGTAAAAGATCCGTTAGAAGATTTAATACAATCCTTAGAAGCCATTCAAGAAGCTTACGCCAAAGCACTTTTAGTAGATCAAGCTTTATTAAAAGCAGCACAATTGGATAATGATGTGGTTAAATGTCAAGAAATTTTGCAAGACGCCTACAGGACCGATGTGCGTCCGTTATTGGCAAAAGCACGATTGGAAAAAGGTGGTGCGTTAAGCCCAATTCAAGCATATCGCTCGTTGGATGTTAGAAACTCATTAATTCAAGAAAGAGGCAAGAATACCGTAGCAACAGGTTTATAATAGTTTGGCATGATAGACGTAACAGCTGTTTTTGATATTGGGAAAACCAATAAAAAATTCTTTCTTTTTGATAAAAACTATAAGGAAGTTTATAAAGAATACATACACTTTGATGAGATTGAAGATGAAGATGGTTTTCCTACCGAAAACCTAGAAGCGCTTCAAACATGGTTAAAAAATGTATTCGAAAACATTCTTAAAGCTTCAGAGTTTAATGTAAAAGCCATTAATTTTTCAACCTATGGCGCTAGTTTTGTGCATTTAGATGAAAATGGCGATGTACTTACGCCTCTTTACAACTACACAAAACCTATTGACAAAAGCATTGTAGATTCGTTTTTACAAAAATATGGACCAAAAGAGGAGTTCCTTAAAACAACGGGGTGTTTCGATTTGAGTTTGCTAAACTCAGGTTTGCAACTCTATTGGTTAAAATACAGCAAGCCAGAGGTTTTTAAAAAAATCAAATATTCGTTACACCTACCTCAATACCTTAGTTATGTTTTTACGGGCATTCCGTTGAGTGAATACACCAGTATTGGCTGCCATACCGCGCTTTGGGATTATACAATAAAAGATTACCACGAGTGGGTTTATAAAGAAGAATTGAATAAAATTCTACCCAAAATTGTTTCAACCGAAACGAGTATCAACATGAACTATAATGGGAAACGCATTAAAATAGGTGTGGGCATTCACGATAGTTCATCGGCATTATTGCCTTATGTTAGAAGCGTAAAGAAAAAGTTTGTGTTGGTTTCTACGGGTACTTGGAGTATCACTTTAAACCCTTTTACAGACCATCCTATTATTGAAGATACGCATGATAAGGATTCTATAAATTACATGCGAATCAATGGAAAACCTGTAAAAGCAACCCGTTTGTTTTTAGGGAATGAATATAAAATTCAGGTTAAAAAATTAGATAAACATTTTGGAGTTTCTGAAGATTACCATCGCCATGTAAAATTTGATTATGACACCTATGTTGAAATTAATAAGAATTTCAAACATATGTTTAAATGGGAAAGTTTAACAGATAGCAACATGCCTTCTGAAATTGAAATACCTTATACCAAATTTGAAGATGCCTACCATCAATTAATGACGGAATTGGTTTTGCTTCAAATAAAAAGCATCAAAGAAGTTATTGGTAGCGATTCTATAAAAAGATTATATATAGACGGAGGATTTAGTGATAACGATCTTTTTGTAAAATTACTATCGCACCATTTTAGAAACATGAAATTAAGAACAACCGATTCGTCGTTGGGGTCTGCATTAGGAGCAGCCATTGCAATTTCAGATACCGAGTTGAATTCTAAATTCCTAAAAAAGAATTATTCATTAAAAAAACATGTGCCTTTTATAATTAAATAATACAGTATTAACCAACTAAACTAATTACCAATGACACAATACCACCAAGAAGAAGATGCAATTGAACAAATTGCTGGCGGCGAATTTGAAAGAACCCCTGTTCCTCAGTCAAAATTAAAAAGCTGGAAAAGTTTTTTAGGGATGTATGCAGGTGAACATGCTGCTGGAACCGAATTTATGATTGGTCCCTTATTTTTAACAGCGGGTGTAAGTGCCTTTGATTTGATTGTTGGTTTATTATTAGGAAATTTATTGGCTGTTTTGTCTTGGCGTTTTTTAACAGCTGAAATTGCTGTTAAGAACAGATTAACACTCTATTTTCAATTAGAAAAAATATGTGGTAAAAACTTGGTAACGGGTTATAACTTGGCTAATGGTGTGCTATTCTGCTTTTTAGCGGGCTCCATGATAACGGTTTCTGCAACTGCTGTAGGTATTCCGTTTGATATGCCCATGCCTAAACTAGAAGATACACTTCCAAATGGCGCTACTTGGGTCATTATTGTAATAGCTATTGGAGCGGTAATTTCCATAATTGCAGCACGTGGTTACGATACGGTTTCTAAAGCAGCCAACTGGATGTCTCCTATTATTGTTTTGGCTTTTGTTGCATGTGGTATTGTGGCCTTAAAACAACTAGGCGTGTCTAGTTTTTCTCAATTTTGGGATATTTGGGGAGAGGGTAGAGATCCTTTTCCCGGACAAATAAAATATACGTTTTGGCATGTAGTTATATGGTCGTGGTTTGCTAATGCTGCCATGCATATTGGTATGTCCGATTTATCGGTATTCCGTTTTGCTAAAAAGGCAAGTTCAGGGTGGACTACCGCTGCGGGCATGTATTTAGGGCATTATATGGCGTGGATTGCTGCCTGTTTATTATATGCGGTATATTTAAATTCTCCCGAAGCACAAGCCTTTTTATCCAATGGAGAAGCACCTCCGGTAGCTCCAGGACCTTTAGCTTATAACGCTATTGGTGTTTTAGGCATTATTGCTGTGGTATTGGCAGGTTGGACAACTGCTAACCCAACTATTTACAGAGCAGGTCTAGCCTTTCAGGCGGTTTTACCTAAACTATCCACTGCAAAAGTGACTATTTTAGCAGGTACAGTGGCAACAATAGCAGGTTTGTTTCCAGCTTTTGCAATGAAACTTTTAGGTTTTGTTGCGCTTTACGGATTTATATTGGCGCCATTTGGTGCTGTTATTGTGTTTGAGCATTTCTTCCATAAAAAATATGGCATCATTAAAAATTATGCTGAATATGCTAACATTAAATTCAATAAATCGGTGTTATTTGCATGGGCCATTAGTTTCGGCTTGTTCTATTTTATATCGGTACAATTTGATGTGTTTTTGTCTTTTGTAACCTTACCTGCATGGTTATTATGTGGTTTGCTTTTTTTGGTTTTAAGCAAAAGAAATCAAAAAGTAAAATAGGACCAATTAACCAAAGCATATGATTTCAGTATTTCGACTGGAATTTTATGCTTTACCAATTTTATTTATTTTAAGACTTTAGAATGAATTTTACCATAAAAATGATGGATTTCATTGATATTTAGGATATGGAACGCCAAATGCTTCATAAATGACGCTAATGGGGATCTATGGGCACAATATGGACGTTTAGATTTATTATCAGTGGTTTATGGTTTTTATCCAATTTTAAATTCTTATTAAGAAACCTTAAGTAATCGACACAGGGATTTTTAAACAGGGGGTATTAAATAATTCCTTAAAACAAAAAAACATGCTAATATCTAAATTAGTAAGGTTTTTATTTTGGATGTATTTTAATACCTAATAAAGTTCTTTGATTTTACTAAGTTTTTCTTTCCATAATTTTAAAGCGTCTTTGTGGGCTTTAATATTTTTATGAACTTCTTTCACAACTGGGTTATCATCTTCAACATTCGTGAAAAATTGAAGGTTATTTTCCAATTGATTGATTTGACTTCTAACTTCGTCAATCTTTTTTCTAATGAAGTGACGTTCGTTGTCTAAATCTTTAGAATTATCTGAATCACTAATGGCATCAAGTTTGTTTTCAAACTTAATCATCTCCACTTCGTTTTTATCCATTTTAAGGTTAGTAAGGAAGTCTTCAATAGCTTTGTTGAACTTGTCTTCTATATAGCGTTTATCGTTTGGAACCCTTCCTAAATCTTTCCATTTGTTTATAAACTCTTTTACGCTTTCAATATCTTTTTCTTTATCACCAACTGGTTTTAAATTTTTTAGGGTTTCTAAAAGCGTTACTTTATTGTTAAAAGCATCAAGACTTTCTTTATTTACAGCATTTCGCGTAGCGTGTAGTTTATCAAAATAAGCGTTACAAGCAGCTTTAAAACGTTTCCAAATTTTATCGCTGTCTTTACGGGGTACATGTCCAATTTTTTTCCAATCGCTTTGAATTTTTTTCATCAAAGGAGTGGTTACCTCAAAGTCATCACTGTCTTTGTTATCTTCAGCAATTTTAATTAATTCTAATTTCTTTTGAAGATTTGTGTATTGGTCTTTTTTAAGGTCTTTGTAAAAAGCATTTTTTTGTCTGTTAAATGTTCTTACAGACTCTTTAAACTTTGCCCATGTGCTTTCGTTTACTTCTCTAGGAACTTTTCCAATACTAAAAAATTGCTCCCTTAAATCTTCAATCTCTTTAATTTTCTTTTGCCAAGCGTTATGCGAATTGGTGTTTTGAGCGTTTATAGCTTCAATGTTTTCAATAACTTCAAGTTTCTTCTCAAGGTTTTTTTCGTAAATTTTATCTATATCTTGATAGTAAGCTTGACGTTTATCGTTTATTTTTTTTGTAGCGGCTTTAAATTTTTCCCAAATAACCTCTCTATATTCTTTGTCAACGGGTCCAAGTTCCTCTTTCCACATTTTATGAAGCTCTTGCAATTCTCTAAATGCACGCATCACGTTATCATCTTCAGCTAATTCTTCGGCGCGTTCAATTATCAATAACTTACGCTCTAAATTGTGCTTGAAATCTAGATCGCGTAGATCTCGGTTTAAATGTAAAAAGTCGTAAAATATTTCTACATGGTGGTGGTAACTATTCCAAGCGTTGTTGTATTTATCTCTTGGAATTGGGCCAGTTGTTCTCCAACGTTCCTGTAATTCTTTAAAGTGTTTGTAGGTGGTATTTATGTTTTCTTCAACATTAATTAAGCCTTTTAACTCTTCAATAATTTCAAGTTTATCAGCTAAATTTTGTTTTAAGTTCTTTTCTAAATTTTGGTAGTGTTCGTTTAGCTTTCTTCTATATTCGTTGTAAGCTTCTTTGTATCGTTTTTGAATTGGGGATACGTAATAAAAGTCTATTTCATTACCACCATCATTTAAAAATTCTTCTTTTTTATCGTCTAATAATGCTTGAAATTTGTCTTTAAACTCACTATTGATGCTATCGATATGTGATTTGATGGCCTGAACTTTTTCATTTTTTACCAGTCTTTCCAGTTCTATGGCAAGAGCTTCTAACGACATGGTGTCGTATGCTTTTACTTCAATAGTATGCCTGTCTTTATTACCTTCATCTTCTGCATCTTCAGCGTTAGAATCTTCAATTTCATTTAAGACTTCGTCGTTTTGGTCGTCTGAATTTTTACTGGCTTCGTTATTCTTTTCTTCAGAGTCAATAGATTTTTCTTCTGAAATAGGCGTTGTATCTTCTACTTCAGTATTATTGGTTTCTACCGATTTGTTTTCTTCAGAGACGTTATCTGAATGGCTCACATTCTTGTTAACTTCTTCTTCTCCTTCTGCGTTTGGCAGGTTATTTATATCAGACATTTTAAAAATGTTAGGGTTCTTTAAGTTCGTTTTGAGTTTAAAGATACTAACAAGTCTATTATTTACAAAGTACTATATGTGGTTTTAATGGTTTGGTGGTTGTTTTTAATATAATTTCCAGATAGACCAAGCTTTTTCTGCCTGTAATTTTAGCATATTTAGACCGTTTATGGTAGTAGCTTGTCGCTCTTTGCCCAATCTTAAAAATTTGGTTTCTTCTGGATTGTAAATCAAGTCGAATAAAATATGATTAGCTGTAATGCCCTTGTAAGGAATGTTTGGGTATTCTTCCACATTAGGAAAAGTACCTAACGGCGTACTATTTATAATGATTTGATGGTTTTTAATATCGGCTTCCGTAAGTGAATCATAAGTAAAACTAACGGTTTCTGATCGTTTTCTAGAAACATAATGGTATGGGATGCCTAACTCTTTAAAAGTATATGCAATAGCTTTACTGGCACCACCCGTACCTAAGATCAATGCACTTGTGTGATGTGGTTTTAAAAAAGGTTTTAGTGTTTTTTTAAACCCGTAACAATCTGTATTATAGCCAACTAATTTGCCTTTTTTTGTAATTTTTATGGTGTTTACGGCTCCAATGGCTTTGGCTTTTTTGTTTACTTTATCTAGAAATGGGATAACCACTTCTTTATAAGGAATGGTAACATTTAAACCTTTTAAGTTTTTGGTGTTTTTTATTATTGAAGGAAATAAATCAATACTTTCAATATCAAAATTTTCATAAGTAGTATCGCTAATTTGCTCATTTTCAAACTTTTCTTTAAAATATGCTCTAGAAAAAGAGTAAGATATATTTTTGCCTAAAAGCCCTAATCTATTCATTAATTTTCTTGGTTTTTTGTCCGTAATATTCAAGTGCCAAAACTATGGTAATTCCAAGGAAAATAAAAGCGATAGCGTAATAAGTGTCGGTATTAAGTTTAGGAATGTAACGCTCGTAGTTTAATACCACTTTTGTTCCTGTAGAATCTAATATATTGGAACCATCTAGGTCTAATTTGTAAATAGTATTTTTCCAAGGCCATACAACTCCCAAAGAACCTACTATAAAACCTATGATAGCCGAAAGTGTAATACTTTTATAATGTTTTAAAATGTAGCTTAACATATGTGAAAAGGTAACCAACCCAGTTACAGAACCTAGTGTAAAAACAGCTAGTACTTTTAACATTCTAATACGTTCAGAACTATTTATAAAACTGAAATCACCTCCGAAAACCTCATAAAACGTATCGAATAATGCATTAACTGAATCTACTAAAAGTAATACATAATTTCCTAAAAGAATAAGTATAAAAGAGCCTGAAAATCCCGGAAGCGTCATACCTGAAACACTTATAATACCACAAAAAAACACGAACCACAGATTGTCGTTTTCCTTGGCAGGATTTAAAAAACTAATACTTAAACCTACTAAAATGCCTAAAGCTAAAGATGTGTAGGTTTTGTAATTCCAATCTTTAAAATCTTTGTTGATATAATAAATGGAGCCTATAATCATTCCGAAGAAAACACTCCAAATATACAATTCGTAGTGCTTAATAAAGTAATCCAATACTTTGGAAATGCTAAAATAGCTTACCACCATTCCGAAGAAAAGCAAGAATAAAAAACGGCCGTTTATGTAATTGTAAAAACTTTTGAAGCGTCCGTTTATGAGTAATAAAAAGGCTTTTCGGTTTACTTTTTTTAAGGAATATATAAACTCTTCGTAAAAACCAGCAACAAATGCAACAACACCTCCAGAAACACCAGGTACTTTATTGGCAGCACCCATACCCAATCCTTTCAGAATTAGAAATAGTTTATCTTTTAGTGATCGGGTGCTTTCCATTATTGTTTTTTTGAACCTACTTTTTCTAGAATAAAAATAGTCAAAAATCCAAGAACCACTAAAATAATTGCAAATACTAATTGATTATCGCCTTGAAACGAAAAAGGGGACACGCTTTCTTGTAACAACGGACTTTTTATTCCTTTAGAATCTGTGTGCCATGTTAATGTTTCTTTCCAAGGCCACACTTTGTTTAGGGACCCTAAAATAAATCCTGTAAGTAATGCCAAAGTTATATTGTGATAGTTTTTAAAAAGCCATTTTAAAACATGGCTAAAACTGAGCAAACCAATAACAGCTCCGGCAATGAATATGATTATTTTTTTTATATCAACATCATGAATGGCATCGCTTAGTGTTTTGTATGCCCCAAGAATTATTAAAATGAAAGAACCTGAAATACCAGGTAAAATCATAGCACAAATAGCAATGGCACCAGCAATGAACAAAAATGAATTACTGTCATTATTTGCTTGAGCAGGAAGCATGGTAATATAAAATGCTATACCTGTACCTATTAGAAACGCAATGATTACTGGTAGATTCCATTTTGTTATTTGCTTGCCAACAAAATAAATACTGGCTATAATCAATCCAAAAAAGAACGACCAAATTAAAACGGGGTGGTTTTCTAAAAGGAATTTTGCAAGTTTCATAAAGGAAACATAGCTAATAATGATGCCGCTTAAAAGTGCCAATACAAAGTTGGCATTGGCCTGTTCCCAAAACGGTTTGATGCCTTTGTTAAATAAAGTTTTAAAAAGAGAAGCGTTAATGTTGCTGATGGTTGAAACCAATTCTTCGTAAATACCAGAAATAAAAGCAATGGTACCGCCAGAAACTCCAGGAACTGCATCGGCAGCACCCATGGCCAATCCTTTAAGTGAAATAGTTAAATAGTCTTTAAAACGTCGTTGCATAGGTTGATTTTTAAGCGAACCAAAGGTATGGATTTTAGCTTGACGTTTGGCTATTGATTTTCTTTTAGGAAATTTTTAACAAGCATTTTATTGGCAACTTCCGGGAAAAGTTCATCGATTATAAAAGTGTAGTCCTCATTATAGCGTAAGCCATTTTTTAAGTGGAATAAACCTTTTTCATTTTCATTTAAAGAAAAATAACAACCGGCCAATCGGTATTCCAATTCGGCGTTTTCTGGATAAAATTCCACAGCTTGTTCAAAATTTAAAATAGCTGCTTCGGGTTCTCCCAATTTAATTAATAAATCGCCACGGGACAACCAAGTGCTTAATTCGTAATTACCTAGCTCTAATGTTTTTTTAAATCCGCGTTCGGCTTCTTCAAAATGGTTTAAACGATGGTTTATTTGAGAATATAATTTCCAATAGGTTACATTTTCAGAATCAATATTGATGGCTTTGTTAATGTAATATAGTGCTTTTTGGTAGTTACGTTTTCGGTTATAATATCTTGTAATAGCAATCCAACCTTTATCCAATAATGGGTCTTCATGCACTGTTTTATAGTAATATTGAACCGCTAAATCATCATTTCTCAATTTTTCATAGCAAAAACCAATGCGTAAAAGTGCGAATGATGTTGGTTCATCTAACTGAAGGGTAATGGTGTAATTTTCAATAGCTTCTTCAAAACGTTTTAGTTTTTCCAGTACTTTACCACGTTCAATATAGGCGCCCACAAAAGTATCGTCTGAAATGATGGCAAAATCAAAGGCAGCTAATGCTTTTTTGTAATTTTTAAGCGTGTAATACTGTTTTCCTAATTGGTGCCATGCGACTTCGCAGTATGGATTTTTATCCAAGAAGACATTCAAATATTCGATGGCTTCTTCGGTTTGATTTAAAAATTCAAAACAATAGATAATGTTGTAAAGTGCCGAATAATCCTCAATGTCTTCTTCTAAACATTTCATAAAGAATTCTTTGGCTTCTTCAAATTGGTCTAAGAATAAGTACTCCATTCCTATAAGGGAATACAGATCTACCACATCATCAGTTAATTCCAAAGCTTTTTTCAATACTTGAATGGCTTGCTCGTGGTCATCTTTTTTAGAGAAAATATTAGCCTTTTGAATGAAAATTTCTTCATTCATTGGGTCTAAATTGTAGAGCTCGTTCAACAAGGTATCCGCTTGAATAAGTTTATCTTCAAAGACATAAATTTCAACTTTGAAAAGCCTTAAATTGATAGATGTAGGATGCTGATCTAAGCCCAATTTTATGGCCTTTTTAGCTAAAGCTATTTTACCTTGATTAAGATAGTGGTGAATGATGTTTTCAAATTCTTCGGAATCGAAGAACAAAACATGATTTGTTTTTAGCATCGATTCAAACTTGGTTAATGGTAAATCGTTATTGTCATCATGACTAAACTCCATAAGCACATTTGTAAAGTTCTACTTGAATAAATTTAAGCTTCTATTCCTTTTTATTAGTCGTAAAACTCAAATGTTTTTAACAAAGTAATGAACACTTTTGTTTTTTGTAAAAATAAATCAGTCTTATTTATTGGTTTTCAAAAAGTTATGTTGTAAATGTTATTTGTAAATTTTATTTAAAATATCAATAATAATAGTACATCCTTTAATGATTTCGTCGTTTGAGATGGTTAAAGGCGGGGTAATTCGTATCGCTTTAGGTTCAAAAAGTAACCAAAAGAGTATCAAACCGTTATCTTGGCACTGCAAAATAACCGAATTTGTTATATCTGCAGAAGGCGTAATAATAGCAAGCATGAGGCCTTTTCCACGAACATCTTCAATTAATGGATGCACCAAAAGTTTACGGAATAACTGTTCTTTTTCTAACGCTTGTGCCATTAAATTACTTTCGGTTATTTCTTTTAAGGTAGCAAGTGCTGAGGCCGCTATTACGGGGTGCCCGCCAAAGGTAGTTATATGTCCCAGTTTTGGTTTGTCTTGCAGTAAGTTCATCAATTTACTGGACGCTGTAAAAGCACCAATGGGCATACCGCCACCTAAGCCCTTGCCCATAACTAAAATGTCTGGAATACAGTTGTAGTTTTCAAAACCAAAAAGTTTTCCGGTTCTACCAACACCTGGTTGAATTTCATCTAAAATTAAAAGAGCGCCAACGGCATCACAACGTTTTCTAACTTTTTCTAAATAACCATTTTGGGGTTCAATAAAACCAGCGCCACCTTGTATGGTTTCTAAAATAACACCAGCAGTTTTTGTGGTGATAAGTTCTAAATCGTCTTCATTGTTAAAATTAATAAACCTAACATCTGGTAATAATGGTCTAAATGCCTGTTTGCGTTCTTCATAACCCATAACGCTCATAGAACCCATGGTGTTGCCATGATAAGCATTATTGGCGGATATAATTTCACTTCGGCCTGTAGCACGTTTAGCTAATTTTAATGCCCCTTCAATAGCCTCAGTTCCTGAATTAACCAAATAGGTGCTTTCTAAAGCGGAAGGCAGATTTTTTGCCAATAATTTAGCAAGTTCTACAGCGGGTTTTTGGATGTATTCTCCATAAACCATCACATGTAAATACTTATCTAATTGTTGTTTGATAGCATTTATGACTTTTGGGTGATTATGCCCTAAAGGCGTAGCTGAAACACCAGCAACGAAATCTAGATAGGCTTTGTTATTGGTGTCGTAAATATAACTTCCGTTGGCATGTGAAACTTCCATGGCTAACGGGTGTGGGGTTGTTTGGGCTTGGTATTTGAGGAAATCAGATTTCAAAATTTATTTTTTTGTTAGCTCGGATACCATAGGATTCCAAACGCTAATGGTTTCATTTTCTTTTATCTCATTAATTATACATCTCAAATTACCGCCATCATTTACTTTCTCGGCAATTAAGGAGTATTTTTTCCATTCATTAGTTAAATTTATGTTTGAAAAGTTGTAAACTGTAAAATCTCCACCTTGCTCTTGAAAGATGATTTTTTTTGAGCCTGTACCTTTTAACCAAACTGAGAAGATAAAATTACCAACTTTTTTTTCTATTATTTGAACAACAGAGCCGTTGTTGTTAGTTGAAGCTAATCCAGTTATTGTTGTAGCTAGCTTTTTTCCGTTCGGAGATATTTCTGAATTTATTTTAAGCCTTACATCATTTTTTTCCCATACAGAATTACTTAAGTCACTAGAAGATTTTAATAAATTAAAAATAGTAGTCTCATCTTGGGGTATGTTTTGTGCTGCTCTATTTACAATATATCCTTGTCCCGCCAATTTTACGCGTTCCAACAATTCCTCATCAAAGAAAGCATCTTGTGGAATGTAATCTTCTAAGCCTTTTATAATGGGTAGTTGCAATGGTTCATCATCTTTAAATAAATCTTCAACACTAAGTGGGCGTTCATCTTCACGCCAATCAAAACCTTTTAAGAGCTTTTCGTTTTTTGGATATTTAGATTCTGGGTATAAATTACCATCAACTTGGTTGAATCTGGTGTATTCTTCAATATCGCCATCAGCAAAAAGAATGGATATGCTTCCAGATCGTGCTTTATCTATACCTATAAGTTCTTGATTTTCGTTTCTTGCGTAAAAAATAGATTCAGCATTTTTATCAATATTTACTTTTCGTAGTTTATTTTCATCATTGAACAACCCTGTTAATCGAATGCCGAAAATTTGGTTATATCCATCTTTACTAATGGTGTCTTTACTGATAACAAAGGCGTTATTGAACACAAGGAGGGAATCTAATTTTTCGGTTTTAGGATTCGAAATCAAATGAATTGAATCACCAGTCATTTGGTTTTCTACATTCCAAAGAATGGGTCTTCGTTTTTTTGAAAACTTATCTACTGAAGAAAATCTTTGTAAATTAATTAATTGTGTGAGTCCTGTTTTTTGATTGGAATGGATTGAATCTGCCTTACCACTTATATCCGATTTGAATATTTTAGCATTGTAATAAGCCCTAACAATACGATTTTCAGGTTTCCCTGTCATCATTATTTTATCGGCATGCATGTAAATAGAATCGTTTTCTTGTTTGGTTGCAATTAAGGCGCGTTTTGTGATGAATAAGGAGTCTTGGGCTTTAAAAACTTCAGCGTAATGCCCTTTTGCGATGCTATGGTTAATGGTATCGGTTACTTTAATATTATTGGTTGCCGATGCAAATTTTTTGTTGTCATCAAAATAAATACTATCGCCTTCTATAATACGATTGTTGTAATGGATTTCAGATTTTTTTACAGTATATCCCGATCTGTTTTTGGTATCATAAAACCCTTTTTCGGTATATGTTTTACTTTCTGTGGTTACTATGGTTGAAGGTCCATAAAGGTATGCATAACCCGTATCGGAATAAAAATCGAAATAATTGGAGTTAATAGTCGCGTCTTTATTAACCAAAACTACATCGTCAACAAATTGATATTTTTTTTGTTCCATGTAATACCTGCCTATTTTACTGGTAATGGTGCCCGATGTGTCTTTTACAACGGTGCCACCATTTTTATAAAAGGCTTGTTGCTTTACACGATCATAATACAAAGTGTCTGATGAAATTGTGGAGTTTGGATCTTTCAAAATTACGCCGCCACTAGCAAAGGCTAGTTGTGTAATACCACTATATTCAATGTATTTTGAGGTCATGTGGATGGTGTCTCCTTCAATCAATTTCACGTTTCCGTAGGCTTCAATAAAATTTTCACCGCTGTAATAAATGGCTTTATCGCTCCACATATTAATGCTGCCTTGCATAATATGTACTTGTTGCGATTCATCACGGGTTAAAACCCTTGCTCCTGGATATTGTTCTTCTTCAACATTTAGCCTACCTGCATATACAATTTCAATTTTCTTTTTTTCCTGGGCAAATAAAGACGTTATTGAAATGAAGCTTAAAAGCAGTATGATATATATAGATTGTATTTTCAAATTGTAAAAGTTTGTCGCAAAAATAACGATTATAATGATGTTTAATTGTTTTGGTACAAAAAACGCTCCGAAAATATTTTTGGAGCGTTATAAAATAAAAAGCTTAATTACATTATTTAAACATTTCAGAGTTTTTCAAATATTGTTTTTTTTCTTTTTTTGATAATTCTTTAAAAAGAATTGATTCATTAAATTCGACAATATAATTCGTTTTGTTATTGAGTTTTTTTGAACCAATTTTTGTTAAAAAATAAGGGGTTAAAAATTCATTTTGACTTTTTTGATGCGTTGTAGATTCTTTGCTTTTTAAGCTTTCATCTATTAAATAGTAAATATGAAAATATAACCTGTAGGTATAATCATTAATTGCTTCTAAAGTACCTATAAGGGTTTGGGGATAAATTGTTTGCCCCAAACTTACAAAAATGGCATCTTTTTTTAAACCTGAGTAGGATGCAAAAGTGCCATCTTCATGTTCTACAACAATTCTGTTCATTTTACTGGTGTAGTTTAAGTTTATTTCTGGATTTCGAGTGAATTCATTAACAATTTCAACTACAATGCCTTTTCTCATATTGCAAACTGTATCAGAAGATGTTCTGTCAATGATATATGATTTCCATTTTGAAGGAGCTTCGCTTCCAAAATAGGTTTCACTTAAATTGGTGCTTTCAATAATGGTGACGGTTTTACCTTTTTTTAATGGTAGAGTATATGTAAACAAACTGTCCACTTTTGGATTAGGAATGCCTCTTAAATAAGAGTATTTATAAGAAAAGTTTATTGGTTGTTTACTGTTAATGGGCCTCAAATTGAAAAAACTCCCAGAAGCATCTTTTATTATCGCAGTATGGTTTTTGCTGTGCGCATTTGATAAACCTGTAAACTCTAAATTTAAATAAAAACTACCTGGTATTTTTTTATCATAATAGAAATCAATACTATTATCAGAGTTTCTTTTAAAATTTATTGTGATTTTTTCGTTTTGGGATAAAAGTGTATAATTAACTCCTAAAGCGATAAAAATAACTAAGTATAAGGTTTTTTTCATTTGGGTATTTTGATTTTGAAGGTTCGTATTTTTTTTTAAATAAAAATGACTCAATTCTTAAGCGTGTATACTTTTTAAGTGATTATTCTTAATATGAAAAAAACCATGCCTGATTTTCAGGCTTAACAAATAAGCTAAAGGATATAATTTTGTCATTGTCTTCGTTTAAAAGAAAATATTGCAAGATTTCTTCCTTTTTTGGATCCAGTAAGATGTATGTGTTTTCTTTAATTGTTTCTATTCCACTAATTTCCATTTGACTTAAATCCTTATACTTATTATATGAATATATTCTTGGGTTTTTAATATATCTTATTTCATTATTTGGTATTAGCCATGTACCTTTATTACCTTCACCATTTCTAGTTTTTTCTATAATACCAATTGCAGTATTTTTTCTTTCAGTAAGGGATAATTTATTTTTACTATCAAACTTTATTTCTAGATATTTATCTATTATTTTTTCTGCTGGAATTTTTTCGTTAAATAAATCAGAAATGAATTGCTCTATCATATTTTCCTTTTTGATTTCTTGACATGAAACTAAATTAATTCCGAAAAACAAAATTATTAAAATTGATTTTTTCATATTACATTTATTAGATTTTTTTTTTTGAAACTTTAATTACAAGTACCTTGACTTTGTGGTGAATTTTTTTTGGTTTTTGAAATAGTTTTAACTCCATCAGAATTCATTGCCCTAATCTCTTGTCCTAATTGACCTGGACTCCTTCCAGAAAATGTTATGCTGTTTACTGTTGTAGAAGGTAGTCCCATTCCCCCTAGATTCCCTATATTTATTGCAAAATCAACACATGCATAGTTGTTAACATTGTAAGTGTCGGGAAAATTTTTGATGTAATTAGTAATTGTTGTTAGTTGGGAGTTTGATATATTTTTTGAAATATTTACATGATATAAATAATCATTGTTGCTTCTTAATTCTGAATTATAATCAGCACCGACAGCAACCAGAGCACTATTAGCACTTGATATTGGATAAAAACCCAAATTCCTAACTATTCCGTTTTGTTCAATACCAATAAATGCATGTCCAACAGAATTTGGTCCCATAATGTCTGATGAGTTTTCTCTTGGTTGTTGAACGTAAATGGTAAGTTTTGCGTCTTTTGTTAAATCAAAACATTTTAATTCTTCATTTGGATCGATTTTTGAGGTATTGGTTAAATCTATGTACACCTCATCCTCTTCTGATATTAATTCGTTTTCATGATTATTTCCACCACCGTATTGAGGGTTTGTATGTTCATGAAATTTAATTTCTTCAGGAGCTACAGAGCTTTCACCTCCTACATATACATAATCATGCGACACATAGTCTAATTTGGAATGTGTATATGTCCAAATACCACCAGGTCCTAACTTGTACCAATCGGTATAATGCTCTGTGGTCACTAAAACATAACAATGAGAGCATGCTATTTCTGTGTCTTCTTGCCTTGAAAAAATATTATCATTTTTTGTTTTTTTGTCATTAAATTCACTAATTAAATAGCCATTTTCAAAACCTTTTATACTTAAGGTCTCTCCTTTTAAGTTGTAATGTGATAATGTGCCTGTAAAGTTATACGGAGAAAAATAAGATATGTCTTGGAGCTTGTTTTCATCGCTTGTTAGAAATTTAATAAGTTGTAAGTTCCACCTATCAGATCCATCTTTAGTAACAATCAATTTGTATTTAAAAAAAAGTTTTTGTTTTGCATTTTCAATAAAAGAGTTGCTATTTAAAATGGTATTAAATTCATAAGAAATAGATTTATTTTCAAGTTCTTCAACCTTATTAAAATTGTTCCAATCTACACTTAAATTATTTTTAACAGCAATATTGTCGAAATTATTAAGTGTAAATTCACTTTTAATCTCTTCTATATCATTAGATGAGACTTGATTGTCATCTTCTTTGTTGCAATTAGTAAATAAAATTACAGTGAATAATAGTAGAGCCCTTTTTAAAATTTTTTGTTTCATGTTTTTAAGATTTATTGATTAATGAAACAATATTAGTTTAGTTATAGTCGTATGAAGTCTTGATTTCATATAAAGTTAAAGATTTCGGACACTTTTTTTGTATTCAACAGGGGTTTTCTCTGTAAATTTTTTAAATGCCGTATAAAAACTAGATTTAGAATTAAAACCAGCTTCTAAACCTATGGCTAAAATAGTGTAGCTATTATATTCGCCATTTACAATCATATCTTTAGCATCATTAACTCTGAGTAAATTTATATAATCATTAAAATTTAAACCAGAGTTTTTGTTTATAAGTTGCGATATATAACCCTCACTTAAATTAAGCTCTCTAGATATGATTTTTAGAGATAAGTTAGGATTTAAATGCAGTTTATTATTAATTATCAATGAGTCTATTTTAGTGTATGAAAATGAAATCTCATTATCTTTTAATGTTTTTAGTTTTTTATCTCTTATTTCTTTTCTTTCATTAAATAATTGTTTTTGTAGAATAGCAGAATAACCTATCCAATAGATTAAAATTGCAACTCCAATCCAAAGAGGGTAAAACTTATAGTAGCCTTTGTCAAAAAAGGTTTCTAGTAAATTTAATGATGCAAACCATAATGTACAAAGAAGTAAACCTATGTATAGAATTCTTTTTAGCCATTTTGTTTTTATAATTACACTCGATGCTACATAGCTAGAATTATTTTTTTCATAAACTATGAGCATCCTAAATACCAAAACAATTACAATAATTGAGAAAATCATCGACATATATTCGATAATTAAATTGAAAAATTTAGCAATCTTCAATTCAATATTTAGAAAGCTTCTAAAAAATAAATATAAAATACTTAAAGTGAAAGGGATAAATAGATATACTTTTTCATATTTACCTATCTTTTTGTTCAAATAACTCTTAACAAATAAAAAAAAGAAAGGAAGCATTAAAAATTCGAATGGAATGAATAATAAATGATTTTTGTCATATAAATATCTTGGTATAATGCCTGTATCTATAAACCAATATTGCAGATTACTAAACGCTAAAGACAAAATAGTAAATGCTAAAAGATAATTAGTGCTAGATTTTAGATTTTTATTTAGAAAAATTATAAAGCTAAAAATCAAGCCATGTATTATTCCTGCAAGAATTAAAACATTAAAAACATTAAAATTTAAACCATCCATAAAACAAATATAAAAAAAAGACTGCTTTTTTAAGCAGTCTTTTATCTAATTTAAAAAACGGTTAAAGTTTATTTTTTCCTAAAAATAGTCTGTTTTCTATCCGGTCCCACAGAAACAATCGTGATAGGGATTTCTAATTCTTTTTCTAAAAATTCTATGTATTCGTTTAATGCTTTAGGCATTTGAGAACCTTCGGACATTTGTGTTAAATCTTCTTTCCAACCATCAACCTCTGTGTAAATAGGTTCTACATTTTCTGGGTCAATATTATATGGGAAATGGTGTATGATGTCGCCTTTATATTTGTAAGCGGTACATACTTTTAGGGTTTTAAAGCCTGAAAGTACATCGCCTTTCATCATCATTAATTGGGTGACGCCATTAACTTGACATGCGTATTTCAGTGCCACTAAATCCAGCCAACCGCAACGCCTTGGTCTGCCTGTGGTAGCACCAAATTCTTGACCTACTCTACTCATGGTAGCACCATCTTCATCAAACAATTCGGTAGGGAAGGGACCTGAACCCACACGGGTTGTGTATGCTTTAAAAATACCAAAAACTTCACCTATTTGGTTTGGTGCCACACCTAAACCAGTACAGGCACCCGCAGCAGTGGTGTTACTTGAGGTTACAAACGGATAGGTTCCAAAATCGATATCCAACAATGAACCTTGCGCACCTTCAGCAAGAATGGTTTGTCCAGATTTTTGTGCTTGGTATATAAATTCTTCCGAATCAATGAATTTTAATGTTTTTAAAACTTCAATAGCTTTAAAAAATTCGGTTTCCAATTCAGCTAAGTTGTATTCAATATCTACATTGTAAAAAGCAATCATACTTTCGTGCTTATCAGCCAATGCTCTATAGCGTTCTTTCCAATCGCTTAATTCCAAATCGCCCACACGAAGTCCGTTTCTACCGGTTTTATCCATGTAAGTGGGCCCAATGCCTTTTAGAGTAGAGCCAATTTTAGCTTTTCCTTTTGAAGCTTCACTAGCAGCATCTAATAAACGATGTGTTGGTAAAATGATGTGTGCTTTACGAGAAATTACCAAGGATTTTCTGTAATCTACATCCTGCGCTTCAAGTTTGTCTAATTCCCCTTTAAAAATTACAGGGTCTATTACAACGCCGTTACCAACTAAATTGGTAGTATCATCATGAAAAATTCCAGAGGGAATGGTATGCAATACATGTTTTTTTCCGTTAAAAACAAGTGTGTGTCCTGCATTTGGACCTCCTTGAAAACGTGCAATAATATTGTAGTTAGAGGTAAGTACGTCAACAATTTTCCCTTTGCCTTCGTCTCCCCATTGTAGTCCTAGTAGTAAATCTACTGCCATTGTAAAAAAAAATTTATTTAGTTGATTTTCTATTTCCGTAGAAATAAAGTGAATGATTATTAATTTCGATATCGAAAATTTCTTCGATGGTTTTTTTGATGGATTGAATTCTTGGATCACAAAACTCTATAACTTCACCAGTATCAGTTAAAATAACATGATCGTGTTGTCTATCGAAATATGATTTTTCGTAATGTGCTTGGTTTTGCCCAAATTGGTGTTTTCTAACCAACTTACATTCAAGAAGCAATTCTATGGTATTGTAAAGCGTCGCACGAGAAACGCGATACTTTTTATTTTTCATATTAAGATATAGAGATTCTATATCGAAATGTTCTTTATTGTTATAAATTTCTTGCAGTATAGCGTATCGTTCGGGCGTTTTGCGGTGTCCGTTATTCTCTAAAAAGTTAGTAAAAACGTTTTTTACTATCTCTTGATTTTTAGTTTCTGCGTTATCATCCATAATTTCGTGGCAAATTTACACTTTTTTTACTGTCTAGTAACCTTATCTATACCATTAATTTTTTTAAGTTTATCTAACAGCTTTTTTAAAAGGGTATTATTTTTTACCACCACATTAATTTTTCCAGAAAATAAACCACCATCACTTTCAAAACTGATACTTTTCATATTGACGTGCATGTTTTCGGAAATTACTTTGGTTACATCGTTTACCAAGCCTATATGGTCTATACCCGTAATTAGTATTTGTGCTGAAAACTCTTGTTGTAACGAGTCTATCCATTTTGCTTGCATAATTCTATATGCATAATTGGATTGTAAACTTAATGCGTTTGGACAAGTTTTTTTATGGACTTTAATACCTTCGGAAACCGTTAAAAAGCCAAAAACATCATCACCAGGAATAGGATTACAGCAACTAGATAATTTATAATCTAACTTTTCTTCTTCTTTTCCAAAAACTAAAGAATCATAATTGGTAGTGATTTCATCTTTCTCAATATCTTCTTTCTTGATGGTTGTTTTTCTAGAGATTTTACTTTTGATGTAACTCATTAAAGCATTGCTTCTAGAAGAGGCATAGTCTTTAAGCATGTTATTGTCTATGGTGCCAATACCAACTCTGTAAAATAAATCTAGACTGGTTTTTAGTTTAAAAAAGCTTACCAATTCGTTAATAGACGCCTCGTTAACAGTTATTTTTAACTGCTTTAATTTTCTGCGAAGTATTTCTTTTCCTTCTTCGGCAATGCGTTTTTTATCTTCACGTAAAGCCGATTTTATTTTACTTCTGGCTCTGGCCGTCGTAGCGTAGTCTAACCAGTTAGGGTTTGGTTTTGCGGTTTCAGAAGTTAAAATATCTACCTGGTCTCCACTTTGTAGAACATGATTTAAGGGTACTAACTTGCCATTTACTTTAGCACCTCGGGTTTTCATACCAACTTCGGTATGTATATTAAAGGCAAAATCTAATGAGGTTGCACCTTTAGGAAGCGATTTTAGTTCTCCGGCAGGTGTGAAAACAAAAATTTCTTTGGAGTATAAATTGAGTTTGAATTGTTCAACAAAATCCACGGCGTTGGTTTCTGGGTTTTCCAATGCTTCTTGCAGTTTGTTTATCCAGTCTTCTAAACTATCTTCTTTTTCGCCTTCTTGTTTATATTTATAATGTGCAGCATATCCTTTTTCAGCAATTTCATTCATACGTTCGCTGCGTATCTGTACTTCAACCCAGCGTCCTTTTGGTCCCATTACGGTTATATGCAATGCTTCGTAACCTGTTGATTTTGGAGAAGAAATCCAATCGCGCAAACGAATGGGATTCGGTCTAAAATGGTCAGTGACTATAGAGTAAATTTTCCAAGCGAGAAATTTTTCAGTGGAAGGATCGCTTGCATAAATAATTCTAATGGCGAATTTATCATATACTTCATCAAAGGAAACCCCTTGTTTAAGCATTTTTCTTCTGATGGAAAAAATAGATTTCGGACGTCCTTTAATAGTGTAGGCTAAATTTTCTTTATCTAATGATTTTTTTATAACCTCACTAAATTGCGCTATATAAAGGTCTTGTTCTTCCTTGCTTTCTTTTATTTTGAATAAAATATCATTATAAACATCGGGGTCGGTATATTTTAATCCTAAATCTTCAAGTTTGGTTTTAATATTATATAGTCCTATACGATGCGCTAAGGGTGCATAAATATATAAGGTTTCAGACGCTATTTTCTCTTGTTTGTCTGAGCGCATTGAATCCATGGTCTGCATATTGTGCAAACGGTCTGCTATTTTTATAATGATTACACGCACATCATCATTAAGTGTAAGCAGCATTTTTCTGAAATTTTCAGCTTGCAAAGACACATCCATGTCTTTTTCTTTACTTAATGAAGATATTTTGGTAAGCCCATCTACAATGGTTGCAACGGTTTTTCCGAATAGGTTTTCAATATCTGCAATTTCATAATCAGGGCTATCTTCAACCACATCATGCAGTAATGCCGCAGCAATGGAAGTGGCGTCAAGCCCAATTTCTTGTGCTACAATTTTGGCAACAGCTATGGGGTGGAAAATATAGGCTTCACCCGATTTTCTACGCTGATCTTTATGTCCGTCCAATGCAATCTCAAAAGCCTTACGAATTAGTTTTTTATCATCGTCGGTTAATGTTGTGTAACTAACTTTTAATAACTCTTTGTAGGCTTTGGTAATGGCTGCATTCTCTTTTTCAATTTCTTCCTCTGTCATAATTTAAAAGTAACATAAAGAATATTAACAACCAATAGGATTGTTAAAATTTATAATGATTTTTTAAGCTTGAGCATTTAAAAAAACAACGAGTTGCGATACGGCTTTTCCGCGGTGTCCAATGCTGTTTTTTAAACTTAAATCCATTTCGGCAAATGTTTTCTCATGGCCTTGGGGTTTAAAAATGGGGTCGTATCCAAAACCATGTTCGCCTTGTTTTGTTTTTGTAATTTCTCCTTTGCAAATACCTGTAAAGATGTGTTGTTTGTTGTTAAGTTGTAAGGCAATTACGGTTTTAAATTGGGCGTTTCTGTTGGGACTGCTTTTTAATGACGCTAATAGTTTGTTCATATTATCATTATCATTGCGTTGTTCGCCTGCGTAACGTGCGGAAAAAACACCAGGTTCTCCATTTAAAGCCTCAACTTCTAAACCTGTATCATCTGCAAAACAATCGTATCCGTATTTTTCTTTAATATAAGTCGCTTTTTGAACAGCGTTACCTTCAATACTGTTTTGGGTTTCAGGAATGTCTTCAAAACATTCAATATCTTTTAAACTGAGTAGTTTGATATGATTAGGAATTAAAGCTTGTACTTCTTTAAGCTTATTTAAATTATTGGTAGCGAAAACGAGTTGCATATAAATTTGATGTAAATTGATTTCAAAAATACTATTATAAAAATTTCAAAATGAATCTATATACGGAAATATTTTAACTTTTTTTGTGATTAAAGTATGAAGGATTTTATTAAAAATAATGTAATTTACATGACGTTAAATTAATAAAAAGTAATTATTATGACAGTAAATTTTCAATACGTAGGAGTAGATGTAAGTGACACATTATCAAATTTCACAGAAGAAAAATTAAAAAAATTATTCAATAAATATGAATTTTTAATAAGTGCTACCGTGTACTTTAAACAAGATGAAAATAAGCATGAAACAGGTAAAATATGTAATATAGAACTAAGTTTACCAGGTCCTAGAATTTTTGCTACTTCTACCGAACGCAATTTTGAAGTAGCTGTAAGAGAGACAATTAGTGATTTAGAGCGCCAATTATCTAAACGAAAAGAGGTTTTTAAAACACATTAGTCAATTAACAATTATCAATTAACAATTGCGAATTATCTATGGTGGTAGGGTTCATTTTTTAATATAGTAAATCCTCTATATAGTTGTTCTATAAAAAATAAGCGAATCATTTGATGGGAAAATGTCATTTTAGATAATGATAGTTTCCCATTTGCTTTATTATAAACATCCTGTGCAAACCCATAGGGGCCTCCAATAACAAAAACTAATTGTTTAATGCCAGAATTCATGTGTTTTTGTAAATACTCCGAAAATGCTACCGAATCGTGTTGTTTTCCGTTTTCATCCAGTAAAATTAAGACATCTGTTGCCGTTAACTTACTTAAAATAAGTTCACCTTCTTTTTGTTTTTGTTGTTCTTCACTTAGGTTTTTGGCCTTTTTTATATCTGGAATAATATCAATCGAAAACTTAATATAAAAACCTAAACGCTTGGTGTAGTCATCCATTAACGATTGTAAATGGTTGTTATCCGTTTTTCCTATGGCAATTAATTTGATGGTCATAATGGCAAAATTACTACATACTATTTATGAATAATGAATTTAAATATGAAAATTTTATAAAATTCATAATTGTAAAATTTAAAAAAGTAAATCTATTTCTTATTTTTGTGCCAAATCAACCCTTAATATGATAACACAAGAGCAATTTGATCAAGAAGTCAAATCTATAATTTCTAATGCCATTAGAGAAGATGTTGGAGATGGCGATCATAGTTCATTAGCATGTATTCCTGAGAATGCCCGAGGAAAAGCGAAGCTTTTAGTAAAAGACAAAGGTATTATTGGAGGTGTTAACTTTGCTAAAAAGGTTTTTGCGTATGTTGATAAAAACTTGAAGCTAGAAGTGCTTATTGAAGATGGTACAGAAGTAACTTATGGCGATGTGGTTATGTATGTAGAAGGTTCATCGCAATCTATATTAAAAGCGGAGCGTACTGTGCTTAATGCTATGCAACGCATGAGTGCTATTGCAACAAAAACACGCATGTTTGTAGATTTGTTAGAAGGCACCAAAACCCAAATTTTAGATACTAGAAAAACCACTCCAGGTATTCGTGTACTAGAAAAATGGGCTGTGAAAATTGGTGGTGGTGAAAACCACAGGTTTGCTTTATACGATATGATCATGCTAAAAGATAACCATATTGATTTTGCAGGAGGCATTACTAAAGCTGTAGAAATGAGCAAGCAGTATTTAAAAGACACTGGAAAAGATTTAAAAATTATGGTTGAAGCCAGAAACTTAATTGAAGTTGAAGAAATTTTGCAAAACGATGGTATTTATAGAATTTTACTCGATAATTTCGATTATGAAGATACCAAAAAAGCGGTAAAAATGATAGGGGATAGATGTTTAACGGAATCTTCTGGTAACATAAATGAAACTACCATTAGGCATTATGCCGAGTGTGGTGTTAATTATATTTCATCGGGCGCATTAACGCATTCCGTTCATAATATGGATTTAAGCTTAAAAGCTATAAAGTAGTTTTACTTGCTATATTTTTAATGTCAGTATAATTTACTTTTATTATACTGACATTTTTAATTTTAATAACTTTGTTGTGAATTTTAACGTACATCATTAATGACAAAGCCCCTTGACGAAAAACTCGATAAAATTCCTGTATTAAATGTATTGGTGCGTTTTTTTAAAAGAGCCAAATTACCAGGTTTAGAAGGTTTATCGTTCTACGATTTATTGGAACTCTATATTACCGGTATTGTAAAAGGAGCTTTAACCACTAGGGCAAGTGCCATTGCCTTTAGTTTTTTTATGGCATTGTTTCCTTTTTTACTGTTTATTCTAATTGTTATCCCTTATGTGCCTATAGATGATTTTAAAATTGAATTTCTTCGGTTTTTAGAATCATTTTTACCTCCAAATACTTCCGATTTTTTCTTTGATAGCATTTTTGATGGTATCGATAATTCACAACGAGGAGGTTTGTTATCATCCGTATTTATATTATCTATAGCACTTATGGCAAATGGCGTGAATGCCTTGTTTTCTGGTTTTGAAAACTCTTACCACGAGCAGTTATCTAGAAACGTATTTAAGCAATATCTATATGCATTGGGAGTGGCTTTAATTTTAGCTTTTTTGCTAATATTTACCATCGCGGTATTGGGTTATTTTCAAATTTATGTGGTGCAAAGGGTGTTAGATACTTTGCATAACAAAGGGTACAATGTTGAGGCGCAAAGTGTATTTTGGTTTAATATGGCCAAATATGTGTTTTTCGTTTTCATTGTATATATAGCTACGGCAACCATGTATTATTTTGGAACTAAAGAAGGAAAATATTCTAAATTCTTTTCTGTGGGTGCTGGTTTTACAACGTCCCTTATTATAATATTGTCTTATTTATTTGGTATTTATATTGAAAACTTTGGTCAGTATAACAAGCTATACGGCTCCATTGGAGCACTTTTAATTCTCATGATTTATTTATGGCTTAATGCCAATATTTTATTGTTGGGTTATGAGTTAAATGCATCAATTCAATTTTTAAAAAAATATCCTAAAGAGAATAATTAATACTGATATTTTTTAATTTTATACACTTTGGGATATATATCCAAAGTGAATCCAACTCATTTATTCTTAGTACTTAATGTAAATTGAAGTAGGTTTCCTTTAAAATTTTAATCCCGAATTTTATTTTCTAAGATAGTTTTTAAAGGAAACCTATTATCTTTGGTTATGCCAAATTTTATAGACGTCATTATACCCGTACCACTTCAAAAGTTGTTTACTTATAGCATTACAATAGCTGAATCTGAATTTTTACAACCGGGTATGCGCGTATCTGTGCCTTTCGGAAAATCGAAAATTTACACGGGTATTGTGGCTAAAATTCATAATAGTCCACCAACAACCTATGAAGCTAAAGAAATTCATCAAATATTAGATGAGGGTCCAATTGTTAACGAAAAGCAATTGCAATTATGGCAATGGATTGCGAATTATTACATGTGTACCTTAGGAGATGTGATGCGAGCAGCCTTACCAAACGCATTTATTTTAGAGAGCGAAACGGTTATTACCAAACACAGTAAAATTATAGATGAATCTATATTGAAAGATGATGAGTTTTTGGTTTATGAAGCCTTGCAACATCAATCGTCTTTGAAAATCCATGATATTTCCAATATTCTCGATAAAAAAAATGTGCTTCCCGTTATTAAACGGTTGATTGAAAAAGAAGCTATTTCAGTAGAAGAAGAAGTGTATGAAAAATACAAACCAAAATTAGTTAGATATGTAAAGCTGCACACAAACTTTACATCGGAATCATCGCTTCAAAAACTGTTGGAAGATTTAAGTCGGGCACCCAAACAGCATCAAGTTATTTTAACCTTATTTTCTATTTCGGCAACAACGAAAAAACCTGTAAAAGTAGCCGATTTATCAAAGGAAAGCGATGCTTCCCCAGCCATTATAAAATCATTAATAGATAAAGGCATTCTTGAGGAATATTTTATTCAAACCGATCGAGTTCAGTATTCGGGTGATGAGAATGAAGATTCTAAAAACTTAAACGAATATCAAAACATAGCATTAACCGAAATTAAGGAATCGTTTAAAGAACAATCTGTGGTGTTGCTTCATGGTGTAACATCTTCTGGTAAAACCGAAGTATATGTAAAACTTATTGAAGACGTTTTAAATAAAGGGCAACAAGTGTTGTATTTATTACCAGAAATAGCATTAACAGCACAACTAATTACCCGTTTACAAAATTATTTTGGCGAACAGGTGGCAGTGTTCCATTCTAAATATTCGTCGCATGAACGTGTTGAGGTTTGGAATAATGTGTTAAACAATTCCGCGAAAGCGCAAATAGTTTTAGGCGCACGTTCTTCTATATTTTTGCCATTCCATAGTTTAGGATTGATTATTGTAGACGAAGAGCACGAACAGTCTTTCAAACAATTCGACCCAGCACCGCGTTACCATGCACGCGATACCGCTGTTGTTTTGGCACATATACACGAAGCGAAAACGCTTTTAGGTTCGGCAACCCCCAGTTTGGAAAGTTTTTTTAATGCGAAACAGAATAAATACGGCTTTGTTGAAATAACCAAGCGCTTTAATGATGTTTTAATGCCCGATATTGAATTGGTCGATATTAAAGATAAGCTAAAAAAGAAACAGATGAAAGGGCATTTTAGCGACCGACTTATTGAAGAAATGACGGAGGCTTTGCGCGACGGCCATCAAATTATACTGTTTCAAAACCGACGCGGGTTTTCACCCATTGTAGAATGTCATACCTGTGGGCATTCACCGCAGTGCCCTAATTGCGATGTGAGTTTAACTTACCATCAATATCGCGACCAATTACGCTGTCATTATTGTGGGTTTGTTGAAGTGATGCCGAAAACCTGTAAAGCTTGCGGAAGTCCGGAATTGGATAATAAAGGTTTTGGAACCGAACAAATAGAGGCCGAGGTTACATTGTTATTTCCAGATTACAAAGTTGCAAGGATGGATTTAGACACCACGCGCGGAAAATATGGTTACGAAAAAATTATTACGGCATTAGAACAACAAGAAATTGATATTTTGGTAGGAACCCAAATGTTAACTAAAGGCTTGGATTTTAGAAATGTAAAGTTGGTTGGTATTATGAATGCTGATAACATGCTGAACTTCCCCGATTTTAGAGCGCACGAACGTAGTTTTCAGCTCATGTTGCAAGTATCGGGTAGGGCGGGACGTACTGAAGAACGCGGGAAAGTATTAATTCAAACCTATAATCCGCACCATAATATATTACAGCAAGTTTCTACCAATAATTATATAGATATGTATAACGAACAAATGAATGATCGTTATAATTACAAATATCCCCCGGTTTATAAGCAAATAAAAATAACTTTAAAGCATAAAGATTTTAGTAGGGTAGATACGGCTTCCGTTTGGTATGCCAAATCGCTTCGTAATGTGTTTGGAGATAATGTTTTAGGACCAGAATCGCCACCTATTGCTAGAATTAGAAATCAGTTTTATAAAAACATATTGGTAAAAATTCCTAAAAAGCAATCTTTATCAAAAACAAAAGAAGCTATCATTAAAATAAATAATAGCTTCTTGAATGTAAAAGATTTTCGGTCGGTTAAAGTAATTTTAAATGTCGATAACTTTTAAATTTAGCTGGTTAAAACTAAATATTATTTAAAGCATCAACCAATTGGGTCTTCTTATTTCTACTTAAAGGAATCTCGTAAGCACCAACTTCAACATTTTTACTGTTAAACCTGTCAATTTTATCTAAATTCACAATGTAGGATTTGTGAATTCTTAAAAATTTATTCTCAGGTAATTCTTTTTCAAAAGATTTCATAGTAGAAAGTACTACTAAGCTGTTTTCTTCTGTAACAAGTTTTACATAATCACCAAGTGCTTCAATCCACTTAATATCTTTGATGTAAACTTTACGTTTTTTCAAATTACTTTTAACAAAGATGTGTTCACCTTCTTCTTCGTTAAAATCTTGAGTCAATTTGTGTTGCTCTAGAGCTTTCTCTACGGCTACATTAAAACGTTCTCTCGTAATTGGTTTGTGTAAATAATCGGTAGCATCATAATTAAATGCTTTAAAAGCATATTCAGTTTTACCGGTTACAAAAATAATTTGAGGTTTGTTGTTTAAAACATCTAAAAGTTCAAATCCGTTTAGCACTGGCATTTCAATGTCTAAAAAGATTAAGTCTACTTGGTGTGTGTTTAAACCATTTTTGGTTTCTAAAGCACTACTGTACTCTGCTATTAAGTTTAGAGCTGGGTGATTCTCTACTAACTTAACAATGGAGAGACGCTGTATTGCTGAATCGTCTACTACTACACAGTTTAAAGTCATAACATTTATATTATTTCGGTTAAGATATCGACAATAGTACAAAAAATTCGGCTAAAAACCAAAAAACATCGTTAAACAGTTTAAATTAACATAATTTTAACATTTGTTTCCAAAAGCAAATATAGGGTAAAATATAGTATCAATATAGTTGTTTAATATGTTTTTATTAACTATTTTTGCACCCATTTTTAACAATAAACACGATTTTTATGAATCATTATGAAACTGTTTTCATCTTAAATCCCGTTTTATCTGAAGACCAGATAAAGGAAACAGTAAAGAAATACGAAGATTTTCTTGTTTCTAACGGCGCTAAGATGGTATCAAAAGAAGATTGGGGGCTTAAAAAATTAGCTTACCCTATTCAAAACAAAAAAAGTGGTTTTTATCACTTATTCGAGTACACTGTTGCAGGTGACGTTATTAACACTTTAGAAGTAGAGTTTAGACGTGACGAACGTTTTATGCGTTATTTAACAGTAGCGTTAGACAAGCACGCTATTTCATGGGCAGAGAGAAGAAGAGTTAAACTTAAACAAAAAGCTTAATTATGTCATCTATAGAACAACAATCTAAAGGAAAAAAAGACGGAGAAATTAGATATTTAACTCCTCTTAATATTGACACAAACAAGAAGAAAAAGTACTGTATGTTTCAAAAATCTGGAATCAAGTATGTTGATTACAAAGATCCAGATTTCTTATTAAAGTTTATAAACGAACAAGGTAAAATTTTACCAAGACGTTTAACAGGAACTTCATTAAAGTATCAAAGAAAAGTGGCTGTTGCTGTAAAAAGAGCACGTCATTTAGCTTTAATGCCTTATGTAGCAGATTTATTAAAATAAAATACCGATAACAATGGAACTTATATTAAAACAAGACGTTGAAAATTTAGGATTTAAAGACGATGTTGTAACAGTTAAGAACGGTTATGGTAGAAATTTTTTAATCCCACAAGGGCATGCTGTTATGGCTACGGCTTCTGCTAAAAAAGTATTGGCAGAAAACTTAAAGCAACGTGCTTATAAAGAGAAGAAAGAAATTGATGAAGCTAACGTAATTGCTGAAGCTATCAAAGCTTTAGAAATTAAAATTCCAGCAAAAGTTGGAACAGGCGATAAATTATTCGGTTCTGTAAACAACATTGATGTTGCTGCTGCTTTAGAAAAAGAAGGTCAATCTATCGATAAAAAATTCATTTCAGTTACCACTGTAAAACGTACAGGCAAATATACTGCTGTAGTACGTTTACACAGAGCTGTAACCGTAGATTTAGATTTTGAAGTTATCGCACAAGCTGCTGAGTAATTTCACATAGATTTATATAAAAGCCTCAACCTAGTTGGGGCTTTTTTGTTGTTTTTTAAACCTCACAGGTTTTTAAAACCTTTAAGGTTTCTTAAGAACGATATTTAATTTAAATAAACCCTCACTTTTGGGGAGATTAAGAAGAAACATGAAATATTCAAGACTTACAAAAGAGCAATTTGAAGAACTGCACCAAGAGTTTATAAATTTTTTGGCAACCCAATCTATTACAGCTGATGAATGGGCCAATTTAAAAGTAAATAAACCAGAATTGGCAGAAACCGAGTTGGATGTTTTTAGCGATTTAATTTGGGAAGGCGTTTTAAACAAAGCAGAATATTTAGAACATTTTTCGGCGCAACACATGTATTTATTCCGCTTAGGAAAGAAAAAAATGAAAGCCATTGTGGTAAACGTAAAAAATAAAGAGGTAGATATTACCACCAAAGAAGGCTATAATTGGTTACGTGAAAATTTAATGGATGAACGTGTTGAGTTTTTACAAGCCGATAAAGATTATACCGAAGATAAAAACCTAGATAAATTTAAAATGATTGAACAGGGTGCCGTAATAACCAAAGGCGATTTGTTTAAGTATTTTGATGAATTAATCAATTAGTCTTTTGTAAATTCGCAGCTAATAAAAAATGTTTAAATGTTTATACGTTGAATTGTTTAGTTGTAACAACCAATTCGTAATTCGTAATTCGTAATTCGTAATTGAATATGGCTCAAAAACCAAGCATCCCAAAAGGAACCCGAGATTTTAATCCTGAACAAGTAGCAAAACGCCATTATATTTTTAATACCATTCGTGGTGCTTTTGAAACGTTCGGATTTCAACCTATTGAAACACCAAGTTTTGAAAACTCTGAAACCTTAATGGGAAAATATGGTGACGAAGGGGATCGTTTGATTTTTAAGATTTTGAATTCTGGGGATTATTTGGCAAAGGTAGACGAGCAAGCCTATGCAAATAGGGACTCGTTAAAGTTAACTTCAAATATCTCTGAAAAAGCCCTGCGCTACGACCTAACCGTACCCTTCGCACGTTACGTAGTACAACACCAAAACGAGATTGAATTTCCGTTTAAGCGTTACCAAATTCAACCTGTTTGGCGTGCCGACAGACCGCAAAAAGGGCGTTTTAGAGAGTTTTACCAATGCGATGCCGATGTGGTTGGTAGTAAATCGCTTTGGCAAGAAGTAGAATTTATTCAATTATACGACACCGTTTTTTCAACTTTAAAATTGGAAGGTGTCACCATTAAAATCAATAATCGTAAAATACTTTCGGGTATTGCTGAAGTTATTGGTGCTTCTGATAAACTCATCGATTTTACGGTCGCTTTAGATAAGCTTGATAAAATAGGTGAGGAGAAGGTGAAAGAAGAAATGCTTTCCAAAGGGATTTCAGAAGAAGGGATTTCTAAATTACAGCCCTTATTTACCTTGTCAGGTTCGTTTGAATCGCAAATTGAAAGTTTAAAAACCATTTTATCTTCTTCAGCAGAAGGTACAAAAGGTATTGAAGAATTGGCTTTTATAAATGAAGCCATTTCAGAGTTAGGTTTAAAAACAGCTACATTACAATTAGATGTTACGTTGGCACGTGGCTTAAACTACTACACCGGTGCTATTTTTGAAGTTGCTGCACCCAAAACCGTGCAAATGGGTTCTATTGGTGGTGGCGGACGCTATGACGACCTTACCAGTATTTTTGGAAAACCAGACACAAGTGGTGTAGGCATCAGTTTTGGTTTGGACCGTATTTATTTGGTGTTGGAAGAATTAGGTTTGTTCCCAGAAACGGTAACTAAAAACGTAGAAGTTTTATTTATTAATTTTGGAGATAGAGAAGCGTTGTATTGTTTAAAAGCCATTAAAGAATTACGTTCGGCAGGTATTCATACTGAATTGTACCCCGATGCCGCTAAAATGCGAAAGCAAATGGATCATGCCAATAAACGTAACATTCCGTTTGTGGTTTTGGTAGGCGAGGAGGAAGTTGCTTCAAACACCTATACTTTAAAAAATATGGTTTCGGGAGAGCAGTTTAAAGTATCACTTTCTGAATTGGTAAATCATTTGAAATAAAGAAAAAGCTGCCTGAAAAGTGTGGTTCTATGTCATATTGAGCTTGTCGAAATATTTCAATTTACCGATAATCAATATCGGTTTCGACAAGCTCCTTTAGATTTGTTTTTATAAATTTAAGAAAGAGAAAGGAAATAAAGTGAACTAAGACAGGCTCTGAATTTTAATGTTCAATATGTGATTTAGACTTTACTTCCCTTTCATCAAGAACTC
>NZ_JAGJCB010000052.1 GCF_017814435.1 Mariniflexile gromovii | reverse complement strand
CCGTATAAAAATAATTGCTTATTTTAAGCTTAAACAAAGGTCGTTGCGTTTTTGTTACGTCTGATTTTCCTGCGGAAAATCCTCGCACACAAAACCGCAACTACTCTTATACAAACACGTTGTAAACAATAAAATTATTTGTTTTTCCAACTACTATATTCGTCCGTTCTCATTTGGGTTTTATTGCATTTTTTACATTTTCTCCAGTCATTGTCAGTGTCATAAGTAAAACAACCTTGTTTAAAACACATAGGCATATAATCTCTCCAAAAATGCAATCCGTTTCTACACCAAAAGTTTATTTTTTCTTTGCTCATAATTTAAAAGTTTACAACACCATATAAAAACAAAAGCTATTAATGTTATTGCTTAAAGTTGTTTAATTGTTAATTAGGTTAGTTCCATTTTGGAACATACCACTATTTTACACGCTTCAATTTTTATACTAAACGTTGTGCATAATGTAGAGCAACTAACATAAGAACACAAAATTGACAAAAATACCTGAAAATATAAAAAAGCAAATTTTACGAGTTTCTGGACTAATTTTCTTAATTCTAACATTTGGAATTGGTCCAACTAACATATTTGGTTTGGAGCAATTTATTCAAGAAAAAACTGATTATTTTTTTGGAGTGACTATTTACTTTTTAGATTATGGAGTGATATCTCTTATTCCTTTTTTTGGAATAATGCTAAACTCAAAACGTGCGAAATTTAAATACTCTGAACTGACAATAGATATTTTAACCATTTTATTTTCGACAATAATATTCTTTTTAATTGGACTTTATTTATTGACTTTTATAGGAAAACAATCAAATCCATTAATACCTCAATATTTAATAATTGAACCGATTTTTATATATTCCACCTTAATTATCGGAATTGGAATTTACATACCATTTTTATTAACTAAGCAGACTGAAAAATTAACTGAAATAGATGACATTGGAATTAATAAAGAATAAAAACACTATGCACAACACCGTATCCTATGAAAAGCACTAGCCTAGTTCTTCAAAGTTAATATTTATATTTTAATTATCTCATAATGATGATTCTGTGGTGTTGGAATGTTGATAATTCCGATAGGATTATC
>NZ_JAGJCB010000051.1 GCF_017814435.1 Mariniflexile gromovii | reverse complement strand
TTCTTTGAATAATGAGTAAATTTATTTTCAACAGAAGATAGAGAAAGATAAAAGCTAAGTCCTGTCATTGGTCTTAAAGGCTGTTCGCAATGCTAGTTCCTTTCTCTCTCTGCTTTGAACTTGGACAGTTCATTAGGTCATGAACCTGTATTTAGGATTGATAAGTCAATAGCAGATTTCTTCCGTTTACTTTTTTTCCTTAAAAACAAAGTTATGATAAAAAACAAAAATTACGTTGGTATCGATATATCAAAATTAACTTTTGATGTAGCCATTTTAGATGAAAAAGGCAAGTCTAAACATTACAAGTTTACTAATGATTTAGATGGTTTTAAAAAATTATCCCAACAGCTTAATCCCGGATCTGATGTTTGTGTGATGGAAGCTAGCGGTGTATATTATTTAAAATTGGCAACCTATCTTTTTAGTATTAAGATAGCTGTCTGCGCAATAAACCAATTAGTCATAAGAAGATTTGGTCAAATGCGAGTGATACGCACTAAAACGGACAAAAAAGATGCATCTGTAATTGCAGATTACGGTAAAACAGAAACACCTGGTTTATGGCAACCAGATGAAGATTATATATTAGAGCTCAAACAAATGCAGGCCTATGTCGAGCAAATGAATAAGAGCAGAACAGGGTTTATAAGGCAACGTGAAGCATTCAAATACAATCCGGTTAGTGCAGAGTTGATGAATGAAAGCTTACAGAATATGATCGATACCCTTGAAGCTCAAATAGCTCTTATTGAGAATAAGATGACAGAGCTCGTGAAAGAGCATCATCAAAATTTGTTTGGGCAACTTAATAGCATCCCTGGTATTGGAAGAAAAACAGCAATGCTTTTAATAGTGATAAGTGGTGGTTTTACAAAATTCGAAAATGCAAAGCAATTATGTTCTTATGTAGGGATAAGCCCTCGTATTTTTGAATCAGGAACAAGTGTAAAAGGGAGGTCTAAAATTTGTAAAATGGGCATGAGTCGGATCAGGGCAATGCTCTACGTTTGCTCTTGGACAGCAAAGAAAAACAATAAAGCATGTTATGAATTGTATAATCGATTAATAGAAAAAGGAAAATCTAAAAAATTAGCCTTAATTGCGGTTGTTAATAAATTACTCAAGCAAGCATTTGCCGTTGCAACAAAAAATGAATATTATCTAGAAATAAATTAAAAGAAATTTGCTTTTAAGCACAGTTCATTGCGA
>NZ_JAGJCB010000050.1 GCF_017814435.1 Mariniflexile gromovii | reverse complement strand
TTGTACAACGAAATAAGATTACACTTATCTTTAGACTTTAGAACACCAAATATGGTATACAAATTAACAGCGTAAATCAATTTTTAACCTGTAGCCATATTTCAGGACAAGACATTTGAGAAAAGATGAGTAATACAGATAAACTTTGTTCAGAATGTTTCACAGACCAAGGACTTAAACTCTTGGCGGAGCGAATTGGAATAGAAAATTCCGAGAGTTGCACTAATTGTTCAAACTTAAACGGAATTAAACTAAACATTGAACAAATAGAAAATTTGGCTTATAGATTTTTTGTTATTGGAAGTATCTTTAAACCAGATTATGGAGCTGCCCCACTAATTCAATTTAATGAACATCAAAAAACAAGCGTTAAGTTATCTAAATCATTACAAAAAGATATCAAATTATTTGAAAAAAAATTAGGTGTTGGCTTTTTTCATTATGGTCCAAGACTTTGGATGATTGGCGAAATTGAACCTCTTAAAGACCTACAAAATAAGAAAACAAGAAAATCAATCTTCGATAGGATAATCAATGAGTTTCCAACGATTTTATTAAAAGAAAACGAATTATTCTATAGAATTCGAACTAACCCTAAAAATCCAATTGCTGAAAATGAATATGATAGTTCGCCATATCCAGGAAATGGACGATTAGACAGTGAAAATCATCAAGTTTTATATGGTTCACAAGATTTAGAAGTTTGTATACACGAATGTCGAGTAACAGTAGAGGACGAGATATATGTCGCAACTCTAAAGCCGATTAAGGCTTTAAAACTTTTAGACTTGACAGAGCTAATTGAAGAAGAAGGTACTGAATTTGAAAGTCTTGATTTATCAATACAAATGCTATTTTTAGCTTCGAAACATTCCTATGAAATTTCAAAAGAATTAAGTCTTTATGTAAGTGAGAAAGGATTTGATGGCATTATATATCCTTCCTTTTTTAGTTTAGTCAGAACAGGAAAAATTCCATTCCCAACGGTTTATGGAATTTCTACAAGAAGGATTCCTCAATACAAAGCATTTGAAAAATCAAGTACAATTCCGAATCTTGCTTTATTTGGAAGTCCTATAAAAGACAAAAAGATTGAAGTTGAAAATATTAATAAACTTGGACTAAATAGAATAATTTACGATTATCAATTTGGTCCAGCTGAAATAAATTAAAAACGCCACACAACAATGGCTATAAGTAATTGCTTGTTCTCGCCTACTTCTGAAAATCCTCGCGGATTTTGAACTGCCCCCAAAAAGTTAGACACTATTTGAGGGTATTTTTATGGAAAGAAAAGTCAAGTACAATTACGATTTTAAACTTCGTTGCGTAAAGGAGGTATTGAA
>NZ_JAGJCB010000005.1 GCF_017814435.1 Mariniflexile gromovii | reverse complement strand
AGTAGTTTTTTTTCAAGGTCATATGTATTTGATTATCAATGTAATATACGAAAACAATGCCATAAAAACAACAATAAACCATTGATAATCAATTGAATAGAAGCTTAACTTAATGACATTGAGCGCGAGCGTCCCGCTCGTGCCAACAATCCTGTCTCGTTCTAAAAAAAATTACATATGATGCAGTTCTTAAAATAGATTTACAACTCCATACTCGGTACGAGCGAGACGCTCGCACTAGCGTTAGGGGTAAATTAATTGTGGGTTTCAGCCTCATGGCGCTTTCCAATCAGTTGTTTATGATACTTTTTAACATCACGAATAAATGAATCAACTAACTAATAAAACTCAAAATATATATTTTCTTGCTACTTGAGTATTTCTAATACTAATCTTAGCCAACTTACAAAAAACTTCTCAAACTTTCTATTCGTATTTTTTGCTAAATTTATTGCCTAAAATTCGCAATAAACTATATGTAACATGTTAGGTTATTTTAAAAAATAAAACCATGAATAAATATATTGAAGCAAATGCTGACGCAGGAAAGGATTTTTATAAAAATTTTCACGATAAAGGAAAGATAGTAATGCTGAACTTGCTTAAGTTTAGGGAAATAGCTGATTATTCAAATTTTAAAGATTTACAGCCACCTACAAAAATTAGTGGAGAAGAAGCTTACCAATTATACTTGGGCGGCATATTATTAGAATTAAAGAAAGCAGGAAGCCGAATTATCTATTTTGGAAAGAGCCAAAACTTTCTTATTGGACCCGATTCGGAAAAATGGGATGCAGTTTTGTTGGTAGAACATGAGTCCGTTTTGAAGTTTATGGAATTTGCCCAACAACCAGCCTATCTTGAAAAAGCAGGTCACCGAATAGCAGCATTGGAAGATTCCAGATTATTACCAACTACTGAAATTAAAAACTATATTTAACAACGACTGTTAGTGTGAGCGCCATAGGTAAAATTAATTGTGTGTTTCAGCCTTATTACGCTTTCCAATTAGTTATTATAACACTTTTTAATATCACAAATAAATAAATCATCTAACAGCTAAAAGTCAAAATATATTTCCTCAACTTTGGCATCAAAATAAAAACGATAGTATGAGCAAAACAAAACTTACCATAAATAGCAACGGGTCTGTAAGAGTAGAGGGCGATTTCGAAATAGTAGACAGCCAAGGCAATGTGTATGGTTTACAAGGTAGAGAAGTATTGGGTATTTGCCGTTGTGGGCAATCTGCCAACAAACCTTTTTGCGATGGCGCGCACCGCAACCATTTTGAGCACGACGCCAAAGCGTTTGATTTGCCACCTATGAAAAGCCGTTAGTAACTCCTAACAATTCCATTTTGCAACCCCAAAATTGGAAAAGCTGGGATTTAAACTCCTACTCATGCTTCTTGAAAAGTTTGAATTAATTGAGTATTGAATTCGACTTTTAAGAATAATTTAAAAAATATGTTTTATCAAGTAGTAGCGATGTCAAACTTAGATAAAAAATAAAATGCATAAAAAAAGACCGACAGTTAAACTGACGGTCCTTTTTTTAATGATAATTTTTATTTATTATTTTATTTCCTTTACTACTATTTTACCAATTAAGTTCACATCGGTACCTTGAGTTTTCTCAAGTTCCAGATTTACATCTGTTGTTGGTTTGTAAAGGAAGTTTGTAGTTGACATGTTGTAAGATACATCTGATCCACCTTGTCCAAAGTAAATTTCTGTTCCTAGGTATTGACTGTTTGTTGCATCTTTCATTTTGAATGTATGTCCTCCAGTTGCATTGTAGATATAAAAGGCAACTGTTACCTCATACATTTTGTTAGCATGTAGTGTAATAGATGAACCATTCATAACAACACCGTTTACATAAGTTGATGCTGGAAACATTGATGTCAATGTTTGTGGCCCTAAGGTACTTGAGTTTGCAATATAAGCATAAGCATATTCAGGAGTGGTTGAACTACCACCAGTGGCACTAATTACACTACCCGAAATACTAATGCCTGTACCAGCTGTATAAGAACCTGCTGGTCCTTGAGGCCCTTGAGGTCCTGTTGCGCCATCTAAACCTGCTGGTCCTTGAGGTCCCATTGGTCCTGTTGCACCGTCTAATCCATCAGCACCATCTAGACCTGCTGGTCCTTGAGGTCCCATCGGTCCTGTTGCACCATCTAATCCATCAGCACCATCCAAACCTGCTGGTCCTTGAGGTCCCATTGGTCCTGTTGCACCGTCTAATCCATCAGCACCATCCAAACCTGCTGGTCCTTGAGGTCCCATCGGTCCTGTTGCACCGTCTAATCCATCAGCACCATCCAAACCTGCTGGTCCTTGAGGTCCCATTGGCCCTGTTGCACCGTCTAATCCATCAGCACCGTCTGAACCTGCTGGTCCTTGAGGTCCCATTGCTCCTGTTGCTCCGTCTAATCCATCAGCACCGTCTAAACCTGCTGGTCCTTGAGGTCCAGGTGTTGAGCTGCCAGATGACTTTGCATATAACGCATAAGGCACACTTAGCATTTGGCTTGTACCGGTAATGGTATAATTATTTCCCCCGCTAGGGTCGGTTTCTATTTTAAGAAAAAAGGTGTCTGCTCCCCAATCTATAGTAGAGAAATCACCTGAAACAGGAGTTCCGGTCCCTATTTCTAAAGTTACTAATCCGTTCATATTAGTACTTGCATTTTGGGTTTCTATATAAACAGCTGTTCCAGAAGAAGAACCTTGTAGTATACTTATTTGTGTACCAATACTTTGATTAGTTAAAAGATTATTGTTAACATCTCTGATAATGGCTTGATAACTTATTTTGCTTGGGCTTTGTGCAAGAGATATTGCTGTAATAAATAAAGCTGCTATTAGGGTGTATAGTTTTTTCATGTTTTTATTTTTTAATAATTTTAAATGTTTTTAATTCTTTGTTGCTGTGGTTAACTTTTAGAATGTAAGTGCCCATTTCTAAATGTTGCATTCTAATTTGTGTGGTTTTTTGTGTCGCTTGTCCATTTGTAATTGCTTTACCCTGTATATCATACATTGTATAAGTAAGATCTTTTAAATCAGAGTCTTCTAACTTAAGTATGATATAATCTGTGGTTGGGTTTGGGTAGGTTGCAAGCTTCAGGGTTAATCCTGTAAATTCTTTGTTGCTCAATGTAAGTAATTCAATACTTTGTTGAACACCTTGAGTTACCGTACCATTGCTGCCGGAATTGGTACTAAATACCATTTGTCCAACCGAATAGCTAGATGATCCCCCGCTTCCTGTGGTTTCACCTCCTGTTGTAGACAGGCTTTCTTGTGAATTGATTAAATGTGTAGCAAATAGTAATAATGCTACAAGTGTGTTTTTTATCATATTTTAAGGTTTTTGTAGGTAATTCACATCATATTCAAAGTAATGAAAAAGAAAGAATTATCTTATTATTTTGACAAATGTATGTATTTTAACTTATATAAATTATATTTAATCGTATTTATTCTGTAAAATTTTTTTTATTTTATTGTAAGTTACTAAAAAACAACACATTAGGAAAATTCTTTTTTTTAAATTATTTTGTAATCAAATTCATAAATTAAAAAGAATGACTTATAATTAAACCTCGTTACATTGTTTTAAACCATAAATATTTAGTTTGTAAGATTTATTTTTATATAATTATAAAAATTCCTTGAATCTTTGTTTGATTTTAATGTTTCAAGCTATTATATGTATCGTAATAGGTTGCCAGAGTAAATCTCTTATTTTAATAGAAGATCATTCCGTTAATAACTCCTAACAATTCCTTTTTAGAACCAACTTCTAAATTCCTATTTTGCGGCTTCAATTAAAAAGGAAATAAGTGAAAGTCTGTATTGCCGAAAAACCAAGTGTAGCACGCGAAATTGCCTCCGTATTGGGTGCGAATACCAAGCGCGATGGGTATTACGAGGGCAATGGCTATGCGGTAACTTACACTTTTGGACATTTATGCACCTTAAAAGAACCTAACGATTATAAACCCTATTGGAAAAGTTGGGATTTAAACAATCTGCCCATGCTTCCTGAAAAGTTTGAAACCAAAGTGGTGGCAAACTCGGGCATCCAAAAGCAATTTAAAATTGTAAAAAGTCTATTTGATAAAGCCGAAGTGGTTATAAACTGCGGGGATGCGGGGCAAGAAGGAGAGCTCATTCAACGTTGGGTCATGAACGAGGCAAAATATAAAGGCGAAGTAAAACGCTTATGGATTTCTTCCTTAACCACCGAAGCCATTAAAGAAGGTTTTGAAAATTTAAAACCAGCTGCCAACTACGATAATTTATACTACGCAGGCTTTTCTAGGGCTATTGGCGATTGGTTATTGGGTATGAACGCGACCCGTTTGTACACCGTAAAACATGGTGGTTACAAACAAGTACTGTCTATTGGACGTGTGCAAACGCCAACCTTGGCGATGGTGGTCAATCGTTTTAAGGAAATAGAAAATTTTAAACCGCAACCGTATTGGGAATTGCAAACCATGTACCGCGAAACGCTTTTTAGTTATGAAGAAGGGCGTTTTTTAAACAAGGAAGACGGCGAACTGTTGGCCAATAAAGTAAAGGAAAGCGATTTTGAAATAGTATCTATTGAAAAGAAAAAAGGCAACGAGTATGCCCCAAAACTGTTCGATTTAACAGGCTTGCAGGTGTATTGCAATACTAAATTTGGGTTTTCAGCAGAAGATACGTTAAAAATTGCCCAAACCCTATACGAGCAAAAAGTAATTACCTACCCCAGAGTAGATACTACCTTTTTACCAAACGATATTTATCCAAAAGTAACGGGCATTTTACAAAAACTAACTAATTACGCCGCTTTAACCCAACCGCTTTTAGGAAAAAAGATAAAAAAATCGCCCAAGGTTTTTAATGATAAAAAAGTAACCGATCACCATGCCATTATCCCCACGGGCATGCAAAGTAATTTGCCCTACAACCAACAGCAGGTGTATGATATCATTGTAAAGCGTTTTATTGCGGTGTTTTACGATGATTGTGATGTATCCAACACCACCGTTATTGGAAAAGCAGCCGATGTATCATTCAAGACCACAGGAAAAGAAATATTGAAAAAAGGCTGGCGTGTGGTGTTTGAAGACCCAAACGCTAAAGAAAAAGAACCCGATTTATTGCCAACCTTTGTAAAGGGCGAAAAGGGACCACATGAGCCTTCGTTTTTGGAAAAGGAAACCAAACCACCCAATCAGTTTACAGAGGCTTCTTTACTTCGGGCTATGGAAACCGCAGGTAAAGAAGTAGACGATGAAGAGTTGCGCGATTTAATGAAGGAAAACGGTATTGGACGTCCTTCTACTAGGGCGAACATTATTGAAACCCTTTTTAAGCGTAAATACATTGTTAGAAATAAAAAACAAGTGTTGCCAACCCAAACGGGCATTCAGTTGATAGATACCATTCAGAACGATTTGTTGAAATCAGCAGAACTAACGGGCTCTTGGGAAAAGCAATTAAAAGATATTGAAAAAGGCGAATTTACCGCTAGTGCGTTTATAAACAACATGAAGCGCATGGTAGATGCTTTGGTGTACGAAGTGCGCAGTGAAACCACACGGGCGAACATATCGCATGCAGCAACGGTTCAAAAAAGGCAAGCCAAAGCAGAGAAAAAGAAAGCTGCCGGTATTTTGGCCGAAGTGTGCCCCAAATGTAAAAAGGCCACCATTATAAAAGGGAAATCGGCGTACGGTTGCGGTAATTATAAAGCGGGCTGCGATTTTGTGTTGCCCTTTACCTATGCGGATAAAAAAATATCGGAGAAGCAATACATTAGGTTGCTTAAAAAAGGTTCTACGGTGAATTTAAAGGACTTTAAAATAAGTACCGGAAAAGTAGAAGGCTTGTTGCGTTTTGATGAAAATTTCAAGCTTAAATTTGAATCTAAGAACAATAAACCAGACAGGTCTCAAGAGCCTGTTAAGTCTGATGCGCCATTAACCTGCCCCAAGTGTGAAAAGGGTACCGTAATAAAGGGAAAAACGGCTTATGGTTGTAGTGACTATAAATCGGGATGCGACTTTAAAGTAGCTTTTGATACCGTAAGGGAGAAAATAAACGGACAGAAACCAACTAAGGAATTGGTTTTTAGCATTTTGAAAGGAAGTATTTAATGTCATTACGGGAGGTACGACAAAGTAATTAGGATGTAGTTTTTAAAGAAAAGGTCTCGACTGCGCTCGACCTGACAAGGTTTGTCATTTCGAGCGTAGAGAGAAATCACATAATTATTTTAGAGATTTAACGGGTGTGATGTCTCAATCGTGCCTCATTTCTACATGACTGTTTGAATTAAAAAGTTAAATGATAAAACAAAAATCGATACACCGCCACTTCATCATCTACAAACCGTACGGCGTTTTAAGTCAGTTTGGAAGTAATGATAGCAAGCAGCAATCTAAAAAGTTTTTGGGTTTGTTGCACGATTTTCCTGAAGGGATTATGCCTATTGGTAGGTTGGATGAAAAATCGGAAGGTTTGTTATTGCTTACTACCGATGGTAAAATGAGCGATTTTGTGAACAGCCAAAAAGTTGAAAAGGAATATTATGCGTTGGTAAATGGTGCTATAACAAGTGAGGCTATTACACAATTATCAAAAGGGGTGGAGATTGGTTTTGATGGGAGGAAATACCAAACCAAACCATGTAAAGTCTTTAAGCTGGATGCAGCGCCAAACTTGCCAGAACGCTCCAAAAAAATACGGGATGCTAGACACGGACCAACATCGTGGATCTCGATAACCTTAAACGAAGGGAAGTTTAGGCAGGTGCGAAAAATGACATCGGCCGTGGGGTTTCCTACCTTGCGTTTGGTGCGTGTTCGGGTGGGGGATATTCATTTGAACACGATGCAGGTTGGCGATGTGGTTGAGGTTTTTGGGTTTTTGTGAGGTGCAGAGTTTCAGAGTTGCAAAGTTTCAGAGCTTCAGGGTTTGGGGTTTGGGGTTTGCTGGAGGTTGGTTCTATAACTAGGCCTTGGGTGGCTGCGTTAGGGGTTGAAACGGCATCCTTTTGTTTTTTTTGGTTACTGGAAATTACTTTAATAGATACTACTTACTTGTATAGTGGATTCCTGCCTTTGCAGGAATGATAAAAAAACAAAAGATATAGTGGAAAACCCGACCCGATAGGGGAACGCCCAATTAATTTAAACTTCCAGTTTTTTTAATTCTTTATAGTTTTGGTTGAGCCTTTTTAGTAAAATACCGTATATGAGCCAGTAGAACAAGAGTAAGATACCTATGGCTGCTGCCAAAACCAATACGGTTGCGATGATAAAAACAGCGTAGAATTTAAGTATTTCGCCATCGGCGGCGGCCAGTTGCGCTTTGTTTATGACCAATTGGTCTCTGTCCAATTCCAAAAACAACACCACTACGGTTGAAGCTACCAGATATACTAAATTAAATGCCACATAATACTTAACCGTTTTTCTGGTTTTTAGGATGTTTTCCATTAAAACTTTGGTGCTATCGGTAGCTGAAATGGTCTTGTAGTTTTTAAAGAACAGGTAGAAAAAGTACGCTAAAACAATATAGCCTATTACCATTAGGGGGATGAAAACTGCTTCGGCGTTGTACTGCTCGAAGCGTTTCATGCTTTCGGAATCTTTTAAGGATAGGGAAAGGGCGGTCCAGAAAATAAATTCCAATACGCTTATAATGAAGATCCATTTTACAATAGAGGATGATTTTTTTAAGATCATCTTGTAAATTTCGTTGTATGTAAGCTTGGGATACTTATCGGTATCCTTGTTCCAGTCTTTTTTTAGTAACTCTAATTCGTCCATAGCCTTAGGGGTTTAGTATGGTTTTAAGTTTTGTTTTAATTCTGTTCATTTTCACTCGGGCATTCACTTCACTAATTCCCATGGTTTCGCTAATTTCTCTATAATCTTTGTCTTCCAAGTATAAAAATATAAGCGCTTTTTCAATGTCGTTTAATTGGTGTACGGCTTTGTATAATATTTTGAGTTGTTGTTCCTCGGTGTCGTCATAAGTATCTGCGGTCATTTTAAACGCAACGCCTTCAAAATCTTGCGTATTTATGGTACGTTTCGATTTTCTATAAAGCGTAATAGCGGTGTTTAACCCTACACGATACATCCAGGTGCTAAATTTAGCATCGCCACGAAACTTTGGATATGCTCTCCAAAGCTGAATGGTTATTTCCTGAAATAAATCGTTATGCGCATCATAATTATTGGTATACAAACGGCATACCTTATGTATGATATTTTGATGCGCTTCTAGCAATTCAACAAAACTATGTTCTAGTTCTTTATTCAAATCGATGGGTTAGTTATTGTGTTTGTAGCTTTATTGTTTTTTTTGTTACAAAAAGAAGTGAAATAAATTTTAAGGTTGTTTTTTTGGAGTAATTACTAGGTGTTTAAATGATGGTTTTTTTGATGGATTTCAACGAAGCAGTAAGATGGTTTTTTAAAAAACAATAATTTTTAGTATTGTTTTTTATATTTTAATTTAAGCTTTATATAAACCATATAAAATACTGATTTTTAATTTTTTAAGATATAACTATAAGTAAAATCTATAGTGGGTTTTTGGCTGTGGTTTGGTTTAAACAAGTCATATCTAAACGCTAATATATAAAAAAAAATAATTAGCAAATTTACTCTCTGAAAAATGAATATTTTAGAAGATTATTTGGGTTGCTCTTTTATGTTTTCAGAATGTTTTTATACTAGAAAAAATAGTTACTTTTATCAACTGTTTTCTTGTTTAATTTTTAAAATAAGTAAATGGATGCGGCACTAAAAATGCAAATAAAAAAAATGGCATGTTTATTGTTTTTACCAAACCAAACCAAATCTAAATATTATGAAAAAAATCTACTTGTATGTTATGTAATTATAACATTAAGCCTAGCTTCTTGTGGAAGCTCGGGTTATGTATATCTAAATTATCCTCAAAAACCTGAAGTTTTATTGCCTGATGGTGTTGATGATATTGTTGTTGTTAATCGTTCTTTAACCAAACAGGAAGATAAACGGGCAGAAACAATTGAGGCGATAACTACTGGCGAAATTGCTGGGTCTGATAAATTGGCATCGGATGAAGCAATAAAAGGTGTTTTTGATGGTCTGCAAAATAAAAGCCACATTAGAATTGTTGTGCCTGATACTTTACGTATTTATGGTACAGGAACACGTCAAACACCAGATAGGTTAAATTGGGATAATGTTGCTGCTATATGCAAGGCAGCCGATGCAGATGTTCTATTGGTTCTGGAAAATTTTGATTCAAATTCAGATTTAATACGATCTGCCGTTGTAGAGCAGGTTTCTTCAGTAATTACTACAGGCAAACCAAGTACCCGTTTACCGGTTCAGGCACGTGTTGATGTTAGGAGTTATTGGAGACTTTATGATCCTGTGACAAAAACGATTTCAGATCAATTTCAGCAAACTTATTTTATGACTTTTAATTTAGTTAATAGCTTACCACCTGTAAATGCACTATCAGAAACTGCCTATGCTGCTGGATTGGATTATATCAATCGGTTTTTGCCAAGTTACTATAGGGTAAAACGCGATATGTATAAAAAAGGAAAAGGTCGTGACAAAGATCGATTTGAAGTAGGGTGGCGTTCTGCTGAAGTGGCCAAGTGGCAAGATGCTATGGATGTGTGGAAAGGTATTGTGGAAAATGGCAATAGAGAATCGGCTGGTAGAGCAGCTTTAAATATTGCGGTATCTTATGAAGTTCTTGGAGATACAGAAATGGCTTTGGAATGGGCACAACGCGCCTATAAAGATTATGGGGACAAGTTAAGTCGTGATTACGCTAAAGTTTTGCTTAGAAGACAGAAATTTGAGATATAAGATTTCTGCTTAACACAGAAATCTTTAATAAACACCCTTATTGGAAACTCGCCGTTAGGTTTTCAATAAGGGTGTTTTTTTTGCTAATCCGTAGGCGTTTTTATAATGCTTTCCCATTATAAACAATTCATCATTCATATTTTACAGTTCGGTTAGTAAAAATTTCAGTACTATTTCCTTTGTTTCAAATTTGCAGTATACAAATTGAACAACCAAAGCCATGCAAAAATTAATGACAAGTATTGCCGTTTTATTGAGTCTGAATTTAACAGCACAAACCCTTATTAACGGAAAAGTGACCGATATAAAAGGCGTGCCCATTACAGGTGCTAATATTTATTTGGAAGGTACCTATGATGGCAGTACGAGTGATGATCATGGAAGCTTTTCATTTAAAACAACAAAAACAGGAACTCAAACTTTAAAGGTTTCGTTCATGTCTTTTGAAACGTTTACCATGTTGGGTGATGTATCTTTTATGAAAAACTTGCAAGTAAAACTTCGTGAAGATGTGAATACATTGGATGCCGTGGTGCTTTCGGCAGGCACATTTCAAGCGGGTGATAACAGTAAAGTGAATGTTTTAAAACCGTTAGATGTGGTTACCACCGCCAGTGCTTTGGGCGATTTTGTTGGAGCATTACAAACCCTACCAGGTACTACAACGGTTGCCGAAGATGGCCGCTTATTTGTACGTGGTGGTGATGCCGAAGAAACCCAGATTTTTATTGATGGTATTCGGGTGTTTACACCTTATACGCCTACTACAAATAATGCTCCAACACGGGGGCGCTACTCACCATTTTTGTTTGATGGCATTACCTTTTCAACAGGTGGGTATTCTGCGGAATTTGGGCAAGCGCTCTCAAGTGTTCTGCTTTTGAATACCATTGATGAACCCGACCAAGAAAAAACAGATATTGGTATTATGAGTTTGGGGGGTACTTTAGGAAACACCCAAAAATGGAAAAAAAGTTCGTTAAGTTTTAATGCATCTTATATTAATTTGGCACCTTATAACGCTATTTTTCCCAATAGAAATAATTGGATAAAACCTTATGAAGCGGTTTCGGGCGAAACCGTATTCAGAAAAAAAACAAATACAGGCTTGTTTAAATTATATGGCGCGTTTGACGCTACCAATTTTGAACTGACGCAGGAAGACATCAATAATCCGGATGGTGTTTATTTCAAAATGAACAATAAGAATTTTTACCTGAATACGTCGTATGAAGCGGCATTGAATGCTACTTGGTCGTATTTTGGAGGGCTAAGCTATACGCATGGCATCAACGATTTAAATATTATGGATAGTGCTGTTGATGATACTGAAAACTCAGTACATGCTAAGCTGAAATTCAAAAATCGAATAAGCAATCGTTTTAAGCTTTATTTTGGTGCGGAATACTTCGCTGCCAATTTTAAAGAAAACTACAGTGATGCCTCTATAAACAACGCAGCATACGGTTTTGATAATAACTTAGTAGCTGCTTTTGCTGAGGCCGATATCTTTATTTCAAAAAATTTGGCTTTTAAAACAGGTTTGCGTGCAGAATATGGCCAGTTGTTTAAGGAAACTACCATCGCTCCAAGGTTGTCTTTGGCATATAAAACGTCTGGTAAAAGTCAAATATCGTTGGCTTACGGGAATTTTTATCAAAACCCATCGCGTGATATTTTAAAATTCAATCAAGACTTAAAAGCGCAAAACACATCGCATTATATTGTAAACTATCAATACAATGGCGACAGAAAATTGTTTAGGGCTGAAGCATATTATAAAAATTATGGTGATTTGGTAAAGTATGACACCGATTTTGCAGACTTCAACAGTAACTACAACAACAACGGTTCTGGGTTTGCAAAGGGTATCGATTTTTTCTGGCGCGATAGCAAAAGCATTAAAAATATCGATTATTGGGTAAGTTATTCGCTATTGGATACCCAACGCGATTATAAAAACTACCCAACCACAGTACAGCCCAATTTTGCGAATACGCATAATGTATCGGTTGTTGGGAAATATTGGATTAACGATTGGCGTAGTCAAGTAGGTTTAAGTTATGCCTATGCATCTGGCAGAACGTATACAAACCCCAATGAAGCAGGTTTTTTAAATGAAAAAACAAAAGCATACAACAGTTTGAGTGTTAATTGGGCCTATTTAATCAGTCCGCAAAAAATTCTATATGCATCGGTCAACAATGTGTTGGGTTTTAAAAATATTAATGGTTATCAATATGCCAACACACCCGATGTAAACGGAAACTTTAACCGACGCGCCTTACAGCCCGCCACCGATCAATTCTTTTTTGTAGGTTTCTTTTGGACGATTAGTGAAGATAAAAAGAGCAACCAGTTGGATAATTTGTAGGATAACTGGGTTAAATGCTATTTAAATAGTTTTATCGTATAATCCAATAATTCGGTATTTCCCCACTTACCATGTCCTGGAATAACAATATTGGCATTCGGAAATTTAAGCTTTATTTTTTCAACGGTCTCAGGCCATTTTTCAGTATTGGCATCTCCTAAATATCCTTTGCTAGCACCAATCTCCTTAATCAAGCATCCACCAAACAAGGTGTTCTCTTCAGGAACATATCCTATAACATTATCTTTGGTGTGTCCTTCTCCAAAGTATTCTGCATAAACCTTTTTGTTTCCAATATTTAATATAAGAATACTATCAAACCCTTTTATAGGTTTAGAGAATTTTTTGGTATTCATTTTTAAAAATTTTATAGTCTGGTTAGAAGCATAGGTTTGAATATGATTTGCTTCAAATTGTGCAATCCCACCAACGCAGTCATCATGAAAATGAGTTGGAATTAGAGCTATTATTTTGAAGTTGAGTTCATTAGTTACAAAATTTATTAATTCTAATGAACTTTCGTTGTCCGTTGGTGTATCAAAAACAATTCCTTTTCTTTTATTTAAAACCAGCATACCATTGCAAGCAACTTTTCCAAAATTGTCTGTTTTTAGGTATGAAATATGCTGATAAATATGATTAGAAAGCTTTTTAATTAATAAATTTTCGGTTTGATAAACAATCAAGCTATCTGTTAAATATCTATTGATAACTATATTATTGATTTCTTGGGTTTTCTGATTATGTTTTGGCGAAGATTCTTTGCAGAAACAAAAAGTAAATCCTAAAAATAGACATAATGCAAATGATAATTTCATAATAAATTTTATTCTTAATTTGACTGATAAGTTTTATGATATGAGTGACCTAAAAACTTCAACTAAAATAATTCTTTTTTGTATGTGAAATGAATTTTAAAGCAGCGTAACATGATAAAAATCATAGTAATTCATTCTGGTTTCCAATAATTTTAAGGGAATAAAAACATTTAGCCATGTTACCCAATAAAAAGAATCCAGAATTAGAAATTAGCAGAAACAGTAGTCTGTATTTTGCTATTGGTTTAAACCTCATGTTGTTTTTTTCTTGGCAAGCATTAGAATATAAAACGTATGAAAAAAGTGAGGTTGAGTTAGACGTTTTAACTATGGAAGCGCGCACTGAAGAAGAAATTCCAATTGTAAATTACAATGCGCCACCGCCACCGCCACCACCTGTGGTTTTTAATGATAACGTTCAAATAGTTGAAGATGTTGAAGAAATTGAAGAAACCGTAATGGAAAGTACAGAAACCAACCAGCGTGAAGCTATTTCAGATAACAAAAACGTTGTTGGTGTAGGTGATGTTAAGGTAGCCGTTGTGGAAGAAGAGGTTGAAGTCGCTTTTGCCGTCATTGAAGATGTGCCCGTGTTTCCTGGTTGCGAAGGATTATCAAAAAGCGAAACTAAAGATTGTTTTCAACGAAAAATGCAAGAGCATGTGATTAAGAATTTTAATTACCCAGAAACAGCATTGCAACTTGGGCTTCAAGGACGTGTATCGGTTATATTTACCATCGATTCTAAAGGCAATACTACTGGAATACGTTCAAGAGGTCCGGATAAAATTTTAGAAAAAGAGGCAGAGCGTATTATTGGGCTCTTACCCAAAATGCAACCTGGTAAACAACGCGGAAAACCTGTAAGAGTTGCATATGCAGTTCCTATTTTCTTTAAATTTGATGGTTAGTGTTTTAGTGAAGTTTAACAATCATGTTGAAAAACCAAAAGATATCAGGTCTTTTGGTTTTTTTGTTTTCAGAAATAGCCCTATTTATTGAAATTTGGGATTTGGATTTTGAAATTTGGAATTTGGATTTTTTATTCCATTTACAATCCATCCTAAAAAAAATACAGTTGGGTAAGTCCTATTTTAAAAATACGGAAAGGTGTGAGATATTTGAATCATAATAATAAAACAAAAACCAATGAAACATCTTATCATCCTAGCAACATTTTTAGTGTCAATAGTAACAACAGCACAAACTAATTATGAACAAGGCATGCAAAAAGCCTTTGAACTATGGGGGCAAAACAACCCCACTGAAGCATCAAATTTATTTGAACGCATTGCAAAAGCAGAACCGGAAAATTGGTTGCCACCTTATTACGCAGCACAAGTAAATATTATAAACAGTTTTGGAGAGCCTAATGAAGAAAAGCTAACGGCACAACTTAAAAAAGCACAAGATTTTATTAATGATGCCACGGCTATTTCAAAAAACAACCCTGAAATTTTAGTATTGCAAGCCTTATTGCACACTGCATGGGTGGCTTTTGATGGTGCAACGTATGGCATGACTTTATCTGGCAAAGTAGTTGAGTTATACACAAAAGCTGAAATGATAGCGCCTGATAACCCACGTGTTGTGTATTGCAAAGCAGAATGGAACATGGGTGGTGCCAAATATTTTGGACAAGACACCAAGCCATTCTGTAAGGATTTAGAACACGCTCTAGAACTTTTTGCTAACTTTAAACCAGAAACACCATTTAGCCCAAATTGGGGAAAAGACCGTGCGGAAATGCTATTGGAATCTTGTAAAAAATAGCAAATAGTCTGTAGTTTAAAACAAAGTCATGAGGAAATTAAGAAAATCAATTATTTTAAGTTTTGCCATTGGTTGCGCTGTTTTTGGGATAGGGAATGCTCTGTCTCGTGGCTTTCATTTTGAAAGTGTAAATGATTTTCTGGTTAATTTTTCGCTATACCAACTATATAGTTTTGTTCTAGGGTTTGGTAACATGTACTTTTTCAATTATATGGAAAGCCTTCAATGGAAAAATGAAGAAAAAATTAAGCGCATCGTTGTAGGTATTTTAGGTTCTACCGTTTTAACATTAATGGGTTTGTTTTTTCTGAGAGGGTTCACGTCCATGGTGTTTTATGGAGGATCGTTTCAAAATTTCATAGCCAACGAGAAAATTCAGTATTACCAATTCGGGTTATGGATTACCTTAACCATTGTTATTATTTTTCACTTTGTATATTTTTATAACAAGTATCAGCAAAACAAAATAAAAGAACAAAAGGTTATTGCGGGTACGGCAAGTGCGAAGTTTGATGCGTTAAAGAATCAATTAGATCCGCATTTTCTTTTCAACAGTTTAAATGTATTGACCAGTTTAATTGAAGAAAATCCCGAAAATGCTCAAAAGTTTACCACGTCATTGTCTAAAGTATATCGCTATGTTTTAGAGCAAAAAAACAAGGAATTGGTATTGGTGGATGAAGAATTGGAATTCGCCAAAACCTACATGTCGCTTTTAAAAATGCGATTTGAAGACAGTATAATTTTCGATATTCCCGATAGCGCAAACAATCCAGAAAGTAAAGTAGTGCCACTATCATTGCAATTACTATTGGAAAATGCCGTAAAGCACAATACGGTAACAAGCAACAAACCATTGCACATAAAAATTTATGAAGACGGCGATAGTTTGGTAGTGGAAAATAACCTGCAACCCAAGCAAATAGTAAAAAAGAGCAGCGGTGTAGGTTTAAATAACATCATGCAACGTTACGATCTGCTAACCACAAAAAAAATAAACATTAACAAAGAAGCAAACAGGTTTACAGTAGCCATACCAATGCTTACAAAACAAATTTATAATATGGAAATCAATCATAATTACAACGAGCAAGACGCTTATTACAAAGCTAAAAAGCGTGTGGAAGCCATTAAGGCCTTTTATTCCAACCTAATATCATATTGCTTGGTCATCCCATTTTTAATATTTATAAACTACAAAACCTATTGGGGTTTCCAATGGTTCTGGTTTCCTATGTTGGGGTGGGGCATGGGCTTAACATTTCATGCCTTTGGGGTTTTCGGATACGGAAAATCATGGGAAGAACGCAAAATTCAAGAAATTTTGGAAAAAGAAGAATCGTCAAACAATAAAACCTGGAAATAATGGACAAGAATTATATAGAAAAAGACCGATATCAGCGCGCAGCAAAACGCGTAAAACAAATCACGGGATTTTATAGACATGCTCTAGTGTATGTGGTAATCAACATCATGATTGTTATTATAAACATTCAAAATTTAGGCGAAGGCGAAAGCTATTTTCAATGGCAAAATTTCATCACATTAGTCTTTTGGGGCATTGGTTTGTTGGCGCACGGGCTTTCCGTTTTTACCCCTAGTTTTATATTGGGCAAAGACTGGGAAGAACGAAAAATAAAAGAACTCATGGAAAAAGATAAAAAACCTTGGCAGTAATATTAGTTTTCAGTCGCAGTCGCAGCTATCAGAAAAACCTTTGCGACTTAGCGCCTTTGCGAGAAAAACTCAGCGAACCTTTATGAAATAACCAATCCAAAAAATATGAAAGTAATCATCATAGAAGATGAAAAACCATCAGCACGTCGCCTACAACGCATGCTAGCATCCTTAAATATAGAAGCCCAAACCATGTTGCATTCCGTTGAAGAATCTATCCATTGGTTTCAAAATAATGAACATCCCGATTTAATTTTTTTGGACATTCAATTAAGCGACGGATTGTCATTCGAAATATTTGAAGCCATCGAAATTAAATCGGCAGTTATATTTACCACCGCTTATGATGAATATGCGCTGCAAGCCTTCAAACTAAACAGCATCGACTATTTGTTAAAACCTATTGACGAAGACGATTTAGCCAAAGCCCTAAAAAAATACCAAGAACGTTTACAGCAAAAACAAGCCGTTACTTTAGATTTTAACGACATTAAAAAACTCCTAATAAACCCCATAGATCGCGAATACAAAAAACGCTTTTCGGTAAAAGTGGGTCAACATTTAAAACTCATAAATATTGATGAGGTTGAATGTTTTTACAGCGAAAATAAAGGCACTTATTTGCATACCACCGAAGGTAGAAACTATCTATTGGATACCACTCTAGAGCTTCTGGAAAATGAATTGGAACCACAAACCTTTTTTCGGATAAACCGTAAATTTTTTGTGAATATCAACAGTATAAAAGATATGGTGAGCTACACCAATTCGAGGTTGCAAATAAAACTGCACTCGTATAACGACGACGACGTTATTGTAGCCCGAGAGCGCGTTAAAGATTTTAAAGCGTGGTTGGAGTAAAATATTCTGTGTCGATTGATTTTTATTTTTTTAAGAATTGAATTAATGGATTAATAAAGTTGTTAAAGTTTTCAATATGAGGCAAATGCCCAATATTTTCTAATTCAACCAATTGTGAATTAGGAATGCTCTTTTGTGTTTTCTTACCCAATTCATTATATAAACCCATTGTTTTTCTTACTTCATCTGAAACTAAGGGTTTGCCCAATGCCGTTCTATCTCTAGTGCCTATAATTAATAACGTAGGAGATGAAATGTTCTTAAACTCATAAACCACTGGTTGGGTAAAAATCATATCATAGGTTAGGGCTGCATTCCAAGCAATTCTTTTGTAATCTGAATTTAGCGTCCAGCCAGCTAATAAATTCACCCATTCATCATATTCAGGTTTCCATTTGTTATCATAATAATTCACAAGTTGATACTTTTTTATACTCTCGTAGTCCTTTTTTAATTCATTTAGGTACCACCATTCAACAGGTTTGTAAGGCACCTTTAATTTCCAGTCTTCTAAACCTATGGGGTTTTCTAAAATAAGTTTTTCGGTGGTTTCGGGATACATTAGTGCAAAACGAGTTGCCAACATGCCACCCATGGAATGTCCTAAAATAGCCGTTTTTTTAATATTTAAAGAATCCAGTAATGCTTTGGTGTTTTGAGCAAGCTGTTGAAAAGTGTAATGGAAATGCTGTGGTTTAGACGATTTCCCAAAACCTATTTGATCGGGTACAATAACTCGGAACCCTTCATTAGTTAATGCTTGAATGGTAGTTTTCCAATAGGCTCCATTAAAATTTTTACCGTGAATTAAAACAATGTTTTTTCCATTATAATTATGGGGTTTTACATCCATATAAGCCATTTTTAAATCTTGTTCTTGTATGCTTATTGGCAAAGTAGAAACCGTGTATGGGTATTTATAGTTAGATAATTCTACGTCTAACCACTGTGAATCGTTATTTTGTGCATTTATATATTGATAACCGCACAAAATTGTAATTAATAGGAATAGGTTCTTAATCATTATAGTATTAGTTTGTAATTTGTTAATTAGTAAACTATTATTTTTAATTTGCTTATCCGTAATCAATAATAATAAAACTCTCCATGTCAGGTCGAGCGCAGTCGAGACCTCACTTTGAAGTTATTAAGTTTAATAACCTCTCGATTCGCTTTGCGAGCTACCTTCGACCAAAACATGTTTTGTTTTCAGCAATGCTCGAGGAGACAGTAATTTATGATTGATTACGGACATTAAATTTTTAATATAGATTATGGATTTGTAGACCATAAAGAGGCACTCTTAAGCATTGCTCTTCTTGGTAATTTTAAGCCCGCAACAATTAATTCGGCAAAATCTTCAGGTTGTAAAACGCTGTCTTCAGAATCTTTATTGGCGATGCCTAAATTGATGGACATGTCTGATACAATGGTGCTTGGAGTTAAGGTACACACACGAATGTTATTTTTACGAACTTCCTTCATTAAAGATTCAGACATGCCAATAACAGCGAATTTTGAAGCGGAATATGCCGATGTGTTTGCATTTCCGTTCAATCCAGCGGTAGAGGCAACATTAATAATATCACCTTCATTTTGGCTAATTAAATATGGTAAAACTTCTTTTGTTACGTAATACATACCCATAACATTGGTTTGTATAATTTGGTTCCATTGCTTTACTTCCATATCATTGAAAGAACCAAAAGCAGCAATGCCTGCGTTATTTACTAAAATATCTATAGAACCGAAGGTGTTCATTATGTTTTTAATTCCAGTTTGAACGTCTTCATGGTTACTCACATCAAAAACAGAATAGATGGCTTTTACGCCCAAAGCTTCTAATTCAAAAACAGTCTCTTTTAAATCGGTTTCATTTCTACCTGTTATTGCAACATCAATCCCTTCATTTGCAAATGCTATGGCCGTTGCTTTTCCAAGTCCTTTTCCGCCGCCGGTAATTATTGCTTTTTTGTTTTTTAAATTTATCATATTAAGTATGTTTTTTAAATTGGTGACTATATTTTATTAACTATTAAGCCTCTAAAAGCTCTGTTAAAACCTGCTTAAACACATCAACAGGTTGCGCCCCTGTAACAGCACTTTTTCTATTAAAAACCACTGTAGGAACCGAATTTACGCCTAAGTTTTTCCAATAGTTTTCTTTGCTTCTTATTTCGTATCGTGCTTCTTCGTTATCTAATTTAGCTATTGCTTCTTCTGCATTTAAACCTACATCCAATAAAGCTTGTTTTAAAACATCTCGCTTAGAAACGTCTTTTCTTTCGCTAAAGAATGCTGTAGTTAAACGCATTTTTAAATCGGTTTGTTTGCCAAAATCTTTGGCATATTCCAATAAAATATGGGCTTCAAATGTATTGGACATGCGCATGCCTTCAAAATAATCGAATGTAAAGCCAAGTTCTTCTCCGGCTTCAATCATGCGTTGTTGCGATTCTTTTTGTTGTTCTAAAGTCGCTCCATATTTTTCGGCAATATGTTCATGTAAATCTTGGCCTTCAGTGGGCATTTGAGGGTTTAACTCAAAGGGTTGCCATGCAATTTCTACTTGATCTTCAATACCTAATTCTTTTATGGCTTTTTCTAAACGTTTGAATCCAATGGTACACCAAGGACATACAACGTCTGAAACGATATCAATTTTTAATTTTTCTTTCATTTTACAATTTAACTTTTACGTTTTTTAAAAATTAATATATTATACTTATTTATAAGTGACAAGAATATTTGCTACTTTCTTTAAGTCAGTTTCTATAATTTCTGTTTTGGGAGCTAGAGGAAAAGTTTGTTGTCCAGGGCGGCTAATAAATGCTGCTCTCCAGCCCGCCCAAAGTGCTCCTGCAACATCCCAACCGTGGGCCGCTATTAACATGCATTCTTTTGGTTTTACATCCATTTTACGTGCTGCCCAAGCGTAGGTGTCTGAAAATGGTTTGAATTTACCAATATCTTCAACACTTAATCTTTCATCAAAATATTCGGTTAAACCAGCGCTTTCAAATTGTTTTTTAACACCTTCGTTTGATGAATTGGTGAATGATACAAGTTTATAGCCGTCTTTTTTTAATTGCTTTAAAGCCGTTTTTACTTCAGGATGGGCAGGTAAACCCCGTAACGCGTTTACGATGGTATTTCGTGCTTCATTTTCTGAGATTGTAATACCATTATTTGCGGCCACCATTTGTAATGCAGCTGCTCCAATATTTCCAAAATGTTCGTATTGTCCACTTGCTGTGGTTACTAATGAGTATTGCAACATGGTTGTAAACCATAATGATAATAAATCTTTTCGTCCCTCTAATGCTTCTCCAACTTGTTCTTTCATTTGAGTGAGATCTAGAAGAGTTTCGTTTACATCAAAGAATAATACTTTAGGTCTTACTTTATCTATACTGTCTTCTGCCACATTGCCAAAGGTTAAATTTGGAATTATCATTCCTGTTGTTCCCATAATTCCTATGTTTTTTATGAAGTTTCTTCTATTGTTTTTCATTTTAAAAGGTGCTTTTCTTTAATAAATACAAATTTTTAGTTTGTTATTAGCTTAAGAGGATTAATTTATTAAATGGTTAAGCGGTAAATAGCTCAAAATACTCATAGTTTGGCTATTTAAAGATCGCAAACGCATAGAAAAAATATCACATATGCTTTTAAAACCTGTAAGTACGCAATAAAAGAGTTACTGCTATTAATGCGTACTTGGACATAAGTCTATTTTATTTTTTCCAAGCAAACTTTTGGAAAGGTGCGTCTACAGGTGTATTTGCAATATGATTGGTATAATTACTTATCACTTTTTGAGATACACCTAAAATGATATCCAAAACTTGTCTTTCTTCATAACCAGCTGCGTAAAATGTATTTAAGTCCTCTTGTGTAACGTGTCCACGATTGCGAACAATAGTTAAGGTCATTTTGCGTAAAGCTTCCAGTTTCGGGTTCTCCAGCGGTGTTTCATTACGTAAAGCTTCTGTAATGCTGTTATCAACTTTCATCATATTGGCTATAGCTGTATGGGCAGGCACGCAGTAGTGGCACTCGTGTTCTACGTTAATGGTTTGCCAAACCACCGTTAATTCTTCGTTGTTAAATGATGATTGGGTGAACAGTTTGTGTATGGTTTGGTAGGCTTCTAATAGGCCAGGGGCTCCCGCTAATACACCGTGTAAACCAGGAATCATCCCGTTTTGTTTAAGAGATTGCTCTAATAATGATTTGCTACCTTCTGGTGCCGTTTCGATGTTGTGAACTTTTAAAGTTGTCATAATTTTAAATTTTACTGATTTATGTTAAATAACTAAACGATTGGTTAGTTATTGATTAAAAAAAATGTTAGGTGTTTTTGAATATATTTTCAATATAATTATCAAGTTGTTTTTTATTAAATATGCGTGTAGCGGAAGATAAACCGAACATAGATATAATTAAAAAATCGGCTTGTTGTTCAATGGTTGCTATGTCTTTAGTTGTGTCTTGTTTTAAAATTTTGATAAAAAGTTGTTTCACTTCTTCTGTAAAAGCTATTAAAGAAGCTTTTATTTGCTCGTCTGCGTCTTCTCCAATTTCGTTAGCTGTGTTGGTAACCAAACAACCTTTGCCATATTCGGTTTCTTTGGTGAAGTCTATAAAATCGTAAAAATATTGCTTAATCCCTAGCGCCCCATTTTCAGCGGTTTTTAATTTGTTTAAAAGCCTGTTTAATTTTTGCTTATAACATTTTAAGCTTTCAAGAAACACACCTTTCTTGCTTCCAAAGCTAGAATAGATTGAGAACTTATTAATGCCCATTTCTTTTTCAAGCATTTGCATAGAAGTTGTTTCATAACCGTTTCGCCAGAATAAATTCATGGCTTTTTCTATGACTTCGGGTTCATTATATTGCTTTGTTCTGGGCATTTTAAAACTAATTACAGGACAAAACTAAACAATTGGTTAGAAACAAAAAAAACTTTAACGTTTCGTTTGTATTTTTTAGCTGGGTGCATTGTGGATTTACGCAACTCTTAAAATTTTTTCCATTTTACGACCTTTTGCCAACTCATCAACCAATTTATCCAAATACCTTACTTGTTTGGTTAAGGTGTTTTCAATGTCTTCTATACGGTAACCACAAATAACGCCTTTAATTAAATGGGCGTTTGGGTTTAAATTGGCTTTCTCAAAAAAGGTTTTAAAGGTTGCTTTTTCGTCTATAAATGTTTGTACTTGGTTTTTATTAAAACCGGTTAGCCATTCTATAACTTTCTGCAATTCGTCTTCTGTTCTGCCTTTCTTCTCAATTTTGGTCACGTAATGTGGGTAGACCGAAGTAAATGTCATGGTCGCCATACGGTTGTTGTGTTCTGGTGTTGGTTTCATGTTTTAAAAATGATAAACTTTTATTAGAGGTTGAGGTAGGTTTGTTTAACGGTCTATTATAAGAATAGTTCCGGGTTTACGTACGAGAATATTCCGAAGTAAAATCAGATGTAGTAAACTAGCAACGACCTTTGGTTAAGGCCAAAATTGAACAATTATTTTTTATACATTTGTTGGCAATAGTTATTTTTCATTCTTTTTAATGATGAATTCACTAATATCTTTTTTATTATAAATATGGTTTTCTCTAGAATCAATTTTTCTTAAAAAAACGTAATTATTGGTTTGTCCAATAAATAGAAGTTTACTGTTTGTTTCTATCAGTTGATTATTAATTTCAAACTTCACATAATATTCTGATTTACCATTTAAAATACTATCAGCTTTATTTAAATTGATGTCTGAATAAACAATAAAGCCGATTATTGTCATAATAAAATAAACAAATATTTGAATCCTAGGGTTGAATTTGGATTTTGAATTTTGAAATCTAAATTTTAAAACAAAGATAAAAGCCCATATTATCATTAAGATAACAGCAATCTTAGAAATGTATAATGTATTTTCAAAATTCTTAAAAACTGCGAAATAAAAGAATAATAAAATTGGAACAAAATTTAGATAGGTGCTAGTTATTATGGCAATTACCCAATATAATTTTTTTGAGATTTTTTTGGTTTTTGAATTCTTTATTTTATCTAGTTTCAAGTAAATATTGAATCTGTCTTTTTTAGCCTCTAATTCTAAATCTTCATTACTTGGTCCGAATACAACCATTGGCGCAATAATAATTATTAGAAAAAGAAAGGCTGTAACCAAGGCTGAACCTACTGGTATAAACATTAGAATCAATTCAGGAATATTTAAGTGATGTAAAATGTCAATTCCGAACTTATCGTAGTAAAGGCTTTTGTTAAAATAGCCAAAACAAACCAAAAGAACATAGATTAAAGGCAAATAGTCTTTTAAGGTTTTTAAAGTAGAGTCTTCTTTCTTATTCATTTATTGTTTTAAAGAGTATCGCTAATTATTGCCAACTAGATAATATGAAATCGGTTTTAACATTTCATATCTAGGCTAAACGAATTTAGTTGAAATCTTCTACAAAGTCAATAGTGAATTTCAAATAATAAAAAAAATCCCAATAAAATTTATCAGGATTTTGAATATATAATTTTAAAGTTAGTTTATTTCTTCCGCAGCTCAAACAAATCTTTACGTCTGTCACGCAAGTTTCTAACGCTGCCAAACTGGTTTAATTCGCGAAGCATATCAATATCTACATCGGCAATTAAAATCATTTCGGTATTGGTAGTCGCCTCTGCTTTAATACCGTTTGCAGGAAACGCAAAATCGCAAGGAGTAAACACCATAGATTGCGCAAATTGTATATCCATATTATGTACTTTGGGCAAGTTGCCAACACTGCCCGCAATGGCTACATAACATTCGTTTTCAATGGCACGTGCTTGGGCGCAGTGGCGTACTCTGGAATAGCCGTTTTGGGTATCGGTTAAAAATGGTACAAATAGGATGTCCATACCTTCATCGGCAAGTATTCTGCTCAATTCAGGAAACTCAGCATCGTAACAAATTAAAATACCAATTTTTCCGCAATCGGTATCAAAGGTTTTTAACTCGCTACCACCTTGCATGCCCCAAACTTTAGCTTCATCGGGGGTAACGTGTAGTTTTTCGTAGCGTTCGGTAGATCCATCACGTTTACATAAATAACCTACATTGTATAATAAATCGCCTCTTAATTCAGGCATACTGCCCGTAATAATATTGATGTTGTACGAAATAGCAAATTCCGAAAACTTTTGTACAATAGTAGGCGTGTGTGCCGCTAATTCCCGTATGGCCTGACTTTCGGGCATGTGGTTGTGGTCTGCCATTAAAGGGGCATTAAAAAACTCTGGGAATAAGGCAAAGTCTGAACGATATGCCGACACTGAATCTATAAAAAACTCCGCTTGCTGCATCAGTTCTTCCATGTCTTTATACAAACGCATTTGCCACTGTATCAAACCAAGGCGCACCACTTTTTTCTTGGTAATGGCTTTGTTGGTTTTCTTTTCGTAGTAAATGTTGTCCCATTCTAAAAGTACAGCAAATTCTCCCGATGCCGTATCGCCTTCCAAATAGCCTTTTAGTATTTTGGATGGGTGGAAATCGTTCGATATTTGAAAGTTCAAAACCGGATCGTGAATTTCCTTTCTTCTAACCTTATCAATATATTCTTTAGGGCTCATTTGTTCAGCGTACTTATGGTAGTTAGGTATTCTTCCACCAAACGCAATGCCTCTTAGGTTTAATTTTTCGGTCAATTCTTTTCGGTAATCGTATAAACGTCTGCCAAGGCGTAAACCTCTGTATTCCTTTTTAATAAACACATCTATGCCATATAGTACATCGCCTCTATCGGTATGTGTGCTGAATGTGAAATTGCCCGTAATATCTTCATAGGTATGGTGGTCGTCAAATTGGTTGTAATCTAAAATAATAGAGAGGGCGCAACCTGCCAATTGCCCATTTACTTTAATAACGACTTGCCCTTCCGGGAATTTTTCAATCAAAGACTTTATATGGTATTTTCTCCAGTAAGACCCCGGCATGCTCGCATAGGCCTCAATCATGACCTCTTTAAGTTGTTGGTAATCTTTTAAAGTTAAATACTGTAATTCTATGTTTTCAATGTTACGTATCATGTATAAATGAAATACTTTTAATATTAATAATTTGGGCGTTCCCCGAAAAGGGTCGGGCTTTGCACTACAAGTCCTCGTTCACTTCGGCTCCGCTCAGCGCAGGCTCTCACTGTGGGCTTTCCGCTTCAATCCCTAACGCAAAACCGAGTAAATTTAATAAAATTACAAGGATAAAAACAGGTTTACTGTTTTTTCATAAACTGACGCATGGCCACCCATTGTTTCAGCATATCTCTGGCATCTTGCGCCGGATATCCTAAAACGGTTTTTCCAGCTTCTACATCGCCTACAACACCAGAACCAGCTCCAACCGTAGCGCCAGAATGAATGGTGGTATGGTCTTTAATAGAAGCACTTCCACCAATAATAACACCATCGCCCAACGTTACCGAACCTGCAAGCCCGCTATGTCCGGCCATAATGCAAGAGCGCCCCATAATGCTGTTATGCGCTATTTGTACCAGGTTGTCAATTTTACAACCATCGCCAATAATAGTCGAGCTGAATTTGGCCCTATCTACGCAGGAGTTGGCACCAATTTCAACATAATGCCCAATGATAACGTTCCCAATTTGCGGTATTTTTACCAAGCCACGGCCATCATCACTAGGTCTGTAACCAAAACCATCTGCACCAATACTTGCATTGGTATGGAAAATACAGTTGTTACCAATAATACAGCGTTCGCGAATAACCGTTCCAGACCATACTACCGTATTGTTACCAATGGTGGTTTCATCAAACACGCATACATTGGGGTATAAAACAACAGCATCCCCTAATTCAACATCTTTACCAACGTAGCAATTGGCACCAATTTTACAACCAGCCCCAATTTTTGCGGTGTCATGTATTACAGCAGTAGGGTGGATGTCGGTATCAAATACGGGCGGCGGCGGATTGAAAAGTTCCAATATTTTAGCCATGGCTAAATCGGCATTTTTAACCTTAATTATTGCCCGATTATCAATAGGCTCTATTTTTAAATTATCATTTACCACAACAGCACAGGCCTTTGAATCGGCCCAATATTTTAAATATTTTGGGCTTCCTATAAACGAGATTTGATTGCTTTTGGCGTTTTGTAATTGTTCGGGTCCTATTATCTTTTCCGTGGTGTTACCAACAAGTTCCCCTTTTAAAATAGAGTTGATTTCTGATATGCTGTAAGTTGCCATTTATCTACTAGGTTAGTTTCTGTAAAACTAATGGAAAAAAGTTGGAATAGATAAATTTTCTAATAATAAAAAAAATATTAATATCGGATAATGTAAAAATAAAAGTTATCCGATAAATTTGTATATTTGTGGGGTGTGGAATATAGATGTAACATATAGAGAAACGTTAAACCCAACATTTGAGCGTTTATTTGATAAACTAAAAAGCTTAAATGCGGCTAGACCATTGCCTAATGTAGCCTTACAAAAAATTAAAGAAGCACTCACCATAGAGTGGACGTATAATTCTAATAGTATAGAAGGCAATACTTTAAATCTTAGGGAAACACAATTAGTACTGCAAGAAGGGATAACTATTAAGGGGAAATCTTTAAGGGAACATTTTGAGGCTAAAAACCATGAACATGCCATCAACTATTTGTACACTTTAATTAATCCAGATTATGTATTTAATGGTCAAGATGTTTTATCGCTTCATGGTTTGGTTTTGCGATCTATTGAAGATGATTTTGCAGGTAGACTACGGAATGGTGGTGTAAGGATTTCTGGGGCTAATTTTATTCCGCCTAATGCTAATAAAGTACCCGATTTATTTGATGATTTGGTGGAGTATGTAAATTCCAATCCACAACAATTAAATATTGTTGAATTGGCTGCGTTTTTTCATCATAAAATGGTTTGGATACATCCTTTTTTTGATGGAAACGGAAGAACGGTTCGTTTAGCCATGAATTTAATTTTAATGAAAGCAGGTTTTCCGCCAGCAATCATATTGAAAAACGATCGAAAAAAATATTATGAAGCTTTAAATCAGGCAAATAATGGCAACTATGATAAGCTTATGCTATTAATGTGTCAAGCTGTTGAGCGTACTTTGAATATTTATTTAAGTACTTTACCTAATAGTGATCTTGATTATAAAAGTATAGCCGATATTGTTGAAGAACCAGATGTATTTTATGGGCAAGAATATGTGAGTTTGCTTGCTAGACAAGGTAAAATTGACGCCCACAAAGAAGGTAGGAACTGGTTTACAACCAAAAAGGCCATTGATGACTATATTTTAAACAGAAAGCGCATCCGTTAATTATTCCTCAATTCTGTTCTCATCAAAAGCTGATGGGAGCAGTTTGGGGATAAACTTAACAACCAAAGGCAATAGTAAGGCGCCACCTGGTAATAAAAAGATAGCTAAACTAGGTATGGATTTAAAAATATCCAACAATTGTTCTTGTACTTTTTTCTGTTCAATAGGCGTTAAATCGCGTTGGGTAGACTTGGTTAACAATACCATAAGCTCTTTGCTGTCTTTTAACTCTTGGTACAGGCGTTTGCTGTTTCTGGTAATCAGTTTTTTTACCATTTTACTGGAGTTGTTGTAAAAACTCTGCGCCATGTTGCTGGAACTCAATAAAGCAATTTCGTCTCTATGAACATTGTAAAAGGTGTTTACCGTTTTCATAGATTGCTTTATATGTAAGGCATCCACTTGTAAATCGGTACTTAATTTAATTAAAAATTGTTGTTCTTTTTTATCAATGGTTTTGTCGCTCCACGTTGCCATACATGCCAAGTCTAGAATATAATATTTTTCCAGAATGCTTTTAATGTTTTTGATGGCTTCTTCATAAACAATAGGTGTGCTGTTGTGGAAACGTAAAGAGGATTCGAACAATTTTATTAAACTATCGTCGTATTGATTTTTTGATGCTTTTGAATTTAGAGCACCTAAAGAAACTGCTTCAATAGAAGATTCCAAATTTTTAATATAATCTATAGATATAGTTTTATGCTTTAAAAATTCTTCATACGCCAATACATCTACATATAGTAAAGCGTTAATAATAAAGTAATTAAAATTTTTGGTGATGAAGTTGTCATCAATTTGAATACGCTTATGTATTATTTTTTCTAATTGTTCGTTAGATTTCTTTTCACCAAGCAATCCTAAAAAGAACGAGGTTTTAAGTTCGTTTATTTCGGTGTAAAAGTTAATGGCACTTTCAATAAAAGGTGTTTCTGCTCCCGTATTTTTATGGGTATAAAGTAACGCTAAACACAAATTAATTTTAGAGAGCTCTTCGTCTGTAAAGTCTTTGTTATTGATAACATTACAAACAACATCAAAATTACTTCCATAAATAAAGCCACAATCTCTTAAAGCGTTGTAGAATGTTTCACTTTCAACGTTTAAAAAAGAATTATTCTTTGCTACTTCTTTAAGCAATTTTTTTATCCAGCCGTTAGCTGATGGGTTCATAGCGCCATTATTTGTTATTGCAAAAGTAATGTTTTAGGAATATTATAAGCAAATATTTTCGTTAACAAAATTTTAACAAAACCGCTCTTTAAGTTTTTCCGTAGGTATGTGTGAGAGTCAAATAAATAACTAATAATTAAAATCTCAAAAAACATGAAAAATTTAAAAGTAGTTTTAGGAATTGGAGTTATAGCGATAGCTAGTTTCTTCGTAATTGCAGCCGATCATATTGACGCGCCTGCAGTAAAAGGTGGTACCAGTGATATCACCGATTTTTATGCCTTTCAAGGTGAAAATACCAACAACTTAGTATTTGTTGCAAACTTACAAGGCTTGTTAAGCCCAACAGCAACCAGTAGTGCAATGTTTGAAGAAGATGTGTTAATTGAATTCAACATCGATAACACGGGCGATAATGTTGAAGACCTTGTAATACAAGCCATCCCTAGAAATGGTAAAATGTATTTCTTCGGCCCTATGGCACCATCACAAACAGGACTTAACAGTACCATTCTTTCTTCGGCAAGTGTTGGCGGTGTGGTAGATATTACAACGTATGGTAGTAGTGCTAAAACAAGTAGCAATGGCGGTATGACCTTTTTTGCAGGCCCAAGAGATGACCCATTCTTTTTTGATTTTGCACAATATTCTGCCATTATAGGGGGTACAGCAACAGGTTTTAACAATCCAGGTGCTGATACTTTTGCAGGAACCAATGTATTATCAATTGTAGTGGAAGTACCAAAATCTATGATTGGTGGCTCAGGAAAAATTAACACTTGGGTAGAATCAAAAAGAAAATAAACATAACCATTTTAAATATTAGAATTATGAAAAATATAAAAAGATTACAAGTACTAACAGTAGCGTTTGCAGTTTCATTACTAGCGTTTAACTGTTCTGATAAAGATGACGATAACATGAGTATGAAACCAGATTTTTCTGGAACCTATATGCAAGAAGACCAAATGGGTAGGCCCGCAGTAAACACGGTATTTACATCTTCTGATAAAAAAGACATGTTCAACGTAACCATTCCTTCGGCTCAAAATGCCGCTTTCCAAAGTATGTTTCAAACCAATTTATTGGCCTTAAGCCCTGCTTATGCTAATGGTGGAAAAAATGCTTTAGGTCAAGATGCTGCCGCATTTACAGGTCTTTTGGCTACCGATGTTTTAAATGTCTCGTTGGATGGTAAAACCACTTTTTACGATGGAGTTGCTGCCAACACACTTTCTGGTCGTGCTTTAGGTGATGATGTTATTACTGTAGAACTGTTATTGATTTTTGGTGGTGAAGACTTTACCGAAAACCCAACACTAACAGATGATAACGTAAGCGCCAACGATAAACCCTTTTTGTCCTCATTTCCTTACTTAGCTTCTCCTTGGTAGAAGTATAAATGGAATTCTGGAACAAGTAAAAACCTACCTCTCCTTGTTCCAGAATTTTTACCTAACAATAACAAAAACCTAAAAAACAAAGATCATGAACCATCCATATCTAATATTTGATAATCAAAATAAATATAATATGGATGAACCATGTGACCAATAAAAATCAATAAATAGATACTCATGAAATTACAATTTATAATGATGTTTTGTGTACTTGCATCCGTGTTAAGTTGTACAACATCTTCAAAAAAAATAACGAATAGTGAACAGTATAACGGTTACTTGGAATCTTCAGATACTTCAGCGTTACAAAGCGCCAATAACGAATTAACCTTTTGGCAACAAAAGTTGAAAAACCAACCCAATCAATTTCCATATTTAGCAAAAATAGCCAGTGCTTACGGGCATTTATTCGCTATAACAGGTAACATTGAATACTTAAAAAATGCAGAAAATGCTTATTTGGATTTGAATAAAATCACAAATTATAATACATCTGGTTACCTAAAAGGTTTGGCTGCCAATTATATTTCACAACATAAATTTAAACAAGCTTTAGAGCTTTTGAGTAAAGCCGAACTTCATGGAGATCGATTAGAAGGCACTCAAAAAATGCTTTTTGATGTGCATTTGGAATTGAGTAATTACGACGTGGCAAAAAGCTATTTAGATAAATTTAGTGATGATAGAGATTTTGATTATCTAATACGTGTAGCCAAATGGAGCGACCATCGCGGTAATTTAGATGCTGCCATCAGGTTTTTAGAAAAAGCCAAAGAGAAGGCAGAGTTTTCAAACTCACCACAATCAAAACAATGGATATATACCAATTTAGCCGATTTTTATGGGCATCATGGCAATATTGAAGCCTCTTACAATCATTTCTTAAAAGCATTAGAGTTATATCCTAACGATGCTTATGCAAAAAAAGGTATTGCTTGGATCGTGTATGCCCACGAGAAAAATCCAGATGAAGCTTTGCGCATTTTAAATAGCGTTACAAACATTTACCATGATCCAGATTATCATTTACTTAAAGCTGAAATAGCTAAGTATAAAGGAGATGAAACCACGCATAAAATACAGTTGGGCATGTACAAAACAGCCGTTAAAAATGAATTATATGGCGATATGTATAATGCATACAATGTGGTATTATATGCCGATGCTTCTGAAAATTTAGATGAAGCTTTGACTTTAGCAAAAACCGAAATTAATAACAGACCAACACCACTATCTTACGATTTGTTGGCGTGGGTATATTATAAAATGGGACTTGAAAAAGAAGCTTTACAAGTTATGGAGCAACATGTGTCCGGTAAAACTTCAGAACCTAAAGTTTTATACCATTTAGCAGAGGTTTATAAAGCCAATGGTAAGATAAAGCAAGCAGAACATTTAAAAAAAGAATTGTTAGAAAGTACTTTTGAACTTGGTCCATTGGCAGAACAAGACATCAATAAAATTTAAAACCAAACCATGAAATCGTATCTTCTTATTCTTTCTTTCATATTTGTAACCGTTTCAAACGCTCAACAAATAAAAGGTGTGGTAACTAACAGTGCAAACCAACCTTTGGAAGCAGCTTATATATATAATTTAAATTCAAAAAGTCATGCACATTCGTCTGAAAATGGTGTGTTTGTATTAGCCGATAATAAGGGGGGCGATTCATTGCGCATCGGGTTATTAGGTTTTAAAAATAGAACCATTGCTTTAAATGAATCAAATTTTAACGAGAAGCTTAACATTGTTTTAGAAGAAAAGTCATTTCAGTTAGATGAATTGGTTATTACCGAAACTTTAAACCCTGTTAGCACCATTACCAGATTGGACTTAAATACGAATCCTGTAAATTCTTCTCAAGAAATATTGCGTAAAGTTCCTGGTTTAATCATCGGTCAGCATGCAGGTGGCGGTAAAGCAGAACAAATATTTTTAAGAGGTTTTGATATCGACCATGGTACCGATATTTCACTTTCGGTTGATGGGATGCCTATCAATATGGTGTCTCATGCACACGGACAAGGGTATAGCGATTTACATTTTGTAATACCAGAAACGGTTAATAAAATAGATTTTGGTAAAGGATCTTATTATGCCGAACGTGGTGATTTTGCCACCGCGGGTTATGTAGATTTTTCAACTAAAGATTATTTAAAAGAAAGTTCGGTAGCGTTATCCATTGGTCAATTTAATAGTTTGCGTACACTTGGTTTGTTTAATTTATTGGAAAACACAAAAAATCAAAATGCCTATTTAGCTACTGAATATTTGGCTAATGATGGGCCTTACGAGTCGCCACAAAATTTTAATCGTCTTAATTTATTTGGAAAATACGTTACCTTTTCGCCTATTAACGATAAACTTTCATTAACCCTATCACATTTTACAAGTCGTTGGGATGCTTCGGGTCAAATTCCACAGCGTGAAGTTGATAATGGAAACATCACCCGTTTTGGAGCCATTGATGATACCGAAGGCGGTACTACCCAACGTACTAATTTCAATGTAGAATTCAATAAGCATATTTCAGATCATTCAACATTAAAAACCAATGCGTTCTACTCGCATTATGGCTTTGAACTGTATTCGAATTTCACCTTCTTTTTAGAAGACCCTACTAATGGCGACCAAATTAAGCAGAAAGAGAACCGTCATATTTTGGGTTTCAATACAGCCATTACAAACGAAAGCAATTTGGGGGCTACAGAAGTTACAACAACCTCAGGTATTAGTTTAAGACATGATATTATTAATGATATTGAATTATCGCATACGCTTAACAAAAGTAACACTTTAGAACAAATTCAGTTGGGCGATTTAAACCAAACTAACTTAAGCGCTTTTACCAATGTGCAGTTCAATTTTGGTAAATTCAAAATTGCACCTGCATTACGCTTAGATTATTTTAAGTTTCTGTACCATGATAAGTTGCAAACCAACTATATATCACAAGCTGAAACTAAAACCATGTTAAGCCCAAAACTTAATTTTTATTATGATGCCGCTTCCAATTTACAGTTGTATTTAAAATCTGGGATGGGTTTTCATTCCAACGATACACGTGTGGTAGTGAGCCAACAAGGGAAGGAGGTATTACCGCGTTCTTATGGAGTCGATTTAGGGTCAATTTGGAAACCATTGCCTAAACTTATTGTGAATTCAGCCTTATGGTATTTGTTTTTGGAACAAGAGTTTGTTTATGTAGGTGATGCAGGTATTGTAGAACCTAGCGGAAAAACGGCAAGATATGGAGCAGATTTAGGCTTGCGTTACCAATTAAACAATTGGTTGTATTTTGATACCGATGCAACCTATACATATGCACGTAGTACGGAAGACCCAAACGGTGAAAATTACATTCCCTTGGCACCAGATTTTACCATGGCAGGTGGTATTTCGGTTAATAATTTGAATGGTTTTTCTGGAGGTATGCGTTACAGATATATAGATGATAGACCAGCAAACGAAGATAATATTATTGTAGCCCACGGCTATTTCGTTACCGATTTTAATGTTAATTACAGTTTTAACAACATCACTTTAGGTTTGGTTATTGAAAATTTATTTGATACTGAATGGAATGAAACCCAATTCGCCACCGAATCAAGACTTCAAAATGAAGCACAACCTGTTGAAGAAATTCATTTTACACCAGGAACGCCATTTTTTATAAAAGGCACGATAGCCTATAAATTTTAAAATACGAAAAGAGGGATACTTTTTAAAATGAGGGATTCATTTAAAGAACCTAAACATATATGAATAAGAAAGGTTGTTTTTAAAAAATTCAATTTGATTGAGTTTTTTGGTTTTTTTGTTAGGAATAGCGTTCTGGTTATAGAAATATAATCAGGCGCTTTTTTATTTAAGGGCGATTCGTATCTATTCTGCTTACATTTATGTTCCTGAACTTTGGTTTTTCTGAAATAATCAATAAGATCTAATATCTTTGAATTAACTGTTTTAAAATCTTATATTTAAAGTCTACCATCAGATACCTAAATAAACAGTACCTTTGAGGCTTAATAAAAATTAGAGGTGATGTTTATATTATAGATTGTCATCTCAAAATGCCCATTAAGGGTTTACCAAACAATTTATATGCAATTTAACTCATTAGGCTTATCCCAAGCCTTGCTAAAAGCTATTAGCAAAAAGGGATACACTACCCCAAGTCCCATACAGCAAAAAGCCATTCCACCCATATTACAAGGAAAAGATGTATTGGCAAGTGCCCAAACGGGTACGGGCAAAACAGCAGGTTTTACATTACCGTTGTTACATATTTTATCTGAAAACCCAAAAGAAAAGTATCGTCCCATTCGAGCGTTGATACTAACCCCCACAAGAGAATTGGCGGCTCAAGTATATGCGAATGTTAGGGAATATAGTGAATTTCTAAACTTGAAAAGTGCCGTTATTTTTGGCGGCGTTAACCAAAACCCACAAGTAGCCACCATGCGCCAAGGTATTGATGTATTGGTAGCCACCCCAGGGCGTTTGTTGGATTTAATCAATCAAAACCACATATCATTGAAGCGTGTGGAGATTTTGGTTTTGGATGAAGCCGACCGTATGCTAGATATGGGGTTTTTACGCGATATAGAACGTATCATTAAAATAATGCCAGAAAAGCGCCAAAACTTAATGTTTTCAGCAACCTTTTCACCTGATATTAAAAAATTGGCACATGGTATTTTAAATCATCCCGTGCAAGTTGAGGCAACGCCTGAAAACACCACGGTTGATGCCATTACCCAAAAAGTATATAGAGTAGCCAAAGGTTTAAAAACCAATTTGATTATTAAGTTGATTTCAGACGGAAACTGGAAACAAGTATTGGTATTTACCCGTACCAAACATGGGGCTAATAAGCTGTGTGAAAAAATGGGGAAAGCAGGCATTAAAGCGGCTGCTATACATGGTAACAAAAGCCAGGGCGCACGAACCAAAGCATTAGGTGGTTTTAAAAACGGCAGTGTGAGTGTGTTGGTAGCGACTGATATTGCAGCACGTGGTTTGGATATTCCCTTATTACCACATGTTATTAATTTTGAATTGCCCAATATTGCTGAAGATTATGTACACAGAATTGGTAGAACAGGTAGAGCAGGAGCCAGTGGTGAAGCACTTTCGTTGGTAAGTGCTGATGAAACTACTTATTTAAGAGATATTGAAAAATTGGTAGGAATAAAAATTCCTGTTGAAATAGTAGAAGGCTTTGAACCCGACCCGAATGCTTCCACCGAACCTGAAAAACGCCAACAACGTGGGGGAAGAGACCGTTCTAGAAATAACGAACGTTCTGCAAGTAACAATACCCAGAAGAATGATAGTAGCAGGCGCCCAAAACGCAACAACGAAAGAAGACGAAACGACAGACGTAATTAATAGGTATGACGCCCAGTTTAAAAGCTAAAATAATAAAGGTTTGTGACGAGAAAATACAAACTAAAGGCGACAAAGTAGGCGTGTCTTTTTATGCATTTTTTGCGAATAAAAATGATAACCCCGAGTTGCTTATGGAAGTTGCTACATGGTGGATAAAAATCCATAAGTTAGACCATTTTGAAAAGGCGGTAAAAATTAGAGATTTAGTAAAAATAGTCGCATAGAACTTTTTTGTTGATTAAATAATACGTTGTCACCTCGAGCGCAGTCGAGAGGTTTAAGAAGGTCTCGACTGCGCTCGACCTGACACGTCTATGCTTTTGTTTATTATAGAAAATAACACTTATTTTAGATACCTAAAATAGAATCCCATTATGGAACAACAACCAAATAACCCCTTGCACGGCATAAAGCTAGAACAAATTATTAACGATTTGGTAGCGCATTATGGTTGGGAGTATATGGGGCATACCGTTAAAATTAATTGTTTTACAAGCAACCCTACGGTTAAGTCAAGTTTAAAATTTTTAAGAAGGACCCCTTGGGCAAGAACAAAGGTGGAAGCCATGTATTTGAATATGTTGAAACAAAACGAAAAGAAAAAAGGTTCAAGTTAATTACTTGAACCTTTTAAATATGAGATAAAACAACTAACTATTCCTGTTTTTTCTTGCCTTCACCTTGACCTCTACCTTTTACTTTGGCCATAGCAGTTTTAAACTCTTCTAGAGTTATAGCGCCATTCGCATCGGCATCCATAGCAGCAAATCTTTTTTCTTGAGCTTCAGGAGTAACTTCTCTTTTTGTTTTGCGTGCTTTCATTTCATCTAAAGAAACCGTACCATCTTTGTTTGTGTCTAAAGCAGTAAACATTTTTTCTGGATCTGGTTTTTGTCTGTCTTGAGCGTTTACTTGAGAAAAAGCTAATAAAGCAAATGAGAATAAAGCGAATTTTAAAATTGTTGTTTTCATTATTTTAAAGTTTTAGATTGTTATTATGCACTTTGACTCTAAAATTAGAAAAAGGTTTAATGTGTTAAATATTTTTGTAAAAACTTTAATTATAAATGTTTTAAGCCTTCATAAACAACAATGGCAACAGCATTTGCAAGGTTTAAACTTCTAACATGTTCGCTATATAGCGGGATTTTAAAAAGTCTATCGGCATGTTTTTCAATAATCGATTTTGGGAGTCCTACCGATTCTTTTCCGAATACTAAAAACTGATTGTCTTCAAAAGGAATGTCCCAATGATTTTTAGTGCCATGACTGGAAAGAAAAACCATATTAGCATCTTTATTTTTGTTGAAGAATTCGTCTATATTATCGTAATAAATAATGGATACGTGTTTCCAATAGTCTAAACCGGCGCGTTTTAAACGGGTATCATCTATTTCAAAACCAAAAGGTTTTACCAAGTGTAGAGTAGAACCAGAAGCTAGTGCCAAACGCCCAATATTACCAGTGTTGTTGGGTATTTCGGGTTCTATAAGTACGATGTTTAAGGGCATAAAAAAGTTTCTTTTTATTTTATGCGAAGATACATATTTAATAAAAAGAAACTTTTAATTATAAACCTCTATGATTAATGTGAAACAATAATCATTTTAGAAATTCTTGAAGAATCATTACCAATAATATTTAAAATATAAGCACCATTAGAAAAAGAAGAAACATCTACTTTAATTTCAGAATCAAAGGATTTAATAGGTTTTTCCAAAACTTTTCTACCATCTAAAGTAAAAACTTCTAGTGTTTTTACTGGGGTTTTAATTTGGCTTATTGTTAGTATATCGCTAACAGGGTTTGGATATGCTTTAATTTGATTTATTAATTGCTTGTCATCTATTGAAAGTGTACTAGCATTTCCATAAAATTCTATTTCATGAATGGTAGTAAACGTACTACTAGCTTGCCCTTTTCCAATTAATTTAACGTATTTGGTGCCTTTGGCCTGTGTAGGTAAAACAAAAGCTTTGAATGAAGCATCTGTGTTGCTTATAAGGTCTCCGCTAGCTGGAAATGCATTGGTAAAATCTTCGTTGGCTGTACCTGTTGAAGACACCAAAATTTCCAAGAAATATGTTTTTCCATTGGTAGTAGCAATATCAACCAAATCCAAATCAAAACCACCTTTTAAATCATAAATGATGATGGAATGTCCGCTTCCACCCGGATCTAGGGTACCATTACTTGCCCATTGTGTCCCAAAATTTTTATCTAAGCTATGTATGGCGATATTGTTTTTTGTAGAAGTTACTTCTTCATTGGAAACATAAGCTACATCTACGTCTGATGCAAGTTTGTTTATTAAGTTTAAGCCATCGCGTGGGTCTGGTGGAGGAGGCGCATCCTGAGTAACGTTTAATGTTTTGGTAGTCCCATCACCATCACCTCCAACTTGTGTGAAAGTTACAGTACCACTTCTGCTTTCTGTACCTGTGTTTTCAGTAACTGTAATTGAAACTGTAGCATCTCCCGTACCTGAATTTGTATCAATAGATATCCACGCATCGTTTGATGCTGCAGTCCAACTTACATTAGCAGTAACAGTTACGTCGTAACTAGCTGCATCATGGGTAAGTGTTGATAAACTGCTAACCGTTAAAGATTCAGGAATTATGATGGTACAATTACCATCGGTTATTTTAACACCTAAATTATTTAAAAAACAGGCACCTATACCATGACCAACCATTACATCTGTTGTTGGAGCGTAAGCTCCCATATTGGCACCTTTACCAGAAGCCCCTGAAAAAGTATAAATTTCGCCCTCTGGGGTAGCGGTAATTCCATTGTTTTCAGCAAAACCACCATTTGATACACCCAAAGTAGTGCCAGTGTAAACATTTCCAGTATAAGTTAATGCCGTACCAAAATCGTTATATGATGTAGCTGTATTGCCCGATATAACAGGTGTTATATTCGCATCACCATTTGCAAAATAAATTAAGTTATTAGAAACTGTACCAGTTACATTGGTTGTACCTGTGTTAACATTGAAAAACAAAGGAGCATTGGTGTTTACAATAGTGTTATTGGAAATGTTGTTGTTCAGAGCCTTTTGATACGAATTTGAAACACTAGTGGAAGTACAAGGAACCGCATTATTAGCGCTACCGCCTAAAAATGTGATGCCATTGTTCCATATGGCGTTATTGCCAACCGTAATACAATCTTGAATATAATTGTTTGTAATATTGTGGTCGCTATCTACAATTCTAACGCCTCCGGTTCCGTCAACATCTTCACCTAAAAAGTAATTCCCATCAACGGTTGCATGAGAACCATGACGAAGTACTAAAGAACCTCTACATCTTCTAAATGTATTATTAATATAGCTGTTGTTTTTACTTTTATTTGTGATGATTTCATTTTCACCATCAGCTTCAACAAAATAATTGTTGTTAACGGTACAACTGCTGTCTACATTTTGAAATGAACTGGTACCTATACGTATCGTTTCACTATCTCCCGAATTTGTTAATGCTGCATCAATTTTATCATATTTATAGAAATAATTATTACTGATGGTATGACCAACTACAGCACAAGGATCGTCCTGAAAATTATAAGCAAGTTCTGCCAGAACCATATTCCCAGATGAAGGTTTGTTCATAAATGAACAGTTTATTACGGTATTGTAAGTTCCATACAGTGTAATCCAATTGTGTTTTTCGCTAACACCTACTTCAAAATCGTCAGGATCAACGGTTAACCCATCCATTGCACAATTTTGGATGGTGCTATGGTTGGCATAATCGTAACTATCCCTAAATTCTATAACACTGCTAGATCCATAACCACCTTTCCAATAGAAACCATCAACCACACAGTAATCTCCACCAATTCGCATTTGTAATCCTCCTGAAAAAACAACACCTCCTGGAGTTTCTGCCCTAAAAACAATGGGGTTGTCTGCTGTACCATTGCCATTAAATTTTACGCGACCATCGGTATCGTAAATACCATTTGCTAGTACAATTTCATCTCCTGGTACATACACTTGATCCATTAAATCTTTGGGGTCGTTAATGTAATACGTGGTTTGCCCTATTACCGAAACGGAAAGCAGTAATAGAAGAAAAGTAGTGATTTTTTTCATGTCGTTATTAAATTTAGTTGTTGAATAATTGGTTATCCAATTTGGTTATCCAATTTAATATTTTCACTTTCAATTATTTAATAAAAATCGATAAACTGCTCAATATTTAGATTATTAGCATTTACGGTTTTATAGCATAATCTTGGGTTTAATCCAAAATTAAAATGTCCTGCCGAAAGGTTTCAGACAAGACATTTTTGCTATTAATTTAAGGGTTTAATGTTTTAATGTGATACCACAAATATTTTTGAACTACTTGAATTAGCTTTATCAGATAAATTAATTAAATACGTTCCGTTTGCCAAAAATGATACATCAATTTTTAGCTCTTTGGTATTATCTTTTGTTGAAGTTTCAAAAACTTTTCTACCATCAAGACTGTACATAGATAGTGCTTTAATAGATGCATTTTTTGAAATGATATTCAATTCATTTTTTGCTGGGTTTGGATACATCTGAAAAGCATTTTCTACTAGATTCTTATCTACTGAAAGTGTACTTGCATCTCCATAAAATTCGATTTCATGTATACTAGTGTATCTAGAAGAGGTATTTTCAACTTGACCATTACCAATTATTTTAACATATTTCGTTCCTAAAGCAGGGCTAGGTAAAACAAAGGCTTTAAACGACGTATCGGCATTACTTAAAAGGTCTCCTTCAGGGAATGGATTTGTAAAATCGGCATCTTCAGTTCCGGTTGAAGATACCCAAATTTGTAATTTGTAAGTTTTGTTATTTGATGTTGCAATATCAACCAACTCCAAATCAAATGCGCCTTTTAAATCATAAATTATAAATACCCTGTTGTCCACACAAGTACCTAATGCAGCACTTCCAGCCCATAGGGAAGTCAAGTTTTTGTCTAAACTATTAATGGCATCATTAAATTTTCCTGAGTGCCCATTGGCTTCGGTTTCTTCATGGCAAAAACCAGCTACCTGTACATCAGCAGCATTAGGGTTTATTTTAGTTTTGCCATCTCTTGTGTCTGGTGGTGGTGGGGCAGCTTGAGTAACATTCAATGTTCTTTCAATATTACTAGTTCCTGAAGTTTGAGTAAATGTTACAGTTCCATTTCTTTCAACCGTATCTGTGTTTTCAGTTACCGTTACAGAAACTGTGGCATCACCAGTACCAGAAGGTGTATCAATAGTTATCCAAGTATCGTTAGACACAGCAGACCAGCTTACATTGGCTGTAACAGAAACATTTTTGCTTTCCGCAGCATATGTAAATGGTGTTAAGCCACCAACAATTAATGATTCAGGTATTATAACATTACAATCACCCGATATAGGACTCCCTGTATTATTTAAAAAACAGGCTCCAATTTCAAAACCAACCATGGCATCCGTTGCTGGAGTATATGCACCCATATCAGCACCTTTGTTTGATGCACCTGTGAAAGTGAAAATTTCACCCGAAGCAGTGGCTGTAATTCCAGTGTTTTCAGTAAAACCAGGATAAGTTGTTTGGCCTACAGTGGTGCCTGTAAATTCGTTACCTGCATAAGTTAGTGAGGTACCCATTGCTATTGGAGATGTTGTATTGCCAGTAATAACAGGTGTTGTATTTGGGTTAGAACCCGAAAAATAAATTAAGTTATCTAAAACTGTTCCCAATGGTTTGGTTACCCCTGTATTAATATTAAAAAACAATGGCGCATTCGTGTTAACAATCGTGTTATTGGATACGTCTATATTTTGAACTTTTTGATAACCGTTAGTCATGCTTGTAGAAGTACAAAGCACAGCACTACTATCGTTTCCTCCTAAAAAGGTGATACCATTATTCCATATGGCATTATCATTAACTGTAATACAATCTTGAATGTAGTTGTTCCTAATTATTTGATTACTATCAACAATTCGAATACCACCAGTACCTTCAACATTTTCACCTAAAAAGTAATTGCCGTTCACTGTGGTATGCGAACCATGGCGTAGTACTAATGAGCCTCTACATCTTCTAAAAGTGTTGTTAATATAGCTATTGCCTTTACTTTTGTTGGTTATAATTTCATTTTCACCATCAGCGGCAACAAAATAATTATTCTGAACGATGGCATTACTATTTACGTTTTGATACTCACTAGTACCTATACGAATCGCTTCACTATCTCCAGAATTGGATAAAGCAGGGTCTATTTTCGAATAATTATAAAAATAATTATTTAGAATTTTATGACCAACTTCGTTACAACGTGTATTTGGGGTACCTGTACCATCAGGGGAAGCATTAAATTGGTACTCTGCAAGAATCATATTTCCCGAAGTAGTTTTGTTCATAAACGAGCAGTTAATTACAGTGTTATAAGTACCGTACATTACTACCCAATTGTGTTTTACACTTGTTGTTGAAGTACTAGCACCAGCTAAATTCTGAACTACACAATTTTTAAGAACGCTATTGTTAGCATAATTAGAACCATCTCTAAATTCAATAAAATTACTGGCACCATTGCCACCATTCCAGTGAAAACCTTCAATAATACACCACTCTCCACCAATATCCATTGTTTGACCATTTGTGAATATTACTCCACCAGGTGTAACCGCTTTATATGTAATAGGATTTGCTTCAGTACCCACACCATTAATTTTCATGGTGGCACTGTTAGAATAGGTTCCATTTGCAAAAATAACAGTGTCTCCTGGGGCAAGTGTAGCAGAAAATGCTGCGGTTAGTTGAGAAGGGTTATTAACATTGTGAGTGGTTTGGGAAAACACATTATAATTACAAAAGAGTATGAATGTGAACATGCAAGTTTTAAATAAAAACCCTTTAAATAAAGTGCGATGATTTTGAGTAGTTTTTTTCATTATAAAAAATATTTGGTTTAATTGGACAACCAAACTGGTTTACCAGTTTAGTTTTTTCAAATGTAAATATTTTTTTAAACATTACAACTTTTATTTAGTTAATGTTACCTGTTGATAAATAGTATATTACGAAATGTATAAAGGATTTTCGATAAAATGTTTGTTAAACTCGTTAAGTAGGTTTATTGAATTATCAATTTTTCTGTTGAAATAGTGATGGTATCTTTTTTTAACACGAAAAAGTAAATACCTGCTTTAAAATTTGTAACATCTACAGTGTTAGTGTGTGGTTTTAAGGAACTAATTAACCTTCCTAAATTGTCATATATATGAATAGTATCAACACTGTTTGGACTATAATTAATAGTAACTAATTTATTATTGTTTGTAGGATTTGGAATGATTTTGATTTTAGGCCTATTTAGCTCATTGTGGGATGTAGACAAGGTAGGGTTTTCTTCAATACTGAAATTTGCAAATAAAACGCTTTCGTCCCGTAAATTAACAGAATTCAATAAACTTCTGTAGATACCCCATTTAGGTCTTACAAAATCGGCCCCCGTTTGCCAGTTAATAATAGCATTGTTGGAGTAGTTAAAAAGCGAAGTGCCATCACTTACTTTTTTTATTTCTATGGAATAGGTTCCAGAAGTTCCATATTTTATGGTTTCTGTCACGTCTACCCAAACACCTTTAAATGGCGTTAAATCGGTTTGTTTTATTGTTGTTTGAGAATTGGTTTCTGCATAACGAAGTGCTAGTCTATCGGGAGTGCCTTTATAGGTTGTTAAAGTGTACATAGGCATATCTTCATAAAGACCACCAACCGATTTTAGTTGATGAATATGCGTAAAGCTTGAAGAAGATTGAAAACCAGCATCCAATTTAAATTTCCATTTATAAACGAAAGTTTCGCCTTCAACTGCTTTTAAATTATTAGGTGATTTGTCATAAACTTTAATTTCATTACGCTGACGATCGGTAGCACTTGTACATCTATCATTGTCTGGCGTAACATGTATGTTAAAACGAAATACATTTGTGTTTAAATCGGCATCAAAAATCTCATCAATATGTCTTCCAAATGCTGTATGAGCGCAATCAGGTGCTTCAATAACATCGTATCCGGGAGCTAAAACAGAGTTTATTAACTCGTAAGTGTTCCCTGGTCCATTTGCATTTAGAACCGTTTGAGACGTTACATTTCCTATATGAAAAAGTAAAATAAAAGAGCAGATAAATATCGATTTTTTCATAAAATATATTTGGTTAACCAGTTTGGTTAACCAAATATATGAAATTATAACGAATTATTTTAAATATTTTTAGTCCTGAACATAGAATGCATCTAATAACTACAAGAAAATGCTTGTTTTAGTGTTTAGTCCAATACACGTTTAACCTTTTTTGCAACGGGTTTCATTATAATACGCAGTGTACTATCGTTATTAAAATAACTAATTAGCCAGTTCATGAAAATTAAGAGTTTGTTTTTAACACTCAAAATAAGCATTAAATGGATAAACATCCAAGTAAACCAAGCCAAACGACCTTGAAAACTGAATTTAGGTAAATCCACTACTGCCTTACGTTTTCCAATAGTGGCCATCGAACCTTTGTCGGTATATTCAAATTCTTTTTTAGGCTTATTTAATACTGAATTTTTTAGATTTTTTGCTAATAAAACAGCTTGTTGCTGTGCTACGCTTGCCACTTGTGCGTGCCCGTGAGGATTTTTTGGAGTCTCCATATAAGCAATATCACCTATAGCATACACATTCTTTAAATGCTTTACTTCATTAAAACGGTTTACAATAAGACGGTTACCGCGGGTAATACATTCACTAGGAAATCCTTCTATAATATTACCAGTTACACCAGCAGCCCAAATAACGTTTTTAGATGCTATTTTTTCACCGTTATTTAATGTAACCGTGCTACCATCATAGTCCTTTACCATGGTGTTTGTTTTAACTATAACTCCTAAATCTTCAAGGTATTTTTGAGACATTTTTTGCGAACCTTCACTCATCGGGCTAAGTGTATGTGCCGTTCCTTCTAGTAAGTAAATAGTGAGTTTAGAAAAATCCTTATCAGGATAATCTTTAGGTAAAATATGGCGTTTCATTTCAGCTAAAGCACCTGATAATTCCACTCCTGTAGGACCACCACCAACAATTACAAAATTTAATAATGACTGAAGTTTCTCTGAATTAGTGGTGTTTAATGCGTCTTCAAAAGTTTGTAAAATGCGGTTTCTTAGTTGAATAGCCTCTGGAATGGTTTTCATTGGGTAGGCATAATTCCTTAAATTTTCGCTTCCAAAATAGTTAGTGGTACACCCAATAGCGATAACTAAATGGTCGTATTCAAAATTACCAATAGCCGTTGAAACAAATTTACTATCAAAGTTTATTTTTTTGACTTTTGTTATTCGAATACGCACATTTTTAGCTTTTTGAAATACTTTTCGAAGCGGAAAAGAAATACTTGCTGGTTCTAAACGTGCGGTTGCTACTTGGTACATAAGTGGTTGAAACTGATGAAAGTTATGTTTGTCAATTAAATATACTTCGTAATTAGGATGGTTTATTAACTCTTGAGCTAGTTTTAAACCGGCAAATCCAGCACCTACAATTACTACTTTTTGTACTTGAGCCATGTTTTTATTTTACTATAAAGTTTACAAAATCGTTTATAGAACTCACAGGTTTTGTTGATAGATGTTTAATGAATGCACTACCAATAATAGCACCTTTAGCATACTGAGTAGCTTGAGTAAAGGTTGTATTGTCTGAAATACCAAAACCGATAACTTGTGGGTTTTTTAAATTCATGTCTGCAATACGTTTGAAATAGGAAGTTTGTTCATCTCCAAATCCAGATTGTGAGCCTGTAACACTGGCACTACTTACCATATAAATAAATCCGTTTGAAATAGAATCAATAAAACGGATGCGTTCTACAGAGGTTTGCGGTGTAATTAAAAAGATGTTTATGAGTCCGTATTTTTCAAAGGTAGCTTTGTATGTTTCGTTATATACATCCACAGGTAAATCGGGTATGATTAAACCATCAATACCAATTTCTTGACATTTTTTACAGAAAGCTTCTACGCCATATTGAAGCATCGGGTTGAAATAGCCCATGATGATTAAGGGGATGGAAACTGTTTTTCTGATGTCTTTTAGCTGATTGAAAAGTACTTCGGTAGTCATACCGTTTTTTAAAGCTTGTGTAGAACTTGCTTGAATGGTTGGTCCGTCGGCTAACGGATCGCTGAAGGGTAGGCCAATTTCAATCATATCCACACCACTTTTTTCAAGGTTTTGAATGATGGTAACGGTGTCAGTTAAACTTGGGTAACCAGCTGTGAAATATATAGATAATAACTTTTTATCTTCTTGTAGTTTTTTGTTGATTCTGTTCATTTTGAAATCTTTTATAAGACCTCACAGGTTTTTAAAACCTGTGAGGTCTTGTTTTGCGTTAGGGATTGTAGCGGCATCCTTTTTTGCCATTAAAAGCAAAAAAGATATAGCGAAAAGCCCGACCCTTGTGGTAACGCCATAAATTTATATTTTAAAATACTCTATATAGTTCTGTAAATCTTTATCGCCACGCCCAGATAAACTTACCACCACAACATCGGTTGGTTTGAATATTTTCTGTTCAAAAATAGCCAAGGCATGGGAGCTTTCAATAGCTGGAATGATGCCTTCTAATTTACATAGTTCCAAACCGGCTTTCATTGCCTCGTCATCGGTAATTGCCATAAATTCGGCACGTCCTGTTTTGCATAAATGTGCGTGCATGGGGCCAACTCCTGGATAATCCAACCCTGCCGAAATAGAATAAGGCTCGGTAATTTGTCCGTCTTTAGTTTGCATTAACAATGTTTTGCACCCGTGAATGATGCCTTCTTTTCCTAATACCGAAGTTGCAGCACTTTCTCCAGAATCGACACCCAAACCGGCGGCCTCAACAGCTATAATTTTTACGTCTGGTTCATGTAAATAATGGTAATAGGTTCCAGCAGCATTGCTACCTCCGCCAATGCACGCTACTACATAATTGGGGTTTTCTGTGCCCTCATGTTCTTTTAATTGCCATTTAATTTCTTCGGAAATAACCGATTGAAAACGTGTTACCATGTCTGGATACGGATGTGGACCAATAGCAGAACCAATGATGTAATGTGTGTTTACGGGGTTGTTAATCCAATCGCGAATGGCTTCGTTGGTGGCATCTTTTAAAGTACGACTACCAGATAACGCAGGTACAACGGTAGCGCCTAACATTTTCATACGCGCCACATTGGGTGCCTGGCGTGCAATATCAATTTCGCCCATGTACACTATACATTCTAATCCCATTAAAGCACAAACCGTAGCGGTTGCAACACCGTGTTGACCAGCACCAGTTTCGGCAATAATACGGGTTTTACCCAAACGCTTTGCCATTAAAATTTGACCAATGGTATTGTTTATCTTATGTGCTCCGGTATGGTTTAAATCTTCGCGCTTTAAGTAAATTTTGGTGTTGTATTTTTCTGAAAGACGTTTTGCAAAATAGAGTGGAGAAGGACGCCCCACATAATCTTTTAAAAGTTGGTCGAACTCTTTTTTAAAGCTAGGTTCAGCCATTATTTTTAAATAGTTTTGGCGTAATTCTTCTACATTTGGGTACAGCATTTCGGGGATGTAAGCACCACCAAATTCGCCGTAATAGCCTTTTTCGTTTACGTTGTAATTCATTTTATAAGTTTAAAGTTGAAAAGTTCAAAGTTTCAAGTTGACCTATTTTTTGAGCTTTTCTTTAAAATATTTTAATAACTCTATATTTTTTAATCCAGGTTCTATTTCAAATTTACTGTTCACATCAATAGCGTAACAGAATTTTGAAGCAGGACTTTGAATAAATTCTTGTAAATTGTCTACTTCTTCCAAACCAATACCACCGCTTAAAAAAAAGGGTTTGGTTGATGGGTAGTTGTTTAGTACATTCCAATCGAATGTATAACCGTTGCCTCCGGGTAATTTTCCTTTGGTGTCAAAAAGAAAATAATTGCACACGTTTTCATAAGGTTTTAATACATCAAAATTGAATTCGTCTTTTATGGAAAATACTTTGATTATCTCGACTGCGTTCGATATGACAGAGTTTAATTTTTTGTCAATCTGAACTTGTTTCAGATTCTCATTATGTGATTTCTCACGCTGTTCGAAATGACATTTTATAGCGTTACAATATTCCGGTGATTCTTCACCATGAAGTTGAACTGCTTGTAAATTATGAGATTTTATTTTGTCTATAACAATGTCCAATTCCTCATTAACAAACACACCTGTTTTTTTTATGGATTTTGGTATTTCAGGAATGTTTTTTGAATCAAAATGTCGTGCAGATTTTTCATAAAATATAAATCCAAGATAGTCAGGTTGCAAAGCTGCAACTTGTTCTATGTTTTCTTGGTATTTCATACCGCAGACTTTAAGAAGCCCCACCCTAACCCTCCCCAAAGGGGAGGGAATGGATTGCGGAGTATTTCGTTTATCTTTGTTCATTTATTTTTTATTCGTACTGTTTGCCATTTGAGTGTTCTCCTCCTTCGGAGGAGTTAGAGGAGGCCTTTAATAAATTCTTTAGCACTTTCACCAGCATTATCTGTCTTCATGAAGTTTTCACCAATTAAAAAACCTTTGTATCCATAAGGTTGCAATTCTTTAATGGCCTCCACGTTACTAATGCCACTTTCGGATACTTTAACAAAATCATTTGGTATCAGTGTACTTAAACGTTTACTGGTTTCTAAACTAACGTCGAAGGTTTTCAAATTTCGGTTATTTACACCCAACATATCTAAACTTGGCATGATGGATTTATGCAATTCTTCTTCGTTATGAACTTCCAACAACACATCCAAATTTAAGCTTTTTGCAAATTCTGAAAACTGCTTAATTTCATCTTTGCTCAAAATAGCCGCAATAAGTAAAATAACGTCGGCACCATAGGCTTTGGCTTCTAATAACTGGTATTCGTCTATGATGAATTCTTTACGTAAAAGTGGTAGGTTGCAACTGGCTCGAGCGGTTAACAAATCGTCTAAAGAACCACCAAAATATTTACCGTCGGTTAAAACGGACATCCCGCAAACGCCAGCATCTTCATAGCCTTTTGCCACATCAAACACATTTAAGTTTTGATTTATGACCGATTTAGAAGGGGATCTTCGTTTATGTTCTGCAATGATGCCTGTTTGGCTATTTTTTAATTTGGTTGCTAATGAAATGGTTTGTCTTTCAAACAAAACCGATTGCTCCAATTGTTTAACAGGAATAAGCGATTTTCTTAAATCGACTTCAATGCGTTTATCGGCTACAATTTTATCTAAAATGTTCATTTACTCAATTCTTGAATGGTTTGCAATGCTTTTAATCCTTTGCCAGAAAGTAATGATTCTTTAGCTAATTCAAACCCTAGTTTGTGTTCTATGTTGTTTGTGGTAGCAATGGCTAAACCTGCATTGGCACATACTACATTATTCTGGGCATCTGTTCCTTTTCCTTGGATGACATCCATGAAAATTTTGGCAGATGATTCAACAGTATTTCCACCAAAAATAGATTCTTGTGTTATTTCTGAAACACCTAAATCTTCTGGAGAAAACATCCTTTCAGCATGGTTTGAAATCACTTTTGTTTTTCCTGTCAAAGATATTTCATCATAACCATCCAACGCATGTACTATGGAATAATTTTTGTCCGTATTTTGATATAAATATCCGTATAGACGAAGCAATTCTAAATTAAAAACTCCAACCATTTGATTTTTAGGAAACGACGGATTTACCATAGGACCTAACATGTTGAAAAATGTTTTGACCCCTAACTCCCGTCGAATAGGCGCCACGTTCTTCATAGCGGGATGAAACAATGGGGCGTGTAACACACAAATGCCTGCTTTATCAATAGAACGTTTTAAAAAATCTTCATCATTAGAAAATTTAATGCCTAAATATTCCATAACGTTTGAAGAACCGCATGCTGAAGAAACTCCGTAGTTTCCATGTTTAGCAACGTTAACACCAGCTCCTGCAGTTACGAACGATGCCAATGTGGAAATGTTAAAAGTGTCTTTACCATCACCACCCGTTCCACATAAATCAATGGCATTAAAATCTTTCAAATCAATAGGGATGCATAGTTCTAAAAGGGCATCACGAAACCCTTGTAACTCGTTAAGTGTTATACTACGCATCATGTAAACAGTTAAAAAAGCTGCAATTTGACTTTGGTTGTATTCTCCTTTGGAGATATTTACCAAAACCCTTTTAGCTTCTTCACTAGAGATGTTTTCGTGGTTTATAAGTCTGTTTAATATGTTTTTCATTCCTCTCCCTAACCCTCTCCTAAAGAGAGGGGATTTTTATTAATTATATTCTTTTTAAGCCCCTTTGGGGTTTGGGGAATTTATCCAGTTTTTAAGTATTTGCTTACCGTTTGGAGTTAAAACCGATTCTGGGTGATATTGTACACCTTTAACATCATAAACTTTATGGCGTAGTGACATGATTTGGCCATTGGCATCTATAGAGGTAGCTTCTAAGCAATCAGGAAGGTTTGCATTCACAACCCATGAATGGTAGCGCCCTACTTCAATTTCTTTATCCATACCTGCAAACAAAGATTCATCATCAACCGTAATGTTCACTTTTGTTGCCACACCATGGTAAACGTCGTCTAAATTAATAAGCGAGCCTCCAAAAACTTCGCCAATGGCTTGTTGCCCTAAGCAAACACCCAAAATGCTTTTTGTTGGTGCAAAACGTTCTATAATGGGTTTTAATAAACCGGCTTCATCGGGGATGCCTGGACCCGGTGATAAAACTATTTTATCAAAAGGTTCCACATCATCCAAGGTTAATTTGTCGTTTCTCACAACCGTAACATCACAGTTTAAATCTTCTAAATAATGCACCAGATTGTATGTGAAACTGTCGTAATTATCTATAACTAATACTTTCATAGTTTTTATTCCTGCAAAGGCAGGAATCTGTATTTAATTAATCTTTTTTGGTAATATCCCCTTTTTTGTAGGGATGAAAACGTTCAAAATTTATGTTTTTAATTTCACTTCATGAGATTCCTGTTTTCACAGGAATCAAATTGTTTCTGCTAATTCAATAGCTTTTGTTAGGGCTCCTAATTTATTATACACTTCCTGTAACTCGTTTTCAGGAATTGATTTTGATACAATACCCGCACCTGCTCGCCAATGTAATTCGTGGTTTTTACTAAGGAAGGTTCTAATCATGATGGCATGATTGAAGTTGCCTTCAAAATCCATAAAACCGATAGCGCCACCGTAAAACGAGCGGTTTGTTTTTTCATATTGCTCAATAAGTTGCATGGCACGATGTTTTGGTGCGCCACTTAATGTCCCAGCAGGAAAGGTATCGGCAACAACTTGTATGGTTGAGGTTTCTTTGTGTTTTTGCCCCGTTACCTTGCTTACCAAATGAATAACGTGCGAGAAAAACTGAACTTCGCGGTAGGTGTCTACCGAAACATGGCTGCCATGTCTGCTTAAATCATTTCTTGCCAAATCCACAAGCATCACGTGTTCGGCGTTTTCTTTGTCGTCTACCTTTAATTGTTGTGCTAATTCAGCGTCTTGAATATCATTTCCTGTACGTTTGAAAGTACCGGCAATGGGGTGGATTTCGGCTTTTCCATCGCTTACAATAAGTTGGGCTTCGGGCGAACTTCCAAATATTTTAAAGTTGCCATAATCAAAATAAAACAAGTATGGAGATGGGTTGATGCTTCGTAACGCACGATACACATTAAATTCATCACCTTTAAATTCTTGTGTAAAACTTTTTGATAAAACCAGTTGAAAAACATCACCACGACCACAATGTTTTTTTGCCAATTCTACATGGTGCTTATATTCATCGTCAGATAAATTGGATGAGATTTCCCCATGAGATGCAAAGTTATAAGAAGCAAAGTTTTTAACTTTAATTAAATGGTCTATTTCTTCAATATTCGGTTCATTATCAAAACAATGTGCAAAAATATAAGCTTCATTTTTTTGATGGTTAATAGCGATGATGTTTTGATAAACCGCATAATTAACTTCAGGAATGGTTATGGAGTTTTCTTTTTTGGAAATGTCAACATCTTCAAAATATTTAACCGCATCATAAGCTATATAGCCAAAAATACCGTTGTTTATAAATTTGAATTCTTCATCAGAATTTACTTTAAAACGTTTTGTGAATTGATTGATTTCTTCCGAAACATCGGTAGTTTTTGTTATAGGATTTACGGTTTCACTGCCATCTGGAAACGTTTGGAAGATGGTTTCGTTTTCAACCTTAATAGTTGCAATAGGGTTAAAACAGATGTATGAAAAACTGTTATCGTTGGCATGGTAATCACTACTTTCCAACAAAATACTGTTGGGGTATTTGTCTCTTATTTTTAGGTAAATACTAACAGGTGTGATGGTATCTGCCAGAATTTTTTTGTAGTGGGTGTATAGATTGAATTTGTTCATTATAATTATCAAAATAGATTTAAAAAAAAGGCTTGTCGTGAACGACAAGCCTTTTGGATATTTTAAGTTTTAAATATACTAGGGTTTACTTCACGAAACGTAAGTTTTGTAAGCTCCACCACCAAGTATTATTTAAAATTGTATTCATAGTTGTTTTTAATTGGTTCAAATATAGAAATCAAAATAGAATTACACAACACTTCAAGTTAATTTTTGCATAAAATAATGTTAAACGAAGTAATAATCTTGAAGTATTAATTATTTTTATAACTAAAATGATATTTTATTAAACCAATCCAACATTTTTTAGTCTAAAAATAGATATGAAATTTAAAGCCTTACTTATAATATTACTTGTTTTTGGAAGCTGTAACAATAAAGAAAAAAAAACAGATATAGCAACCAAAGATAATGTTGTTGGAAAACAAAATATAGTTAATACAGATTTAGAAATTTATGATTTTGCAGGTTTTGAAAAGTTTTTAAATAAGAAAGATGATAAAATACATGTTATAAATTTTTGGGCAACTTGGTGCGCTCCTTGTGTGAAGGAATTGCCCTATTTTGAAAAATTGAATTTGGAGTATGCTGATAAAAATGTAGACGTGTTGCTGGTAAGTTTAGATTTTCCGCATTTATATGAATCGAAGTTGAAACCTTTCATAAAAGATAAAAAGCTAAAATCAAAGGTCATTGCTTTAGATGATGTTGATATGAATACCTGGATACCTAAAGTAGATGAAACATGGTCTGGATCTTTACCGGCCACTGTAATTTATAAAAATAACGAACGTAAATTTTTTGAAAAATCATTTACATACCAAGAACTTGAAAACGAACTAAATCAATTTTAAAAATAAATCATTATGAACAAAACAATCAAATTAATTTCGGCTGCTGTTATAGTATTGTGGTTAAGTGCATTTACCCTAACTAAAACCAATATAATAGATGGTTATAAAATAGGCGATGTGGCTGAAGATTTTTCGCTTAAAAATATAGACGGTAAAATGGTGTCCTTGGCCGATTACAAAAATGCAAAAGGATTTATAGTAACATTCACTTGTAATACGTGCCCCTATGCGGTAGCTTATGAAGACAGAATTATAGCCTTAGATAAAAAATATGCAGCAAAAGGGTATCCTGTAATTGCCATTATGCCAAATAATGTATCTATAAAACCAGATGATAATTTAGATGCCATGAAAAAACGTGCCACTGAAAAAGGCTTTACGTTTCCTTATTTAATAGATAAAGAGCAAACCGTATTTCCAAAGTTTGGAGCCACTAAAACACCTCACATGTTTGTACTTCAAAAAACCAAAAAAGGCAATGTGGTTAAGTATATAGGTGCTATTGATGATAATTATAAAAGCGCAGAATCTGTAACAACAAAATATGTTGAAAAAGCAGTTGATGCCTTATTACAAGGTAAAGAAGTGGAACAAACTGAAACAAAAGCAATAGGTTGTAGCATTAAAGTTTAATTAGGAATTAAATAAAACATTAAAAAATCTAAAGTGTAATACTTTAGATTTTTTTTCGTCTATAAAGTTTAGATCATTAATTTTGTAGAACACAAATAGATTAAACAAATGGAAGATTTATCACAAGAAGAATGGGCATCTCAACTAGCTGAGGATGCAAACGCAGTAGTTTTGGATGTAAGAACAGATGCTGAGGTAGCTGATGGCATTATACCAAACGCCATCCATATAGATATATTTAAAGGTCAAGGATTTATAGATGAAATTGAAGCTTTAGACAAAGATAAAAACTACTATGTGTACTGTCGTTCCGGGAATAGAAGCGGTCAAGCTTGTGCTATTATGGATCAATTAGGTTTTGCAAACGCTTATAACTTAGAAGGCGGCATTTTGGAGTGGGAAGGCGATTTGGTAGATTTATAATATCTAAAGAAACCGTTTTAGTGTTTAATTAATATCCGTATTGTTATAATTTACGTTTTTATCTTATTTTTGGGTACTTCATCTTTTTTATTTTAAGTATCAAACTGTTTTTTATAACTTTATGGAAAGTTAAGGCCCTTACCTTAATTTTAAGACTGCAAGAATTAATTAATCCAAATTTATTATGCAAAACGGTTATATCATATTAGGAATTATAGCTTTACTTTTTTTAAGCATGTATGGTTATGCTTATTTTTCTGTTTTTATGGAAAAAATAAAAGCTAGAAAAAATAAAGAGGCTGATGTTGAAAAAGAAGCAATTAGACTTGAAAACCGCAGAAAAAATCAAGAACTTATTGATGAGCGCGTTAGGAAATTTAATGAGCGAAAGGAAGAAATTCAACGTGAGTTGATGCTTTTAGATAAAATGAAGAATAGACAACAAGTGAGCTAAACTAAATTTTGTATAAAAAAAGTCCATGTAAATATTTGTTTACATGGACTTTTTTGTTTTTCAATGTGATTAAATCAATATATCTCTTCACATAAAAAGCCCTGATTATTTAAAATATTACAAACAGAATCACTTTTTATTGTTTGGGTTTCAATTCGGAGGATGTTGTCACAATCCTCCAAATCAAAATTCCAGTAACCATTTTTACTAATCAAATTATTTAAAAAAGGTCGTATCGTTTTAATGTGGCTTTTTTTAGAAATGGAAGTTTTAAATACTAAAACCGTTTTCATTATGGTTTGTTTTTAATTAGCGTTCATAAAATGCAGGTGGTTCAATACCTAACGAGCGTAAATACACATAGCCTTGTGCGCGGTGGTGAATTTCATTATCAATAAAATAGAATATAGATGAATATACTGTACCCTCGTATTGACCAAAAATTTTAATATTTTTTTGAAATTGCTCTGGTTTAATTTGAACCCAATAAGTGTTTATTTCATTCGTTGCTTCATCCCATAGCTCAAGAATTTTTTCTTTTTTGTTGCCATGTTCAAAATGCTCGTTTAGAGGCGCTGATATTCCTGTAGCTATTTCTTTAATGCCAGGTCCTGCAATACCTAAAAGTTCCATCACCATTTCAGAGAAAGGACGCATGCCACCAATGGTATGATTAAAAAAAGCATCATCAGGAAAAGCTTCAATGGTTCGGCGGGTTAAACCTCGGTGCCCTTGCCAATGGTTTATTAAATCTGTTGGGGTGATAACCTCGTGTAATTTTACGTTTTCTTTCATTGTAGTTTCCATAATTGTTTGATTTTAAATTAATTTATATTTCTAAACCAAAATTAGTAACCAGGTGTGACAGCCTTTTGTCAGTAGTAAAAAATAATTTTCAATTTTAATATTAAATATTTGAATATCAGTTACATATAATTTAGTTTGTTTTTGTAAATAAATCAATTTGTTTAAAAACACATTTGTTGTTGACAAAGGGTTGTCACAATCCATGCATTACTTTGCATAAGATTATAATATGAATATTGAATTGTTATGGATAAAATGAAGTCTCCTTTTGGTTTATACTTTCATTTGAAGTCCTATCTTTGGGAAATATGTTATGCCATTATGAGTTTGGATTCTGTAAAACGTTTTGACCGCATTGTTGCCATTTTTGTGCAATTACAATCTAAGCGCATTGTTAAAGCACAGGAATTAGCTGATAGATTTCAGGTAAGTTTAAGAACCATATATAGAGATGTAAGAACCTTAGAAGCATCGGGTATACCCATAATTAGTGAAGCGGGCGTTGGGTATTCTATTATGGAGGGCTACAGATTGCCGCCTGTAATGTTTACACGCGAAGAAGCAGGAAGTTTTGTAGCTGCTGAAAAGTTTATGCAAAAATTTGTTGATAAATCTTTGGGGAGTTATCATGAATCTGCGATGTTTAAGATTAAATCGGTGTTGCGAGGACGTGAAAAAGATTGGATTTCGGCATTGGAATCGCAAATAATGGTAGATCCTTCACAAGAACTTTTCAATAAAAATTTACCAAATGCTTTGCAGATTCTTTTTGAAAGTATTGCTGAAAAGAAGCAAGTATTTTTAAAATACCATGCTTTAAATAATGAAATACCTTCAGAAAGGAATATAGAACCTGTTGGTGTGTTTCATGAAAATGGATTTTGGTATGTTTTGGGATATTGCCATATAAGAAATGATTATAGACAATTTAGAACTGATAGAATGATGCTTATAAATAAAACGCAGCTTCCTTTTACTTTAAAACACGGAACTATAGATGAACACCGACAAAAAAATGAAGCTATCCAAAAAACAAAAGTGGTAATTTTAGTTGATAAAAGTGTGGCTCGTTACATAAATAGCGGAAGAAAACATTACGGTTTTATCTCTGAAACAACAAAAGGCAAATATGTAGAAATGACTTTTATGACAACCGACATAGAAAACGGGTTTTCTAGATGGTACCTTATGTTTTGCGATTATGCAAAAATTATAGAACCCGAAAGTTTAAAACATCGGGTTATAGATATCTTGAAAACTGCTGAATCTAAAATTTTAGGTTAAAATAAAATGTTTATATTCAGCTAATTACCGTAAAATTATGCTTCCAATTTTCAAGATAGAAATTGATTATACTTCGTGCAATTAACTGTTCATAAGGTTTACGGAATTTAATTTATGGTAGTAAACATAAGAAACCATTAAAATTGCCAATATGATTAACGGGAAAATAGTTTGAAACCCAAATCCATCAACAGCCCAATGGCTTATACAAGCAAATAAAAAATCGAATACAAAGCCAGCATAAGCCCATTCTTTTAAACGTTTAGGTATTTGTGGTATAACCAACACCAACACGCCTAAAACTTTAAATATGACCAAAACATGACCAAAATATTGCGGGTAGCCCAAGTGGTTTATGCCTTCTTTTGCTAGTTCGGTTTGTGAAGTTAAAGCAGGCATAACACCTTCAAATAAAAAAATAATGATGGTAGCGATCCAAAAAATGATTTTGTTTTTTTTAGTCGTTTTCATGTTTTGTAATTTTTAAAAATATTAATGAATATTGATGCTTAAAATGTGTTTTTATTATAACTGAGCAACCATTGGTTTCCAAATTTATCGGTTAAGTTTCCAACCAAAGTACCCCAAAAATTGTGCTCTAAAGGATGTTCTACTTTTCCTCCTTGCGAAAGTTTTTCAAAATAAGTTTCTATCTGTTCCAAACTATTGCATTGTATTGAAAGTGAGATGGTATTGCCTTTAATTAAACCTTTTGATGGTGCCATGTCGGTACCCATTAACACAAGCGAATGCTTTGTAAGTGTTGCATGCAGTATAGAATTTTTCATTTGTTTAGGCATTTTTTCAGATAGCGGAGAATCTCCCACTGTTTGTAAAACAAGTTTTCCACCAAGGCATTCTTTGTAAAATGTCATGGCTTCTTTACAGTTACCATTAAAGGTTAAATAGGAGTTGATTTGTGTCCTCATTCGCTTTCTGCCTTAAAATTTAAATTTTCAGTCGCTAAGCATCTAATTTTGAAATGGTGATATTAAGGTTTGTTATGAAATAATTAGGCATCCGGAATTTCAGGTTCAACCAATTTCATCAGTTTTTCCAATGATTCTTGCCAACCTAAATAACACATTTCAGCAGGTATTACAGAAGGGATGTTCTCTTGCAAAATTTTAAGATCTGTTCCGCAAGAAACTTTTTCAAACCATATGGTTGTTGTCATTTCTCCGGGAAAATTAGGATCGTCAAATTTATCAGTAAGCTTAATAAACTTGTTGGGTTTGATGTCTAGAAATTTTCCACCGAAGGAATGCCCGTTTCCAGTGGTGAAATTTGTAAACGACATTTTGTAATAGCCTCCAATTTTAAAATCCATTTCGTGAATGGTGGCTAAAAAACCATAAGGAGGAATCCAACTTGCATAAGCTGTAGGATTAGAGAATGCCCGAAAAACTTTTTCAGGTGAAACTTTCAATACCCTATGAAGGGATACACTGTTATTTTCCATGATTTTTGTTTTTTGAAATTAATTGGTTTCCGTATAATTTTTAAAATTATTCATAATAGCTTGCCAACCATCTCGTTGCATTTCAATTGGGTTTTGGCTTTCAGCATCAAAAACGGTAATAATTTCTACATTTCCATTGTTTTCCTTGAAGTTAGTTGTGGCTTTTCGTCCATCATCCATAGTGTAGGCAATTCTGTTTTGTGGAATTATTTCATCATAAGTTCCAGTAAAATCAAAACCAAAACTCCCATCTTTTGCCTCCATTCTAGAAAGAAACTTTCCGCCAACCCTTAAATCGTTTTCTGCTTTTGTGGTATGCCAATCATCTGAAGCGGTATTCCATTTTATAATGTGTTTGGGGTTGGTCCATACATCCCATACTTTTTTTGCAGATGCTTTTACAGTGGCTTGTACCTTAATCTGTTCCATGATTTTTGCTTTAAAGTTATATTACAAATTTCAAAAAAATAAATTGAATGCAAGTGGTGTAATAACGGCTATTGAAGGGGTTGAATACGACGCATTATTTAATTATATTTGAATTATAAAACATCCATAATCAAGTTTCTACCCAAAGGAATAATAACCGGAATGACTTTTTGATAGTTAGGGGATGGCCATAAAAAAGGGATAAATATAAACACATGAAAAAAGTATGCATCTTAGTGCCAGAATCTGCTGTAATTGAAGCTGTAGCAGACCCTCAATACATGTTTTCGACTGCGAACCAGTTTTTGCAAGCAAATGGGCAATCGGCTCTATTTGAAGTGAACCTTGTTGGGCAACATAAAGAAGTAAAATTTAATAACGGGATGTTTTCGGTGCATACCAATTTATTATTGGATGATGTTGAAGAAACGGACCTTATTATAATTCCTGCGCTTTTTGGAGATATGAAAAAAGCAGTTGATTTAAATAAAAATGCCATTCCTTGGATTTTAAAACATTACAAAAATGGGGCAGAGGTTGCTTCCTTATGTGTTGGTGCTTTTTTATTAGCTTCTACGGGTATTTTAAATGGAAAAAAATGCTCTACCCATTGGGCGTTTTACAACGAATTTAAGGAAACATTCCCCGAAGTTGAAGTGATGGATGGAAGTATTTTAACAGAAGAAAATGGCGTTTATTCCAGTGGTGGCGCAAACTCCTATTGGAATTTGTTGCTATATTTATTAGAAAAGTACACCAATAGAGATACGGCCATATTAGCCTCAAAATATTTTGCCATTGATATAGATAGGGAAAGTCAAGCAGCATTTATGATGTTCACCGGGCAAAAAGACCATAATGACTTAGAGGTGAAAAAAGTACAGGAATACATTGAAGAACATTATCAAGACAAGATTACTGTTGAAGATATGACACAGTTGGTAGGTGTGAGCCGCAGAAGTTTTGAGCGCCGTTTTAAAAAAGCTACCGATAACACTATTATAGAATATCACCAACGTGTAAAAGTAGAAGCTGCTAAACGAAGTTTTGAAAGTTCCCGAAAGAATATTACCGAGGTGATGTTTGATGTTGGCTATACCGATACCAAAGCTTTTCGAAATGTTTTTAAAAAATTAACAGGTTTAACACCTATTGAATATAGAAACAAGTACAGTAAAGGAATTTAATAAGTAACCTTTTTATTAAACCCAATGGTGTAATTTTTACCCAACTTACTTCTCAATTACCCACTATTTACCCATCTAAAGTTTATTGTTTTAAAACTTCAATTTAAGTAATTATTTAAAAAACAGGTTGTTATGTGTTTTTTAAAGTATGCCATTATCCATGGCATATTTATTTCTTTATACTAATCGTAATTGAATATTAATAATAATAAATAAAATCAAAATTATGAAAAAGTTAATTTTAACAGTAGCAATTTTAGCAGGAGGAATGTCAACATTTGCAATGTCTAACCCTATTTCACCAACAAATGGTATCGAAAATGTATTGAACGATGAGTTCAAAGAAATTACATTAGATAAATTGCCAGCAGCCATTCCAACAGCTGTTGAGAAAGATTTCCCTTCAGCCACCATTAGCAAAGCTTATGTGAACAGTAGCGAGCAATACAAATTAGAGCTTACTATTGATGGGGCTACAAGTACCGTTTATGCAGATAAGGATGGAAATTGGTTAGAGGAAGTTTCTTCAACTAATGAGACACCAAAAAGCGAATAATAAACACATAAATATTAATTAAAAACCCTAAAAAACATGAAAAAATTAATTTTAACCGTAGCAATTTTAGCAAGTGGAATTTCAACGTTTGCATTATCAAATAACATTTTACCAACTGAGGGTATTAGTGTTGTAATGAATGAGGAATTCAAGGAAATAGCAGTTGACAAATTACCAGCAGCAGTAAAAAGTGCCGTAGAGAAAGATTTTGCATCTGCTACCATAAGTAAGGCTTATGTAAATAGCAAAGAGCAATATAAACTAGAAATTACTATCGAAGAAAGTACAAGTACAGTTTATGCCGATAAAGAAGGGAATTGGTTAGAGGAAAGTGCAATAGGCACGAAAAAAGAAATGGAGTAACAGATAAAATCATATATCCAAACTCAATTTTTTTGGAAAAGGGACGTTTTTTTATTAAAACGTCCCTTTTTTTATGTTTTTTTTTAATACATATCTCCGCTTATCTTAATATTTTTGTAAGAATCTATTCAATTATGAAACATATCCTACTGATAGAAGATGACGTTGCGTTTTCTGAAATGTTAAAACATTTTTTGGAACGCCATGACTATGCAGTTGACGTTAGTTATACCATAAACAATGCTTCTACTTTATTAAAAAAGAAAAATTATGATTTGGTTTTTACAGATTTAAGGCTTCCCGATGGTGATGGTATCGAATTTTTAAAACAAATAAAGAAAACCAATAGCCTAATCCCTGTGGTATTAATGACTAGTTATGCCGAAGTTTCTAACGCTGTACAAGCTATGAAACAAGGAGCGTTCGATTATATTTCAAAACCTTTTAACCCCAGCGAAGTTTTGGAGGTTATTGGCAATGCTTTGGAAGTAAAAAAAACGGACCATGTTATTCCTGAAGTTGAAAATATAAAAACCAGTACTAAAGCCAGTTCAGATTTTGTTACAGGTATTAGTGCTGCTTCAAAAACTTTAAACGAGTATATCCATTTGGTAGCACCTACCAATATGTCGGTTTTAATAACGGGCGAAAGCGGTACAGGTAAAGAAGTTGTTGCAAAAAACATTCATTTAAAAAGTTCCCGAAGCAATAAACCATTTGTGGCGGTAGATTGTGGTGCTATTCCCAAGGAAATTGCTTCCAGCGAATTTTTTGGGCATAAAAAAGGATCGTTCACTGGGGCTACCGATGATAAAATTGGACATTTTGAATCGGCAAATGGTGGAACTCTTTTTTTAGATGAAGTAGGTAACTTATCGTATGAAAATCAAATTCAGTTACTGCGCGCATTGCAAGAACGGAAAGTAAAACCCATTGGAAGTAGTGATGAAATTTCAGTAGATATCCGATTGATTACCGCTACCAATGAAGATTTATTAAAAGCGGTTGAAAAAGGCGATTTTAGAGAAGATTTATACCATCGATTGAATGAGTTCTCCATTAAAGTCCCCAATTTAAAAGACCGACATGATGATTTGATTCTGTATGCCGATTTCTTTTTAAATAAGGCGAATGAGCAATTAAATAAAGCTGTTGCTGGATTTTCAAAAGAAGTTTTAACCCTTTTTCAAAACTACCAATGGCCAGGGAATTTAAGGGAACTGTCCAATGTTATTAAAAGGGCCACTTTGCTAACGCCTTCTGATGTTATTGAAGTTCATGTGTTGCCGGATGAATTGGTACATTCCAAGAAAAGCAACATACCATCCAACAAATTTTCCACTAAAGAGAATGAAAAGGAACTTATTATAACGGTTTTACAAAAAGTTGATAATAATAAAACGCAAGCTGCTAAATTGTTGAACATCACTAGAAAAACACTTTACAATAAAATGAAGGAATACAGTCTTAATTAAGATGGGTTTCCAACGTTTCTAAAAAGTGGCTTAATTTGTTTTCAAAATGCATAAAAAGCCAATCATCAATTCTTATACTTATTTCAAACATTTCTAGAAAAGGAACAATTTTGGTAACTTCCAATTGCTTGAACATGCTCAGCATTCTGTGGCTAATATGGTTAAAAGCATTAATGTCATTATTTTTTTTGGCTTGCTTTAATTCCAAAAGGTTCTTTTTGGTGTCTTCTAAAAAAATTTGCAACGTCTTTTTTATGGCAACGGGGTCGTCATTTAAAAAGGAACTCAGGGTGTTAACACTAAATTCGTTCAGTTTTGTTGCTTCTTTGGTTATGGTTTTATTGGTGCCGTTATACAAATCAGCCTCAAAAAAACGCTGCAATATGCTATCCAGTTTGTTACTGTTAAATGGTTTGATGAGTACTTCGGAAAAACCACTGTTCATATAGTCTTTTACAGATAAATTTGATCTTCCCGTCATAGCAATAATGGGTTGGTTTTTATAAGAATCGTGGTTTTTAAGCGTTTCCATAAAATGGATGCCATTCATTTTAGGAAGCTGGATATCGGTAAGCACCAAATCAAAAGAAATTTTATCAATGGTTTGTAAAGCACTTTGGGCATTTTCAAAAATGTGGGCTTCAATACCGTATTGGTTTAAAAGTTCTTTAATAAGCTGTCGCATAGAGGCATCATCTTCAACAACCACAGCTTTTAAATGATAGTTTTTTTCCGATTCACTCCATTTTTTATCATGTAGAGGTTGCTTGGAGAAGGTGATAGGAATTTTCAAATTAAAGGTACTTCCTTTTCCTAATTCACTTTTTAAAGTTAAGCTGCCCCCTAACAATTCAGTCAGTTTTTTTGAAATGGCCAGTCCTAAACCAAAACCACTTTGTTTGCTTTCTTGGGTGTTATTGGCTTGTGTAAACGCTTTAAAAATGTTTTTTTGTTCATCTTTGTTAATTCCAATTCCGGTATCGCTTACTAAAATTTGTAATATAGGTTCTTGGCTGTTTGGAAGTAAAACACTTTCAATGGTTATGGTACCTTGGTTGGTGAATTTACAGGCGTTTGTAACCAAGTTGTATAAAATTTGTTTCATTCTAAAAGGGTCGCTAACTATTTGGTTTTTAATAGTTTCGTCGTGCTTTACAATGACGTTAATGGGTTTGTTTTGCACTAAGTTTTTTCCGGTTTCAGCCACTTCATTGATGAGATTCTCTAAATTGAAAGGAATGGATTCCATTGAAACAGTGTTGTTTTCCAATTTTGAAAATTCCAAAAGATCATCAACCAATTGCCCCATATAAGTTGAAGCGTTTTGAATGTGCTCTACATAATTTTTATCCTTGATGGTGTTAGTCGATTTTTGAAGCAGTTCACTGTAACCCGTAATGGTGCTTAAAGGAGTTCTCAAATCATGGCTCACCATAGATATTAATTGTTCTCTGCTTTTTAAAAGTAAAGAGGTGGTTTTGTTGGCTTGTTCCAGTTTCATACGATACCGTTGACTTTTCCAAAAATCATTTAAAAAGATTATGGAAAAGATGATGATGATGATGAAACTGATTCCTGCTGCAAAAAGGATGATATTGGTACTGCGATTAAGTGTTTTTTCCCTTTGTTTGTTGATGTTGTTGGAATATAAAAGGATGCCTTTTTCTAAGTTGCTTAACAATTCCTGTAATTTTCTAGAAATGGTTAAGTCGTTTTCAATTAATTCCCGTTCTTTTTTTTGTAATGAGATGCGCTGTTTGTTAGATTCCGTTTGGGCATCTTTTAATAAGTTTTTGGAAATAGACAGTAGGGAATCTATTTGTTTTTGGTCAATACTATTTATGGAATCCTTAGGGTTGTATTTGTTAAGTATGCTAACATATTCTTCTAGGTTTTTACGGGTTTTAATATCTAACGATTGTGGGTTTTTTACAAAATCTGTAATGGATATTTTTCCTAATAGCGGATCGATGGAACTTAATTTATTAATGGCTGTGTTTAAAGATGCGTCGGAATTGTCATTAAGTTTCAGGTTTTTTAAATCGGTTATATTCTTAAGTTTTTTGTCAATAACCAGTTTAATACTGTCTAAAATAAATTCTTGCGAACCATTATTGGCTATAAAATTTAGCGAATCAATTTTTAATAATAACTGTTGGTTTTCATAAACATATTCGTTGAATTTGTCTGTGGAATTTAATTGAATAGCTGCTCTAGCCAAACTTTCGTTTTCATAAATATTCGCTATTAAACTTCCTACTTTAACAATTTTACCTCGGTCTGTTATGTCTTCGCGTTGCAGTTGGGTAAACGTTTTTATTTCCGAAAGCACTAAAACACCAGAAATAGTGGCTAATATACCGAGTATAAAATAGCCCATTAATATCTTAAAGGTGATTCTATGTTTGGGTAACTTCATAAAAATTAAGTAAGCTTATATGGTAGTACAAGTTTATTTAATGAAGAACGTTTTGGGCACTCTTTTGTTGCCTCATTGGTGTTTAATTTATGAATTCAAGTGGTAGTAACTTTTTGATGATTAAAAAGTGTTTTTTTATTAACCTAACATTGAACGAATTCGAATAGTTTTGTCTTTAATTTAGTAGCATTAAAAATAAAAAGATTTTTGGAATATCAAAAAGAGTGTATGTTGATTATACACCCATAATTACAGGCCATGTGTGTGGTATTTTAATAGGGTTATATGGTATATTAACTCCTAAAAAAAAGAGGCTAAAAGATTGAGATTTTTAACCATATAACGGATAATGTACTTCATCGATTATAATTGCTGTGTGAAGAATTTATACCATTTATTTGTTAATTTCTTGTTTTTTTTGCGCTAATATTTAGCGAAAGTTACAGCCCATAAGTAGTTTTTTTTAAGTTTAGATTAATAGCATTTTTAAGATTACCGGCATATTAAAAAAGTGTGTCAAAATATTTAAAGTATTAGGTTAATAAGTTAAGTACTGTGCTTAATATGTTTAAGCTTTTGCTCTATTTATTAAAATGCAGTATGAATATTTTTAAAATACTATATGAGAACAAAAAGCTATTCAAATTTAATTATACCTCTCACTATAATTGTTCATTTAATTATTATAAATGGTATTTTATGGCTTTTTACTCCAGAACTTTATTTGAATATTTGGGCTTTTGTATACTATAATTGCTCTTGGCTAATTATTGCTCATCAATTAAAATTTTACCCCACCGGCCGTAGAGAAGTGTTTATGACCAATATCAGGAAATTGTGTTATTTGTACGCAATTTATGGTCTTGCTTATTTTTCTTGGTTTGGATTAGCGGGTATAAAAGTGACCTCCGTATATTATTACATTTTTGTTTATTTATTAATTTGTGCTTGTCTTACCTTGTATAGAATTGTTTTCTATGAATTTGTTCGTCATTACAGATTAAAGGGGGGTAACTTTGTTAAGGTGGTAGTAATAGGAAGGGATAAAAACCTTAAAAAAATACGACGCATTTTTGATCATCCTCAATTTGGTTATAGGTACTGTGGTTTTTTTGATGATGGACCCTCTAATAGTCCAACTTACCATGGTCCTGTTATGGGCTGTTTTAGATATATCATAGATAATAGAATTGATGAAGTGTATTGCACAGCAGCAAAACTTTCAAAAGAGCAACTTCAAAACCTTATCAATTTTGCAGATAATAATTTAATTAAACTCAAAATAATTCCAGACAACAAGGAAATATTTACGCGATCTATGTCTATAGAACAGTACGACAATATTCCAGTGTTGAAATTAAGAACGGTGCCTTTGGAAACAGAAGTTGCTTTTGTAGCAAAGCGTGCTTTTGATCTTGTTTTTTCAACTATTGCCATTGTTACCCTATTATCATGGTTAATTCCTTTAATGTATGTTCTTATCAAACTGGAATCACCAGGCCCTCTGTTTTTTAAACAAAGGAGACATGGGTTGAATCGAGGTGCTTTTTGGTGTATAAAGTTTAGATCGATGGCACCTAGCACAGACTCTGATACCAAAATGGCAACAAAAAATGATATGCGTGTTACTAAAATTGGTAGAATAATACGTAAAACCAGTATTGATGAACTTCCTCAGTTCTTAAACGTATTTATGGGCGATATGAGTGTGGTAGGTCCTCGCCCGCATATGGAAAAACATACCTCAGATTATGAAATATCTGTGGATAAATATTTAGTAAGGCATTTTGTAAAACCAGGCATTACAGGTTTGGCACAAGTACAAGGATTTCGAGGTGAAATTAATACGCCTGCCGATATTCTGAATAGAATCCGTTTGGATATTCTTTATGTTGAAAAATGGTCTTTGTGGTTGGACCTAAAAATTATATTCAAAACAGTATTAAATGCCATAAGGGGCGAAGAAAAAGCATACTAAAACGTAATGTTTTATTTGTAAATAAGTGATAATTAACATAAATAGATAAATATATGAGTTGGTTTGTATTATGTGTTAAAGCACAACAGGAAAAAAAAGTTGCAGATGTTTTAAGAAAAATGAATGTAGAAGTTTACTGTCCAATGATACAGGAAACTAAAGTGTGGAGCGACCGTAAGAAAGTAGTAGAAACACCTTTATTTAAATCTTACGTATTTGTTAAGTTAGAAGAGAAATATAGAGGCATTGTTTTCGGTGCTCCAGGGGTTATACGCTATTTGTTTTACTTAGGTAAGCCTGCTGTAGTTCGTGATGAAGAAATTTGGAACATAAAGAAATGGATTGCAGATGATGGTAAAGACCTTGATAAGCTTTCTCAATTAATTCCAGGTAGTGAAATTGTTGTTCAAAACGGACTGCTTAAAGATCATAAAGGCGTTGTGTATTGGATTAATAAAAATAACGTAGCCTTTTTATTGAAAGAAATGGGCGTTGTGGCTCAAGTAAAATTAAGGGACGTAGTATAAATATTTAACACCCCAATTTTACAATAGTTACACATGGTTAACACAAAAACAGCAACATAAATGTTAATATTAAGTATTAACCATGTGTAATTTTTCCACTGCAAAATTATGGTTTCTTTATTAAAAGCTTTTGTAAATATATATTCTATAAATCTTTACAGATACACTTTTCAATTCGCCAGATTACTTTGTTAAGTATGAAAAAAAATGTTTCTTTGGTGAAAATCTAATAAAAAAACTAGGTTTATTTTAGTACAAAAAGAACTATTGATTCGTTTTGTCAATAGTTTAAATGTACATTACAGAGGTATATTATATATCTCAATTTAAAATTAAAATGTTTTTATATGGTCTTAAAAATGGGACTCGTACGGCGGAGCCGTGGAAAGAACGTATCATTTGCGTTAACAAAAACTAACTCAAACGTGCTTTTACCGTTACATTATAAACATTTATAGTTAACCATAATTGCTTTAAGTTTCATAACTATTAAATAAATTTATTTCCCACTATATGCCAGAAGTTAGTTCAATTTCCAAAAAGAACATGGAAAAGGATATTATTAAAATAATAGCCAATTATTCAAAGTATTGGTATTTGTTTGTAATAGGAGCAGGTATTTGTTTTGTGCTAGCCTTTTTACATTTACGCTACCGGGTTGTACCTGAGTATAACATTTACGCAAAAATCCTTTTAAATGATAAAAAAGGAAGCGATCAGTCTTCAAATTTAGAAACCATGAGTAATTTCGGATTACTTAAAGTGTCTAAGAATATCCAAGATGAGATAGGGGTGTTACAGTCTTACGATTTGATGAAAATCACATTAGATGAATTGGGAATGGCTGTAGGGTATTATTATGAAGGCCGATTGAATGAAATGGAAGTTTATAAAACACAAATTCCTTTTCACATTATTTTAAATGACAGTGTTCCCATATCGCAATATGGAGATTTTGGTAGTTTTACTCTTTTAGATTCTAAAACATTCCAAATAGAAGTTAACGATGCTGAAGGGAACTCCAAAAAAACAACCTATAACTTTGGTGAAGAAATTAAAACATCTTCTGCAACATTTACAGTTTTTTTAGATGATAAAAACATCAATTTTAAATCTCAAAAACCCATTTTGGTAAGTTTCAACAATACAGAGGAATTGGCCAAGGGTTATAACAACAAACTGTCGGTTGGAACTGTTGAAAAAGATGGTGGTGGACTGTTACAGATATCGATGAATGATGTGATTCCTGAAAGGGGCATTGATGTAGTCAAGAAACTGATAGAGATTTATGAGCGTAAATCTACCGAGCATAAAAATATATTGGCAAATACCACCCTAAGTTTAATTGATGGGCGTTTGGAATTGCTTTCAGGGGAACTTAGCAGCGTTGAAAAAAATGTAGAAAGCTATAAAAAATCAAATGATTTAACCGATGTCAGTTCAGATGCGGCACGTTTTATTCAGCTTGCGGGCGAATCGGACAGAGAACTTGAACTTATAAAATCGCAAATAGACGGCATCAATGCTTTAGAAAATAATTTAGCACAATCCAGTGGAGACTCTTACGCATTAATTACTGCTGTAGGGTATCAAAATGCATCTTTAACAGGGTTGATTTCTAGGTACAATGAATTGGTGCAAACCCGAAAAAGTATGTTAAGAACCGCAGGAGTTGGGAATCCTGTAGTTATAGAGATTAGTAAACAATTATTAGATCTAAAAAATGCTATAACAGGGAATGTACAAAGTATTAAATCTAGTTTACTTAGCTCTAAACAAAATATTTTAAATAACGCAGTAAGTTATAAATCTAAAATATCTACAGTTCCAACGGCTGAAAGAGCCCTTTTGGAAATCAATAGAGATCAAGGTTTAAAACAAAATTTATATCTGTATTTATTACAAAAAAGAGAAGAAGAAGCCTTGTCGATCTCGGTACCCTTTTCCGAAACTCGAATTATTGAAGCTCCCAGAGCATATCCAGCAAATAAAAGTAAAATGCCCATTTATTTAGGTGCTATCCTTTTTGGAATGTTTGTGCCATTTGTATGGATTTTTTCAAAAAACATGTTGAATAGTAAAGTTCAAACCAAAGAAGATATTGAAGAAATTACCGATTGTTTTATTTTAGGATCTATTGCTTCAAATACCGAAAAAAACACGGTAGTAGTTACCGAAAACAATGTGAGTCCTATAGCAGAGTTGTTCCGTTTACTGCGCCATAACTTAAAATTCAGTTCTCAAGGGAAATCGGAACAAGTAATCATGGTTACTTCTGGAAACCAAGGTGAAGGAAAAACCTTTATATCTATTAATTTAGCTGCAAGTTTAGCTGTTACTGGGAAAAAAGTAGTAGTTCTCGGGTTCGATTTACGCGCTCCAAAATTAATGGCTAATGTTGGGTTAACAAATACTTTAGGAATAACAGATTTTATTATAAACCCTACACTATCTGTAAATGATATCATAGTAACTTATCCGGAAGCCAATAATTTGTTCTTTATAGGTTCTGGTACACTTCCTCCTAATCCAGGTGAGTTGATGCTGAGCCATCGTATTAAAGCTTTAATAGACACTCTTAAAGAAACGTTTGATTATATTATTATAGATACCGCGCCTATTGGTAAAGTATCCGATGCTTTTTCTTTAGCTCCTTATGTAAATTCAACACTGTATGTAGTACGTAGCAACTATACTGAAAAAGCAGAACTTGAAGTGTTTGGTGATATTGTTGAAAGTAATAAGTTACAATCCGTTATGGTGGTTTTAAACGATGTAAAATTGGATAAATCATCCGGATATGGGTATGCTTACGGAGGGAAAGCATAGTGATTAAATTGAACTTAATAATTCCTAAAAAGGTAATTTAATATTTAATAACTAAAACTAGACCAAATCAAAAATCAAATAAGAATTTTAAAATCCCATCCATCATACAATAAATTGCTTTATTGGGGAAAAACGATTTCTATTACAGCCTTATCTCAAATGGTAGTGCAAGGGTTGGGATTTCTCTGTGGTATTTTAATTATACGTTTATTACCGCTAGAAGAATATGCATTATATACATTAGCAAATACCATGTTAGGAGCAATGACTATGCTTGCAGATGTAGGTGTTTCTAATGGAGTTATGGCACAAGGTGGGAAAGTTTGGCAGAGTAGAGAGAAACTTGGAGCAGTTTTAATGACAGGATTGCATTTAAGGCGTAAGTTAGCTTTTTGGAGTCTTATAGTAACGACACCAATATTATTCTATTTATTATTGCACAATGGAGCTGGTTGGCTTACTTCTTTTTTAATTGTATTATCAATAATTCCAGCTTTCTACGCATCACTTTCTGATAACCTACTTGAGATTGTGCCAAAATTGCACCAAGATATTTATTCTCTTCAAAAAAATCAAATTTCTGTCAGTATTGGACGATTAGTGCTTTCTGCTATATTGGTTTTTATATTTCCGTGGACTTTTGTTGCAATATTGGCGAGTGGAATTCCAAGAGTTTTGGGTAATATTAAATTAAAAAAAATTGCATATAATTTTGCAGATGAATCTCAAAAACCTGATAGTATTATCCGTAAGGATTTAATGGCTATAGTAAAAAGAGTATTACCGTCTTCAGTATATTTTACCTTTTCCGGACAAATATCTATCTGGTTTATTTCTTTATTTGGAACTACCATGGCCTTGGCCCAAGTTGGGGCTTTGGGGCGTATTTCTCTTATATTTAACCTATTTAGTGCATTATTTGGGTTTTTAATTGTTCCACGTTTAGCTAGATTACCTAATGAAAAGCATATACTTTTAAAAAAATATTTGCAAACAATATTGTTGGTGTTTGTTTTTTATACTGGTTTAGCATTAACCATTTCACTTTTATCAAAAGAAATACTGTGGATTTTAGGAGAAAAGTATTCGGGTTTAGAGTATGAATTAATTTTGAGCATTGTAGGTTTTTGTGTTTCAGCATTAGCAGGTGTATCCTTTAGTTTTTATTCTACAAGAGGCTGGATAATACACCCTATAATTGTTATTTTAGTAGATTTGAGTGCGGTAGTTTCAGGTGTTTTTATATTTCCAATATCTAATTTAAAAGGAGTTCTCCAGTTTAATATATACGTAGCTTCAATTTTATGTTTGATGAATTTGTTATATAGTTTGATAAAAATAAAGAGTATTAAAGTTTAATTTAATTTATTATAGAATTATGAGTATTTTTTTGAAAGTATTGAAAAGATTTATATTAATTATAATAAGTTATGTGCGTTATTACAAATCGGTTAAAGGAACAGGTGTAATAATAAAACAATCTCAAATTGATGGAAATAATAATATATTTAACTCTAATACTTTTGTTTTAGCATCTAAATTTGAAGGGAATACAACTGTTAATTCAAACAGTATAGTTATTAATGGAACTTTAAGTAAATATACGTTTCTAGGGGTTAACTGTGCTTTTTCAAATTCTACCCTTGGTAAGTTTTCATATATAAATGATTTTTCGGCTATAAATAATGCAGAGATAGGTAAATTCTGTTCCATCGGGCCAAGCGTAAAAGTTGGTTATGGTACGCATCCGGTTAATTTTTTAAGTACAAGCCCCATATTTTATAGTTCAAAACCTATGTTTGGGATTGCCTTAACAAAAGAAGAAAAATATAAACAAAATGGAAAAACCACTATAGGAAATGATGTCTGGATAGGGGCCAATGTTTTTTTAATAGATGGTGTTACTATAGGTAACGGGTCAATTATAGCAGCGGGTGCAGTTGTTACTAAAGATGTGCCAGACTATGCCATTGTAGGTGGCGTTCCTGCTAAAATAATAAAATATAGATTTGTAAACGATAAGATAAAAGAGATACAAAAACTAAATTGGTGGGATAAAGACTTAGAATGGTTGAAAAAAAACGTGCATCTTTTTCAGGAAGATTTTTCCTCTTCACCTATAATATAAATTAAATAAATAATATATATATATGTTCAGTATTGGAATACCTGCCTATAAAGCTAAAGATTTAAAAGAATGTATTGATAGTATTTTAATTCAAACTTATAATGATTTCGAATTGATTATTGTTAATGATTGTTCACCCGACCCTATAGATGATATTGTTGCAAAATATGACGATGCAAGGATTCAATATCATAAAAATGAGAAAAATTTTGGGGCATTACATGTTGTTGATAATTGGAATAAATGTTTAAGTTTTGCTAAAGGAGAGTATTTTATACTCATGGGCGATGATGATAAAATGGAACCTGACTATTTAGAGGAGTTTGTTAATCTCATAAAAACCTATGCATCGTTAGATGTTTGGCATTGCCGCTCCACTATTATTGATCAATTCACAAAACCTTTAAGACTAACACCAATTAACCCATGTTATGAAGATGAATATGATTATATAATAAACTGTCTAGAAGGAAGAAGGGAACAGTTTGTATCGGATTTCGTATACAGAACTAGTGCTTTAGTGAATAATGGAGGGTATTACAAGTTGCCTTTAGGTTGGGCTTCAGACTATCTTACTTCATTTATTTTAAGTGTCAACAAAGGAATAGCCCATACTAATAAACCCGTATTTAACTACAGATCCCATTCAGTAAATATAACTTCAACAGGAAATTTAGAAAAGAAACGGGAAGCTTTTGTAATGTTTTTTGATTGGATAGAAAAATTTTTATCCGAAAAACCTCAAGATGAAATGCTTTTATTAAAGCATAAGATGTTAAGGATTACAACAAATAAAGCCTATAAATCTGAAAAACTAAATATAATCCGATCTGAAATAGGTAGTAAAAATATATTTAGCGGACTTTTAAGATGTTTTAATCTAAGGAAAAAATATAATTTAACCTTAAATGATTTCTATGGAAGTGTAGCTGCTTCTTTTTTGGATCGTTCTAATAAAAAATAAATTCTTTAAGATTTAGAAGATACTTTTCTGAATCATAGAAAACATGTTATAATAAATATTAAAATTGAAAATCATGAAAATATTAGTTACAGGAGGCGCTGGATTTATTGGTTCGCATGTTGTTCGTAGACTCGTTAATAATTATCCTAAGTATGAAATTTATAATTTAGATGCTTTAACTTATGCAGGGAATTTAGAGAATTTACGAGATATTGAATCTGCTTCCAATTATTCTTTTATAAAAGGAGATATTAACGATATGGATTTTATTAATTCGTTATTTTTTAAATATCAATTTGATGGTGTTATTCATTTAGCTGCTGAATCGCATGTAGATCGTTCCATAACAGATCCTTTAGCTTTTGTGAAAACGAATATTATTGGAACGGTAAATTTGCTTAATGCAGCAAACGCCTTATGGAAAAAGAATTTAAATGAAAAGCGATTTTATCATGTGAGTACTGATGAAGTTTATGGTTCTTTGGGGCAAACAGGATTGTTTACTGAATCAACCCCTTATGATCCTAATTCACCATACTCTGCATCAAAGGCAAGCTCCGATCATTTTGTTAGAGCGTATGGTGAAACTTATGGCTTGCCATACGTTATTACCAACTGTTCAAACAACTATGGACCGAATCATTTTCCTGAGAAACTAATACCTTTATTTATTAATAATATTATTCAAGAAAAACCATTGCCTGTTTATGGAGATGGTAATTATACCCGCGATTGGTTATTTGTAGAAGATCATGCTAGAGCTATTGATCTTGTTTTTCATAAAGGTGAAAATGCCGAAACATATAATATTGGAGGGTTTAATGAATGGAAGAATATTGATTTGGTAAAATTACTATGCAAGATAATGGATGTTAAATTGGGTAGGAACATTGGACATAGTGAAGCATTAATCACATACGTAAGGGATAGACCTGGACACGATTTAAGATATGCCATTGATGCTTCGAAAATTAATAAAGAACTAGGTTGGGAGCCTTCTGTTACGTTTGAAGAAGGGCTTGAAAAAACAATCGATTGGTTTTTAAGAAATAAGGAGTGGTTAGACAACGTAACTTCAGGGGTATATCAAACTTATTATAAGAACCAATACAAATAAAACACACAATTATGAAGGGAATAATTTTAGCAGGAGGTTCAGGAACAAGGTTACATCCATTAACATTGACGGTAAGTAAGCAATTAATGCCTATTTACGATAAACCAATGATATATTACCCATTATCAACACTAATGTATGCGGGTATAAGAGAGATTTTAATTATATCCACACCGAAAGATTTACCACTTTTTAAAGATTTACTTGGGGATGGGAAAAAGTATGGTTGTTCTTTTTCATATGCAGTGCAAGAAGCACCAAATGGATTGGCAGAAGCTTTTATAATAGGGGCGGATTTTATTGGTAAAGATAAAGTAGCTTTAATTTTAGGGGATAATATTTTTTACGGAACGGGGCTTGCAAAACTGTTACAATCGAATAATAATCCTGATGGAGGCATTGTTTATGCCTATCGTGTACAGGATCCTGAACGCTATGGGGTTGTAGAGTTTGATACAGAAGGGAAAGTGGTAAGTATAGAAGAAAAACCTAAAAATCCGAAATCGAATTATGCAGTGCCAGGAATTTATTTTTATGACAATGATGTTGTTGAAATTGCGAAAAATATTGCACCCAGCCATAGAGGAGAATTAGAAATTACCGATGTTAATAGAGTATATCTGGATAAACAAAAATTAAGTGTTAGTATTCTAGATAGAGGTACTGCTTGGTTAGATACAGGAACCTTTCAATCTTTAATGCAAGCTTCTCAATTTGTTGAGGTTATCGAAGAGCGTCAAGGTTTAAAAATAGGTGCTATTGAGGCTGCAGCCTATGAAATGGGATTTATTACATTAAATGAATTGAAAATGCTTGCAGAACCTTTAATGAAAAGTGGTTATGGTAAAAATCTATTAGGTATATTAAATAAACATTTATGATTTTTAAAGAAACTAAGCTAAAGGGCTGTTTTATTATAGAACCTAAAGTATTCTCTGATAATAGAGGTTATTTTATGGAGTCTTATAATAAGGAAATCTTTGATTCTGGCATAGGAGAACCAGTAAATTTTGTACAGGATAACCAATCATTTTCTTCGAGGGGTGTTATTCGCGGGCTACACTATCAAATAGGTAATCACGCCCAAGCTAAATTGGTACGAGTATTAAGTGGTCGTGTTTTGGATGTTGCAGTCGATTTAAGAAAAGGCTCTCCTTCTTTTGGTGAATATGTCGCAGTAGAATTGAGTGGACAAAATAAAAAACAACTATATATTCCTAGAGGATTTGCTCATGGCTTTGCCGTTTTAAGTGAAACAGCTGAGTTTTTTTATAAATGCGATAATTATTACAATAAGGAATCAGAAGGAGGCATTTTATATAATGATAGTACCTTGAATATCAATTGGGAATTGCCGCTGTCAGAACACTTAATTTCAGAAAAAGATTCAGTTTTACCAAAATTTAAAGATGCAAATTTATGAATCACATTCTTGTAACCGGTGGAAATGGCCAATTGGCATCTTGCTTAAAAGATGCGTCTAAATATCTAGAAGGTTATAAATTCATTTTTACGGATCTAGAGGAACTTGATATTACCAAATTAGAGGATGTTGATTCTTTTTTTAAAAGTAATGATATTATTTATTGTATAAATTGTGCTGCATATACAGCAGTTGATAAAGCAGAATCAGAAAAAGAAATTGCAAAAAAAATAAATGAATTAGGTCCTAGAAATTTAGCGGATGCTTGTAACAAATATAAAGCTAAGCTAATTCAAATATCTACTGATTTTGTTTTTGCTGGTGATCAATCCAATTTATATACAGAAGAACATTCTACTCATCCAGTAAATTTTTATGGTGTCTCTAAGCTAAATGGAGAAAAAGCTGTAGCTTCTCTAGAAGCACATATAATAATAAGAACGGCCTGGTTATATTCAGAATATGGTCATAATTTTCTTAAAACCATGTTGCGATTAGGAAAAGAAAAGGAAATATTAAGTGTTGTATGTGATCAAATTGGCTCACCAACTTATGCTGGTGATCTTGCAATGACTATTGTAAAGATGATTACAACCCAATTTGATGAGTATGGTGTATATCACTATAGCAATGAAGGTATAGCAAGTTGGTATGATTTTGCAAAAGCAATTTTTGATGAAACTAAAACAAATGTCAAATTATGCCCAATAAATTCAAAGGCATATCCAACACCAGCACAACGTCCAGCATTTAGCGTTATGGATAAATCTAAAATTAAAAATGCTTTAAATATTGAAATACCTTATTGGAGAGACAGTCTTAGAGAGTGTTTAATTAAATTATAAAATGTTATAAATGGATATATATACTCTAATTAAAATTTAAATTTATGAATATTACAGTAATTGGAACAGGCTATGTAGGTCTTGTAAGTGGTACCTGTTTTGCCGAAATGGGTAATAAAGTAACATGTATTGATGTTGATGCCAACAAAATAGAAAAGTTAAAACAAGGTATCATCCCTATTTTTGAACCAGGGCTGGAAGCTATGGTAAAACGAAATTACGAGAACAAAACATTGAGGTTTAGTACACAATTATCTGAACATTTGGAGAAGTGTGATATTGCCTTTATAGCAGTGGGTACTCCTATGGGAGATGATGGTTCTGCAGATTTGAAATATGTACTCCAAGTAGCTAAAGAAATAGGTGAAAACATGTCACACCCTATTATTGTGGTTGATAAATCGACAGTGCCTGTTGGTACAGCAGATAAGGTAAGGGCTACCATAAAAGAGGCTTTAAATAAAAGACAATTAGATATAGCTTTCGAAGTTGTTTCTAATCCCGAATTTTTAAAAGAAGGCGACGCTATTAAAGATTTTATGAAACCAGACCGCGTAGTCATAGGGTCAGATGATGTACCAACTACTGAAAAGATGAGAGATTTATATGCGCCATTTTTCAGAAGTGGTTCTGCAAGACTAATTACTATGGATGTACGATCTGCAGAAATGACTAAATATGTAGCAAACGCCATGTTAGCCACCAAAATCTCCTTTATGAACGAGGTTGCCAACATTTGCGAATTAGTTGGGGCTGATGTTAATGATGTACGTATTGGTATTGGGTCAGACAGTCGTATTGGGTACAGTTTTATTTACCCAGGTAGTGGCTATGGGGGGTCTTGTTTTCCAAAAGATGTAAAAGCATTACATCGTACCGCGGCAGAACATGGTTATGAAGCCCGTTTAGTAGCGGCTGTAGAGGCTGTAAACGATACTCAAAAGTTAGTGATTGCTAAAAAAGTGACAAAGCGTTTTGGCGAAGACCTAACAGGAAAAACTTTTGCTGTTTGGGGTTTATCCTTTAAACCGGATACCGACGATATGCGAGAAGCTCCTGCCATTTATGTTATTAAAGAATTGATTGAAAGAGGAGCCAAAATAAAAGCATACGACCCCAAGGCCATGCACGAAGCTCAAGAGTTTTATTTAAAAGGCATTGAAGGGATTACGTATTGCAATTCAAAATATGAAGCAGTTATTGATGCCGATGCTATGGTGCTGTTAACAGATTGGAAGGAATTTAGAATACCAGATTTTGAAGAACTAAAAACGCAATTAAAAAACCCTATAGTTTTTGACGGTCGTAACCAATACAATGATAAAATGATGCGGGAGAATGGTTTTGAATATTTCCAAATAGGGAAAAAAGCCGTTTAATATAGTTAACAAGTAATATTAATCTAAGTTTTAGAAATATAAGTTAATTTTTCATGAAAATTATTTTCATTTGTGGATGCTTAGAGCCTGGAAAGGATGGGGTGGGTGATTACACCCGGCGTTTAAGCGCTGCGTTAATTGGCCAAGGCGTGTCTGTTGGTATTTTAGCTTTGAATGATCATTACATTACTCATGAAGAAAATGGTTATCAAACATTTGAAGAAATTAGTATTCCAGTACTTAGAATTCCTAGTACATGGTCTCGGGTTAAACAAACTAAACAGTCAAAAGAATGGAAACAGCTTCATAACCCTGAGTGGTTAAGCTTGCAGTTTGTACCCTATTCTTTTAATAAAAAAGGATTGCCGTTTGGTTTAGGAAATCAATTAAAGAAAATTGGAGGTGATTCTAAATGGCATATCATGTTCCATGAGTTATGGATTGGAATGGAAGTAGGGGTTACAAAAAAAACTTACTTAATTGGTTTAATTCAAAAAAAAATTATTAAAGGCTTAATTAATAACTTGCAACCCAAAACTATTAATACACAAACAATATTATATCAAGAGGTATTAAAAACGCTTGGTTTTAAAACCGAACTTCTTCCTTTGTTTTCTAATATTGAAAAGTTAAATCAGCCTTTTGTAGAACATACCAACGAAAATAATAAGATTAAATTTTTATTGTTCGGATCTATTCATCCAGAAGCGCCAGTTGATGAATTCGTTAATGAGGTAGTTTTATATTTTAAAGAAAAAGCGAGCATAAGTGTTACTTTTGTGGGTCGATCTGGAATAGAAAAACAAAAATGGATTGGTGTATTTTCATCTAATGGGATTAAAGTAAATGATTTGGGAGAGCAAAGTGCAGAGAATATTTCAAAAGCTTTACAAATAGCAACCATAGGTATCACGACTACACCAGCATACTTGGTTGAGAAAAGTGGAACGACCATAGCTATGAGGCAACATGGTTTACCTGTTATAAGTGTTTCTAAACCATGGCGCAGCAATAAAAATATAAAAGTTGCGATACCCAATGATATTTTGGAATATCAAAAAGGGAATTTTAAAAATTATATTCATCTTAAGCCAGACAATTCAGGTAGAAATAGTTTAAAAACAATAACAAACAATTTTATAGAGTCTTTAAAGGATTGATTTGTATTTTAAGTATGTGTTTAAATCGAGTGTTTTATTTAAATGAGGGAAGATAGAAAGAACTATGGATTCAATAGAAAATTATAAAAATTCAAAAAAATCTCATAGGATATTAATTTTGTCTCATAAATTTTTTCCTTTTGTTGGAGGAATAGAAGTGATGTCTATGTTTCTTGCAAATACCCTTGCTGAAGCAAAATATTCGGTTAAAGTTATAACATGGACTCAAGAAAACCATGAAGGGGTATTACCTTTTGAAGTAATTAGAAATCCTAGTTTGGCAAGAATAATAAATGAATTTAAATGGGCTGATCTTGTAATAGAAAACAATCCAGTGTTGCGTGCATCATGGCCTTTGTTATTTTTGAAAAAGCCATTAGTTACAGTACTTCATACTTGGATATGTAGACTCGATAATGAATTAGCATGGCAAGATAAGTTAAAACTCTTATGGCTCAAAAGAGCAAATAAAGTTATTGCAGTTAGTAATGCATTGCGAATTAAAAGCTTTAAAAAAGCCGATGTTATTATGAATCCTTATAGAGCAGAAGATTTTAAAGTCCTAAAGGATGTTGAGAAGAGCATGGACTTTGTCTTTTTAGGAAGGTTGGTGTCCGATAAGGGGGCAGATATGGCAATTAAAGCACTTCATGAGTTATCTAGACTAGGGTATAAATTGAATTTAACAATTATTGGTGATGGCGAGGAAAAAGATAACTTGTTGAAATTAACTTCCCAGTTTCAATTAAATGAATTTGTAAATTTCACAGGCACCCTCAAAGGCACAGAGTTAGTAAGAGTTTTAAATCAACATAGATATATTTTAGTTCCATCTGTTTGGGAAGAACCATTTGGATTGGTAGCATTGGAAGGAATGGCCTGTGGATGCATTCCAATAGTTTCAGATGGTGGCGGTTTACCTGAAGCAATAGGTGAAGCTGGAGTTATATTTAAACGAGGTGATTTAAATGACATGGTTGAAAATATTGTAGAACTTTTATATAGTACTGTTTTACAAAAAAAACTAAAAAATGCTGCCAATAATCATTTAAAGAATCATCATTCCAATCTTATTGGCGAAAAATATATAGAAAGCATAAATAATGTTTTAAACAACAGCTATTAGATGAAGATAATTATATCACACCCAACAAGTAACCAAAATAGTCGTGCCGTTGTTAATGGCATCTTGAATGCTCAAATGCTTTATGAATTTCATACGGGTGTCGCTACATTTCAAGGCGACTTTTTTAATAAGTTAAGTTCGGTAGGACCTTTTAAAGAATTGTGCAGACGGCATTTTGAATTGGAACTAAAACCATTTACAAAAACAGCCCCTGTTATGGAATTGGGGCGTTTGGCAGCTTCCAAATTTGGTATTGAATCTTTGGTTAAGCACGAAACAGGTTTGTTTTCTGTTGATTCGGTGTATCAAAATTTAGATAAAAAAGTAGCTAAAAGTTTAAAAAAATCATCACAAAATGGTTTAGATGCTGTTTATGCCTATGAAGATGGTGCTTACTACTCATTTAAAGAAGCTAAAAAACAGCATATCCGTTGTTTATACGATTTGCCCATTGGGTATTGGCGAGCGGCTAGAAGGCTTCTTGAAAATGAGATACATATGTGGCCAGAGTGGGCATCAACCCTAACAGGTTTTATGGATTCGGAATCTAAGCTTCAGCGCAAAGATAAAGAACTCGCCTTAGCAGATACCATTTTTGTGGCAAGTAGTTTTACAGCCAAGAGTTTAAAAGATTATCCAGATACCTTAGCACCCATTAAGGTAATTCCTTACGGTTTTCCAAAAGCCATTAAGTCTAGAACCTATACCATGGGGAACAGGCCTTTAAAATTATTATTTGTAGGGGGCTTATCGCAGCGTAAAGGCATTGCAAACATGTTTGCCGCTGTTGATAATTTATTACCAGATGTTGAATTAACAGTAATTGGTAGAAAAAGTACCGAAGACTGCATACCGCTTAACAAAGCCCTTGAAAAACACCACTGGATTCCTAGTTTATCCCATGATGCCGTTTTAGAACAAATGCAGGCACATGATGTGTTGTTATTTCCATCGCTGTTTGAAGGCTTTGGTATGGTTATTACAGAAGCCATGTCTCAGGGGACTCCTGTGATTACCACCGATAGAACGGTAGGGCCAGATCTTATTACGCACGATGTTAATGGTTGGCTTGTGGAAGCAGGTTCTACCGAAGATTTGCAAGAATGTATCGCGGCATTAATTAAAAATCCAAAAAAAATAGAAGAAGTAGGTAATGCAGCCTTGGAAACGGCTAAGCAACGCCCATGGCACAAATATGGCGACGAGTTGGCCGAAGCGATATCAAAAGGATAATGGATAAAGTTTTAAAGGGGCATACGGAAATTCTAACAAAAGAAGCAGCCATTATTAATACTATAAAAAATGGTATTTGGATTTATTTTCTGCTTTTGGTTTTTGAAGGCGCCTTACGTAAATGGTTTTTGTCTTTTTTAGCAACACCTTTATTAATTGTACGAGATCCGTTAGCCATTTGGATAATTTATACAGCTTGGAAACACAATGTCATAAAAGCCAATTTTTATGTATTGGCCATGTCTTTAATCACAATTATAGCTGTTAGTACAGCATTGGTTTTTGGGCATGGTAATATTATGGTAACCTTTTTTGGTGCACGTATTTTAATTATACATTTTCCTGTTATGTTTATAATAGGTAAGGTATTTGATTTGGACGATGTTATTAAAATAGGAAAGGTACTTTTAGTAATGACTGTAGTGATGGCAGTACTTATAGGTTTACAGTTCTACAGCCCCCAATCGGCTTGGGTAAACCGAGGTATCGGTGGTGATACCGAAGGCGCTGGCTTTAGTGGAGCCATGGGGTATTTCAGGCCATCGGGTACATTTTCATTTACTACAGGCAATGTGTTGTTTTTTAGTTTTTCGGCGTGTTATATTTTTTACTTTTGGTTAGCTAAAGTAAAGGTCAATAAAATTATTTTAATAGCAGCTACGGTGGCCTTATTGGCAGCCATTCCTTTATCCATAAGCAGAACCTTAATGTTTTCTATTGCGGTTACTTTTATTTTTACAATCATTTCTGTGGCTAGCAAGCCAAAGTTTCTCGTAAGAATGCTTGTTTTTGTAGTATTGATGGCAATAGCTTTAGTTATTTTAGGTAATACCCCCTTTTTTGCTACAGCAACAGAAGCTTTTACAAACCGTTTTGAGGTGGCGAGTGAAGTAGAAGGAGGGGTTTCTACTTCTTTATTGGATCGCTTTTTTGGTGGAATGATAGAAGCTATTACCGAAAGTAATTTGCCATTTTTCGGTTACGGTCTAGGTATGGGTACCAATGTTGGAGCAGCTCTTCTAACAACTAAAGGAGAAGAGATTACTTTTTTAATCGCCGAACAAGAATGGTTAAGGATTGTTGGCGAGATGGGTTTTGTTTTAGGTATTCTACTATTGTTATTAAGAGTTGCTTTTTGCGCTGATATTACTATAAAAAGTTACCAAAGTTTAAAGTTTGATAATATTTTACCATGGTTACTTCTAAGTGTTGGATTGATGGTTATAATGCAAGGTCAATGGGCACAACCCACTGTACTGGGCTTTAGTACGTTAATAGGGGGATTAATTTTGGCATCATCAAAAATCACTAATTAAAAAACTTAAAGCCTGATATGAAAATTATATTTTTTACACATCCTAGCTTTACACATCACCAAAGTATGCCTCGTTTTTCAAATATGTTGTTTGAAGGGATGAAAAATAAAGGACACGATGTGCAGGTATGGACACCCAGTCCTATCTTTGTTAAATTTTCAAAAATAAACCAATTAAAGAAGTGGCTTGGGTATATAGACCAATATATTATTTTTCCAATTTCAATCAAAAAACGAATAAAACGTATCGATCAGAATGTATTATTTGTTTTTTGTGATCATGCTTTAGGGCCTTGGGTTCCATATGTTAAGAAAAGGCATCACGTTATACATTGTCATGATTTTTTAGCACAACAATCCGCTTTAGGACAAATACCATTTAACAATGTGGGTTTCTCTGGTAAATGGTATCAAAAATTAATTCGAAATGGATATTCTCAAGGGCAGAATTTCATATCAGTTTCAAATAAAACTAAAATAGATTTAGCATCATTTTTGAAAAAAGAACCTTTACTTTCCGAAGTAGTATATAATGGTTTGAATAGAGAATTTTCTCCTCAAACTAAAAGTATAGATATCATTAGGAAAGAACTTAGTGAAAGTTTTAATATTGATTGCCATCAGGGTTATATTTTACATATAGGAGGCAATCAATGGTATAAAAATAGAAAAGGAATAATTAAAATATATGATTATTGGCGCACTCATTTCCAAAATAAAATTCCACTAATTTTAATTGGTGAAAATCCTGATGACGCCTTATTGAGTATATTTCAAGATTCTATATTCAAGAAAGATATTATTTTCTTATCAGGAGTGAGTGATGCTTTTATTAATAAATTTTATAATGGAGCATCGGTTTTTCTATTCCCATCTTTAGCAGAGGGGTTTGGTTGGCCCATAGCAGAAGCGATGGCATCGGGTTGTTTGGTAATAACCACCAATGAATCGCCTATGGATGAAGTGGGGGCTGATGCAGCGTTTTATATGCCTGTAATGCCGATTGATAGTGAAACTAAGATGGAAATTTGGTTAAAAAAAGCGTCAGAAGTTTTAAATAAAGTAATCAATTTGTCAGAGCATGAGCGCCATGACTGTATTGATAAGGGGATAAATAATGCAGAAAGATTTAATCAATGTTTGGCATTGGATAAAATAGAAAAGCATTACGAATTAATTTTGGAGCAAAAAATTGAGTAATGAAGGTTTTACATGTAGTAAATAGTATGGATCCTGTGTTGGGAGGTGTTAGTAAAGCAGTTACTATCATCGCATCGAGTCTCGCATTAGAAGGGGTTATAAATGAGGTAGTAAGTTTAGACAACCCAGAAGATGGATTTGTAATAAACCAATCATTTAAATGGCATGCTTTAGGCAAAAGTACCAATCCTTGGGGTTATAACCCAGATTTACAATCTTGGTTAGCTACTAATGTCGACCGTTTTGATTATGTTGTAGTACATGGTTTATGGTTATATAATTCATATGCGGTATATAAAGCATTCAAAAACAGAAAAGATAATAAAGGTTTAAATACTGGTACTAAATATTTGGTAATGCCACATGGTATGTTGGATCCCTATTTTCAAAAAGCATCAGGCAGACGTTTAAAAGCCATTCGCAATTGGCTGTATTGGAAATTTATTGAAAATAAAGTGGTTAACGCATCCCATGGTTTGTTATTTACTTGCGAAGAAGAAAGTAAACTCGCCAAAGAACCATTCATGCCTTATCATCCAAAAAACGAATTTATAGTAGGTCTTGGTGTGGAAGCTCCTCCGCAATACAATCCAAAAATGGATCAAGCTTTTTTTGAGAGCTGTAAAGGGCTAGAAAAGAGACCATATTTGTTGTTTTTAAGCAGGATTAATGAAAAAAAGGGGGTAGACTTATTAATAGAAGCTTATAAAAAGATCATATTAAATCCATCTGCTTATTTAACTGCAAACTTTCAGGAAAATGGGGAACAGATAAATAAAGATGCCAATAAGGGCGATTTTGAGATTCCTGCATTAGTTATTGTTGGCCCAGGGATAGAAACCGAGTACGGACAAGCATTATTGAAAAAAATAAATGATAATCCTGTACTTAAAAATAGAATTTTTTTTCCAGGCATGTTATCTGGTGCTGCTAAATGGGGCGCTTTTTATAACAGTGAAGCCTTTGTGTTGCCTAGTCACCAAGAAAATTTTGGAATAGCTGTGGTAGAGTCGCTAGCTTGTAAAAAACCCGTTTTAATATCAAACCAAATCAATATTTGTAAAGAAATACAAAATAAAGAAGGTGGTTTTATTGAAAATGATACCCTTTTGGGAACAACAAAACTTTTGGCAGATTGGATAAATTTATCAGAGGAAAACAAAAAAATAATGGGGAATCATGCAGAGGTTTGTTTTAAAACATGTTTTTCTATAGAAGCTCTGGTACATAGCTGGAAAACTAAAGTACTGGATTCATAGACATATCTGTTTTTTTTAAACTTAATCAATAATTAAAATAAAACATGACCAACACAGATACACATTCTGGACCTTCTTTTAGTTTAAAAAATCGATTGGCGCGATTGTTATGGAATGTTATAGCTACTTTGTTCTTTCGTTACTCTCCAAAACCTTTCCACGCATGGAGAAACTTTATATTAAAACTTTTTGGTGCTTCGGTTGGAAAGGGCGTTCATGTGTATCCAAAGGTAACTATATGGGCTCCTTGGAATTTAGTTTTAAAAGATGAGTGTGGTATCGCCAATGGAGTTACCTTATATTGTCAAGGTAAAATAAGCATAGGGAAGCGCTCCGTTATTTCACAAGGAGCACATTTGGTAGCTGGTACCCACGACTATACGAAAATGGGTTTTCCACTCTATACAAAACCTATTGAAATAGGAGATTATGTATGGATAGCCGCCGAAACATTTATCCATCCAGGTATAACGGTAGGTGAGGGTGCTGTTATTGGAGCGCGTTCTGTTGTTACTAAAAACCAACCACCTTGGATGGTGTGTTCGGGACACCCCTGTAAACCAATAAAAGAACGTTTTTTGGAAGGCATTCATGAAGTTAATTAAATATTTAAATCAATTATAATAAGAATTTATGAACACACTCGATTTAACCATTGCAATACCAGTTAAAAATGAAGAAAAAAACTTACTAGGTTGTTTACAAGCTATTGGTACTGATTTTGCAAAACATATCGTTATCATTGATTCTGGTAGCACAGATAATACCATTGAAATTGCAAAGTCACAAGGCGCATCGGTAGTGAATTTTGTTTGGGATGGTAAATTTCCTAAAAAGAGAAATTGGTTTTTGCGTAACTATGATTTAGAAACGAAATGGGTGTTGTTTTTAGATGCTGATGAATATTTAACAGATGCTTTTAAAAGTGAATTAAGACAGAAAATCGACACACAAAATTATATAGGATTTTGGCTTAACTACACTATATATTTTATGGGGAAAAAACTAAAAGGGGGGTATCCACTCAATAAATTAGCATTATTTCAAGTAGGAGCAGGAGAGTATGAGAAAATAGATGAAGATAAGTGGAGTAATTTAGATATGGAAATTCATGAACACCCTATACTAGATGGTAATATAGGGCATATAAAAAGCAAAATAGACCATCGCGATTTTAGAGGTGTTTCACATTACATGACCAAGCATAATGAATATGCTTCATGGGAAGCTTATCGATTTTTAAAAACGTTTAAAAACGAGAGTGAAATAGAAAAGTTGACTTGGAAACAAAAAATAAAATATAAACTAATCAAAAGTCCATTAATAGGGTCTGTTTACTTTTTTGGAAGTTTTTTCTTTTATGGTGGTTGGAAAGATGGCTCTAAAGGTTTTGCTTTTGCCATATTAAAGATGTCTTATTTTACGCAAATTTATTGTAGAATCAAGGAACTGTCTGATCCTTTAGCTAATAAAGAAGTTTAGTTTGCATGAAGTGTTTATAAAATTTGAACATTTAATTTTTTGAATGTCATAATCAATCACAATTATACTCACCATGGCAGGTCGAGCCATTCGACTGTGCTCAAGATAAACTAAAATCAAGACCTCATTTTAAAGTTAATAAGTTTAAATAACCTCTCGATTCGCTTTATGAGCTACCTGCAACCAAAACACGTTTTGCTTTCGACAATGCTCAATGAGACAGTTGTTTATGATCGTTTACGGATAAGCAGTTTTAATTTATATGAAATGCACAACATCAATATTTAGAATGAAATTATTTTCAGTTACTATCTGGATGTCTGTTATAGTGGGTGCCATATTGGTATTGTACTTAAGTTGGGTAAGCAGCCCCATAATAGGGGAGATGCGTTTTATGCCTCCTTGGATAAAAAATTGGGTAGATAGCTACGAATTTATGGCGATTAGAACCGCAGTTCCACTCGTGCTTTTAGGAATGTTACTAGGTATTTACCTAAATTATAGAAAACAACCCTTAGTTAGGTGGATTTATAGTTGGATGCTTTTAACGATCCTAGTTATTCTTGCCGAATTAGGCCAGTATTTTAGACCCATGCGTTCCGTAGACTTCCTCGATATGGTTTGGGGTTCAGTAGGTTCTGCCCTGGGATTAGGTTTTATATGTATTGGTGCACGAATGTGGCACTGGTTTAAAAACAAAAATAAATTATGAAAAAACGCATACTACTTATAGGTTATAATTTTACTCCTGAACCTACAGGAATTGGGAAGTATAGTGGCGAAATGATGTATTGGCTTGTAAATAAAGGGTATGATTGCACAGTGGTAACCACTTATCCTTATTATCCTTATTGGAGTGTACAAGAACCTTATAAAAAAAATAAATTTTGGTATATAAAGGAAGTTGAAAAATTTGCTTCTGGTGGAAAAATGACGGTGTATCGCTGCCCTATGTATGTGCCATCTCAACCATCTGGTAAAAAGCGGATGCTTTTGGATGTTTCATTTATGGTATCTGCCTTTTTTCAATTAGTGGTATTGCTGTTTAAAAAGAAGTATGATACCGTCATCACCGTAGTGCCCTCATTTCAGTTTGGCTTATTGGGCTATTTCTATAAAGTATTTAAAAAATCTAAAACGGTATATCATATTCAAGATATGCAAATAGAGGCAGCACAAGACTTGAATATGATTAGTTCTCCAAAAGTGATTAATCTTTTGTATAAAGTAGAACAATTTATTTTCAAAAACACTGATGTTATAAGTAGTATTTCCGAAAAAATGATTTCAAAAATAGAAGAGAAAACAAACAAAAAGGTGCTTTTATTTCCTAATTGGTCTGATACGACATTTTTTAAGCCTTTAGAAAATAAAGAAATTTTAAAAACAGAGTTTGGTTTTTTAGCTACCGATAAAATAGTGTTATATTCTGGGGCGATAGGCGAAAAGCAAGGACTTGAAAGTATTATAAAAGCGGCGGATAATTTTAAAGCGCAACCAAACATTAAATTTGTGATATGTGGTTCTGGACCTTATAAGGAAAAATTACAGACCATGGCATCTTCTTTTAAGCTAGACAGTGTTTTGTTTTTTCCATTGCAACCTATGGATAAGTTTAACAAATTCTTGAATATGGCCGATGTGCATTTAGTGATACAAAAAGCCAAGGCCAGCGATTTAGTGATGCCTTCCAAATTAACCACCATTTTATCGGTAGGTGGTTTGGCTTTAATTACCGCCAATCAAGATTCTGGTTTATATGCTTTAACCCAAAAATATAACATGGGGGTGCTAGTTGCTGCCGAAAATCAAGAAGCTTTAAACTCAGGAATTGAAGAAGCTTTATCAACAAGTGAGCGGTTAACGATTATGAAAAATGCCCGTAAATATGCTGAAAATTATTTAGATATTAATAACGTGATGACAGCGTTTGTAAGTTCAATATTAAACTAATATAATAAAACACGCATACTTATGTATATTGAGGCTGGCTTTCGGGTATGTTTGTAACTTTTAGATAATAATAAAAATTATATAGAAGGTTTTGATTCAATCTTAAAATAAAATTGATTATGTACTTTATTTAGATTCTGATTTGGTGGTAGATGTTTTGGAGTTGATAATTATAGATTTTAATCTCATTTAAATAAATGTATCTGACATATCAATATATTATTTTTGGACAAACTTTTAGAAGAATCGCCAATAATGAATTTGAAGTTTTAATAAATAAATACGACAATGATATAATTTTTAAATGTTTATAAGATTATCATATTTGATTAAAGAGAAATTATTATGCTTAATGTTTTACAAATAATTGAGGATAGGGGTTTGGTGTGCCATCTATAATTGTTTTGTTTACACTGTCGCTTATATTTACAAACAACTTGCTCAATTCTGGTTGCAAGGCAAAATTACTGTTTACGAAACAGCCTTGATTCCATCGTCGTCCGCCACCTAACAGACCATTCAAGGTGCTATTAAATACATAAAAACTTTGGTCCCAGTGAACATCGGGAGAACACAGTGTTACAGTATCTAGGAAGTTAGAACCATATGATATGAAGCCTTTAGTGTTAAAAATATAGTTGGAAGAGTTTCCACTAAAATTTGAGTTGCAAAAAACTCCTGGTTCACCTTCAAATAAGAAACTACCAGTTAAATTTCCACCTGTGTTATTAGTAAAATCGCTATTAACAAAAATGGGGTAATTATTTCCGGAAAAATCTCCAATTTTTTTATTACCATCAAATTTACATTCCATCCAAGTATTTCCGCCACTGGCACGGTATGATTGCAACTCCAATGCATTATCGCAATTAATGAATTGACATCTATAATAAAATGTTTTATCCATATAACCTAATTCACTTTCATACCAATTATCTTGACCAGTATTTTCAAGACCATCATTAAAAATAGCAGTTCCACAATTCACAAAATTTACATATTCTAAATAATTATTATCAAAACCAAACATCTCATGGAAATGTATACCTATTGATTGATTTCTAAAAATGATATATTTCCATATATTGTAAGCTATTAGACGGGTTTCTTTCGGAAAATAAATTCCTTTACTACCCCCTTGAAGAGTTAAATGTGCTAAATGAATACTCATTTGTAAGTTTGGATCTGAATTTATAGTTATTAAAGGAAAATCATCTGTTATACCACATATTACAGTTTTACCTGTCCCCGATCCAATGATACCTTGGTTGATAAATTCATTTGCTTTTAAAGTTAATGATGATCCTATGTAATAAACTCCTTCGGGCAATTCCGCTATGGTATTAGTATCTATCAAGTTTTGAATGTATTGTTTACTATCAGGTTTCCCTATTCTTTCACTTTCCCAATTCGTTCCTAAAGGGTCTGGAAGTGTTTCCCAGTTGTATCTTTCAATGGGGGTATATTGGGGACCTAAAATCATACTTGTTAATTTTTCTTGTAATGTAGGGTCAGTAATAGTGACAGCAGTTTGCTCAACCCCATTTAAATACACAGAATTATATTGAGAACCATCACTATTACTAGGATGTGCTTTAAAATGTATACCTCCAGTTTCTACATCGTATAATTCCGTTCCGCTTAAAGTTTTTACACTAAATACATTTGTGCCTGCTCTTGCAACGCTTTTATAAGGACTTACGTTACTTATATATTTATTATAAAAATAAAGGTTTTCTGCTTGAATATCCCAAGCTGGTGTTTCGCATCCCGGGCAATAACCATTTCCCCCTCCCAAGTCTGTTATTTTTAAAGTTCCCATATTAGTTGCGGTAAACATAGCTTTGGTTGTTAAATTACTACCATTCCATCCTTCAGAATCCCCGCCTAAAAAGGTAATACTTTCTATATTATCTAATATGACTCCTTCAGCCCTCGGTGTTAACCAATTAGACCATACATGAACATTACCGTAGCTAGGAGTCGCACTATTTCCTAAAATCTTTAATGCAAGTGGTATATGCACTTGATGCCTATATACTCTATTGTTACGATAATAGCCCGATCTACTCATATCAAATAAAATACTGGATTTAACATCAATGAATAAATTGTCCTCTAACATTCCGCCCGTAGTAACTATATTTGACCACTTGATAGATTTTAGTAAACAGTTTTTAATTGGTGCACCTGATAAAAATTCAATTTCTTCATTCCAAATACATTGAATTTCAACATTTGAACTTCCGGAAGTTATAGCTATTTTGGGTGTTTGTGTTAATGATGGGTGTCCATATAATTTTTGATTACTTGACATTGTAATGACTGTTTTGTTATTAAAACCATAATCGCCTTTTTCTAATCTAACAGCACCATAAGTATCTAAAGCATTTTGTAAATTCGCTTTTTCAGCTAAAGGGAGTAAATAGGCCTTGAAGTATGGTATTTCTTCACGCATGTTTTCCGCTAAAAGAACAGCAAGTGTAGTGAACTCTGTAGTAGTGCTAACCTCAGACTTATTACCAGCATCATCAATAGCGCTAACAGTTAAACTGTAAACTGTATTAGCATTAAGCCCAGTTATAGAATAAGTAGTTACATTACCGGTTGATTCCACTAATAAAACACCATTATTGTAAATTTTATAATCGGTCACAGCCACATTATCTGTAGATGCCGTCCAAGTTAAAGTGGCGCTAGATTGCGTGATATCGCTAGCCACTAAATTTGTTGGAATTGATGGTGCAACAGTATCTACAAACAGGGTTGTGAAATTTATTGTATTACTGTCTTCGGATATATTTCCAGCAACATCTATTGCACGAAGCGTTAAGCTGTGGTTGGTATCAGGTGTAAGGCCAGTTAAATTAACAGAAGTACCATTATTGCCAATAGACGGTATTAAAAGTATTCCATTATTGTAAACTTGGTAATCTACAACACCAATATTATCGGTGGAAGCGGTCCATGAAAGGTCTGCGGTGGTTTCAGTAATGTTGCTCACTATCAAACCGGTAGGATTTGAAGGTGGCGTTGTATCAGGAGTACCGATAGTGCTAAAGGATTGTGCATTACTATTGCTGGAAATATTTCCAGCAGCATCTAAAGCTCTAACAGTTATATTATAGTTATTGGAAGGAGCTAATCCCGTAAGGGTAAAAGACGTTACATTGCCAATAGATGCCTTTATTAAGGTATTGTTGTTGTAAATATTATAATTGGTAACCGCTACATTATCTGTAGATGCTGTCCAAGTAATGTCAACCGCAGAAATTGCTATATTACTAACCACTACATTGGTGGGTGCCGTAGGAGCTATAACATCTGCTTCCTGTTGGTCTAGGCTATAATGGTAATTCTGCGAGACCGCCGCTGTGGAAAAAAGTAAAAATAAAATTATAAACCTCATTGTCCTGAAATTATATACGCATTCGTTCCTGTTTTTCTAAGCATACCAAACCGTACATTGCCCGAGGTACTTACATATTGCCCCGATCCACCTGCGGTATAATTGAGAGATACACCAGAACCTGCATTAATGGTTAGTGTAGCACCATTATGGGCTTCAAAGTTTATAGTATCTCCTATAGCCATGGAAGAAAAATTGGAGGATAATGTTAAAGTGGCATTGGCAGTACATGCAATCGTATTGTTTACATCCGAACTCGCAATAGTTCTAGAAGCAGTGAAAGGAATGATAGCTGCTTTATAAGGGTTTGGTCCCGTGATGCTGGTAGCGGTTTTAGCATGTAGTGCATAAGGGACACTTAACAGTTGGCTAGCTCCAATAACGCTGTAATTGGAACCTCCTGTAAGATCTACTTGTGTTTCTATAAAATAAGAAGCTTGAGACCAATTTATGGCACTAAAACTACCCGTTGACGGGGTACCATTACCTATAACCAAACTTACAAGTCCACTAGCATTGGTGGTGCCAGTATGGGTTTCTTCATAAACCGTAGTACCAGTGATGGTACCTTGACGGATAAGAATTTTGATACTTATATTAGAGTTTGCCACCAAACTATTATTGTTTCCTCGAATAATGGCTTGATAGCTTATTTTTTCTGGTGTTTGAGCAGATATGCTAACCGTTACGGCTAAAAAAAGTATGAAAGTAACTATATATTTCATTATTTTATTTTTTTAATATTTTAAATGTTTTGTAAAGGCTATTGTTAACAAATACACGCAAGATGTACATGGATGCACTTAAATGGTCTAAATGGATCTTTGTAGTATCTTCACTGATGTTTTTTTCCATTAAAAGTTGACCTTGATAATTGAAAAGTCGGTAAAAGTTATTTTGATTTTCAAATAAAAGCCCTTCGGTAGCAACGTTAACATAGTCGGTTGTAGGGTTAGGATAAATCAACACATGAACCTCGGGTGTTTCCGGTATGATGTCCGCTTCTCCTTCACCATCAATATCTTCGGGTAAATTATTTTCTTCCTCAGTGTCGTCTTGTGGAATTTCAGCATGTTGTATGCCTTGTTCTATACTATAACCTGTATCGTTTACATAGGTATAAACAACTTGTCCTATGGAATAACTTACCGAACCAGAATTGCCCGTTGCTGTACCACCTGAACTGTTAATTGATGCCATAAGCGGGGTGGTTTGACCCATTCCTTCAAATGAAAAAAATAATATTGAAAACAGCAGTAAATTTCTAATTATAAAAAATATAGACTTCACAGAATATTGGTTAGTTTTTTGTTGTTTTTTCTTATCAAAAATAGCATAATACTTAAAAACAAACGATTAAAGTCTTTTATTTTCGATAAAACACAAGTGTCTTTTCGATAAAGTGTTAATGCTGAACTTAAAATTGTAAAAAATTGAATTCATTAGTGTGATATACGCTTTTGATGACTTTTTGGATTATTATAAGCTATATTTTTTTTAATTTTAACGTTATTTTGGTGATTTCATCGATTATTTCAAAAACGAAGGTCTAACGAAATAGAAATATCTCGTTAGACCTTTATTAAACTTTAAATTTGAATCGCCTGCAAAATCAAGCACCCTCAGAGCAGTACCAATCATATACTTTTTTTATGCCTGTTTGTAAATCTATTGTATGTTTCCAACCTAACCCATGTAATTTTGATGGGTCGGTTAGCTTTTTCATGGTGCCATCCGGTTTGGTATCATTAAAATAAAGAGTGCCTTCAAAACCTATGATATCTTTAATCAAGTAAGCCAAATCTTTTATGGAAATATCGATACCTGTACCAATATTGATATGGGTATTACGTACTTCTTTGGTATTTTTGGCAAAACAGTCGTTAAAGTTGCGGTTTTCCATTAAAAACACACAGGCATCGGCCATATCTTCGCTACATAAAAATTCACGCATGGGTTTTCCGGTACCCCAAACTTCTAATTGAATGCTGTCTCCCTGCTTGCTAATACCATATTTAGTGAGTACCTGAAGGATACTTTTTTCAGAGGCACTGCCATTGATGTTTTCTATAGGCATGTGGTTTAAGTCTTTACGAATTAAATCCCAATTTTGAAGTTCTAAAGCTTTACCTAAATGCATTTTTCTAATAAGGGCAGGTAGCACATGCGATTTTTCCAAATCAAAATTGTCATGAGGCCCATATAAATTGGTAGGCATAACAGATATGAAATTTGTACCATACTGTATGTTATAGCTCTCGCACATTTTAATTCCTGCTATTTTAGCTATAGCATAAGGTTCATTGGTGTATTCCAAAACATCTGTAAGTAAATAATCCTCTTTCATGGGTTGAGGACAGTTTTTTGGGTAAATACAGGTACTTCCCAAAAACATCAATTTTTTTACGCCATGCAGATAACTTTGGTGCAATACATTGTTTTGAATCATGAGATTTTCATAAATAAAATCGGCACGATAGGTATTATTGGCAACAATACCACCCACTTTAGCCGCAGCTAAAAACACATAATCGGGTTTTTCACTGGCAAAAAAATGAGCCACTGCCGTACTATCTTTAAGATCTAGTTCACTATGGGTACGTGTAACAAAATCTGTATAACCTTTGGCTTTCAGGTTTTTTAATATGGCACTGCCAACTAAACCCCGGTGACCAGCAATATAAATTTTGGAATTTTTTTCCATGTTCTTTATTAAGTTGCAAAATTGAAAGTTGAAAAGTTTGACAGTTAAACAATTAAACGATTCAACAGTTAAACAATTAAAACATTATTCATAATAATTAAAAGTTTGATAACCACCTTCTTTAATGTGTTGGTCTTTTTGCATCACCTTCACATCACTGGCCATCATATCTTTAACCAAATCTTTCAATTCATATTCAGGAATCCATCCTAATTTGGTATTTGCTTTGGTAGCATCACCTATAAGTAATTCAACTTCTGTTGGTCTAAAATACTTAGGGTCTACGGCTAATACTTCTTTACCTATTTCTAAATTGAATTTAGGGTTTGAGCAAGATTTTACATAACCTTTCTCATCAACGCCCTCTCCTTTAAACTCTAATTCGATACCCACTTCACCGAAAGCCATTTTAACAAAATCGCGCACAGTGGTTGTTTTTCCTGTAGCAATAACCCAGTCTTCGGCTTCTTCAGCTTGAAGAATCATCCACATCATTCTTACATAATCTTTGGCATGCCCCCAGTCTCTTTTAGCATCTAAATTTCCAAGATATACTTTGTCTTGCAAACCAAGTGCTATTCTAGCGGTAGCTCGGGTAATTTTACGCGTTACGAAAGTTTCCCCACGAATGGGTGATTCGTGATTGAATAAAATACCATTACAAGCATACATGCCATAAGCTTCACGGTAGTTTACCGTAATCCAAAAAGCATACATTTTAGCTACTGCATACGGACTTCTAGGGTAAAAAGGTGTGGTTTCAGATTGGGGCACTTCTTGAACTTTTCCGTATAGTTCGGAAGTTGAGGCTTGGTAAATACGGGTCTTTTTTTCAAGACCTAATAAACGAACCGCATCTAAAATCCTTAAGGTTCCTAAACCATCGGCATTACCTGTGTATTCTGGAATTTCAAACGACACGTGTACATGACTCATGGCGGCTAGGTTATAAATTTCGTCTGGTTGGATTTCTTTGATAAGCCTGATTAAATTCGTGCTATCCGTCATATCGCCGTAATGCAAGAAAAAATTTCGATTATCTACATGCGGGTCTTGATACAAGTGGTCAATACGATCGGTGTTAAACAATGAAGACCGTCTTTTTAAACCATGTACTTGATAGCCTTTTTTTAATAAAAATTCACTAAGATAGGCACCATCTTGTCCGGTTACGCCAGTAATAAATGCTACTTTCATATATTATTTGAATTGAAATATTAAGCTCGAAATTAAGATAATATTTGTTTTTTTCTATATGAAATAAGAGAATTTCTTAATAAATGGGGATTTCTAAAAATTAGGAGCTAATTCTTATGGTTTCAACAATTTGTGACCGTTAATTGATTAAGTTTTTCCTAATTATAAATTACATGGGATAGGTAAGAACGGGGGTTTTCTTAATGTTTTATGATTTCTTCAAAAGAGTTTGGTGTTTAGGTTCTAGAAAATTTTTATTGATTGTTGTTTCTTAAATCCAATACACTTTGAAAAATACGAGCCAATTCTTTTGCATTTTCAGAACTTAGAAGGGTATCATGATTTCCAGGGGTTCTATGAACGTTTACACCATTTAATGCAAAATTCTGCCATCCTGTAAATGTTGTATCATCAACATAGGCGATATGCTCCTCTGCTTTAAATAAATCGACAATGACATGCTGAGAGGTCATATAATAACGATTTTTTATAGGATGAATGATGCTTTCAGTTTTAATGAATTCTTCATGCTTTATTTGCTCTTGATCTGTTTCGAAATTTTTAGGATGTAAATATCTTTGAGATAAAAACTCCTTTTTACGATTCAAATGCAATTTAACATGACCCCAACTTTGAGTCATTTCTTTTAAAAAATTCAATCTTCTTTTATTTTTATAAGCTAACATAGCTGCTTTTTTAAGTAAAGGAGATGCGTGGTAAAAGTGTGGCTCTATAGCAGTATCTAATAACCCAACCATGGTTACCTTTTTACCTTGCTCTGTAAGTTTTCTTGCCATTTCGTAGGCTATAATACCACCAAAAGAATAGCCAGCTAAAGCAAAAGTTCCTTCAGGGTTCGCGTCTATAATGGTGTCTACATAATGAGCTGCTATTTTCTCAATAGTGTCATATGTGGTTGTAGAATTGAAAAGGTCTTTTGCTTGGAGCCCATAAACAGGTTGGTTTGCATCTAAGTTATCTGATAATTCTTTAAAAATTAAAACTTCCAGACCAGCACCGTGCACTATATAAACCGGTGTTTTGTTTCCTTGGGGTTTTATAGGAACTAAAGAGCCCCATGTATCTATATTTTCAGAATTTAATAGTTGAGAGAATTTTTCAATAGTAGAATATTCAAATAAAGAAGATAATGGAAGGGTTTTTCCTGTTTCTTTTTCAATGTCATTCATAACTTGAATGGCTATGAGTGAATTGCCTCCTAATTCAAAAAAATTATTTCGAATGTCTACATAATCAATATGTAGGTATTTTTCCCAGATGCCAGCAATGAGTTTTTCGGTATCTGTTTTTGGCTCTGAAATAGAGCTTGATTCAATTTTTATTGTTTCTGAATATAAAAGCGCTTGTCTGTCTAATTTTCCATTAGGAGTAGTTGGAAATTCTTTAACAACTTTAATTTGGTTTGGAACAAAATACGAAGGTAATTTATCTGTTAAATTTGATTTCCATTCGTTAATATGCTCACTAGTGAATTTTTCAAAAACTATAGGTTTTACAAAAGCGATTAGTATATCATTATGGACAAGTACAACTGCTTCTTGTATGTGGTTTAAAAGGATGAGGTTTTTTTCAATCTCTTCTGGTTCAATACGGTAGCCACGTATTTTTATTTGATGATCTGTTCTACCTAAGCATTGTATATTGTTTGAAGGTAATAATATCCCTAAATCGCCTGTTTTATAAAGTAATGTATTCGTATTTGAGTTGAATGTATTTTTTATAAATTTCTCTGCAGTTAATTCTGGGCGTTTCCAATAACCTTCTGCAACACCATCTCCAGCAATGGTTATCTCTCCAATAGTTCCTGGTTTTGCTAGCAGACCTGATGCATTTAATAAAAAAACTTGTGTATTGGCAATGGGTTTGCCTATGGTAATTAATTCGTCATCAGGTTTTATTTCTTTTATAGTGGACCATATAGTGGTTTCTGTAGGGCCATACATATTCCACAGTTTTTTACATTTAGATAATATTTTTTGTGCAAGTTCTGAAGTTAAAGCTTCACCCCCACACAAAGCTGTAATAGGTAGTGGTTGTTCCCATTTTGATTCTAATAACATTTTCCAAGTAGTAGGCGTTGCTTGTACAATACTTATCTTTTTAGTTTTTAGTATATCATGTAATAACTCTCCATTACGAGCTGTTTCAGCATCTACCATTATAATACATGCGCCATTTAAAAGTGGTAAAAAGAGTTCAAGACCTGCAATATCAAATGAAATAGTTGTGATTGCTAAAAGCTTATCGTTTTCAGTAATACCAGGTTCCTTAGAGATACTAAATAAAAAATTCACTAGGTTTTTATGCGATATGGGAACACCTTTTGGTTTCCCCGTAGAACCTGATGTGTAAAGAATATAAGCAAGATCATTTTGGTTAACAACAATATTTAAAGGAGTGTTGAGAAGCGTTTTTTCTTGAGATAATGCATCTTCAATATATAACTGTTTAATAGAATCATCAATATGTAATGTATTATCTTTATTTGTAATAAGGTGTTTTGCTTGAGAATCTATTAGTATAAATTCTAATCTAGACTTTGGGTAATTAGGATCTAACGGAACATAGGCGGCACCACATTGTAAAATAGCCATTAGTGTAGCCAATAATTCTGGATCCCGATTTAAAGATACGCCTACTAAGGCTCCAGCACATACCCCTTGATTTACTAAATAATGCGATAATTGATTCGCTCTTTTTTGCAATGCTTCATAGGAAACACAGGAGCCTTTAAATTCTATAGCTGTTTTGTTAGAAAATAGTTTAGCTTGGTTATGTAACAATACGTGCAACGGTTCTGTTGGGTAAACAGCTTCCGTATTGTTTAGTTCATTATAATAAGATAAATAAGTTTTATTGCTATTCATTTTTTTATACAGCTATATTATTAAATGTAATTTGTAATACGTTCTAATTAAAACTAACAAAATCATCAAATAAGCTTAATGATAAAATACATGTGGGATAGATTGTACTCAATAGACTATAAATTTTAATTTAACAGATTGTTTTAATACAATTCTGCCATAAAGTTTGTGTTTTAAAATTATTTAGTGCTATTAATTGAAATTCAATGTTTATTAAGAAAAATAACAGTTATTTCTAAGGCAAAAATATCATGTTAATAATTATAATATTGTATTTTTCTATACACAGCAATTATAATCGATGAATTACATTATTTGAAAAATATTATTAGTTAGCTGTAAATTAAATAAAATCATTTACATAAATTTTATCTTAAGTGGTTGGTTTTTAGTGTTTTATTGTAATAAGACGCAAAGGATGTTAAAAACTGAATTTCACACACGTTAAGTAATCATTTCTAACGAAATACAAGAAAACAAGCATTGCATTTTGCTTTTATTAATGATGTTTCTTTTGAAGTTAGGCCAATGATATTTCTTTTGGAATAATTCTGCTAATATATTTAGATTTTAATAACTTAATTTCTATATCCTTTAATTCAATCGTTTTTAAGGGGTAAAACAAAAGACGAACAATAGTTACTCGCTTTAATAGCATATAAATTAGACAACAAAGTACTATGTTTAAGAAAAATAAAAATGTATGCAATAAAGGGTTGTAAGTTTCTAGATCAAACATGGTGGAAAATACATCTTTAATAAATATGTGATAGGCCAAAATAAAAAAGCTAGCTTTGGAACAATAGACTAAAACAGAATTTAGGATGGGTATTTTTTCAATAAAACTACATAAATAAATAATGGTAAATACACCGAATAGCGATAGGATTAAAAGATAATGATAATTAAAATGAAGTCCAGCTAAATTTAAATCAACATCAAAGTTTAATTCGTAAAGGGTAACGTACGATATTAAAAATAAAATTGGAAATAAAATCATTTTTTTATTATAAAAAAATGAAGTCCCATTAAAAAATCTTAGGCTTATTTTTTTGAAACCATAACCTAAAAATAAATAAGTAAAAAATGAAGGTATATATTCAGACCAATAAAATTTTGTTTTAATGGCATTCAAAATTAATAATACTATAAAAAAAATGCTTAAAAGCAGGTAATTAAAAGGTTTCTTTAAATTTGAAATTACTAAAAATCCTTTTAAGCATATCTGCCCTAAAAATAAAGCTGTTATAAACCAAAATGACACGTTTACAACATCAAAACTTCCGTGGAAAAATGATCGCGGCAAATTTAGAATGTATTGTAAAATATCATGCAGAATTATCCTGTCAGAGGTCACCAAATAAAGTATTATATTTAACAATGTTAAGCTAAATAAAAACCCTATTAAAGGTTTTATGAGACCATCAACTTTATGATAAAAAAAACTTTTGAAATCCAATCGATCGCTTAGAAGATATCCCGATATAAAAATGAATGTAGGCATTTTAAAAATAATTGCAACATTTTGAAAAGATATTAAGGTAGGATAAGTTTCCAAAAAAGGGTAGCGACTCATGGTCATTAGTATGATACTAATGCCCTTTGCTACATCAAAAATTTTAATTCGTTTTTTATTTTGTATCATAAATAGTACTTATATAATTTTGGGTTAAGCTTCTAAAACCTGGGGACTTTGGAAACAAACTTGTAAAAAATAAAAACTATTAGATAATTAACAACAAAAAAAATTGCTGCTATATAGCATTAGGGATTGGCAATATTAAAGTTTTTTATTGCAATAAAAAAAACAATTTGCAATCTGTTGCTATTTTTTCGATTTTGCCCAAATAGATTGGAAATATTACGTTTTTGATAATTAACAGGATTTTTTTTTTGATATTTTAAACCGTAAGTTTTCCATTATAATTGAAACCACCTAAGTAGAAACCATATCAATGGTCGAATTTTTTTATAAAAGGGCTAAAGTTTATTTAGATATTATGAAACAAGAAAGTTGAGAAATTTAATAAGTGGTTGCTTGGGCATAGAATTGCATATGATGGAGTAAGAGAAACTTAAGAAGGGGAAGGCGTTTTTAAAAGTATCTAAATTGATTGGGTCAATCGATACTTAGTTGAGCCATTTTAAGTAAACCCTTCATAGTATTAGGCACCGTAAACAATACGGGTTCTATTAAATATGTTGATGAACCTTCCATTGCTACCGCAGCCAAATAATGATTTCCAACATTAAAACTACATACCTGCCAGTCTTCAGTGTTTTGTATTAGGCCAGAAGGGATCTCATGTTGCCCATCTAAACAAGGGATATATCTAAAATCATCATCAATACCTTTTCCAATACCCTTAACAAAAGCCTCTTTTCGTGTCCACAAGGTGTAGAACGTTTGTTTTTTATTTACAGCATTTTGGATTATTGAGGTTTCTTCCTTCCCAAAAACATTTTGGATGAGGTTGTTGAAATTAAAATCATCAGACATATGTTCAATATCAATGCCTATTTTTTTTCGAGAAATGGCAATAAGCGCATAGTCTTCAGCATGTGAACTGTTAAATTGAAGCCATGGATGAGAGGCCAAATATGGTTTTTTATTTGAATGATAATCAAACGCAATAGTTCGTACATCTAACTTGGTATAGGCTGCTAAAATAAATTTTAAGATAGCTCTATAAATGATGAATCGATGTCGGTCTATATCCCTGTGAAAACGTTCGGCTCTGCCAATCTCATTTAAATTTAGATATCTTTTTAAATCGCTTTCTAAGTTGAGGAAATCGGGTAAATAAATACTATAAATGATGCTATCATTGGCAATGAAAGAAGTTTCTTTATTAGGTATTGATTTAACACTCTTTACATTTGAAAATGAAATAAGGATTTTAGATGTTGGCATGTTTTTTATCTAAAATATCCTGTAACATTCTCGCTAACTTTTTATCATTTGGAGGTGCCACTATATTTAGATGATTCCCAGAAATATTATGAATATTAACGCCTTTTAAAGCAGCTCTTTTCCATCCTAAGTGTTCTGGGTCTAATTTGTAACTATCATCATCTTTTGCTCGAAATAACTCCACTTCAAAATCTTGTGGCTTAAGTTGAAATTTATCCACAATTTTTGAAACCATGGCATCAGCTTCTACGTAAAGTTCATGTGCTACAACTTCCTGTTCTGTCATATCATCCTTTAAACCAAAGTATTTTTTCTGTAGATACACTTTTTTTGTATTAGCCCTTAATTTTAAGGCTTCCCAACTTGTTAGCATTTGCCATAAATAATCTACACGTCTATACGTACGATCATAATATCTAACCAATCTTTTTTGTAAAAGTGAGGCACAATAATAAGAGGAATCTACATTTGAGTCTAATGCAGCAATGAGGCTCACTGTTTTACCCTGTTCTTTTAATTGGCGAGCCATTTCAAAAGCAACTACGCCACCAAAAGAAAACCCTGCTACAGCATAAGGTCCTTGAGGATGAACTTCCATAATAGATTCAATGTAGCGTGCCGCCATAGCTTCAACAGATTCAAACCAGTTATCATAACCATTAGGTCCAACACCTTGCAGCCCATAAACGGGTTGGTCTTCATCAAAATGATTTATGACGTGTGCAAAATTTAAAATGTTCAGTCCTTTCCCATGAACGATGAAAAGAGGTGTTTTTGTTCCATTTGGCTTGAGCGGTACTAAATAATCTGAAGAAATTTCATTTTCAACAGTTAATAATTTGGCAAATTTTTCAATGGTGGAATGTTGGAACAATGCAGAAAGAGGAATGCGTATCCCTGTTTTGTTTTCTATAGCTACCATAACGTTTACCGCCATAATAGAATGCCCGCCCATCTCAAAAAAGTTACTAAAAATATCTATTTTCTCTTTTTTTAATATGTCTTGCCAAATGCTTGCGACTAACTTTTCTTCTTTTGTTCTCGGCTCTGTGCAGGCATCTTCATTTTCAGAAGTTGATTTATACTCCAGCAATGCCGTACGGTCTACTTTATCGTTTAAAGTTCTAGGCATTTTATCAAGAATATGAAAAACATGCGGTACCATAAAAGTTGGTAGTTGTGATGCCAATTCATTTCTCCATGATCTAATTTCATCAAGTTCTGTAGTAAATTCATAATCAACTACAACAAAAGCAACAAGAATATCTTTTTTAGCCAATACAATGGCCGACTTTATGCCTTTTATGGAAGTTAATGCATGTTCTATTTCTCCAATTTCAATGCGGTGCCCTCTTACTTTAACTTGATGGTCAATACGTCCCAAACACATCACTTCATTGCTAGGAAGTAATTTGCCTATATCACCAGAAAGGTACATGATAGCATCCTTTTTATCTGAAAACTTATTAGGAATATATTTTGCAGCTGTTAATTCAGGTTTTCCTAAATATCCTTTTCCAACACCGTCCCCTCCAATGGCAATCTCGCCAATAGCGTTTGGAGGCAATAGGTTTAAATGCTCATCAACAATGTAATATTGCATATTGGCAATAGGAGCACCAACAGAAATGATGGTTTCTTCGTTTTTTATGTGTTTACAAGAAGAAAAAATAGTTACTTCAGTAGGGCCATACAAGGTCCAAAGTTCATCACTCCTATCTATAAGTTCTTTGGCCAGTTTAGCGGGTAAAGGTTCGCCACAACACCATATTTTTATTGGTAATTTTTTATTCCATCCTGAATCTAAAAGCATTTGATAGGTGGTTGGTGTTGCTACAACTAAGGATATTTTTTCCTTATCTAGCATTTCTAAAAATAATCTACCATCGCTTGGTGTTTCATGGTCTGGTATCACTAAAACAGCACCTTTGAATAAAGGGAAAAACAACTCAAAACTAGCAATATCAAAAGATATGGTAGAAATAAAAGGAACTCTATCGGTTTCCGTTATACCTGGTTCAACCTCTAGGGAATAAAATAAATTAACTACATTTCTATTCGTTATTTTTGCTCCTTTGGGTTTTCCGGTAGAACCAGAAGTATATAAAAGGTACAATACGTTTTCTGGGTCTACAAACCTTTCAAGCTTTGTTTCAGGGTATTGACTTAATGATTCCATCGCATCATCTATCAAAATGGTATTAGAACATTTTGGTAATGATAATGACAATGCCTTACTGGTTAATAAGTATTTAGCTTCAGAATCTTCCATCATATATTCTACACGCTTAGCGGGGTATTCATGATCTAAAGGAAGATAGGCAGCACCACATTGAATAATTGCTAAAATGGCATATACTAATTCTGGACTTCTTGGATAAGAAACCGCGATATAATCACCAGATTGAACACCTTGGGCTTCTAAATAATGTGCAAATTGATTTACCTTAATGTGTAAATCTTTATAGGTTATTTGAGTATTTTTATATTCAATAGCAATATTGTTAGGGGAAATTTCAGATCGTTTGTTTAGTATTTCAGATAATGAAACTTTGGGGTAGGGCGTTTCAGTATCATTTAGCTTCGTATAATCGGCTAGATAATCACCTTTTATAATATCTGCTAATGGGCTGTTTTGTTCTGAAATGAGTTTGCTTATGGTGTCTTCAAATGAAGTCATCATTTTATGTATGGTTTCTTCCTTAAAAAGTGACGTATTATAATAACATTGAAGGGTAGGTACATTTTTGGACATGCAAGCATGAATTTGCATTTCAAAAGAAGCATAAGCTCTTGGGTTAATTTCAAACTCATAGGTGAGCCCCATAAAGGAATACTCAGTTTCTATATCCCTATTTAAATCGACCGTTAAAGTAATAGGTACCATGGGTACTCTGGAAGGGTCTCTAGCAATAGCTAACTTTTGCAAAAGATGCCCGAAACTAACTTGTTGATGTAAATAAGATTCAATTATTGCTGGATTTCTTTGTTTTAGGTAGTCTACAAAGCTAATATTGGTATTTATTTTAGTTCGTAACGGGAGCAGGTTTGCACAATCTCCAATTAAATGTTTCATGTTGTATTGCCTATTTCCTGAAACAGGAAACCCAACTACAATGTCTTTTTGACCAGTGATTTTGCATATAAAAATTTCGTACGCCGCAAGCAAACTGGTTGTTAAACTACAATCGGCACTGTTTGCTAACTGTCTTAATGAATTTATTAGTTTAATATCAATAGGAAAATCAACGCGTGTGCTATTGTATGTGCGTAATGGAGGTCGGGTTTCATCTATAGGTAATTCCATGGTTGGAACAGAATCTTTATAGATATCAAGCCAAAAATCTTCTATCTGTTTGTATTCGTTGTTTTCTTTTAAAGCATTTACTTTTTTTGCATATTCACTAAAACGTTCTGGAGTTTTTAGTTTTGGTATTGTATTTTCAATATGGGCAGAATAAATAATACTAAGCTCTTCTACTATTATGTTAATACTTAATCCATCTCCAATAATATGATGGTGTGTAAGTACTAAAATGTTTTCTAAATCATCGAGTTTAATTAATTTAACTTTGAATAAAGGGCCTTCAACGAGATTAAAAAGATAATTAACTTCGCTATCTATTATATTTTTTTTAGCGCTTTCCTTTTCATCTTCAGGAATTTGAGAGATATCATCAACGCTTATTTCGGTTTTAAGATCCTTGAAGAGATTCATATAAATACCATCAGAACTGAACGAAGTTCTCAAACATTCATGACGCTCAACTAAAATGTTCACGGCTTGTTGTAATGCTTCTAAAACTAAATCACCTTTGAATGTAATGGAATAAGAAAGATTATAAGACTTATTGGCATCATCACCTCCTATTATACAATCTGTCCATATTTCTAATTGTGTATTTGTGGTATTGATAACACTTTCAATGTTGTGTAAAAGTGGATCCAATTGAGTTTTGTTTTGATTGTGAGATTGAACTTTCATTTTTTACGTAGGATTTATATTAAATATTGTATTGGGGGTTTTTATTTTGAGTTTATACTTTTTGTTTGCACTAAATTTTAATTTGTAGTTCAATTAGAATCATTAAGTTTTTTAAACTTATGAATCATAAAAAAACTTGGTTTAATATTTATTATTCATGTAAAAAGTGAAAATATAGGTTATTCTCATAATGACTTCAATGAGGGAAATGAAGCCTAATAGTCTATAAATTTTATTTTAACATGTTGTACTAGCAAAATATTGCTAGAATGATTTGTTGTTTAAAATTATTATGTGCTATTAATCGAAAACCAATACTTATATATAGGGACTAAATTGATTTCTGGCTTAAAAATATTACGTTATAAATTAAGATTGGTCAACAATCCTATATATAGCAATTATATTCGTTGAATTACTGTTTATTAAAGTGAGCCATAACACAGTAATGGTAGGGTAAGTGAGGTGTTTTAGATGATTGTTTTTGGGTGAATGTTTTATGTTTTAGGGGTATTTTTGTTTTTATTGAAAAATTGAAAAAAAAGTATCTGTAAAATTATATAAAGGTCAAAAAAACGTTAAAATTATATGAATGTAAAAATATATTCAAATTTTAAAACTCATGAAATTTTGCGTTTTAAAATTTGTGGAGGCACTGGCTGGACGATAGTCGAATTATTTTAATAAAGATTCAAAAATTGTAAAATCTGTGGCAATTAATTAAAGTAATGAAACTAGAAAAGATAAAAAATTAATATTCAATTTGACTATTTTAAATTCATTGATATTCTATAATAAAACATTAAAATCTTATAAATTTTAAACATTTGAAAGCATGTAACTTTATAGGCATATTTAAAGACAATAACTATGCCTGATAAATTACATAATCAAGAAGAATCCTCTTTAAATCTCAATTCGTTTCTTACTTTAATAAAAGATAAAAGCAACTCATTTTTTATCGATGTTGCGAATGTTATTGAATATTTACAAACAGTATTAAGAAACTTGTTTACCAAAACATTTGAATTTCAGGAATTTTTAAAACAATGTTATCAAATCGGGAATAAATCGGTGGGGTTAATTTCCATTACAGGTATTATTGTAGGTTTGGTTTTAACCATTCAATCCAGACCGGCGTTGGTAGAGTTTGGGGCTGTTGCCATGTTGCCAGGTATGGTGGCTATTTCTATAATAAGGGAAATGGGACCCGTAATCACAGCTTTAATTTGTGCAGGTAAAATAGGCTCTAGTATGGGAGCTGAATTAGGCTCTATGCGGGTTACCGAGCAAATTGATGCCATGGAGGTTTCAAACACAAACCCCATAAATTTTCTAATTATCCCCAGGGTTTTAGCGGCTACTGTAATGATTCCCATACTTACTTTATATGCCGATGCTATTGGGATTTTCGGAAGTTGGTTAGGTATTAACCTTAAAGACAATGTAAGTTTGGATTTGTTTATAAACCAAGCATTTGCCCAAGTAGAGTTTATTGATGTATTTCCTGCGGTTATAAAAACCTTCTTTTTTGGAGCTGTTATTGGGTTAGTGGGCTGTTACAAAGGATACAATGCAGGCAGAGGTACCGAAAGTGTTGGTATTGCTGCAAATTCGGCCGTAGTTACCGCATCGTTATTATTAATTATTGTAGACTTAATTGCTGTACAAATAACCGATTTATTCTAATGGAAAAAAAAGCAAATAACGTTCTTATAGGAATAAATGATCTCAAAAAAAGTTTTGGAGATCAAAAGGTTTTAGATGGCATAAATTTAGAACTACATGATAATGAAAATTTAGTGGTGTTAGGAAAGTCAGGTTCAGGAAAGTCGGTTTTAATCAAATGTATTGTCAGCCTTTTAAAGCATGATGAAGGTAGTATTAAAGTGGGAGAGTATGAGCTAACCGACATTAACGAAGAAGATTTAATTGAAGTCCGAAAAAAAATAGGATTCCTTTTTCAAAGTGCGGCTTTATATGATTCTATGACGGTTAGGGAAAATTTAACTTTTGCGCTTTCAAGATTAAAGGAAGGGTTTTCTGAAGAAGAAATGAACAATAAAATTGTTGAAGCTTTAGAAAATGTAGGCATGCCAGATTCCATTGATAAAATGCCCTCAGAATTATCAGGTGGGATGAAGAAAAGGATTGGTTTAGCAAGAACACTGGTAGTAAATCCCGATATCATTTTATACGATGAGCCTACCACGGGTTTAGATCCTGTAACGTCTCACGAAATAAGTAATTTGATAAATGATACTAAGGGAAAATTCAAAAATTCATCCATTATCATCACGCATGACATTAACTGCGTAAAAACGGTTGCCGATCGAATTGCCATGATAAAAGATGGGAAAGTTTACAAAGTAGGCAGTTTGGAAGCATTTATTAATGACGACGATTCATACATACAATCATTTTTTAAATAGAAAATTATGAAGACGAATAAAAACGCATATAAAATAAAACTGGGAATATTTGTTTCCTTAGGACTTTTGATACTTTTTGTAATTATTTTTTTTATAGGAAGTAACCAAAATTTATTTAGTTCAAAGTTTAAAATCAGTACCAATTTCCGAAATGTGAGTGGGCTCCAAGTTGGTGGTCAGGTACGCTTTTCAGGAATTGCAGTAGGTACTATAGAAAGCATATCAATTACTAACGATTCTACCGTAAATGTGGTAGCTATGATGGACAAAAATGTGAAAAAGTTCATTAAGAAGGATAGTAGAGCATCCATAACTTCGGAAGGTGTTATTGGAGATAAACTTTTAATGATTTCACAAGGCAGTACAAATTCTCCAGAAGTTAAAGATGGTGCATCAATAAAATCGGTTGAGCCAGTTGAATTCGATGATATTTTGGCATCCGTTAAAATAACTGCAGAAAATGCCGAAGTTATTACGGACGAATTAGCAACTATGTTAATAGATATTAATGAAGGGCAGGGAACTTTAGGAAGATTGTTGAACGATGAAGGCGTTGCTGAGGATATGGAAAAAACCATGGAAAATTTAAGAAAGGGATCCAAAGGTTTAGAACAAAACATGGAAGCGGCTAAACATAATTTCCTGCTAAGAGGTTATTTTAGAAAGAAAGAAAAGGAAAGGGAAAAAGCTAGAGAAGAAGCAGAGAAACAAGCAGAAAAAGATAAATAAAAATATGGATACTGAAATAAATGTAATTAAGGATTCTATTCACCAATCATGGATAAATTTGGTAGCTCATTTACCAAAAATATTATTATCCTTAGTAGTATTTGTAGTTGGGTTATTCATTATTAAATTTATAAATAGATCTGCCAAAAAAATGATTATTTCAAAATCCAACGATCCCTTAATAGCAGACTTTATTTTAAGCGTTATTTCATTGATTTTAACGGTTGTACTGTTTGTAATAGCTCTAGGTATTATAGGTTTTGACGATGTAACAAATAAAATTTTGGCAGGTGCAGGCTTAACTACTTTTATAATTGGTTTTGCGTTAAAAGATATTGGCGAAAATTTTATAGCAGGCATATTAATGGCATTTCAAAGACCTTTTAGAATAGGAGATTTGATAGAAATTGAAGGCATAAAAGGTAGGGTGATAGAAATGCGATTACGCTCTACAACCATAAAAACAGTAGATGGTATTGATGCCTACATTCCAAACGGTTCTATTTTAAAGAATAATCTAAAAAATTACACTATAGATGAATTAATGCGTAACGAATTCATTGTAAGTGTGGTGCATGATGATAATATACATAAGGTTTTAGAACTTATTGAGTCTATTTTAAATGAGAATGAATTTGTTTTGAAAAATCCTATGTACGATATTTTGGTTGATAGTATTGAAAATGATTTAGTTAATATTTTAGTGCATTTTTGGTACAGAACAGATGAAGTAAGAGCCCCTGGAGGAAAACTGAAAACGGATTTACAATTAAAAATATATGCTACTTTAAAATCGCGTGAGTTTAACTTACCCACTACAACCGTTTCTATTGAACAAGTTGAGAAAAATTAATAACATACAAGATCTTTTTTTTTGAGTTAATAATGAATTTGTTAGAGATATTCTAAAATAGCTTAATATTCTAAATTTGAACATATTAACAATAAAAAAAATCAAATTATGAAAACTCTAAAAAAACTCATGATAGCTTGTGTCACACTAATTACAGTCACTGCTGTCGCGCAAACGAACAAAGACAAAGAAATAATGGCCGATGCTCAGAAAGCCAAAAGCACGTTAATTGCCAAAGATGCTGGATTGGAAAAATTTTTCAAGAATGCTTCTGGTTATGCTATTTTTCCTAATGTGGGTAAAGGTGGTTTAATTGTAGGTGGTGCCAGTGGTAATGGTGTTGTGTATGAAAATGGTACAGCTATAGGAATGACTTCGTTGAAGAAAATAAATATTGGATTGCAAGCTGGTGGGCAAGCTGTAATTGAAGTCATCTTCTTTGAAACTGATGCGGCATTGGAAAAATTTAAACAAGGTAATTATGAATTTTCCGCTGAAGCATCTGCAGTAATAGCGGAAGAAGGAAAATCTGAACATGTTGGTTATTCTGATGGTGTTATGGTTTTTGCATTGCCAAAAGCAGGTCTTATGGCCGATGCTTCGGTAGGTGGACAAAAATTTGAATACCACTCATTTAAATAATTAGACACTAGTCTAATTTAGAAAAAGGTTAGCCAAATTTGGCTAACCTTTTTTTTGTAATTAAAACAAACAGGGTTTATTTAGTTCAAAAAAAATATCCCCCTAAATTTAATTAGGAGGACATTGCTATTAATCGGTAATTTTACCAAGATTCAATTTCTCTTTTTAAATCTTCTTTCGTTTTACCTGTTTTCTCTTGAAGTTTACCCATCATTTCGTCGAATTTCCCTTCAGAGTAGGTTAAATCGTCATCGGTAAGATCTGCATATTTTTGTTTGAACTTACCTTTAATCTGTTTCCATTTTCCTTCTATTTGATCTTTATTCATGATTTTTAATTTTTAATTAATAATTTATTTTACTATGAAATAAAATTACTGAAGCAAACACGCACTCATTAACTCAAAAGCATAATTTATTGATGCAATAAACAGCAAGTCATTTGTTTGTTTTAAGTCAATATTTAATGCGATAAGGTTAAGTTGATTAATATTTTTTACTAAAATTTGAATATAAAAATTAAAGTTATGGACATTCCAAGTATAAAAAACGAAGAACAGTACGAAGCCCTTCGTGAGAAAGGGTATAGTAAACAAAAAGCAGCTCGTATTGCCAATACGCCAGATGCTGGGAAAAAAGGAGGAAAAGCTAAACCTTATGAAAAGTGGACCAAAGACGAATTATATGAACAGGCAAAAAACGTTGGTATTAAAGGACGTTCTAAAATGAATAAACCCGAACTTATTCATGCCCTAAGAAATAATTAAACACTTAATAGTAACTGTATTAAATATAATTCTGAACAATGAACATTATAAATCCAAAAAAAATACGTCAAATATTTACACTTTTAATAATACTCTTAATGGGAGGTTTGATTTTTAGGGAAATGATACCTTATTTTTCGGGCGTACTGGGAGCTATTACATTATACGTTTTGTTAAAAGGTATCATGGTTAAATTAGTAAAAAAAGGGTGGAATGCTAATTTGGCAGCAGGATTTCTTATGTTCTTATCTTTTATATCTATTCTACTCCCAATTGCTGGAGCTGTACTTATGTTAGGTAACAAAATAGGTAAAGCTGCACAAAATTCAGAAAAAGTAATAAAAGCGGTTAAAACAAAACTGCAAACATGGGAACAGGCGTTAGGCTATAATATAACGGATCAAATTGATGCATCTTCCATTTCAAGCGGTATAACAAAAAACGTGACGAATATTCTTGGGGGTACGTTTAGTACATTTATTGCCATATCTGTTATGTATTTTTTACTTTTTTATATGCTTACTAACCGAAGAAAACTTCGAGAATCGTTAATTGAATATATTCCCATTAGTAAGGAAAATATTAAAACATTGGGAGAAGAAATATATGCTATGGTTCGTTCCAATGCGTTGGGTATTCCACTAGTGGCCATTGCACAAGGAGTGGTTGCCTTAATAGGATTTTTATTGTTTGGTGTTGAAAGTCCGTTTTTTTGGGCAGTAGTTGTAACCATTGGTTCCATGATTCCTTTTGTTGGAAATTTTCTTGGTACTATTCCCGTTTTTATATTGGCACTTTCGAATGGAGACACTTTTCAAGCTTGGGGCGTATTAATATATGGTATTGTTGTGGTAGGTGTTACTGACAATCTTATTCGTTTATATGTACTACGAAAACTAGACGATGTTCATCCATTAATAACACTCATAGGGGTTATTATTGGAATACCTCTTTTTGGTTTTATAGGGTTGGTTTTTGGACCGTTATTAATTAGTTTATTCTTGTTAGTCGTCCGAATTTATAAAAAAGAATACGGTAAAGACCATAATAGGCTTTAATATATTTTTATTTATGGTATCAATATTCATTTGGTTTAAGTTAATAGCTTATTGCTTAAATTTATAATTTACAACATATAAAATCAATAGTTAAAAAATTAATATTTTAATAGATGGAGGGAGAAATTATATTAATGTTTTCAGTGCTATTGGTTACCATAGTGCTTTTTGTTTTTGAGATTTTCCCTATAGATAAAATAGCTTTTTTTATTATTGTATCGCTCATTTTATTAGGATTGGTAACTCCCGAAGAAGGCATTAGTGGTTTTTCAAACCCTGCCACAATTGCTGTTCTTTCCTTAATGATACTGGCTATTGCCATGGAAGAAAACGGGGTTATCCATTGGCTTACGTCTGGTATGGGTAAGGTAAAATCGTTGCCCATTTATATTATAGCTCCCTTTTTTATGTTTGTTACGGCGGGTATTTCTGCATTTATTAGCACTACGGCCGTAGTAGTTGTTTTTATAAAAATTATTAACCAACTTTCAGAAAAGTATAAAATTCCGCAATCCAAACTTTTACTGCCAATTTCTTTTGCAGGTATATTAGGAGGATCGTGTACCTTGATGGGCACATCTACAAATTTAATTGTAAGCGCTGTTGCAAAAAACTTAGGAGCTGAAAAGTTAGGTTTTTTTGAATTTTCATTATTGGGTATTATATTTCTAACGGTTTCTATTGTGTATATTACCATAACATTGCGTTGGTTGCCGTGGGATAAAGCACAAAGTTTAAGTAAAGATTATGAAATTGATAATTATATAACTAAAGTTCATATAAATCCCGACTCAAATTTAGTGGGAAAAAAAATTCAGGAAACCTTTTTGTTCGAGAACCCAGATATTTCATTTTTACAGCTAATTCGTGATAACAGAATTCATAATTCACCTGGTAAATACATCACATTCAAGGAGAATGATGAATTGCTTTTAATGTGTGATCTTGAAAACTTATCCCGTATAAAAACATCTGAAAATCTAAGTGTTTATGAAGAAAAAAAATTCAACGAGCTACAAGATGAAGTCAAAGATAAAATAACAACAGAGTCTAGTGAATTAGATGAAAAGGTTTTCGTAGAACTATTAATGCTCCCTGGAGCTGCATTGTTAGGCAAAACTTTAGGAAGTTTAAGAAGTTTTATGTCTCAAGATGTAATACCATTAGCAATAAAGAAACGAAAAACGCTTACAAATTTAAAAGATAGAACGGTGCGCAGCAGTATGAATCGATTATCGTTAAAGTCTGGTGATAGATTATTGGTTGAAACATCAAAAGAAAAATTTCCTATACTTCAAACTATGGAAAATGTAGTGATATTACAAGAGTTTGACAATGTTAATAGAAAATCGAAGTTCAAAAGATATTTTTCGTTAAGTGTTCTTCTTTTAGTAATTTTATTGGCAGCAACAGGCATATTATCCATTATGGTAAGCGCCTTAACAGGTGTGTGTTTGTTGTTAATAACTAAAAATTTAGATTTAAACACCGTTTATAAAAAAGTAAACTGGCAAATATTTTTCTTGCTTGCCGGAATGATTCCATTAGGCTTTGCCATGCACAACACTGGAACCGATATGTGGGTTTCAGAAAAGTTATTGGGGTTTTTAGGAGGGCAACCTAATCATATAATTATAGGAACCCTGTTTTTTGTAACGATGGTATTAAGTGGTGTGGTTAGTAACAATGCAACAGCTATTATTATGACGCCTATAGCTATTTCGGTAGCCCAAGGTATGAATCTAGATTTCAAACCATTTATATTGGCAGTCATGTTTGCAGCTAATTTTAGCTTTTTTACTCCTGTTGGTTATCAAACAAATACCTTGGTTTACGGCATAGGTAATTACCGATTTAAACACTTTTTGTTTATAGGTGGCATGCTTAGTTTGATACTTTGGGTGTTAGCTACTTTTTTATTAACCAAAATGTTATAAAATTTTTAAGATGAAAAATAAATTTTCAATAGAAGAATCCGTAAGTAAGTTATGGGATAAGTTAGATGGTTGGATGGATGCCATTATTTTAAAACTGCCAAACTTAATCATGGCCATTTTGGTAATGGTGCTGTTTTATTTTATTGCACGAGGCATTAGAAAGGTTTCAAACAAGTATTTGTTAACGCATATCAGTCAAAAATCAATCCAAGAAATTGTAGCAAAAATAATTTTCATTGCTGTTATCATGATTGGGTTTTTTGTAGCCTTGGGTGTTTTAGATCTGGATAAAGTTTTAACTAGCATTCTAGCTGGTGCCGGTGTAATAGGTTTAGCCATAGGTTTAGCACTTCAAGGTACATTAAGCAACACAGTTGGAGGCGTGGTGCTGTCTTTTATGGATAAAATAAAAATAAACGATTACATTAAAACTAGTGATGCTGATGGTTTTGTGTCTGAAATAAGTCTCCGGAACATCGTTTTAAGACAAACAGATAATAATTATGTGGTAATTCCAAATTCAAAATTTGTAGAAAATTCATTTACCAATTACTCCATAAGCCCTAGAAGCAGAATTGCGGTAAGCTGCGGCGTAGGTTACGAAAGTAATTTGCAAGAGGTTGAAGATTTGGTAGTACGTATTATTTCAGAGAATTTCGAACAAAAAGAAGGGGAGGGTGTTGAGTTTTTCTATACGGAGTTTGGAGATAGCTCCATCAATTTTATGACCCGCTTTTGGATTGATATGGTTAAAGTAAAACAAGAACATGAAGCAAGGCATAAAGCCATCAAACTCATTAAAACGAATTTCAACGATAAAGGTATCAATATCCCATTCCCAATACGCACCTTGGATTTTGGTAAAAACAAGCTGCAAATTGCCCCAAATGAAGATGCCAGCGAAAATTCAAATGAAGGCTAATTTTCTTTAAAATGTTTATAGTTATATAACCTTTTTAATGAATAAGGTTAAATAGAAATGTATTTGGGTTAATCTTATTCTGCCTTTTTTTGCAAATTTGATTAGTTAGGGTGTAGAAGGTATAAGCTATGCATCCTAAAAAAAAGAAAACTAATCTTAAAATTTAAGGAAATGGAAAATGATGAATTTGCAAAACATGAGAAAGATTATATAAAAATATATCAAAAGAAAGGTTATACTGCTAATTTTCATTATAAAGGTGATAAACTAATAAGCAGTGAAACAAAAAACGAATATACCCCCAAAGATGTTTTTATTGTTGCTGAACACAGGTATGAAGGTATGAGCGACCCTTCGGATATGTCTATACTTTATATAATTAAAACAAACAAAGAAGAAAGAGGGACACTTCTATTGGGTTATGGACCAAATACTGATTTAGAATTGGCAGAATTTTTTAAAAAAATACCAGAAGCAAATGTTTCTAACAAAGAAAACATCAATAATATTGAAGATTGATTTAATTTTTTTTCTGTGTCATTTAAACAAATAATCTATCTCTCTGTATATTAGAGCTTAAGGGCTGTTCGATTTCTACTCAGTATAAAACTCAATAAAATTTTAAACATATAATATTTAATGTCATTAATGATTTTAATTTTTAAATTAAAGTCATATCTTTCGAATAGTAATTTAGGCATGATAAGGATTGGTTTTTAAAAGGCTCTTTTTTGTAAAATGTGATTTTAGTATTCTCTCCAATTTTTTCAAAGGACAAGCTTATTACTTTACAGATTTATAGTACAATAATAGTAGTGTTAAGGTTTGTAAAAAGTATATTTACCAAGAAAGCAATATGCTAAATTTAACCTTAGTTAGAAACTACATTTATGAACGATACTATATTTAATATTATTTTGGCAGATGACGATGAAGATGACAGAATGCTTTTTAGCGAAGCCTTGGAGGAAATTTCGATACAAACAACATTGTCACTTTTTAAACATGGCCAGGAATTATTAGATTATCTTTTTCAGCCTAATGTTAAACTTCCAAATTTAATATTTTTAGATATTAATATGCCTATTTTAAATGGTATACAGTGTTTAACAGAAATTCGTAACAATTCATTATTTAAAGACGTTTTCATAGCCATGTACTCTACTTCTTCATCAGAGAAAGATATTGAGGACTCTTTTCAAAATGGCGCCAGTGTGTATATAAACAAACCTAGCTGTTTTAATAAACTATGTGAAATAGTAGAGAAAACCTTAAAAGTTAATTGGCATGAGCATACTTCAAATTTAAATAAAGATACTTTTTTATTACGTATTTAAACCTATATGAGCTTTAAGCATATTTATACTTCCTCAAAAACCTATATTGTATTGTTGCTTATTGCAATAATGTTGCTTTTGGTAACAACAAGTATGACTTATAGGCAAATTATGCTTACCCAAAAATCGGCTGAAATGGTTGTGCATACCTTGCAAGTTTATAATGCTTTAGGTGATTTAACAACCCACTACACTAAAGCTGAATCTGAAGAATTTAGGGAGGATTTAATAAAAGACAAATCTTCAAATAGGGTTTTTGAAAACTATAAATTAGAAGGTAAAACAATACTGGATAGTTTAAAAATACTTACTCATGATAGTGATTTACAAAAAGCACGTATAAAACCGTTAACAGCTTTATTGAATAATTTATATAGCCAACTTACAAATTTAGATCTAGCCACTGCTCAAGATAGTCAAGAGGTATTACAAGCAAAACAATCCTATAAATTAAAAATAAATAAAACCCTTAATGAAATAAAAAGTATTAAAAATAGGATGCTTGCAGATGAAAAGCGTTTAATGCAAGAAAGAAAAGTAACTTATAGCGCTCACAAATCTCTAACGCCCAGTATGTTACTATTGCTGGCTTTTTTTGCATTATTTGTATTTGTTATTTCATTTTTTAGAATATATAATAATAAATTAAAGGTTCGAAAATCAGAAGCTTTTTTAAAAAGTTTACTTGCAACAACCGATAATATTGTAAACTACTACGAACCCGTATTGAATGGTTCTAATGAAATCATAGATTTCAAAATTTTATATGCTAATGATTGTAACAGAGATTATTTAGGGCTTGAACCTAACGATATAGTTGGAAATACTGTTTTAAAAGTGTACCCTTTACATAAGTCGCATAAGGAGTTAGAAGAATTAATAAAGTCTTTTCAAGAAAAAACCAAAGTTATTTTTGATAGACAAATTGAAGTAGATGGTAAACAAATGTGGTTTCACTCGTTGGCTACACCACTTGCAGAAGGCGTTTTGGTAACAGGCCGTAATTCTACACCAGAAGAAGAAGCCAAACAAATAGAATTAACACTCAAAAAACGTTTAGAAAATCAAAATTTAAAGCTTTTAGAGAACCGAGCATTGCTTACAAATATCTTCAAGAGTATTTCACATATAGTAATGCACTTTAAAAGCATCAGAGGAAACGATGGTAAAATTATAGACTTTGAAATTTTATTTGTTAACGATAAAATAAGTCCCGTTACTGGAGAAATGCCAGATAATATTAAGAGTAAAAAATTATCGGAGGTATTTCCTAATACCTTCAAATCTGGTGTTTTTGAACATTTGGTTAACGCTGTAGAGGATGATAAAACCGTAGAATATGAAGTTCCTTATAATAAAGATGGTTCCATACAATGGTTTAGTGCTACAGCCATAAAACTAGGTGACGGGGTTACAGTAACCACAAGTGATGTTACTGAAGAAAAGGAAAAAGCTGAGGAATTAATCAAACTGAATGAAACACTCGTTATTCAAAATTCTATTTTAACGGATGCGGAACGTATTGCTAAAACAGGCAGTTTTCTGTGGTATTTAGATACTCATGTTTCTGAAATTTCAGATAATTATTATAGAATGTTAGGGTACGAACCCAAAGAATTTGAGCCTTCATTTGAAAAATACAGGGAATTTATCCATCCAGACGATTTAGAAGCTTATGATAAAGTAGGGGCAAAAGCACTGAAAGAACTCCGTTCTACCGAGCATACATACCGTGTTATTACCAAGCAAGGAGCTGTAAAGTATTTTAAAACCGATGGGCAATTTATAAATAAAAATGGCAGCATGGTTATGGTTGGTGTGGTGCAGGACGTAACCCAAACCATAGAAGCGGAAGAGAATTTGTTGAAAAGTAATTTAGAGTTAAAAAACAGAAATGCCGAATTAGAGTCTTTTAACCGTGTTGCAAGTCATGATTTGCAAGAACCTTTACGTAAAATCCAATTGTTTGCTTTAAGAATACAAGATTTTGAAGCTGAAAATTTTTCAGATAAAAGTAAAGAGTATTTTGGTAAAGTAATAAAAGCGGTTAGCCGCATGCAATCACTTATTGAGAATTTGCTTGCCTATTCTAAAATAAACCTCAGTAAAAGTGATTTTGAAAAAATTGATTTAAACCAGGTTTTAGATAAGGTTAAGGAAGATTTAGCGGCCAGCATTCATAATTCTGAAACCAAGATAATTTCAGATAAACTTCCAAAAATAAAGGGTGTTACATTTCAAATGGAACAGTTGTTTACTAATTTAATAGCGAATGCTATAAAGTACAAAAGCGCAAATGAAACACCTAAAATTCAGATTCTTTACTCAAAAGCATCAGCCTCTGAAATACCAGATCAAAACTCTAAAGGCCGACAGCAGTTTCACAAAATATCCTTTATAGACAACGGCATTGGTTTTAAACAGGAATATGCCGAAAAAATATTTGAGGTATTTCAGCGCCTGCATCAAAAAACAGAATATTCTGGTACCGGTATTGGTTTAGCCATATGTAAAAAAATTGTAGAAAACCATAACGGCTATTTAACAGCAATTGGAACCGAAAATGTAGGTGCTCAATTTATTGTCTATTTTCCAGCACAGCACGAGTAATTCATTGTAATTGTTTTCTGTTTAATTTTTTACTGCTTATCCGTAATCAATCATAATTAAATACTTCATGTCATGTCGAGCCTTTCGACTTCGCTCAAGATAAACTAAAGTCGAGACCTCATTTTGAAGTTATTAAAGTTTAATAATCTCTCGATTCGCTTTGCGAGCTACCTTCAACCAAAACACGTTTTGTTTTCGGCAATGCTCGAGGAGACAGTAATTTATGATTGATTACGGATATTCAATTTTTTTTCAATACTTCTATTGACTGTAAATGTTTTTCATTTGCTATTGTGTCAAATTCTTTTTCTTTTGAGCCAAAACAGCTATTTCTATTCTTTTAACTTAGAGGTAAATTATAGTAATAATCTAAATTTAAGAATATGATACGTAGTTATGAAAGTTGCATAGAAGCCTGTCAACAATGTATAATAGATTGCCAAAAATGTCTTTCGGAAATGATGGGTAAGGAAAGTCACAACGATTGTCCAAATTGCTGTATGCAATGTGTAGAGGCATGTTTAATTTGTGTAAAGTTTATGCTAGCCGATAGTTTTTTCGCTAAAAAATATTGTGGATTGTGTGCTGAAATTTGCGAATGGTGTGCAGAACAATGCCAACAGCATGACCATGAACACTGTAAAAAATGTGCAGATTCCTGTATTGCATGTGCGCAAGAATGCCGAGTGCATATGGTTTAATATTAGTTTTTGAAATTATTTAAACTAATAAACATCTCCTTCACGATGCCGTTATTATGAATTCGGGAAGATGAGATGTTTTTTTTGCGTCTGAATAAATATAATTCAAGCTTTTTTGTAGTAAGCTTTTAAGTTTCCCAAAAGTATTAGGCTTCATCAAATACCAATTAGCGCCATTGCTTTGTAGTCTATCGGCCATTTGTTCATCAATATACGTTGAATATATAATGATGGGGATTTGCGAAAGATAAGGTTCATTTCTAATATCATTCAAACATTCTTCACCATTCATCAAAGGCATATTTAAATCTAAATAAATGGCGTCTGGCAAAGGTTTATCTTTCATTAATAAATGTTCCATAAGGGTTACACCATTATCAAAATCTTCAACAGAAACATTCATGTTAATTTCGTCCAATGCTTCTTTAAAAAGCATACGGTCTTCATTATCATCATCGGCTAGGTAAATTAAGAGCGGTTTTTGTAACATAATAAATGAAATTAATTCATATTTTATTTTCTAAGCTAGCTTCAAGACTTATTTCCAAAGCTTTATAAGCCTTACTTACAGGACAATTTTGTTTTGCTTTTGTAGCAGCTTCTTTAAATTCATCCTCTTTTATATTCGGGATTTTTGCTTTAACAGAGAGTTGTGACTTAGTAATAACGCCATCCTTCATTACAATAGCACATTTGGTTTCAATAACTTCTGGTGTAAAGCCTGCTTTTGTTAAATCGGCGCTTAATTGCATGGTAAAACAACCTGCATGTGCTGCAGCCATTAATTCTTCAGGATTGGTACCCGTACCGTTTTCAAACCGACTGTTATATGAATATTGCATACTATCAAGCGCTTTACTTTCTGATACTAAATATCCTTTTCCTTCCTTTACTGTGCCGCTCCAAACGGCAGTGCTGTGTCTTTTCATTTTTTTGTTTTTTTTAATTGTATTATAATCTCTTTTTAATCTAAAGGTCTTCTTCCAGAAATAATATTATATAAAATAGCAATTACTGCTAATACTAAAAGAATGTGTATTAAACCACCGGTAGCAATGCCTGCTACAAATCCGAAAAAGCCTAAAATCCAAATAACTATACAGATTACGGCTATTAGCCAAAGAATACTTCTCATAATATTAAAATTTAATGTTAGTATTTAATTAAGTATGATAAAAGTATAATTAAAGAGTAAATGGGTTTAACTCAATTAAAAACTATTTTAGCGTTATCAAATTATATGCATTAAAAATGCTGAAATAGGTATGCTTTTGTAATATTTAGGTTTTTAAAAGCTTGAAATGGTTTAGTTTACAATTAAATACCTATCGGAATAAATTTTGGTAAACTGTGCTCCAAAAAACAGGATTAAACTGGAGTAGGAGGTCCAAAGCATCACAATAATTATGGAACCAGCTGCACCGTATGTAGAGCCAGGTTCCGTTTTTCCAAAGTAAAAAGAAAGGATGTATTTCCCTAAAATAAATAAGAGGGCTGTAAGGGCAGCACCTACGCGTACTGCTTTCCACCTTATGGGTTTGCTTGGTAAATATTTAAACATAGCGGCAAAGAGCATATATATAAATATTAAGGAAAACACTATATCAATAATATAAGCTATACCCACAATTTCCGTTGAAAAAAGCCGGGAAATTCTATTGGCAAAAGCCGTTAATAATGCCGTAAGTACAAAACTTATTAAGAGTAAAAATCCAAATATCAATATAAACCCGAAACTTTTCAGGCGCCCAATTAAAGTAGCAATAATTTCATTTGAATAGGTTTGCTTAACTTCCCAAATATCATCTAAAACGTTTTGTAGTTGGTAAAAAACGCCTGTGGCACCATACAATAATACACCAATACCCAAAATGGTTGCAAATATAGAGGTAGGTTCATCACCCTTTTCAGCAATCATTTTTAAAATGGCTTCAGCAGTGTCCGATCCTAATGCAGACGACATTTCAGCTTGTAATTCGCCTCTCACCAATTCCCTTCCCCAAATAGCCCCTACCAAATTTAAAATGAGAATGAGTAACGCCGGGAGCGATAAAATAGCATAATAAGCCACAACAGCTCCTAACTTAAAAGGTTCTTTCTCCATCCAAGACTTATAGGTTTTAACCAAAAGTTTTGGCAAATGGTTTAGTCTGAAAGTAGTCGTGCTTTTTATGTCCTTATCTATATTATTCATTAAAAATGTTTATGCAAAGTAAGTTGGTTTCTGCAAATAGATTTAATCGAATCAATTAAAGTATTAGCGTAATTGATAAAAAGGATATATAATTTTTAAAGAAATCTATCCCGTAAGAAGTTGTTTTTTAGGCGGATACTCTTAATGTTTTCTTAAGAAAACAGCCTGTTATTATAATTATATAAAATAATGAAAAAATTGTATAACAAAACACTTACACTCTTGTTGCAACTTTGTGAAACACAACAATTCATATATAATTAAAAACATATACAATGAAAAATATAAGCCTAAAAACACAGCAAAATGCTATTGTAAAACGCACATTGAATCTTGAAGAGTTTGTAAAAAATTATTTAGTTCCAGTTGGCAGTACAAATGATAGCGATTTAAAACCAATTACCATTGCAGCTAAATAAAGGTAGTTGAGTTATTGCCCCACTTGAAAACCAGAACAACCTGATTAAAAAAAACAAAAAAACATGAAAACGATATCAATAACTTCAAATAACCTCTCTACTATTTTTGAACAAATACAAAACCAATTGGGTGGAAACCTAGAAATAAAATCTAAAGAATATAGATTGGAAATTAATAATGAAACAGCTAAAGGTTTTGTTTCTGGAATTTCTGTAGAACCCGCCATATCTTACATAGAATATGATGTTGTTTTTAAGGAAGATGTGACGCTTACATACAGACATGACAATCCGAGTTCTATCCATTTCGGATACTGTTCCAAAGGAAACCTTACTCAAAGTTTTGGTAAAAATGGCCAGAAAAACAAACTAGCTCAATTTCAAACAGGTATTTTTTCAAATTCATCTAAAAAGAGAACATTCTTGGATTTTAAAAAAGATGAAGATGTTAAAGTTTCTATGATTACTGTAGATACCCTGTCTGTTTCAGATAAAGAACTAAAAAACCATTTGCAAGAAACATTTTTACTTCATCAAGAAAACAATGAATTTTCATATATCGGGTCTTTCAATTTAAAAATTGTTGAGAAAATAGACCATCTTAGTACCATCAGTCAACAAGGTTTGATTAGAAACTTATTGATAAATAGTACTGTTTATTTAATTTTAGCTTTAGAGATCGAGCAGCACAAATACGACTCAATAAATGCAGAAAGCAATTGTTACTCCCTTTCACAATCCGATATGGAAGCTATCAGAGATATATCGGAGTTTATTAGAAATTATCCAGAAATTCAGTACAGTTTAAAGTATTTAAGTAGAAAATCTGGCTTGTCTCCTATTAAACTTCAAGAAGGTTTCAAGATAATGCACAATAGAACGGTTACCGATTTTATTAGAAATGTTAGGGTAGAAGCTGCAGAAAATTTAATTAGAACTTCAGAATTGAATATTTCTGAAATTGTTTATACCATCGGTCTTACAAGTAGAAGTTATTTTTCTAAAATTTTTAAGGCAAAATATAATTGTAGCCCTAAGCATTATCAAAATCAACAAAACAGATTGGCAATTACAGCTTAATATAATTAGCTGAAACCTGTATGGACCTTACTTCAAATGAACCTTTTTGGTTAATTAAAAATGGCTTACTGGCATCTTATCCTTCATTAAAGGAAGATGTTGAAACTGATATTTTGATTATAGGAGGCGGCATTACAGGTAGTTTAATAGCGCACCAATGTATTGCAGAGGGTTATAAAACGACATTAATAGATAGAAGGGAAGTGGCTAATGGAAGCACCTCGGCAACCACCAGTATGCTTCAATATGAAATTGATGTTCCCTTATATAAACTATCGGAAATGATAGGAAAACCTGCGGCAGAAGCTAATTATTGGGCATGCTACAATTCTATTGATGCATTACAGAAGGTAGTAAGAAAAATAAAGTCCGATTGCGGCTTTAAAAAGAAAGAGTCCCTTTATTTCGCGGCCTACAAAAAAGATGTGGTTGGCTTAAAAAAAGAGTTTGAAGCTAGACGTAGTTGTGGTTTGCCGGTTTCATGGCTTTCTTCTAAAGACATTGAAAATAAATATCAATTAAAAAAAACGCATGGTGGTATCCTATCAAAACAAGGCGGAAGTGTAGATGCTTTTAAATTGACCCACGATTTGTTGACCTACAACCATAAAAAAGGATTGCAAATTTTTGATAAAACTGAAATTACTTCATTTAAACATACCAAAAATGGTGTGCACATTAAAACAGAATTTGGAAACACCGTTAAAGCAAAGAAAGTTATCTATTGCAACGGTTTTGAAAGTACCGAACTTATAAAAGAACCATTTGTAAAATTGCTTTCAACCTACGCTATTATTGGTGAACGAAATGATGATGATCAATCACACTTAAACGATACCCTTTTTTGGAATACCGCAGACCCTTATTTATACATGAGAACCACCGACGATAATAGAATTTTAATAGGTGGGGAAGATGAAGATTTTGTAGATGATAAAAAGAGGGATGGCTTATTAAATGCCAAAAACAAAAAACTAACCATAAAATTAAAAGACTTATTACCAAATTATCAGTTTAGAACCGATTTTGTTTGGGCAGGCACATTTGGTGAAACCCAAGACGGTTTGCCATATATGGGTGCACATCCAGATTTCCCCCATAGTTATTTTGTTTTAGGTTTTGGTGGAAACGGAATCACTTTTTCTGTTATTGGTATGGAAGTTATAAAAGAGTTGCTGGACAATAAAGAACATCCACTACAGAAGTATTATCGATTTGGGCGTGAGTAATTATATCTGCCACTAAAAAATATCATAATAATTATTATTAAATATAAATTGATTACGTCATTTTTTAGTTGAAATGAATTAAAACAAGTTAGTTAATCATCATAAATTTGATAATCAATTTATTTAATAAGAATGATTAGCAACATATTAATAGGAGTTTCTCTGGGTTTCCTGGTTTATAAAACAGCTAAAAAGATTCTAGGTGAAATCAAAAGGAATGATGACGACGAGTTAAGCCAGTTGTAAAGGATAAATTGTGCTAAGACATTGTTAAACTTAATATTAGAAATGATGAGTACATATACAGAAACCATAAGTAAAAAATTAAATGCGCTTTTAGAAAAAACAAAAGATGCTGAAAAGGGTTTTAAAACAGCCGCGGAAAACACAAACAATACCTATTTGAAACAATATTTTGAAAGAAAATCGAAAGAACGATATCATTTTGGATATGAATTGAATAATGAAATAAGATCTTTTGGAGAGCGTGCCGATAATAGCGGTAGCATCACAGGAGTAGCACATCGTACCTGGATGGATATAAAAGCATTGTTTTCTCTTGATAATGATGAATCTATGCTTGAAGAATCTATAAGAGGCGAGAGAGCAGCCGTACAAGAATATAAAGATGTACTTAATGAAACGTCTTTGCCCATTAGTACCCATACCATTTTGCTTAAACAGCAAGATGCTATTGAAAGTGATTTAAGAACCATTAAAAATCTAGAAGATTTACATTAGTTTTTAATTTCATTTAATAAGGCAGGAAAAGAGAAGTAACATACTTCTCTTTTTTTATTGATAATGAAATCAAAATTGAAAATATGTTATTGTGTTAATATCTGAATCATTAGTGTTAATTCAGCTTTTAAATATATTATAACTTTGAGTTGTAACTAAGTGATTTATATGTAAGTATCAATTCACTTTTATTTATTAATCTTAAAATTAAAATTATGTTACGTTGGACAATCACATTCATTATTTTAGCTATTGTTGCAGGTATATTAGGTTTTGGTGGTATTGCTGCTGGAGCTGCGAGCATAGCAAAAGCTTTATTCTTTATATTTATTTTTCTGTTTATCATTTCACTAATAACAGGGCGTAAAAAGCTGTAAAATCTTGCTGTTTTCCAAGAAGCTATAGGCAATGTATTTTTGCATATAATCTCATTTTAAGTCATCGTCTTCCTCTATATCAGCTAACGGATGATCGCTCATTCCAAGCCCTATTATTTTAATAATATTTACAATAGTTCCGTACAGCATTAAAACCACTACAATAAGGCCTGCCGTTAGAATGCTGGAAATAGCTAAAGAAATATAATAGATATAATTAAACCAATTGTTAGGCACAGTGTCCGACTCCGTAATAGGAAGGTTTAACAATATAAAAGACATGATGGAGGCTATAAATACCACCGTGTCTAATTTAGCTATTTGAAGAACTTGCTTATAATGGTCTTTTTTAAGTTTAGATTTGGAATCTGAACTAATACTTAACACAGTTAATAATAAAGCTAAAATAGTAGCTGATGCTAATGCAATAGTATTACAAAGTGTATTAATGCCGGAAAGCGAATTTTTGATAAGCACTTTAGCTTCATAACCACTTAATTTTCCTAAAAGGAAAGTTCCTAAAAGGATGAAAAGTAGGGAAATAATTCCACCTATAATAGCTCTTCTTATATATCTATTAATTTTCATTTATGTAAATTTTATTTCTTTTTTCCATTGCCCGTAAGGGTACTAACCAAACCGCTTTTTACATTAATCCACAAATAATTAAAAAATGATTTGGTTACATTTCGTTGTGCTTCTATAGCTCCGTGGCGAAATCCTTCAGCATCGGTTGCAGACCCATCATTAATGAAAATATTCCCTATAGCGGTTAAAACTTTATTTATTTTGAAACCGTTTTTTTGGAGTATTTCAAATTTGAAATCTTCATACTTCATTTTTATTTCACCTTTAGATTTGGTGGTGTTTCCATAAAAAGTAAAATACATTTGTTGGAGTGTGCCTTCAGCAAGCGCATTCAAGTTTGGTTTAAAGAATGGGTTGAGATCTTCGGCAGGTAAATCACTTACTGCTCCAGAGATGTTAAAAGCGTCAGAGGCATTATTAACGTCAAAATTCCAATTTAATTCTAAAGGAGCTTTTCCCATAAGTGATGAGTGTATTTTAATTGCTGTTTCTTGGGCGTTTTTATCGTTGGTTAAATGGTTTATAGTGGCATCCACCTTATTGAAAAACAATTTACCAGCTTTTTTATCTGGTTCAACCAATTCAGCATAGGATATATACCCGTTTTTTATTTCTGTTTTGTTTACTGCCAAATCAAAATTCAACTTTCTCAAAGATTTGCTGTAAAGCGGCTTCGTTGTTAAATCGTCTGGCAATAATTTATCTCTGTAGATTTCTAGGTTGGGCTTTTCTATTTCAGCCGAATTTATTGTTACTCCAAAGCGTTCTTCATCAAAATTAAAATCTAAATTATTTAATATAACTTTCGGAATATTCAAATTTATATAATCACGTTCTTTACTTACATGTCTTGAAAGTTCACGTTTTGTGTATTTAGGAATGATTTGTAGATTTTCTATTTCCCACTTTTTTTCATCGGCGTTTAAATGATCTACCTTAAATGTTTCATAATCACTTTTACCCAGAATTATATTTTTTGCTATTAAATTATAGCGGTTATAATTTATAGACTTCTTATTATCAGCAAGTAAATTTATGTGGCTTTCTGAAATTTTTAAATCGAAAGATGATACGGAAATTTTAATGCTATCCACACTTTGTTTCATAATATGGATGTTGCCATTGGTAATATTTAATTCATCAAATTTTATGGTTTTGATGCCTTTATTGTTGGCATTGTTATTCGTTTTTTTTGAAGACATCTTCTTGTAAGGATAATGATGAAGCTTCGGATTTTTTAATAAGATGTTTTTTATCGAAAGCGTTTCATTAAACAGGATGTCCCAATAACCAATTCCTTTTAATTGTAGTGATTCTAATTTTAAATCGGTGTGATTTTGAAGTGTATCCTTGTTGGAGATTTTAAGAGATGGATTGAGTAATACCACAGAGCCACTCAATATATTAACATCTAAATCGGTATACATTAGTACAAAATGAGAAGGGAGTTTTTCACTTAATAAATCTTGTACATAATTTTTTGACCACCATTGCAATATGAAATAAACAAACGTAAATAAAAGTATTAAAAACAGGAATAGCTTAATATTTTTATGGCGCTTGTTGGTCATACAATTATCATTAGGTCGTGTGTTTATTGCTTTGTGGTATCTGGGTTTAAGTATTTTGCAAAGTCAGATGGAGAGTGTATTGCAATAAATTTCCCTTCCATTATAACCACAGGAAACGCCAAGGTTTCAGGATGTTTTTCTAAAATACGAAGCCAATCGTGTTGGTCTAAATCAATACACTTATCTCCGTATTGTTTAATAAAATCGGGGTGCTCCATATTTATTAATTTCTGTATTTCTATATTCAAACCATCAGCAATTTCTACCCAATGGCTACCTGGTACTTTTGTTTTGGAAATATCAACTCCTAATACTTTTTTTTCAGATGAAACAACATAAGCATACGTCTGTTTTCCAATAGAAGTTTCAGAGCTGTAGTAAAGTTTAATCTCGTTATTATTAGTAGCTATCATGCCCATTTGTTTATATTCATTTAAGGTATATTACAAATAAAATATATAATTCTTAAACAAATTAACCCAATCGCAAATGATACTAACCCAAAAAATAGAGTCAACTGGTGGTGTAATTTTGTGTTCAGAACTTTATTGTGTTAATTTTAAAATCAATAAAGTTTATAACTTTATAAATTTAGTTATTAATTTGATAATGAAGTTGTTTCAATAACTCAAAACAAGAAAAAACCCTTTATAGCATATTTACTGATATGAATAAATTATTCCTCATTTTATACCTTATCGTAAGCTTGTGGGCTATTTATAGCGTAATTATGTATGGTTCTAGGGCTACCAAATCTTTAAGTTGGGTATTTACTATTATCATGTTCCCGTTTGCAGGCCCGTTATTGTACTATTTATTTGGTGTTAATAGGAGAAAATTTAAGTTTTTCAGACTAAAGAGGTCTCAAAAGGAAAATCTCTATAATATTGAAAATGAAAAAGAATTAAGGGATAAATTTGAAAGTGATTTTGCATCTCAAAAATCAAAGAAGCTCTCCAAACTAATTCTCAATGCTACCTATTTATATGCCTTACAAGGAAACAAAGTCGAAATTCTTAACACGGGAAAAGAGGCTTTTGAGGCTATTTTTAAAGCTATAGAAAAAGCCGAAAAATTTATACATGTACAATATTACATTTTTGAAAAGGGTGAATTACAAGATAAATTTTATGAATTGTTTAAAGCCAAAATAAAAGAAGGTGTTGAAATACGCATGATTTATGATTCCTTTGGCAGCTTTTCATTTAGTGGGAAATTGAAAAAACGTTTTCGTGATATTGGCGTAAAGGCATACCCAATGATGCCCATTAGGTTTGGTAATCTCCTGTTTACTTTAAACTATAGAAACCATCGAAAAATAATTATTATAGATGGAAAAATTGGCTTCACAGGAGGCGTTAATGTTTCAGATAAATATATTAAACCTATATCAGATCTTGGTGTTTGGAAAGACTTGCATGTACAATTGGAAGGACCGGTTGTTAATAGTTTACACCGAGTTTTTATAAAAGACTACCATTTTTCCAGTAAGAAAAGATTGCTATTAGATTCTAAATATCTCCCAGAACCTAAAAAAATAGGGAATTCATCGGTGCAGATTGTAACAAGTGGTCCAGATTCCAATCAACCAGCTATCATGCAGCAATACATTGCCATGATAAGTCTTGCTGAAACTAATATTTTTATAGCAAACCCTTATTTTATTCCTGGTAGTGCTGTTTTGCAAGCATTGGTTATTGCAGCACAAAGTGGTGTTGAAGTAAATCTATTGGTACCTAAAAAGGGAGATTCTATACTGGCAACCTATTCCATGTTTTCTAATTTTGAAGAATTCTTATCTGTGGGCATCAATGTGTACGTACGCGATTGTTTTTCGCACAGTAAAGTAATTATTATAGATAATGAAATAGCATCCGTTGGTTCTGGAAATTTTGACCAAAGAAGTTTTGAGCATAATTTTGAAACCAATGCGCTTATTTATGATAGTACTATTACTGCTCAAATTTTAGATGAATTTAATAAAGAATGTTCCAATGCCGATAAATTGTCCTATGAAGAATTTAAAAACAGATCTAAAATCCAAAAATTCATTGAGGGGTTAGCCAAATTTTTTAGTCCTTTATTATAAAAAAAGCACAATGAAAATTCATTTCATTTTATTATTAATCTTTATAAATTTTTATTTTTTGAACGCTCAACATACGTATCCTGAATCTATTGCAAATGAAGTTGAAATCGCATTATCTCACTACCCCGAGTTAGCCGAAATACCCATAGAATTTAAATTCAAGAATAAAATTAAAAAATCGACCATGCAGGCACAGCCTAATTTTTGGAGTATTTTTTGTTCTAAGTCAAAACGCAAGTACAAAGTATTAATTAGTGAAAGTTTTATAATTGCTGATACTATTTATTATACTAAAAACATTCCATCAAAAGTACTTATTGGTTGGCTAGGGCACGAATTGGGGCATATAATGGATTACCAATTTAGAAGTGGTTTAAACCTTATAGGCTTCGGTTTAGCTTATTTATTTTCAGAAAAAGCAATGAAAAGGGCAGAACGGAGTGCAGATACTTTTGCTGTAATTCATGGTATGGAAGATTACATTCTTGCTACTAAAAATTTCATTTTGAACGAAGCTGGTTTCCCTGAAATTTATACCAATAGAATAAAACGGTTTTACCTATCTCCAGAAGAAATAATGATTCTTGTTGAAGAACGGGATGAAAAGGCAAAACTTTCAGAATTGCCTTAAATAGTTAATTATTAGTTGCAAATGTTTCCCATTCCTCAAATTTATCTTCATTCATAACACGTTCCATTTTAACCTGTCCGCCTTTCTTTTTATTGGCAGCACTCCAATCGTGAAAGGTTGAAGGAGGAACTGTTTTAACTTTTACGCCTTTTAAAGCCTTAGAACGCGCTACGCGGTAATTTTTGTTTGCGTTTTTCAAGTATTCGTCAATGGTTTGGGCAAGTTGGTCTGCTTCAATAAGGTCTTCGGTACCAAAATACCAACTGTGGTAAAACTCACCATCATAGCGTTTTGCACAAATGGTGTATTCCTTAATTTTGATGTTATAGTGTTCTTCTAAATGTTTAACGGCATCATCTAATTTATTAACAGAAAGTTGAGACCCCACCGTATTCAAGAAGAATTTAGTACGCCCCGTTATTTTTATTTCAGCGCGTTCAATATCCGTAAACTCAATCGTATCGCCAATAATGTAACGCCATGTGCCAGATACCGTACTGATAATGAGTACATAGTCTGTATTTAATGCTACTTCGTTTAATGTAAGGGCAGGAGCATGCGCAACCAAAGAACCATCTTGATTGATATATTCTGGTTTAAAAGGAACAAACTCAAAATAAATACCGCCATCGGTAACCAATTGCATGGCATCGGTTTCTGGCCTTGCTTGAAAGGCTATAAAACCTTCAGAAGCTAAATAGGTGTCAATAATGGTTATAGGACGCCCCAAAAGTGCATTAAAACTTTTTTCGTAAGGTCCAAAAGCAACACCGCCCGAAGTGTAGACTTCTAGGTTTGGCCAAATGTCATGAATATTATTTATTTTGTTGTAATCAATCACTTCTTGTAACATCAGTTCAATCCATGAAGGGATGCCACTTATGGCCCCAATATCCCATTCTTTGGCTTTTTTGGCAATTTTCTTAACACGTTTGTCCCAATCATCAATTTTGGCAATTTTCTCTCCAGGTTTGTAGTAACCTCTAAACCATGACGGAATATTATGGGCACTTATGCCACTAATTTCGCCTTCTAAATGATCGTCTTTTTCAATTAAATCGGTAGAACTCCCTAACATCAAAATGCCTTTATCAAAAAAAGTTGCTGGCAAATCAAAATGACTTAAAGCGATAATTTGGGAAATGCCTGCAGATTTAATGCTCTCAATCATATCCTCGGTAACAGGAATTCGCTTACTGGTTTTACCAGTAGTTCCCGAACTTAAGGCATAATAATCAGGATTGTCTGGCCATGTAACATTGGTGTCGCCCTCATGAAGTTTGCTCCACCATTCCTCATTTATTTTATTATAATCGAAGTATGGAATTTTATTGGAAAAACTTTTTTGGATATCATCAGATTCTAGTATGTCTTCAAAACTATAAAATTTACCAAAGGCAGTATCTTTGGCTTTACTTAATAATTTATTTAAAACCTCTTTTTGATTGTCCGACGGACTGGATTCTGGTGTTAACTTTTCAGTGATATCTATAACACCTTTAATAATGTTTCCTATTATATTCATAATTTTAAGACTTAAGCATAATAAAGAGGAGTGTGTAACTCCTCTTTGTATTTCAATGATATTTCATAATTGCATTAAGCATTTATAACTTGATCTTCGTGTTTGCCTTCAGCTATTTCTTCAATAACTTTTTTGATGAAAGCAGGTAAATCTTTAGGATTTCTGCTGGTTATCAATCCAGCATCTACTACAACCTCTTTATCTTGCCAGTTGGCGCCAGCATTTACAACATCGTCTTTAATACTTTTATATGAGGTAACTGTTCTGTTTTCAATAACCCCGGCACTAATTAAAAGCCACGGTGCATGACAAATGGCTGCCACTGGTTTCTTTTCTTTAAAGAAGTTTCTAATAAAGTCTAAGGCTTGTTTATTAACACGTAATAAGTCAGGATTAATAACACCTCCGGGAAGTACCAATCCATTATAATCGGAAGCATTGGCATTTGTTATTAGTTTATCAACTTCTATGGATGCTCCCCAGTCTTTGTCGTCCCAACTGGTGATGTTTCCATTTTTTAATGAAATAATATGTACTTCAGCGCCTTCATTTTTAAGGGCATTCAAAGGTTCAAATAATTCGGATTTTTCAAATCCGTCTGTAGCTAATATGGCTACTGTTTTGTTTCTCAACTTCATGTTCAAATTTTTTTAATTAATAATTTTTAATCTTATGCTATTAAGATGTTATAAAGGTATTTACAGAATATGTTATAGATGTGCTTTAACGATATTTTGATTAACCTAAACAAGTTTTTTACATATTTTGAAGTTGGTTTTTTTTTATGAAAATGGAAATTTTGTAACAGATATAAAATATGATGTAATAAGTTTAGTGGTATTGTGTCGCATCTTTGTAATACAAAATTTTTAACACAAAATATTAATTAAAAAAATAAGAAAATGAAAACAAGTAAAGCAATTGTTAGTTTATTGGGAGGCGTTGCGGTAGGTGCAGCGTTAGGAGTTTTATTTGCCCCAGATAAAGGTGCAAACACAAGAAATAAAATCGCTAAAAAGAGTACTGATATTAAAAATAAAGCTAAAGACACTCTGAATGAGGTGATTGAAACAGTTTCAGAAAAATACAATTCTGTTGTTAGCAAAGGGGAGTCTATCATTAACAAAGGCGAACAACTGGCCAATGAAGGAAAAGAACATATCAAAGAAGATATTAGAACCGTGAGAGAGCAAATGAACAAATAAGAATAGAGATTATGAACAACATTGCAACAAACATAGAATCGCTTTATGAAAAAGCTAAAGATTATGCAGAAATTAATGTTGAATTGGTTAAACTGCGAACCATTGATAAAACTGCCGATGTAGTTTCATCCTTAGTTGTTAGGTTAATAATTTTTTTGGGTGTTGCAATGTTTCTTCTATTTGTAAACATAAGCTTAGGCCTATATATAGGAGATCTGTTAGGTAAAGATTATCTAGGTTTTCTTGTTGTTTCCGGTATCTATCTATTAATAACAGTTATTCTTAGCGTTTCTAGAAATAAAATAATTAAAGTGCCTATAACCAATATGATTATTTCGAAACTGTTAGAAGAAAAAAAGAGATCTAATAATATAAAAACCGAAGAAGATGGGGTACTATAAAGATCAAAATACAGCATTGGATATTGCAATTTCACGCTTGGAAATTGAAAAAAAGGAAAAATATGAGGCATTGAAATGGCAGCTGGAACTTACTACAAACAGCATGAAACCTATCAACATCATTAAAGATACGTTTAATGATTTTCAAGATGAACCCGATTTAAAATCCAATTTCATTAAAACAGCTTTAAGCCTTACAGGAGGATTTTTATCCAAAAAAATATTATTTGGAAAATCGAAATCAATTTTCAAAAAACTTTTGGGTTATGCACTGCAATACGGTGTAACCAGTTTAATTTCAAAAAAAGTAAAATCCTAACTTCCAAATTTATAATGAAAAACACTACCAAAATTTTAATTGCATTATTCGTATTTGTTTATAGTAATGTTGCAATGTCACAACAAAGTGATGATGGTTATAATCGAAATTTTAAATTTGGTGTAGGTCTTAATGGAGGCTTGCCTTTAAACGAGCCTTACGATTTTAATGCAGGTGCCGATGTACGACTTCAATATAATATTTCTAGTGCTTATTCCTTATGCTTAACAGCTGGCTATAATAATCTATTTTTAAAAGATGAAGCAGATTTTAGCTACGTTCCCGTTAAAGTAGGTTATAAAACCTTTCTGTTTAAAAACGAATTTTATGTCATGGGAGAAATAGGTGGTGCTTTTTCAACAACCAAAGATTATAACGAAAACTCCATGATTTTCTGCCCAAGTGTTGGTTACGCAACCAAATATGTAGATATTAGTTTAAGGTACGAATTCCTAAAAAACTTTCCTATCATGAAAGATGGTGTTGTAGATAACGGATTAGCACAATTGATGGTTCGGTTAGCTTATGGATTTAGTTTGTAAAGTATGTTCAATAAAAAAATTACTATAAAAACAAAAACCCTGTAAATCAAATATTTACAGGGTTTATTTATGAGTTGCAAAACTCAAATTGTGGAGTCGCCGAGATTCGAACTCGGGTCCAAACAAGTAACCAAAGGGCTTTCTACACGTTTATTCTTTTCTTGGGTTTTCGACTGCAACCTGGTTAAAGACAACCTAGTTACAACTTAGCTTCTTTAGTTTCAAAAGCAAATCAAAGCACTTTACTTTCTATATTGACATTTACGATGCCTCAAAAAGGAACGCCGTCAATCAGGGCTTTCCGGAGACATAAAGCTTGTACACCTTGTGTACCTAGGCTAATCTTACTATAAATTCAGATTAAGCAGCTAAAGCGTAGTTATTCTCGCCGTTTAAAGTTCGATTTAGTCTTTAAGGTGTTTCAAAATCATTGCACCACGTGCTTACCGTTCAATTAATCTCGCTGTCAAAACCAGTCGACCCCATATTAATGAAATAGTAAATTTTTATTTGGGCGTTACCCACTTTTGCTTTTCATGGCAAAAGTGCGTCAGGTTTTCCGCTATATCTTTTGCAAAAAAGCAAAAGGATGCCGCTTCAACCCTTAACGCGGGCTGCAAAGGTATCAAAAACTTTGCAATTCAATATAAATACAGTTAAATTAGAACAATAATTATTCCAATAAACAAATAACATGCAATTTGTCAGTAATCCTAAGGTTGAAGATGTATTTAACAACTATCCAAAAACGATTAAAAAACACATGTTGGAGCTTAGGACTTTGGTTTTGGAAACCGCTAAAAAAATTAATGGATTGGATGATCTTGAAGAAACCCTTAAATGGGGAGAACCAAGCTATTTAACCAAGCATGGAAGCACCATAAGAATGGATTGGAAAGAGAAAAACCCCAATCAATACGCCATATATTTTAAGTGTACTTCAAAACTTGTACCCACATTTAAAACCGTTTATAAAGATACTTTTCAATTTGAGGGCAATAGGGCCATCGTGTTTCAATTAGACGATAAAATCCCTAAAACGGAATTAAAACACTGTTTTTTATTGGCTTTAACCTACCATAAGGTAAAACATTTACCGCTTTTGGGAGCATGAACCAACCAAAAACGGAAGGTTTAATGAACGTTTTTGATATTTTCCAGATTTTATAAATGAAAATTAATAAATTTGCGCCTCATTTCTCCCTCTAATTGGAACTTAAATTTATGACGAGAACCGCATTGATAACTGGAGGTGCTTCAGGATTAGGCTATGAATTAGCACTGTTGTTGGCCAAAGATAATTACAATTTAATCTTAATAGATATTGATAATTTAAGTTTGCAAACTGCAAAAAGTGAAATTGAAAAAAAGTTTTCGTGCCAAGTGTCAACCGTATTAAAAGATTTAAGCAAGTCTAACGTAGCTTCCGAAATCATGGAAGAAATCAATCATGTTCCAGTAGATGTTTTGGTTAATAATGCTGGATTTGGTTTATTCGGCACTTTTGCAAATACCGAGTGGGAGCGTGAATCTGCCATGTTATATGTACATGTTTTAACTACAACCCACTTAACTAAATTAATATTGGATGGCATGGTAAAACGTGGCTCTGGAAAGATCCTGAATATGTCTTCGTTAGCGGCTTTTCAACCAGGACCGCTTATGTCTATTTATTATGCTTCCAAATCTTATTTATTGTCCTTTTCTGAAGCTATTGCTAACGAACTAAAAGGAACGGGTGTAACGGTTACAGCACTATGCCCAGGGCCTACAAAAACATCGTTTCAAAAAGTGGTTTCAAATAATACGTCGGAAAATAAAATTAGTTTTAATATGGCATGCCCATCTAAAGTAGCTCAATATGGCTATAATGCCATGCAAAAAGGGCAGATAGTTGCCATACCAGGAGTGATAAATAAATGCCTTTCAACTGTTCATCGTTTTGTGTCTAGAAGGATGGCAGCACAAATAGTTAGAAACATACAAGAGAAAAACAGGGATGTTTAAACATTTAGTATTTTACTAAGTCTCATTTCTACAATTAAAACACTTACAATTCCTAAGGTGTAAGCCACTAAGTCTGAAATATGAAACGTGCTACCCAATATTAGTTTTGCTACATGACTATTTTCTAGGTTTAGCGGTTTTAGAATATTAACCAATTGTAAAACTTCTATAGCATAAGAAAAGGCTAATACACTCATGGCTATTTTAAAATGATAGCCTTTAATGAAGCTTTTTAAAAAGCAATACATTAAAATGACCACCAAATAATCACCAAAGGTATGCCGTATAAATCCCGTTTTTAAGAATGTGGCTATACATGCTTCGGTGGCGAAAAGTAATAAGGCTAGGACAAGATATGTTTTGTTGAATTGAAGTTTCATAAATTAAAATTCTGATGGAAATTCTATATGGATAAGGATGATAAAATAGGCAATGGCGATAGGAATGTTTAAAAGCACCATACCACATGTTTTTATTATTTCAAGTTTTTCTTTTGGCTTTGCTACTAAATAAAATAATAATCCTAAAAGTGCTATTGTATTTAAAATGACTGCTACTATTATAAATATGATTCCAGGATACACTAGCATATAAGAATGACGAAAAAATAATTGGAGGGCAAATAAGATGGTTCCAATAATGAAACTACTTGCTGCTATGGTTTTGCTTGCTGTTATAAAAATGTTCATGGGCTGGTTTTTGCGTTAGCGGTTACTCATGCATTCTATTTTAAATTAATGAAATCGTGAATGCTGCGCATTTGAAGTGGAAAGCCCACAGCGACGAAGGAGCGAGGACTTGTAACGGAAAGCGCGACCCCCGATTTTTCTTCGGGGGTAACGCCCAAATAATTAACTAATAAATTTATCCGTTATTCCAATCTATTTTTCTGGATACGTACATAACGATGGCCAATATTAGGAATAGACCAATACTGCCTACTAAAAGCGCATAGTTTTCTAACTGAATGATGACGTAGATAAACGTGTAAAGTGCCGTGAGAGAAAGCCCGATAAATAGAGGGAATTTAAGTGTTTTTAAAATGGATTTTGAATATAAGGTGATGAGTAAGATGACCGATGTTCCTGCTATTAAATAGGCTTTTAAGAAATTGCTGTGTTCTGAAATGGATACCAACAAGGTGTAGAACATGGTGAGTGCCAATCCAATCATTAAATACTGAAACGGATGGATGTTTATTTTGCTAAGGGTTTGAATTAAAAAGAAAATGAGAAAGGTTAGGGCTATAACCAAAAAGCCATATTTGGCTGAGCGTTCGCTTTTTTTGTATTCATCAACCATAACCATGAACTTGGTTCCGAAAGCAAATTCACTAAGGTTGGGTATTTTGTTTAGGTGCTGTTGCGAAAAGGCTCGGTTTATGTGTAGGACTTTCCAATCGGCTTTAAATCCGTTTTTTGAGATTTCCTTGGTTTCATCGTTTGGTAAATAGTTGCCAATAAAACTGGGGTCGGCCCAATTGGATTTCATGAACATATCGGTTGTTTTCCCAATGGGGATTAATTCGATTTGTTTACTTCCGTTGAAGGAAATTTTTATTTGGAAGTTTGCATTTTCGGTACCGTTAATGTGGGTTTGGTTTAAGAAACCGGTTTCTAAAACATCTAAACGGGTATTCATGCTTTTATCGTCATTATTATAGTTGGTTTGAAACGTGTAGTTGCTATTGTTGAGTTTTAAAACCACTTCATTTCTAATACCTTTTAAATTTGAGGTTTCCAAGATGATGCTTGCTTTTTCCCAAACAATGTCTTCGGGTTTGATGTCTTTATCAGTTAAGTCTGTTGGAATGTAGAATCCTGATAAGGTCATATCGGTGGTGAATACAGCCGATTCGAAGTTGCCACGATTCAATGTTTTTGAATTCACATGAACCTCGGTTGATAATTTTTCAGGAAATATGTAAGCGAAATTAACGTGCGTCTGGGTTTCCTTTAAATAGGTTTTTGTTTTTTCATCGTAGATTTTTGTTTCGGAGTAGGTATGGTACGGAAGTTTTAAAATAGGGCCATAAACCAATACATGGTTTCCCCATTTATCATTTATTTCGTTTACGACATCTTGTTGCCTGAACGAGCGTTCGCGAATTAGACTTTCAATAAAAGATAGCGGTATCAATAAAATGATGACTAAAAAGCCTACCATGAGCATACGTGCCGTGATAGATGTTTTTAACCAATTGCCAAATTTGTTTCCTTGTTGAGGGTTTGTGTTTTCCATGATTTCTTTGTTTTAAAGTACTTTGTATTTCAAAGTAGAATGATAAAAAAAATGTATTATTGATTGTTAATTAATTTTTCGAGGGCGTCAATATGCTTTTTGAATTCCAATTCGCCTAGTTTGGTGGTGCTGTATCGGGTATTTGGTTTTCTGCCAATAAACTGTTTTTCAACACTAATATATTCAGCGGTTTCCAAGGCTTTGGTGTGGCTTGCTAAATTGCCATCGGTGGCGCCTAGGAGCTCTTTAAGCATATTAAAATCGGCATACTCATTCACCATTAGTATGGACATGATGCCCAATCTAATTCTGTGATCGAATACTTTGTTTATGTTGTTTATGATGCTCAAACCGAAGTTAAAAGTTAAAAGTTTAAAAGTTACAAAGTTTCAAAGCTCCAGAGCTTCAAAGTTATTAATTTTGCCTAATGCCTAATGCCTAATGCCTAATGCCTAATGCCTAATGCCTAATGCCTAATGCCTAATGCCTATCATACTTAAAATGCATCCAAGTGCCGTACACAATGTGCATAACGCCAAAGCCTAAAACCCAAATCCAAAAGCCATAACCAGGATATAAAGCCCCCAATAACCCTAACACTATTTCAATATACCCTAAATATCTAATATCGCCTATGCTATACTTTGAAGCATTAACTAAGGCCAATCCATAAAAAATGAGCATTAAACCACCCGTCTGCCCATATTTTTCCTGTCCTAGAATTATTAAGATATACAAACCACCAACCACTAAAGGAATTAAAAAATTAACAACTAAGCGCTTAGAAGTGGCGTCCCAAATTTTAACACCGTTTTTTTTGGCTTTTCTTGTGGTTAAAATGATAGCGGTAACAATACTAAAAAGCGCAACCATTAATAAGATAAATACACATATTCTAAAGATTTTACCGTCTAGTATAAGATAACCTCTTTGTGAGGTTGTAACTAACCAATAAGCGATAGTCGCCCCAATTATAGCATAAACACCTGCCAATATCCCAGACAAACCGCTAAGCGAAATAAACCGCGACGATTTATTCATTAAATCTTTAATCTCGCTGAGGTCTTTTAAATAATCTTTTGATTCCATATAAAAGTACTTTGAATTACAAAGTAAATAAATTAATTTGAATAATACGATGTAAATTTTTGTTAATTTTGAATATGAACAAAAACTCCCATAAAAAGTGAGACCTGTAGACGACTATTTTTATAACCAAAAAGAACCTTACCAATCCATCATGCTTTATGTGCGAAGTGTGATTTTAAATACATTACCAGAAGTGGAGGAGCGGTTTAGCTATAAACTTCCCTTTTATAATTGTCACAAAAAGCCCATGATTTATTTGAATGTATTAAAAGGCACCAACTATGTTGATGTGGCTTTTGTACAAGGTATTCTTTTGGAAAAGCAGTTTCCTATATTGAAAAACGACAATAATAGAAAACAGGTGCGCTCCGTTCAACTAAAAACACTTGAAGATTTAGACCACGATAATTTTGTTGCCTTGCTTCATGAAGCTTCCAATGTGCTTGGTAAAAGTAAAAAAGCTTGGTTTATTTAAATTATAGTGTGTTTACAACCTTTCTAATAGCAACAAGATTTGTTAGCAGTTTTTCCAAATTATCTAAATGTAGCATATTGGCACCATCGCTTTTCGCATTTGCCGGATCAAAATGGGTTTCAATAAACAAACCATCCACATTATTTACAATACCTGCACGGGCTATGGTTTCAATCATATCGGGTCTGCCACCAGTTACACCAGTACTTTGGTTAGGTTGTTGTAACGAGTGTGTAACATCTAAAACCGTTGGCGCATATTGGCGCATGGTTGGGATGCCTCTAAAATCTACAATCATATCTTGGTAGCCAAACATGGTACCTCTATCGGTTATCCAAGCATTTTTATTACCAGAATCGTACACTTTTTGCACGGCGTGTTTCATGGCTTCTGGACTCATGAATTGTCCTTTTTTTAAGTTTACCACTTTTCCGGTTTCGGCAGCAGCCACTACCAAATCGGTTTGGCGAACTAAAAATGCGGGAATCTGTAACACATCAACATATTGTGCCGCTAGATGTGCATCGGAGATTTCGTGAATGTCCGTTACCGTAGGGATATCAAAAGTTTCAGAAACTTTTTTAAGTATTTTTAAAGCTTTTTCGTCTCCAATTCCTGTAAAACTATCCACACGGCTACGGTTTGCTTTTTTAAAGCTTCCTTTAAATACATAAGGAATTTCTAATTTGTTGGTTATAGAAACTACTTTTTCAGCAATACGCAATGCCATTTCTTCACCTTCAATGGCACATGGGCCACACAATAGGAAAAAGTTGTTGGAATTGGTGTGTTTTATTTTTGGAATATCTTGAAGATTCATGAGCTTAAAATTTAATGCTGCAAAGATAAGATTAATGCCCTAAATAAATACCCACTTTTTTAATTGAATTGACTGCACCAAGTTGATAAGTGCATTAGCGATAGAAATGGCAGCCTTTTTTGTGCGCGCTTAAGCACAAAAAAGCTATAATGGATAGCGCGACCCTTTGTGGCTTAATGAGTTAGCTTAAATTTTATTTGTATTTTTGATAGCCACAAAGGGTAATGCCTAAAAAAAAAATATTGTATAATATATTCCATTATTTATAGTTACCTTTGCACGCTTAAAATAAGGCACTATTATGGCTAATATTAAAAACATTGCAATTATTGCACACGTTGACCACGGTAAAACGACGTTGGTTGATAAAATTATGTATCACTGTCAGTTATTCCGTGAGAACGAAAATACGGGTGATTTGATTCTTGATAACAATGATTTGGAGCGTGAAAGAGGTATTACAATTACTTCAAAAAACGTTTCTGTTATTTACAAAGACACCAAAATAAACATTATTGATACTCCTGGTCACGCCGATTTTGGAGGAGAGGTTGAGCGTGTACTTAATATGGCCGATGGTGTGTTGTTATTGGTAGATGCTTTTGAGGGGCCGATGCCACAAACGCGTTTTGTATTGCAAAAAGCGATAGATTTAGGTTTGAAACCTTGCGTGGTTATAAATAAAGTTGATAAAGAAAACTGTACCCCAGAGGAAGTGCACGAAAAAGTGTTCGATTTGATGTTTGAATTGGGAGCAGAAGAGTGGCAGTTGGATTTTCCAACCGTTTACGGTTCTGCAAAAAACAACTGGATGAGTGACGATTGGAAAAACCAAACGGAAAACATAGAACCTTTATTGGATATGGTGATTGAGCATATTCCTGCACCAAAAATTCCTGAAGGTAATACCCAAATGTTAATTACATCGTTGGATTTCTCGTCGTTTACAGGACGAATTGCTATTGGTCGTTTAACGAGAGGTGAATTAAAAGTAGGACAAAACATTTCTTTAGTAAAAAGAGATGGTAAGGTTGTTAAAAATAAAATTAAGGAACTTCATATTTTTGAAGGTCTTGGACGTATAAAAGTAGATGAAGTACAAACAGGTGATATTTGTGCTATTGTTGGTTTGGAAGGTTTTGAAATTGGTGATACCGTTGCCGATTTTGAAAACCCACAAGGGTTAAAAACCATTGCTATTGATGAACCAACCATGAGTATGTTATTTACCATTAACGATTCGCCTTTCTTTGGAAAAGACGGAAAGTTTGTAACCTCTCGCCATATTAAAGACCGTTTAACTAAAGAGCTTGAAAAAAACTTAGCATTACGTGTTAATGAAACCGATAGTGCTGATAAATTTTTGGTTTTTGGTCGTGGTGTATTACACTTATCGGTTTTAATTGAAACCATGCGTCGTGAAGGTTATGAGTTGCAAATTGGGCAACCACAAGTAATCATCAAAGAAATTGATGGTGTTAAATGTGAGCCAGTTGAAGAAATGACGATAGATTTACCTGAGAATGTTTCTGGTAAAGCAATTGAAATGGTAACCCTTCGTAAAGGTGAAATGTTGAGTATGGAAGCTAAAGGCGACCGTATGGTTTGTCAGTTTATGATTCCATCTAGAGGTATTATAGGTTTAAGAAACCAATTGCTTACAGCTACTGCTGGTGAAGCTATTATGGCACACCGTTTTAAAGAATATCAACCGTTGAAAGGTGGTATTCCAGAGCGTCAAAATGGATCTTTAGTATCTATGGAAAAAGGTCAAGCCATTCCTTATTCTATTGATAAATTACAAGATAGAGGTAAGTTTTTTGTGGATCCGGGTGAAGATATTTACGAAGGTCAGGTAATTGGCGAAAACTCTCGTGGTGATGATATGACGGTAAACGTAACTAAAACTAAAAAGTTGAGTAACGTGCGTTCATCTGGTGCCGATGATAAAGCTAGAATTATTCCAGCTATTAAGTTTTCGCTAGAAGAGGCGTTGGAGTATATTCAAAAAGATGAGTATGTTGAGGTGACACCAAACCACTTGCGCATACGTAAAATCTATTTAACAGAAGTAGAACGAAAACGAAACAAATCGATATAACATGGAATTCCTAGGGATTTCATATGTAGAATGGATGGGATATGCCGCTATGGCAACCGTTTTAGTTTCATTCTTAATGAAATCTGTTCATAAATTACGAATAGTAAACTCCCTTGGGTGTTTACTATTTGTGTTTTATGGCGTTTTATTAGAGCCTATATCGAACCCCATCATCATTACTAATACGGCTATTTTTTTCATCAATGTTTACCACTTGTCTAGAAAATAGTAACCGATTGATGTGTATTTTATAATTCAAAATTGAATTTGTATTGATAGGTAAAATGATTTTGTATATTTGGATTCTTTAGAAATGTAAAGTGATAAACTATTCGGATTTAAGTTATATATTTTCGTATAATTTGTTTGGTTCAATTGTTTTGCATCAATAGTAAGTAAACTCTCATATTAATTGAAAAAATTAATTGAATATATAAATGATAACGTTTTAGTTAAAGTTACTTCGTTACAAGCAGCCTCAGTACTAACCAAAATAATAGCCGGAATATTAACTTCAAAGGCTATAGCTGTTTTTATTGGACCTACTGGTTTAGCGTTAATTGGAAATTTACGCAATTTTGTTAGTTCGTTTCAAACCATTGCCATTCTTGGTTTTTATAATGGTGCCGTAAAATACATTTCAGATTTTAAGGATGATGTTGTTGAGTTAAGTAGAACGATTTCTACTATATATTATTTTGGCTTTACGTCTACTATTTTAGTTTCGTTTTTCTGCTATTTTAATGCTCAATTAATCAATGATATCATATTTCCCGATTACAATAATTACGCATTTGTAATTAAAATTTTTGCGATGGTATTGCCATTCTATGCTTTAAACATGTTTGCTTTTTCCATAATGAATGGTTTTTCAAAGTATAAAACACTTATTGTAATAAATATAATTGGGCAGATACTAAGTGTTTCCATCGCTTTACTTTTAATCTATCAAAGCAAAATTAATGGTGCATTAATATCTGTGGTTATAGCAGAGTCGTTAATATTTTTAATAACCTTGGTAGGGATTATTAATAGACGTTCTTTAATACCTTTAATTAAGGTTAACAGTATTAGTTTTAGTTTTGCCAAAAAAATGGGAAACTATTCTTTAATGGCTCTTTTTTCGGCTGTTATAATGCCGCTAGTTGCTATAGCCATTCGCTCTTATATTATTGAAAATATAGGGTATAAAGATGCCGGTTTTTGGGAAGCTATGACAAGAATATCGAAGTATTATTTAATGCTTGTAAGCTCGTTAATGGCGTTGTATATTTTACCTAGATTTTCTGAAATAGATGATATTAAAGAATTTAGGAAAGAAGTTTTTGGCTTTTATAAAACCGTGATTCCAACTCTGGCTATTGTTTTGGTAGCTATTTTTATATTGAAGCCATATATAGTAACGGCTGTTTTCTCAGATGATTTTAAACCTGTAGAAGATTTGTTTTTATGGCAATTGTTAGGTGATTTTATAAAAGTGCTATCTATGGTAATTGCCTACCAGTTTTTAGCAAAAAAAATGTTTTGGCATTATATTTTAACTGAAGCCTTTTTGGTTATCATTTTGTATACAACCAGTGTATATTTTATTGATCTGTATGACAATGTACAGGGTGCCGTTATGGCCCATTTTGTGAGTTATATTATGTATTACGGTATCATTTTACTCATATTTGGCAGTTCTCTTTTTGGAATTGATAGTGATAAAACAATTACATAAATTGATTAAAAAATTATTAAATAATCAGTTTCACAAAGTTATTTCCTATAATGGAGCTGTAGTTTTTTTAAAGATAATTTCCTCTTTCATTGTATCAAAAGTAAGCGCCGTTTATCTTGGACCTTCCGGTTATGCCCTGGTAGGTAATTTTAGAAATGTTTTACAAGGCCTACTAGGTGTTACATCAACTGGTTTTGAAAGTGGTGTTATAAAATATATATCAGAAAACAAAGCAGATACCTCTGAGCAAAAAAAAGTTATTGTGAATGTTTTTGCATTAAACTTGCTTATTTGTTTATGTGTTTGTCCTTTTATTTTTCTGTTTTCAGAGCAGTTAGCGTTATACATTTTAAAGGAAAGTAGATTAGCATTCGTTTTTAAGTATTTGTCAATTTTTTTTCCGTTAGTTTCTTTTAGTTTTCTAATTGTTTATATAGTAAAAGGATTCCAGAAATTTAAACTTTATGCGTTATTAACTAGTATTTCTAATGTTTTAAATGCCATTTTAACATTTGTATTAGTCTATTTTTTTAATCTTGAAGGCGCTTTATTTGCTGGTTTTTTAATACCTGTTTTAAGTTTTGTGTTCGCTTTTGTGTTTAGGGATATTAGAAGTCTACTTTTTCAAGCATTTTCTGGATTTAAAAGTATTTCGTTTAAGTTCTTTAAAGCCATATCGGTGTATCTTTTTATGGCCATCTATTCAGCCATACTAATTAGTTTGAGCTATTTATTCATTCGAAATTCAATTATAAAAGCGATTGATATCGAAACAGCAGGTTTGTGGGAAGCCATGAATAAAATAGCAACATTTTATATGATTTTTTTCTCATCTTTAATGACGCTCTATTTATTGCCTAAACTATCTCAAAACAAAACAGTTGGTGGTTATTATCATATAATGAAAGCATATTTCAAAACACTTATTCCAGTGCTGGTTTTAAGCTTTTTAATAGTGTTTTTCTTAAGGGTTTTTATAGTAAAAGTGTTTTTGACGAATGAATTTTTGGAAATTTCAGATTATTTTTACTTGCAACTTTTAGGCGATTTTTTTAAAGTTATTGGTTTTTCGTTAGCCTATCAGTTTCATGCTAAAAAAATGGTAACTGCTTATATGGTTACAGATGCATTTCTTTATGGGGTGTTCTATTTATTAAGTGTATTTTTGATAACTGATTTTAGTTTAAAAGGTGTATTTTATGCTTATTTATTTAGTACATTTTTATACTTTATTTTGGTATTGCTTTTTGTTTACAGAATGAGGTATAAATATTTGCCACATTAATATGTTAAAAAAAATTAAACCATTTTTAGTTTTCCTCTTACCTTTATTTTTAAAGTACATTTTCCTGTTTATTACTGTTGGGTATAAACTATTAAATTATGAGGATGTATTTGAAGATTTAATTTTCTGTATCATTGTTTATATTGCATTAAACACGAATGTTTTTAAAAAGCAGTTTTACAAAAATTGCATTTTAGCACTTTATGTGTTTTATTTCGCTTTAGAAGGCGCATCCTATATGGCGGTTTCCTCTAATTTCACTTCATCTTTTATGTATGTGCTTATCGAGTCCTCAAAAGGAGAACTCAAGGAGTTTGTGCACTCGTACAATAATATGGGTATTGTTGTCTTCATTGCTTTAATGGTAGTATCTTTTTTCCTTTTAAAAAGGAATCAAGAAGAAAGAAAATCAGCAAAGGTTTTTTTAATTGGTTTAACTATCATTTTAGCATTAACTATTCTATTAAAATTTACAGGCCTTATAGAAAGCAACGCATACCACAATATAGTAAGAGGTGCTTACGGATATTATGATTTGCAACGTGATTTTAAATTAAATGCCAGTATTAAAAAAGAAGATATTGAACTAAAAAACCACAATGATGTTTTGGTGGTGGTTTTAGGCGAATCTACCACAAGTCATCATATGGGATTATATGGTTATTATAGGCAAAACACACCCAATTTAACTGCGTTTAAAGATAGTTTGTTCGTTTACAACAATGTTATTTCTTCAGATGTCTTTACGCTTAAAGCAGTGCCAAAAATGCTAACATCGTTGTCTAATGATTCCAATATTCACGATAAAACAAACATAATAAGCATCTTTAGCCTAGCAGGTTATAAAACTTATTGGTTGTCAAACCAAAGGCCCATTAGTTATCATGATAATGCGATAAGTAAAATTGCAGCAACAGCAGATTTTTTTAAATTTTACAATCATAAAATAGATAAAAATACCAGTGTTTTAGATGAAATTTTATTACCAAAATATGATGAAATCTTAAAAGAACCAGGAAAAAAAGTTATTTTTATTAGATTAATTGGTACTCATTTTGATTATTTTAAGCGCTATCCATCAACTTTTAATAAATACGACATTAAGACTGATTCAGAAAAGAAAAAAGTTAAAAATCAGTATGATAATGCGGTACTTTATAATGATTTCATTGTTTATTCAATTTTAAAAAGTTTAAAAAAGGAACAAGGTAAAAACGCATTGGTTTATATATCCGATCATGGTGAAAATGTGTATGATGATGGCGATTTTATTGGACGCAATGAATCAAATTTAAAAAAGAACATGTTCGATATTCCATTTATAGTTTGGACATCCAAAGATTTTGAATTACCAACCGATTTTGAATATGTGCCCAACCGTAAATTTATGGCAGATCATTTATATGAAAGTTTGGGGCATCTTTTTGGTGTAAAGTATAAAAACATGGATTTTTCAAAAAGTATTTTTAGCAATACATTTAAAGAACGAAAACGAATTGTTGTAACAGGTAAAGATTACGACACATATTTCACAACAAAACATGAGTAAAAAAATATGTTTACTTACAGATAGACTCAGTTCTGGAGGTGCCGAAAAAATGGTTGGTAACCTATCTATTTCTCTCGCCAAAAAAAACTATGATGTTACCATTGTATCCATGAGAGATGATATAAAATACGACTATAAGGGTAATCTGTATAATTTTGGTGAAGTAAAAGCAAAAAATTCAAGACTTAAATCATTGATAAAATTTAAGAATTATTTTGAAACTCAAAATTTTGATGTCATACTAGACCACCGAGTGCGCATGCATTGGTTTAAAGAGTTTATGTTTTCAAATTTTGTTTTTAAGAATAATTTAGTTGTTTATTGCGTTCATCATTTTAAGTTGTCTTTATATTTTCCTTGCTCTTCTATTCCTTTTTTGTCTAAACGAACTCTAGTTAAAAACAGGGTCTTTGTGTCTGTAAGTAAAGAGGTTAGAGATCAGGTTAAGAAAAAATTAAACTTTGATAGCCAAATTATTTATAACTATCCCATTTTTAAGAATGAAGAAGTTAAAATAAACAATCTAGGTTTTGACTACATAATTGCTGTTGGTAGATTGGAAAAAATTAAACAGTTTGATGTATTAATAAATAGCTATAGTGCATCAAAACTATCAAAAGCTAACATAAAACTACTCATATTTGGAGAAGGCAGTCAAAGGTATCATTTGGAAAGTTTAATCAAAGAAAAGAATTTAGAATCTAGTATAATTTTAAAAGGATTTCATAGTAATGTGAACCCGTTTATAAAACAAGCTAAAGCATTGGTTATGACAAGTGAAAGCGAAGGTTTTCCTATGGTTTTAATTGAAGCCTTAAGCCTTAAAACACCTGTTGTTTCTTTTGATTGTAAAAGTGGTCCAAACGAAATTATTCAAAATGAAGTAAATGGGATTTTGGTTAAAAATCAGGATGCTTTAGCAATGACAAATGCATTGAACAAGCTTTTGGATAATGAATTTTATAAAAGCCTCAAGGCTCATTTGGAAAACAATAACTTACTTTTTACAGAAGAAAAAATTTTAAACCAGTGGGTTGAACTTTTGGATGCACATATAGCTTGATTATTTTTGTTTAAATAGAACAAATGGATTTAATTTTAGTTTATCCTTTAAATAAAATAAAATTTTCACTAAAAAATCTGGAGAGTTAATAACCAATCTTTGTAATGGAGTCAGGTTTTTTACCTCTATATCTTTCTTCAATTGGCGCTCTAATTCCTTGTTGGAAGATAATTTAAAAAACACAATAGTTGAAAACCTGTTGGAGTCCATATATTTTTTTAAGTGATGGTTTTCCAATTCTGAAGCTTTATACGAAAATAATAGTTTGGGTATTTTGGTCTTGAATTTATAATTTGAAAGATTGTTGGACATTGTTTTATTATGTACAGCACTTGCAGATGTATCATCTAAAACAAATTCATAATTATTAAGGGCCATTTTGATATATAAATCTGTGTCTTGTTCAGAAAAAATTTCAGGGTCAAAATAATCCATTTCCTCCAGTACTTTTGTAGGTATACAAATACTGCCAACCCAAGCTACACAATGCTGTAAAGAATGTTTAAAAAAATTAGGAACCACTCCTTTAAAATTTTTTGGTAAATCATTGAATTGAGCCCTGTGACTTGTTTTTTTTGATTTTTGTATGGTATATCCTGTAGAGTATAAGCCTTTATTTGGATAGAGTTTAATTAAATCATAAAGCTGTTGCAGATGGTTGCTGCCCCATAAATCATCTCCATCTATAAAAGCAATATAGTCTGTGGTAGCTTTTTTTATACCATTATTCCTAGCTATGGAGAGCCCTGCATTTAATTGGTTGAATATTTTTAGTCTTGGATCTTTAAAATGATGAACAATGTCCATGGTTTTATCTGTGCAACCATCGTTTATAATAATTACCTCAAAATCACTAAATGTTTGGGCAAAGACACTTTTTAAAGTATCTTCAATATAATCTTCTTTATTATATAGAGGTATAACTACAGAAAAAAAAGGTTTTTTGTCCATACTACGGGTGCAAATCTTTATGGCATATATATGAAAGTTTATATACCTGTAACAAAAACATATTTGGATGGTTGCTCACTAAGTTTTTCTTCATTATTAAGTTGAAAATTCTATGGAAAAGTGCCATGGGGTAATTTAATTTAAATTTTTTAAAAAAAACGAACATGGTTAGTAACTTATTATGGTGATCAAATATTCTTTCCTTGTTATACATCCATAATAAAGTAACTATAGCTTCCTCCAATTTGTTTAAATACGTAGCGCTACTTTCAAGGCCATAATGATAAACTTCGTTATTTAAATGTAAAACATTTACATTTTGTTGTTTTAATAATGCCGCAAAATAATTGTCCAACCCATAACTTTTTCTGTCAATTTTTCTGTTGATTTTGTTAAAAATAGGTTTTTTAATTAAAAAGTTAGCAGAAATAATTAGCTGATGTGGTTTTGTGTTTCTTTTTTTAGCATCAACTTCTTCAAATGTTTTACCATACTTCCAACGTAAAACAGACTTGTTGTCGGGTTTTGTAGATGAATAAGCAAAACCACCAAATATGGCTTCGTAGTTAGAATCTAGTGTCTTAACATACTTTTCAATAAATTTCTCAGATTTGGGCATTACATCAGCATCTAAAAACAAAAGCCACTCGTAAATTGCTTCATCCGATAATACTTGCCTTGCTTTTATTCTACCCAAATTTTCATCAGAAATTATGATTTTAGTATGAAGAAGTGTGTCAACGGTTTTTTTGTTTTCAACTACATGTATCTCAGATTTATCATCTAAGCAAATAATTTCAAATTTAATATTAGTTCCAGTAACCTGTTTATGAATTTCAAGCAGGAGGCTTGTAATATCATAGTTATATGTTGGAATTAAAATTGAAAGCATAATTACCCTTTCCTCTGCACCACCTCAAAAACTTGACTATCATCGCACTTCAAGGTTTTGCTTGGGTATTTTAAAAGCAATGCATAATCGTGGGTAGCCATTAAAATGGTGTTGCCGTTTTTGTTTATTTCCTGTAAAACCTCCATAACTTCAATGCTGGTTTGTGGGTCTAGGTTACCAGTAGGCTCATCAGCAAGTATAAGTTCTGGGTTGTTAAGTAGTGCTCTGGCTATGGCAACACGTTGTTGTTCACCTCCCGAAAGTTCGTGCGGATATTTAAACCCTTTGGTTTTCATATCTACTTTGTTCAAAACTTCTTCAACACGGGTATTCATTTCGGCCTTGTCTTTCCATCCAGTTGCCCTTAAAACAAATAGTAAATTATCGTTTATAGTGCTGTCCGGCAGTAATTTAAAATCTTGAAAAACAACTCCCAATTTTCTTCTTAAATAAGGGATGTCCTTTTCTTTTAATGTTTTTAAATTGAAATCTACAATATGTCCTTCGCCTTCGGTTAAAGATAAATCGCCGTAAAGTGTTTTCATAAAACTACTTTTCCCGGAGCCCGTTTTTCCAATTAAATAAACAAAATCGCCTTTGTTAATTTCAACATTCACTTTAGAAAGTACTAAGCTATCACCTTGATATATAGAAACATCTTTTAATTTTAAAATAGGAGTAGACATAATTTGGAATTAATTTTTGTGCTGTAAAAGTATTATATAAAAGTTGAAAGTTGAAAGTTAAAAGGTAAAAAGTTTCAAAGTTTCAAAGTGGCAGAGTTTCAAAGTAGCAGAGTTTCAAATTTTTTTATTTGCTGTAACTGAAAACGGAGACTGCGACTTTTTTCCTTTTTTTAAACTTTTAATAACTTGGTTTATAATTATAGCACGATTGTTGCGTTATAGGATTTATATTAAATTATCTTTGATTCCAAATTAAAAATAAATTGTTAATGACTATAAAAAAGAGCATTTCCCTTTTGGTTGCCATAAGTTTTAGTTTTCAAATATGGGCACAACAATCTGCCACTTACACAAGTAATTTAGCAGAATATCAAAAAGCCTTGACACTTTATAATAACCAGCAATATCTTGCAGCACAATCCTTATTTGGTAGTGTGAAGAAAAACACCAAAGAAACCGTTTTGTTGTCCGATTGCGCTTATTATATTGCCAATTGCGCCGTGCGTTTAAACCAGCAAAATGCCGACCAATTGGTTGAAAATTTTGTTGAAGATTACCCAACAAGTACAAAACGTAATACCGCATTTATGGATGTGGCCGATTATTATTTTGTAAACGGAAAATATGCTCATGCCAGAAAATGGTACGATAAAGTAGATGAAAGCGGATTGGGAAGAGCTGAAAAACAAAAGTTTTATTTCAACAACGGTTATTCGGCATTTTCAAGTAAACAATATAAAGAAGCGAAGCAGTATTTAACACGTGTTGAAAATTCGAAAGAATATGGTTCGCAAGCTAAATATTACATTGGTTTTATGGCTTATGAAGGTGATGATTATGATAATGCCAATAAATATTTCGATCAAGTAAGTAACCAGGAACAATACAAAGAAAAGTTGTCTTATTATCAAGCCGACTTGAACTTTAAACTTGGAAATTTTGAAAAAGCCATTCAATTAGCAAAATCAAAATTGAAAACAAGCGATGCGAATGAAGTATCCGAACTTTCAAAAATTATAGGTGAAAGTTATTTTAATTTAAAAAAATACGATGAAGCCATTCCGTATTTACAAGCTTACAAAGGCGTAAAAGGGAAGTGGAGCAATACCGATTTTTACCAACTTGGTTACGCGCATTACAAACAAGGGCATTATGAAAAAGCCATTTCAGAGTTCAATAAAATTATAGGTGGTACCAATTCCATAGCCCAAAATGCCTATTATCATTTGGGTGAAAGTTATATTAAATTAGGTAAAAAACAGGAAGCTTTAAATGCGTTTAAAAATGCATCGGAAATGGATTTCGATTTAAAAATTCAGGAAGATGCCTATTTAAACTATGCTAAAATTAGTTATGATATTGGAAATCCATACCAATCGGCACCACAAGTTTTGTCAGGTTACTTAGATAAATACCCAAAAACAACTTATAGAGAAGAAATTGAAACCTTGTTGATAGATTCCTATATCACCTCTAAAAATTACAAAGAAGCATTGAAACTTCTAGAAGGTAAAAAAAGTTTTGAAAACAAAGCGGCCTATCAAAAAGTGGCGTTTTATAGAGGTTTGGAATTATATAATGAAGGTAATTTTGCAGAAGCTAAAACACTTTTTGATTCGTCAATAAAAGAACCTCGTGATGCTACTTTTACAGCAAGAGCCACTTTTTGGAAAGCAGAGACCGATTATAATTTAGCCAATTATAATGATGCATTAATAAGCTTCAAACAGTTTCAGCAACAATCGGCTGCTGCATCAACACCAGAATATAAAAACATCGATTATAACTTAGCTTATACTTATTTTAAGCTGAAAAATTATCCGCAAACGGCACAGTATTTCAATCAATATATAGCATCCAATAAAAAAACCGATAATGTAAGATTGCATGATGCTTACTTGCGTTTGGGCGATGCGAACTTTGTTTCAAGTGAATATAAAAATGCCATAAATGCTTATGAAAGTGCCATTAAGTTAGGTGCTGCCGATGCTGATTATGCCTTTTTCCAAAAAGCGATAAGTGCGGGTTATATTGGTCAAGATTCAAAAAAGATAAAAGAATTGGAACAATTTATTTCAGAGTATCAAAAATCGAAACTTCGTGATGATGCTATGTATGAATTAGGAAACACCTATGTAAAAAATGGTGATACCGATAAGGCGATGCAAATGTACAATCGCTTGAATTCAGAATATAAAATGAGTTCGTTTGTACCAAAATCGCATTTAAGACAAGGTTTGGTATATTACAATGCTAGTAAAAACGAACAAGCTCTAGCCAAGTTTAAACAAGTGGCAAGCGATTATCCAGAAACACCTGAAGCGGTGCAAGCGGTGGCTACTGCACGTTTAATTTATATCGATTTAGGTCGTGTTAACGAATACGCTTCTTGGGTAAAAACCTTAAAATATGTAGAAGTTACCGATGCCGATTTAGACAATGCTACCTATGAAGCTGCCGAAAAACAGTATTTAGACAATAATACCGATAAAGCCATTACCCAATTTAATGGATATTTAAACCAATTTCCTAATGGTTTGCATGCTTTACAATCACATTTTTATGTGGCTCAAATGTATTATAAAAAAGGATTGAAGGAGAATGCTGCACCTCATTACAAATATGTTGTAGATGCTTCAAGAAGTGAATTTACGGAAGAAGCCTTGTCCAGATTATCACAATTTTATTTAGAAAGCAAGAGCTGGAACAAAGCTATTCCGTTATTGGAACGTTTGGAAGAAGAGGCCAATTTTCCTCAAAATGTGGTGTTTGCACAATCAAACTTAATGAAAGCGAATTACCAATTAGAAAGTTATACCAAAGCGGTAGCGTATGCTGAAAAAGTATTGGCAAGTTCAACTATTGATAATAAAATTAAAGCAGATGCCAATGTTATTATTGCACGTTCTGCCATAAAAACGGGTAATGAAACCAAAGCAAAAGAAGCTTATGCCAAAGTTGAAGGTGTTGCCACCGGTGAGACTGCTGCTGAAGCATTGTATTATAACGCCTATTTTAAAAATAAAGATGCTAAATACGAAGCTTCAAATACAACCATTCAAAAATTAGCAAAAGATTTTTCAGGGTATAAGTATTACAGTGCTAAAGGTTTAGTGCTTATGGCAAAAAACTTTTATGCTTTAAAAGATGCGTTTCAAGCCACATATATTTTAGAAAGTGTGATTCAAAATTTCACTGAATTTAATGATGTTGTTACCGAAGCCAAAGCAGAGTTGAGTAAAATAAAAGCACAAGAGGCCAAAACCAATTCGTCTGTACAAGCAGGGAATTAAAATTAAAGGTTGAATATTAGAAGTTGAAAGTATCAAAAATTCAAAATTCGTAAATCGTAAATCGTTAGTTTGTCTGGTCGAGCGCAGTCGAGACCTCCATAATAAATCGTCAATCGTAATTCAAAATTCGTAAATATAAAAGTATGCGTAAGCACATAAAAAATATATTATTAGCCGTTTTTACATTAAGTGTAACCCTTGTGTTTTCACAAAAGAAAACCAACGACACCATCAATACAGGTGTTATAGATGTTGTAAAACCATATACACCAACTATATCAGATGCTTTTAAAGTGAAAGAAGTGCCATCTTTAAATGATGAAACTACGCAGACTAAAAAGGATATTAAATACAATATTTTTTCGTTTCCGGTAGCTTCAACGTTTACACCCGCAAAAGGAAAAGCGGCAACCGTTGAGAAAGCCAAACCTATAAAATTATTCGATAATTATGCAACCTTAGGTGTTGGTAGTTATACCACAATTTTAGGTGAAGTTTATTTGAACCAGGCCATTAGCCGTAACGAAAGTGTTGGTGGTTATTTCAGTCATCATTCTTCTGGTGGAGGTATAGAAGGAATTCTTCCAGATGATAATTTTTTAGATTCAAAAATAAATGCAAATTACGCATCGCGTTTACGGGATTTATCGTGGAATGTAGAAGGTGGTTTTCAATATCAAACCTATAATTGGTATGGGCTTCCAGAAAATTATGCAAACAATGAAGGTTTTATAAATACTTTAGATGTTGGGCATTCCTTTTTAAATGCCCATTTAGGCGCCGATATCACTTTTGAGGATACCTATATTAATTCTGGAAGTGTGCTCTTTAGACATTTTGCTGATAATATGGGGTCGGCAGAAAACAGATTCGTATTTAAAGGTAAAGTAGATGTGCCTATTAACGACTATGAAATTTCAACGGACGTGATTATTGATTTTTTAGGTGGTGGTTTTGATAAAGGTTATAACACAACGGAAGAATTAAATTATGGGAATTTTCAAGTAGGGATTTCTCCAACGTATCAAATAATTGAAGACGATTTAACCTTAAATTTAGGAGCATCGTTGTTTTATATGAGAGATAATGAAGCTAATGCGAATAAAATTTTTATATACCCCAATGTAACAGCAACCTATAGATTGGTAGACGATGTGTTGATTGCTTATGGAGGGCTTCAAGGCGATTTAATACAAAATTCATATCATGGTTTTGCTAGCGAAAATCCGTTTGTATCTCCAACCTTATCTATAGTTCCTACCAATCAAATTTTTAACACTTATGTAGGGTTAAAAGGAAAAGTAACCGGTAATGTGAGTTATAATTTAAATGCACGATTGTTAGCCGATAGAAATAAAGCGATGTTTATAAACAATGTAACATCCATTGATATGTTAAATGGTGAAGATTATCAATACGGAAACTCTTTTGGTGTTGTTTATGATGATGTAAGATCCTTAGCGGTTTCCGGTGAAATAAATGTAGATGTAAACAGAAACTTTAAATTATCTTTAAAAGGCGAAACATTTAAGTATAAACCGGAAAACCAAGCAGAAGCGTGGAATTTGCCAAATTTTAAAGGCTCCTTGTTTTTAGATTATCAGATAAGTGAAAAGTGGTTTACTGGTGCCAATTTGTTTTATGTAGGTGAACGAAAAGATGTAATGAGTATTGATGATGGTATAACGGTTACATCAACAATAGTAAACCTAGATAGTTATTTTGATGCCAATTTACACGTAGGATATCATGTAAACAATCAACTTTCCATATTTGCAAAAGGTAATAATGTAGGCAATAAAGCGTATCAAAAATGGCAAAACTTCCCTGTGCAAGCGGCGCAGTTTTTAGCGGGCGCTACTTATAAGTTTGATTTCTAAAATTCCAGCGAAAGCAGGAATCTCATGACGTAAATTTGAGAAGTCATTGCGAGGCACGAAGCAATCTGTATGTTAGAATAAACTAATAGCTGTATAAATTTGCTTCGTTTCTTGCAGTAACGAATGGCAAGGGATTTAGAAAAGAGTAGTTTCAATGAAAAAGATTCCTGCCTACGCAGGAATTAACCGAGCCAAATAATCAAAATGCTCACCTTCAGCAATTAACTCACATTTCAAACCAACGGTTTCGCAAGCTAATTGTAGCTTTTCAAAATCCAAGTACAGCCATTTCATGGGGTCTTCTTGATCGCCTTTATAACTTAAAAAATAATCGAGTTCGCCGTGGTAGGTGGAATTCATATCCATCCAAACGCCACCGTCTTCATCTTCATACATATATTGAATATCCGACGAATCAATCAAAATTTGTCCGTTTGCATTTAACAGACTTTTTAAATGCATTAAGTATTTTGAAACTTGCGCTAATTCTTGAAAAATACCCGTACCATTCATCAATAATAAAACAGTATCAAAGGTTTCGGTTTCATCTAAAACATCCTTTACTTCAGCATTTAAAACACCGCGCAGTTTAGCAACTTCTATGGCTCCTTTTGAAACATCGATGGCTTTCACTTGAAATCCTTTTTCCTGCAAATATAAACTGTGGCTACCTGCACCACAACCAACATCTAAAACACTTCCTTTTGCTAATTTCAGTGCTTTTTGTTCTAGTTTTGGCATCTCTTTAAAACCACGGAATAAGTAGGGTAGTGGTAAGTCGTCTTCTTCAGATATGTTGGTTGATGTGATTATATCTTCAGTGTAAAGTCCGTTTTGGTAATCTAATAAAGCTTTTCCGAATAGGTCTTTCATTTTTTTCGTCATGCTGAACTTGTTTCAGCATCTCATTTAAAAGTATTATTTTTACACCATGCAAGACTTCATAAAAAACCTTCCAAAGCTCGCCAAAGATAAGCATAACGAGAATAAAAAATTCTTTGCAAAGCTAAAAAGTAAACCGCCTAAAAATTTGGATTATGTGATGCAAGATTTACATGATACCGAGTTTAAAAAAACGGATTGTTTGGAGTGTGCCAATTGCTGTAAAACTACAGGACCACTGTTTACCGACAAGGATATTGAGCGTATTGCAAAGCATTTTAGAATGAAAACGCAGCAATTCATTACTCAATATTTACGTATGGATGAAGATAACGATTATGTATTGCAACGTGTACCTTGTACTTTTTTAGGAGCTGATAATTATTGTTCAATTTATGAAGTACGCCCAAAAGCCTGCCGTGAGTTTCCGCATACCGATAGAAAAAAGTTTCAGCAAATATCCAACCTAACTTTAAAAAATGTTGAGATGTGTCCTGCAGCTTTTAATATTGTTGAAGCAATGAAGAAGCGGATTAAACTTTAAAATTCTAAAAGAATAAATTCCAAATTCCAATATGTGGTGTTTTTATAGTTTGCAGTCTCAGTTTCAGTCGCAGTCGCAGTCGCAGTCACAGTCACAGTCTCAGTCTCAGTATTCAGTGAATGGTGCTTTGCAACTTTGAGGCTATGTTTCTTTGCAGCTTTTTAACTATATTTAAATCAAAATGCAAAACGTGGAAACTCTTCTAAACTATTTTGAAACCATTCCGTCGTCTCACCGAAGTCTCATTTTAGTGGGTGGGCTTACTATTTTTTGGCTTTTGGAAGGGGCTGTACCTTTGTTCAAATTCAATTATAAAAAATGGCAACACGCTATACCTAATCTGTTTTTTACTTTAACAACCATTATTGTCAATTTTGCTTTAGCGTTTTTGTTGCTTAAATCTGCCGATTGGGTGATGGCAAACAATTTTGGGATCTTGAATTGGCTACCCGAAATACCACTTTGGTTATATATTATTTTGGGCGTTTTTTTAATGGATTTTTTTGGGGCCTATTTGCCACATTTTGTAGAACATAAAATTCCAGTACTTTGGATGGTGCATTTAGTGCATCATTCCGACCATAAAGTGGACACCACAACCGCAAACAGACACCATCCTTTAGAAAGCGTTATTCGCTTTGTATTTACGCTTGCTGGCGTATTGGTTATTGGTGCGCCTATAGGTATTGTATTGCTGTACCAATCAGCGTCTATAGTGGCAACACAATTTACGCACGCCAATATAAAATTGCCCAAAAAAGTTGATGCTGTATTAAGTTATGTTTTAGTGTCACCCGATATGCATAAAGTGCACCATCATTACAAATTGCCTTATACCGATTCTAACTACGGAAATATTTTTTCGGTTTGGGATAGACTCTTCGGAACCTTTATGGTTTTAGATAGAGACCAATTAATTTACGGTGTTGATGTATTTCCGGATGAAGAAGAAAATAGCAACATTAAAGATTTACTGAAGCAACCATTTCAAAAGTATAAAAGGCCTACTATTATTGATTGAGTGAAAAGTTAAAAGTTAAAAGTAAAAAGTTAATTTTGCTAACACCTAACACCTAACACCTAACACCTAACACCTAACACCTAACACCTAACGCCTAACGCCTAACAACCAACACCTAATTAACAAACACCTTTTCAAGTTCTTGTCCAAAATCTGTCATGGAAACTCCTGTTAAATTGGTTAAAACGGCAATAACAACTTCTTCTTTAGGGAACACCATTAAAATACTAGAAGCCCCAACACCGCCACCTGTATGATAGAATTTAGGTGTATCGTTTATAGATTTTTCACAAGAGAAACCAATCCCATAACCTGTACGTTCGCCCGTAACCAAACATTGCGAGGTTGTTATTTCAGCAATGGCTTTTTCCGATAAAATTTTAGGAAAAATAAGTTCGTTACCAAACTTAACAATATCTTCTGAAGTTGATAAAAAACCACCCCCTGCAACTTTGTATTCATTTGCTACGGGTTTTGCTATAATACGTTTTTTAAATGCAGAGCTTCTATAAAACTGTGTTAAATTGGGTACCTCGGCATCCGATACATCTACCATAGAATGTGTCATATTCAATGGCTTAAAAATAGAATCCTGCACAAGAGTTTCAAATGGGGTATGCGTTGCTTTTTGTATTATTTCACTCAATAAAACATAGCCAAAAGAACTGTAGTTATAGTGCGTTCCAGGTTCGCATAAAAGGTCGTCGTTTTTAAACAAATCCAAGCCTTCCGTAATACTCATTTTTTTGTTTAAGGCATATTCAACATTGTCTTTATAATGCCTAATGCCTGCCAAATTACCACCAAGTTGTCTAACGGTAAAGTCGTAATTATGTTTGGGATATTCTGGCACGTATTTGTAAATACTTGAATCTAAGTCAATTAATTTATCATTTGCGAGTCTAGCTAAAGCCACAGCAGTGATGGATTTTGAAATGCTTGCAATTCTAAAAATAGTGGTATCCGGTTTTACGCGTATTTTTTCTTTTCTATTGGAATAACCAAAACCTTGAGACCAAATAAGATCCCCGTGTTTTGATACCGAAATGGACATGCCCGTAATACCGTGCTTTTTTAAAAATTTTTTTGCCAGTTTTTTGGCTTCTCTTGTTTTTACCTGGTTAGGGCTTTCAATGGTTTGTGTAAATCCTACAGCGCCTAATAATAGCATTATAGAAGCAATAATTCTTTTCATTATTATTTACTTTACTTGTAAATTAAGTATTTGTTTCTTGTTATTTTAAATTTATTCAAGCCTTGTTGCCAAGAGGCTTTTATTTCGGTTTCGCTTAATCCTACTTCAATTTGTTGTTGCAATTTTTTTGTGCCGGCCAATTTAGTAAAAAAGCTATTGAAAAAATCGGCTTTACTTTTGGTGTTTTTATAAGCAGAAATTAGCCACTCTAAATTTAAAGCATTCAAATTTTTAGTGGTTGTTAAATTAGTGCCATAACAAATTTTATCTTGATATACAGGTGATTTGGCACCTTCATTTGGTTTTGGTGTAAAGGTGTAGGTAAAACTTGTTTTATCTAAAAACGGACTCCCAAATACCTGAAACTGTTTGTTTGTACCTCTACCAACACTTACATTGGTACCTTCAAAAAAACAAAGGCTAGGATATAAGTTGATGGATGTATCGTTTGGTAAATTCGGACTCGGTTTTATAGGTAAACTATAAGCTGTTTGGTGCGTATAATTTTTAATAGGAATGACCTTCAATTCACATTGAACACCATTTTTCAACCATGTTTCACCGTTTATCATGTTAGCATATTCACCAATAGTCATGCCATGAACTACAGGAATAGGGTGCATGCCCACAAAACTTTTATGTTCCATTTCTAAAATGGGTCCATCTAAATAATGTCCGTTAGGGTTGGGGCGGTCTAAAATCAATAAAGGTATGTTAGCTTCGGCGCAGGCTTCCATCACATAATGCAGCGAAGAAATGTAAGTGTAAAAGCGAGCCCCCACATCTTGAATATCAAAAATCATGATATCAATATTTTTTAGCTGTTCAGGTTTTGGTTTTTTATTATCGCCGTAAAGCGATACTATTGGAACGCCCGTTTTGGTGTCAATACCGTCTTTAATATGTTCACCAGCATCGGCAGTTCCTCTAAAACCATGTTCGGGAGCGAATACGCTTTTTATGTTTATACTTAAAGCAATCAACGAATCAACTAAATGCGTGTAGTTTGGGTTTTGGGTTTTAGGCTTTGGGCTTTTCTTAAAAACTACACTTGTTTGATTTGCCACCACACCAACACGTTTTCCTTTCAATAGCGGTAAATAATCAAGGGTTTGGTTGGCACCAACTGTTAGTTCGGGGTTTTGGGTGTTAGGTTTTGGGTTTTGAATATTAGGTTTTGGGTTTTGGGTTTTGGGTGTTTGCTGTTCGGTCTTCGGCCTTCCGTCATCGTTCACAAATCCATCCGCTTTTTTCTTCGAAAAGTTTCCGCAAGAAATCATTCCCAAAACAAATAATAAAACTGTATTTTTGACAATATTAAACCGCATAGTATATTTTGAATTACGAGTTTTTTTTAGCTAAACGTATTATTGGTAGTAAAGCGTATAAAAGTAGTGTTTCGGCACCAATAATAAAAATTGGTATTGCAGCAATTGCTATTGGTATTGTGGTGATGATGGTTGCCATTGCAACAGGTATTGGCCTGCAGCAAAAAATTAGAGATAAGGTAGTAGCGTTTAACGGGCACGTAACCATTACGAATTTTGATAGCAACAACTCTCAAGAAAGTTTAGTGCCCCTATCAAAAAAGCAAAGTTTTTACCCCGAGTTTAAGTCGGTTGAAGGTGTTAAACATGTGCAAGCGGTGGCTTCCCGTTTTGGCGTTATTAGAACCGAAACCGATTTTGAAGCTGCTTACCTAAAAGGGGTGGGAGCCGATTACGATTGGGAATACTTTAAAGAATTTCTTGTAGATGGTAAATTGCCAGATTTCACCAATGAAAGAAACGAAGATGTTTTAATCTCCCAATATTTAGCCAATAGGTTAGGGTTTAAAACAAACGACACCTTCCAAATGGTATTCCCAAAAGAAGATGCCGAAAAAATACCAAATATTATTCCCTATAAAATTGCAGGTATTTACAATTCGGGGTTTCAAGATTTGGATGCCCAATATTTATTAGGCGATATCCGCCACATACAGCGCATCAACCATTGGGACGACGACCAAATTGGCAATTTTGAAGTATTTATAGACGATTACAACGAACTACCCACAAAAAGCATCGAAATATACCACAACACGCCCCCAACCTTAAACACCCAAACCATTACCGAAAAATATGCCTCCGTTTTCGAGTGGATAAACATATTCGATAAAAATATTTACGGCATCATTGGCATCATGATTTTGGTGGCAGGCATCAACATGATAACCGCACTTTTGGTATTAATACTGGAACGCACCCAAATGATAGGCATTTTAAAAGCCTTGGGAAGCAACAACTGGAGCATCCGAAAACTATTTTTATACAACGCCAGTTACCTTATTATACTAGGTCTTTTTTGGGGCAATCTTATAGGTTTAAGTCTGCTTTTTGCACAAAAATACCTTAAACTATTCCCGCTCGATCCCAGTGTGTATTATGTGACCGAAGCCCCCGTTTACATCAGTTTTAGTTACATTTTAGCTTTAAATTTAGGCACCCTCATACTGTGTTTGCTCATGCTTTTGGTACCCTCGTACATTATTACCAGAATTTCACCCGTAAAAGCCATCCGTTTCGAATAGTTTTTTTGTCATTCCTGCGAAGGCAGGAATCTATTTTAGAGTCGGGGTTTATTTTATGTAGTTAGCCTACCACATAAAAACCAAAAGGATGCCGTTTTAGATGCGTAGCATTCATGATTTCTTTGATTTTAAAATAAAATGCATGAGTAATTCCTAACGCACCCACCAGCAAAGTACACAGTTTATTTAAAATGTCATTTTTGCTTATGAAGACCTCTGTCTTTCACTACCGTCATTGCTGGGAAAGAATCAATCTGCTTATCATTTAGTAGATAATATGGAACACCTAATAATGAGAGTGCTTCGTCGTGCCTCTTCGCAAAGACGTGAAGTTTTATGTTAACGTTATGGTGAGAAGAGCCTGTGCCGAGGGTAGACGAGGTAAAGCAATTGTACCATGTTACTATTAGGCGCTCATAATAACCCACAAACATAAAAAGCAGCTTACCAACCACCAAACCCATGAAACACATTGACACAATTTGAGACAATTTGAGACGATTTGACACAATTTGACACACATTGAGACACCACCCCAAAAAAGTAGGGGTTTTGTTCGAGTTTTGTTCGGGTTTTGTTCGTCTACGGTTCGGGTGTATTTTTTTTAAATAGGGGTTTGGCTGAACAAGGTGGGAAGCAAGGTGCATGGAAACAAAACTTTATGCCTTTGTAAAAATTATGTTTTGATATATTGTAAAACATTTCTAAATTGGCATATACAATAATTACGACTTTTAGAACGGAAGCCAAACAAGGTGAAAACCATAAAACCTTCCGCATAGCCAACCAAAATAGTTGTGTAAAAGGATAAAAGTTCAGTATATAAACAAGTTGTGTGTAATTTGAGCGAACTCATAAAATGACAAGAACTTTAACCTTAATATTGATTATGGGATTATTTAGTAAACTGTTTGGTCAAACGGAAAAAAAGAATTCTGAACCTTCTGTAAAACAAGAACTGCAATTGGAATTCAATGTTATGAAAAATATTTCCTTGGAGAAATGCCAGAAATATGAAAATTCAGAACAATTCAAACTGATTGAAAACGGAATTTATCAAGATTTAAATGACAATGATAACACTAAATACCGAATGACTATTTCATATGACCTTGAGCCTGAAAATGACACAAATAATCAATATCCATTAGAAGACATTTTGGACAAATATTATTTACACGTATCTGACTTTTTAGAATCTGAAAATAATTCTGACCCTAATAACTTTAAACTTGAATTAGCTGGAGAATTGGATGACTTGAAGAACAGTCAAGAAATAATAGGAAAAAAAGTCTATAATCAGGAGTTTAAAAGTGACGATGGACAAATAAGAGTTAATTTAATAATCGAATAAAAACTACACACAACAATGGCTATAAGTAATTGCTTGTTCTCGCCTACTTCTGAAAATCCTCGCGGATTTTGAACTGCCCCCAAATTATTGAAATTTAAAGATAGATTAGTAAAAGCCGCGGCATTAAAGAAACTCTCAAAAAAACAAAAATGAAGGAATTATGGAACAAAAATTTAAACCCAATGGATATAATTCCGTTTCACCATATTTTGTGGTAGACGGCGCAAAAAAACTGATTGACCTTTTAATTGAAATCTTCGGCGCAGAGGAATTGAGGACATATACCATGCCAGATGGAACAATAATGCACGCGGAAATTAAAATTGACGACTCGGTGCTTATGTTTGGAAATTCATCAGACAAATATCCGCCTAATAAAATGTTGACCCATATTTATGTTCCGAATGTTGATAAGGTATTCCAAAAAGCGATTGATTTGGGCTGTGAACCTATCGAAAAACCAAAAGAAAGGGAAGACGACCCAGACCGAAGAGGAAGTTTTAAGGATTTTGCTGGAAACATATGGTCCGTTGGAACTCAAATGAGACCAGAATAATAAAAAATAAATAGATTGAAATAATTACTATTTTAGCTTACCAAACCTATCAAACAAATAACTTTAACATGCACAGCCGCTTATCAATTACAGACATTACCAAAAAAGCTTTAATGCTACTTCTTTTTGTTGCTTTTTCAAATAAAATATATGCCCAAAAATGTGAGACAAACAATGATCCGTTCAGTGGGGAGCAAATTTTGTCTTTTGATTATGAAAGAAAAACAGTGTATTTTGAGTTTAAAAATGATACCATTTTATTTGAAATAGTTTTTAATTATTTGGGTGAAAGAAATTATGAGTTTAAAGAGGGAACCAAAATTTTAATGAAACTTGAAGACGGAACAAAAATGGAATTAAGTACAGCTAGGGTTTCGTTGCCAAGGATAGAGCAGGTAACATCGTCTAACGGGTTTTATCCGGGTTTTGGCGGAGGTATGATGATGTCTAGTTCTAGCAACTATACGGCATATTCTTTTGCTTTTACGCTTACAAAAACAGATTTGAATAAACTGGCGGCATCGCAAATAGAAGTTATTAGAATTCCTGATACCACCGAAGGTACCTATGCCGATTTAGAGGCAAAAAGTAGAACCAAAAAGAAGGTGAAGGCAGTAAATAAAGGGGCTATTTGTTTGAAGGAACATATTGATAATAAGGCTTAATATAAAAGTGCCCGGTGGTCTTACACACAAAATGTAATTTAAAATTATTCGCTACCATTAAATTTTTTCATTTCTTCTAAAGGCTCTAAAATTTCATCATTTCCCCAAGTGCTGCTTTCAAACTTTTTAAGTATTTGAACAGGTACTGTTTTTACTTCTTTAATTAAATTGAAATCGTTTAAAGATAGTTTGCTATTGGTGGTAACCAGTAATTCTTGTTTGTTTCGGTTATCGCCTTCAATTTTAAAGTTGATGCCTATTTTGTTTTTGGCTCTGCTATTTTCAATAAATTTTAGGCTTCTGCTTACATAAAAATAACTGCCTAAAGTTTGTGTTATGTATTTTGGGTGGTATTTGTTTTCGCTGTTTTTTTGGTAGAGTATGGTGCCTGTTCTTAGGTTTTCTACATATTTAATACCAAGCAAAAGTTTCATATTGAATTTACTGCCATGATTCGATTTGTAATAGGAGTAATCCAATTTTGTAACCGCATAATTTTCACTGTTTATAATAATTTTGCCAGCGTATTTTGCTTTCGATTTTCTGGGTTGGTAATGGATTATATAGGTTAAATCGTCATTGTAATAGGTGATGTCTTCAAGCGTATAATTGTATAAATCTGGGTTTAAAATAGTGTATAGTAAAGACCCATCATAAAATTGAGACCCTTTTATCAACGCTTTTGTGTTCGTTTTTAACGCAGAGATTTTATGTTCATTTTTTTTGAATTCCTTAAATTTTTTATCTACTAAAGATAGGGAATCCTCAATTTTAAAAATGCCAGATTTTAGTTTGTAGGTTTTTGTAGTGTCTAGGTATTTAAGCACCAATTCCTGGGTTTTTTCTTGTATTCTTTCAACAGAAAAATCCTTTTTATGGTCCAACAGTTTAGTGGCTTTTGCAACAGCCAATTTGCTACTGTCTTTATCTAATTGGCTAAATTCACCTTTAAAATCTGAAAAACTAATGATTTTACTGGCAATAATATTTTTGGATAGTGAGTCTAAGCTATAATTTACTTTGTTTGTATTCTTGGTGCTAACGTGCGATGCTTTATCAATTTCAAAATCCAGATTTTTAAAATTGGCATAATCAGTAGCTCGGTAAAATATGTTGTATTTGTTAAGGGTGAAATCATAATTATCATTTATTTTTTCTCGAACTTTAGCAATAATATCATCAGCATTTGGTCTTTTATTGCTTATGTAAATTTCGTCTAGTTGATTAAAGGCTTCATGTAATTTAATAACATAGTTATTGGCTTTTAAATCTTTAATCGTCAAGGTTTCGCTTTTATACCCAAGGCAAGAAATGTTTAAAACGGTTGTATCTGGATTTTCACTATTTAATGAAAAAAAACCTTCATCATTTGAAATAACACCGCTATACGCTCCTGTTTTAATATTAGCGTAAGGTATGGGAGCTTTTGTTTTAGCATCCATTATTTTTGCAGTGATATTTTGAGAAAAACTGCAAGTAAAACTTAAAAAAAAACTTAAGGTTAAAAGAGGGTGTTTCATGAAAATGGATTTCAATTTATTAAACGACTTAGGATTAAAATTGTTACACCAAAAAACAAAAAAACCGAACTTTAGTAAAGTTCGGTTTTTTTTTGTTAGCAATTGGATTTACTATAAACTAAAGTTTAACCTTCCAAAAACATAAGTTCCATCGGATCCCATTTGAACAGAATCGGCTAAACCGCCTTGGTCTGTCCATCCATCAAACTGTGGTGTTGGGTATTTATTAAATAAGTTATTAGCTCCTAAGCTGAATTTTACTTTTTCGGTTATCATGTAACCTAAGCTTAAATCGACAACCATAGATGCTTTATAAACATCGGTCGCCACAGGAAATAATGCATCAGCTTCAGCTTGAGTTGTAGCAGGTGTGTCTACCCATTGAAAATCTTGAAGCGTCACATCACTAAACTGTGTTAAGGTCATGTTGGCATCAAACTTAGAAATTGAATAGCCTAAGTTAAGACCAAATTTGTAATCTGGTGCCGCCGCTTTTAAATAAGCTTGTGAGAATGGTCCGAAAAAAGTGAACTCATTTAAATTTCCATTATTTATTCTTTTAATTTTTAAATTGTTTGTATTTCCAATTAAAGCAACTTTTAGTTTGCCATCTGTTCCAATATTGGTGTCGTATCCTAAAACAATATCAACGCCGGTAGTTCTGGTATCCACACCGTTTGCAAAAAATTGTGCGGCATCTACATTTAAAGGGCCTAAAATAGCTTGGTCTGTAAAGTTGTCGGTTAATATAATACGGTCATCCACTGAAATTGAGTAGGCATCAATGGTGGCAGTAAATCCGCCAGTTTTATAGGTAAACCCAATACTAGCGTTAAAAGCTTTTTCTTCATTTAATTGCCCAATGCCAAAAGCTTTGGTTACCGTACTGTTATTTGCCGATAAAAGAGAAGGAACCGAAGTACCGGCAACGATATTATTAAATATAAGGTTGTAATACAATTGCGCTAAGGAAGGTGCTCTAAACCCTGAAGAAATAGAACCTCTTAAACTTAAATCGTCTGTAATTTTTAATCTAGTTGCTAATTTTCCATTGATTGTGCTTCCAAAATCGCTATAGTTTTCATAACGTACAGCTGCAGCAAGCATGAAGGATTCACTTATATTTAATTCGGTATCAAAATAGATTCCATAATTAGTTCTGCCTCTATCCACTTCATTTGCAGGACTGTATCCAGGGAATCCTTGTGAACCACCAGGTAAGTCATCACCATTTGAATCTGTAGCAACGGTTTGAGTAGCAGGATTTGTTAATAAAACGCAGTTATTATCATATAATCCATAAGAAGGCGCTTCACCGGAAAATATTCCAAAGTTTTCAGTTCTATACTCAAAACCAAAAGCTAAACTTAACCCAGCAGCAACATCGTCTAAATATTTATTGAAATCTAAGCCCGTAGTGTTTTGCGAAAGATAATGTCCACCAGCATCAAAATCAGTTGGTGAAGCATCTTTCATTGAGGCATTGTTACTTCCTTTGATATAGTAGTGGAAATTGTTTTTACCATAAGTATTATTAAAATCTACATTCCAACCATCATCCATTTTATGTCTAACACCTGCAGATACCGAAACATCCGTTATGTTTGATGTAATTCTAGGAGTAAATCCATTAGGATATAAACTAGGTACCGATCTATTATCACCATCTGAAAAACTATCTCTTGAAAATGCATTTGCATTAGTATCTCTATAATTTCTACCACCAAAGGCATATACTTCCGTATTGTCGGTTACCGGAACTGAAGTGTTAATCATAAAATTAAATCCGTCAACACCTGCGCTACCATATCCTTTTCTCCACGAAAAACCGGGTCTTAAAGTGTTCTCTCTAGTTAAAAATTCGGTGGTAAAATTTATATAGCCACCTTTGTCGGTTAAAGCAACCCCGTAATTGGCATCTATTTTTACCGTTTCACCATCAAATCTTTTGTTTTTACCGTCAAGTCTATTTTTGCCTTCAACATTATAAAGTGTTTCGCCAGTGGCATCTTCCCAACCATCACCAATGGCTGTACTGTAGGCGCCATAAGTTACACCGCCAGTAAAACCGTCTGTATTATCTTTTAAAACAATATTTATTACCCCAGCAATGGCATCGGAGCCATATTGTGCTGAAGCACCATCTCTTAAAACTTCAATTCTTTTAATGGCATTTGAAGGAATGGCATTAAGGTCGGTTCCTGAATTTCCACGTCCTCTTGTACCAAAAATATTTACTAAAGAAGATTGATGTCTACGTTTGCCATTAATTAAAACAAGGGTTTGATCTGGACCTAAGCCTCTTAAAGAAGCAGGGACAATGTGGTCTGCACCATCGGACCCCGACTGCTTACTGGCATTAAATGATGGGGCTGCATACTGTAAAATTTCATTTACTTCCACTTTGCCAGTTGTAGAAGCTATACCTGCAACATCTAATATATCAACGGGTACGGCTGTGTCTGTAGCAGTTCTTTTCGGGCTACGAGAACCTACTAAAAGCACTTCGCTAAGACTAACACCTTCTTCTAATATAATTTTGAGTTTGGTCTGGTTGTTTACGGCTACTTCTTTAGTGTTGTATCCAACGTAACTAAAAACGAGGGTAGCATTACCGCTTGCTTTTATTGAAAAATTTCCTTCAAAATCTGACACAACTCCGTTTGTTGTGCCTTTTTCCAAAATATTAACACCCGCTAAAGGCATGCCTGAAGCATCAGAAATTACCCCAGTAACATTTTGAGCAAGGGATAAATTAATGCTAAATAAAGTGAGCATTATAATGTAAATGTGTTTCATAATTGATTAGTTTTTTTGAATTAGTATTGCTAATATATTAAAATACGCTAATTAATTTTAATGGAATTATTTAAAAGTTAAATCCTGAAGAACAGATTACTACACGTTAAAACTAAGGGTTCAAAGCAAATTTTCAATTTAATTGTCAATTACTCTTAATATAGTATATCTTTGCAGCCTTAAAATACGATTTCCGTTTATACGGAAGTAAATTAAATTAATTTTCAATGAAAGCAGGTATAGTAGGATTGCCAAACGTAGGAAAATCGACCTTATTTAATTGTTTATCAAACGCCAAAGCACAAAGTGCAAACTTTCCGTTTTGTACTATCGAGCCTAATATTGGTGTGGTAAATGTGCCGGACAAACGTTTAGAAAAATTAACGGAGTTAGTAAACCCTTTACGTGTACAACCAGCAACTGTAGAGATTGTTGATATTGCAGGCTTGGTAAAAGGTGCTAGTAAAGGAGAAGGTTTGGGCAACCAGTTTTTGGCAAACATTCGTGAAACGGATGCTATTCTACACGTATTACGTTGTTTTGATAACGATAATATTGTTCATGTTGATGGTAATGTAAACCCCATTCGTGATAAGGAAACCATCGATATGGAATTGCAGCTTAAAGACCTTGAAACGGTTGATAAAAAACTTGAAAAAGTAAAACGTGCCGCTAAAACGGGAAATAAAGAGGCTCAAAAAGAAGAGGCTGTTTTATTAAAAATAAAAGCTAGTTTGGAAGCAGGAGTATCAGTTCGTGCTTTGGAATTTTCGGAAGATGATTATGAAGATTTCGTAAAACCATCGCAGTTTATTACTGAAAAACCGGTAATGTATGTGTGTAATGTAGATGAAGCCTCTGCTGTTTCCGGTAATAAATATGTTGAATTGGTGAAAGAAGCCGTTAAAGATGAAAATGCTGAAGTCCTTTTTTTAGCTGTAGGAACGGAAGCCGATATTAACGAGTTGGACGATTATGAAGAGCGTCAACTATTTTTACAAGACATAGGGTTGGATGAAGCGGGTTCTGCTAAATTAATCCGTTCAGCTTACAAACTTTTAAAACAACAAACCTATTTTACCGCAGGTGTGAAAGAAGTACGTGCTTGGACTATAGATATTGGTGCTACGGCGCCACAAGCAGCAGGTGTTATCCATACCGATTTTGAAAAAGGATTTATTAGAGCGGAAGTTATTGGTTATGATGATTATGTGTCTTTTGGAAGTGAAGCCAAAGTAAAAGAAGCAGGCAAAATGCGTGTTGAAGGAAAGAATTACATTGTTAAGGATGGCGATGTGATGCATTTCTTGTTCAACGTTTAAATATTTTCAAATAAGAATTATTTTATTAGTGACTTTTTTTGTTTTTGCGGTCTATATATAAAAAATAGAGACAGTAAATATAATTGGATAATAATTTATGGCTTTAATAGAAATCCAAACCCAAATAAACGCCGACTTAAAAACATGCTTCGATTTAGCTAGAAATATTGACTTACATAAAGAATCGTTGAAGCATACGGGTGAAATGCCCATAGCAGGAAAAACAACAGGATTATTGGAAAAAGGTGAGTGGGTAAGTTGGGAAGCCAAACATTTTGGTTTTGTGCAGCATTTAACCTCGAAAATAACTGAATTTGATGCTCCTAATTGCTTTGTGGATGAAATGGTTCTTGGTATTTTTAAATCGTTTCGGCATGAGCATATCTTTCAAAAGAAAGGAGATAAAACCATCATGATTGATAGATTCCATTTTGAATCTCCATTGGGTTTTTTAGGAAAAATAGCAAACGTTTTGTTTTTGAAGAGATATATGAAAAATCTTTTGTTAACTAGAAATACATATTTAAAAGAACAAGCTGAATCTATCTAGTTTTTTCGCTTGAACATTGTAATTTTTTACTACATAAATCCCTTGAAGATTTCTCATCGTTTATATTAGCCTAATGCAAAATAAAAAGAAATTTATTTCCGGTATTTTAATAGGTATTTTAGGCATTGTTCTATTTTCGTCAAAGGCCGTTATGGTGAAGTTGGCGTATCAATATCAAGTGGATGCGTTAAGTTTATTATTATTGCGTATGCTGTTTTCGTTTCCGTTCTATTTGGTTACAGCCATTATTTATAGCAGAAAAGATAACCAGAATGTTATTGTGAAAACCGATTATTATTGGGTGGTATTTTTTGGTTTGGTAGGCTATTATTTATCCAGTTATTTTGATTTTGTTGGGCTTCAATACATTAAGGCAAGTTTAGAGCGTATCATCTTGTTTTTGTATCCAACCATCATCATTATATTTAATAAGCTGTTTCTTAAAAAACCAATAAATTCTACACAAGCGTTGGCAATATTTTTAACCTATGTAGGTATTGTAATTACGTTTTGGGGTGAAGTTGCTATTTCTGGTACTGATACGTATTTGGGTGGGTTTTTTATTTTGCTTTGTGCCATAACTTATGCAGCTTATTTGGTAGGTAGTGGTTGGCTTATCCCAAAATTTGGGGTGGTTAAATTTACGGCGTATGCCATGTTGGTTTCCTGTGTTTGTGTGTTTATTCATTTTGGGGTGTTTTCTAAAGTTGACATTTTTGGATTGCCCTGGGAAGTGTATTTGTTAGGTTTTCTAATTGCTATTTTTGCTACTGTAATACCATCTTTTTTGGTGTCTGAATCGATTCACCGTATCAATTCTTCAAATTTTGCGGTTATCGCAGGTTTCGGACCCATTTCAACCATCATTTTAGCGGGTATATTTTTAAATGAGGTACTTACCTTATTGCAATTATTTGGTGCTTTGGTGGTAATTTTTGGTATCTTATTGGTATCTTTAAAAAAGCAATAACTTAATATAATTTTAAAATACATTCGGTCTCTTTATTGCAACAAAAAACGTAATTTTGACTTATTAAAAGACCATTGTTAATTATTTTGTATCCTAGCAGTTTCTTTTTTTATATGGTTGTATTATATTAGCATCCAATCACTAAATTTTACCCTAATCTATGGCTGAATTAACCAATTATACCGAAGATAATATACGTTCATTAGACTGGAAAGAGCATATCCGTATGCGTCCAGGGATGTATATTGGTAAATTGGGTGATGGTTCTTCGCCCGATGACGGTATTTATATCCTACTGAAAGAGGTTTTGGACAACTCCATTGACGAGTACGTAATGGGAGCTGGTAAAACCATCGAAATTTCAATTCAAGGCAGTAAAGTAACGGTTCGAGATTATGGTCGTGGTATTCCTTTAGGGAAAGTGGTAGATGTGGTTTCTAAAATGAATACCGGTGGAAAGTACGATTCCAAAGCTTTTAAAAAATCGGTTGGTTTAAACGGGGTTGGTACCAAAGCGGTAAATGCCTTGTCATCGTTTTTTAGAGTAGAATCTAATCGTGATAATAAATCCGCTTCCGCAGAATTTGAGCAAGGTAATTTAATCAATCAAGATTTATTAGACGATACGTCTCGCCGAAAAGGAACGAAAGTATCTTTTGTTCCCGATGATACTATTTTCAAAAATTATAAATATAGAAACGAGTACATCGTTAAAATGCTTAAAAACTATGTGTACCTAAACCCAGGTTTAACCATCGTTTTTAATGGTGAAAAATATTATAGCGAGCATGGACTTAAAGATTTATTATCTGAAAACATAAATGAAGGTGATCGTGCCTATCCAATAATCCATCTTAGAGGTGATGATATTGAGGTTGCCATTACGCATAGTAAAACACAATACAGCGAGGAGTACCATTCGTTTGTAAACGGGCAAAATACTACGCAAGGTGGTACGCACTTAAACGCGTTTCGTGAGGCTTTGGTAAAAACCATTCGCGAATTTTACGGTAAAAACTATGATGCTTCCGATGTTAGAAAATCGGTAGTAAGTGCCATTGCCATTAAAGTAATGGAACCTGTTTTTGAAAGTCAAACCAAAACGAAGTTGGGTTCTACCGATATGGGTGGCGATTTGCCAACCGTAAGAACCTATATAAACGATTTTCTAAAAACCTATTTAGATAACTATTTACACAAAAATCCAGAAACGGCTGAGAAAATTCAACGTAAAATATTGCAGGCTGAACGCGAGCGTAAAGAACTTTCTGGAATTAGGAAACTGGCAAAAGACCGTGCAAAATCGGCGAGTCTTCATAATAAAAAATTGCGCGATTGTAGAGTGCATTTTGGCGATACTAAAAATGAGCGAAATTTAGAATCTACCTTGTTTATAACCGAGGGAGATTCCGCTTCAGGAAGCATCACAAAATCTCGCGATGTAAATACCCAGGCCGTTTTCAGTTTAAAAGGAAAACCTTTGAATTGTTATGGCTTAAGCAAGAAAATCGTTTACGAAAACGAAGAATTCAACCTATTGCAAGCGGCTTTAAATATTGAAGAATCTTTAGAGGACTTACGTTATAACAATGTGGTAATTGCAACCGATGCCGATGTGGATGGGATGCATATCCGATTGTTATTAATAACTTTCTTTCTGCAATTCTTCCCAGAAGTGATAAAAGAAGGGCATTTGTACATTTTACAAACGCCTCTTTTCCGTGTAAGAAACAAAAAGGAAACCATTTATTGTTATTCAGAAGAAGAGCGCCTAAATGCCATTGAAAAACTTAAACCAAAACCAGAGATAACCCGATTTAAGGGACTTGGTGAAATATCACCCGATGAATTTGTGCATTTTATAGGGGAGAATATTAGATTGGACCCTGTGATGCTAGATGATAATATGTCCATTGAAGATTTATTATCCTTTTACATGGGGAAAAATACACCAACCAGACAAGAGTTTATCATAGATAATTTAAAAGTAGAACTAGATATTATAAAAGATAATTAAATTAAAAAAAGATGTTATATAATAAAGAAAAACCAGAAACAAGAAAAAATATTTACGATTTCGTAACCTCGTTTAATAGAAATTTAAGTATTAAAAGAGCTGCTGGACATAAAAGAACCACACTTAGTGGAAAGCCAAGAAAATAAAATCAATGAATGATAGAAGAAGATAGCGATTTAATTAACGACCAGGACGAGCCAAAAGAAACCATTACCCGTGTAACGGGCATGTATAAAGATTGGTTTTTGGATTACGCATCGTACGTTATTTTAGAACGTGCTGTTCCCGCTATTGAAGACGGTTTTAAACCCGTACAACGCCGTATCATGCATTCTATGAAAGATTTAGATGATGGGCGTTACAACAAAGTAGCCAATATAGTGGGGCATACCATGCAATACCATCCACATGGAGATGCCAGTATTGCCGATGCCATGGTGCAAATTGGTCAGAAAGATTTATTGATTGATACCCAAGGAAACTGGGGGAACATTTTAACTGGCGATAGCGCCGCCGCATCGCGTTATATTGAAGCACGCTTATCTAAATTCGCTTTGGATGTTGTTTACAACCCTAAAATAACCGAATGGCAAGCTTCATACGATGGGAGAAGAAAAGAACCGGTTAATTTACCGGTCATGTTTCCGTTGTTGTTGGCGCAAGGTGGCGAAGGTATTGCGGTTGGACTTTCAACAAAAATATTACCGCATAATTTTGTTGAGTTAATCGATGCTTCCATCAAACATTTACAAGGAAAACGCTTCACCATTTTACCCGATTTTCCAACAGCAGGTATTGCCGATTTTTCCAACTACAATGATGGTTTAAGAGGTGGACGTGTTCGTGTACGTGCCAAAATATCGCAGTTAGATAAAAACACCTTGGTTATTACCGAAATTCCTTTTGGAACTACCACATCGTCGCTAATAGATTCCATTCTTAAGGCGAATGATAAAGGTAAAATCAAGATTAAAAAAATTGAAGATAATACGGCCGCTGAGGTTGAAATTTTAATTCACCTTCCGTCTGGTTTATCGCCTGATAAAACCATTGATGCGTTGTATGCATTCACCAGTTGCGAGTCGTCCATTTCACCGTTAGGTTGCGTTATTGAAGATAATAAACCGCTGTTTGTTGGTGTTACAGAAATGTTGCGCCGCTCTACCGATAATACCGTACAACTTCTAAAAAGTGATTTGGAAATTAAGCTTGATGAGCTGGAAGAACAATGGCATTTCGCTTCATTGGAACGTATTTTTATAGAAAACCGTATTTATCGTGACATTGAGGAAGAAGAAACTTGGGAGGGCGTTATAAATGCAATCGATAAAGGATTAAAACCTCATATCAAACATTTAAAGCGCGCTATCACGGTTGAAGATATTGAACGATTAACCGAAATAAGAATCAAGCGTATTTCAAAATTTGATATTGATAAAGCGCAACAGAAAATTGAAGCTTTAGAAGATCAAATAGCCGAAATAAAACATCATTTAGCAAATCTTATTGACTATGCCATTGCCTATTTTACAAGGCTTAAAAAAGAATATGGCGCAGGTAGAGAACGCAAAACAGAAATCCGCACCTTTGATGATGTAGATGCTACCAAAGTTGTTATTCGAAACACAAAACTTTACGTAAATAGGGAAGAAGGTTTTGTTGGAACCTCGTTACGCAAAGACGAATATGTTTGCGATTGTAGCGATATAGACGACATTATTGTATTTACCAAAGATGGTAAAATGATGGTTACCAAAGTAGATGCCAAAACCTTTGTAGGTAAAGATATTATTAACGTAGAAGTGTTTGATAAAAAGGACAGCCGTACTATTTATAATATGATTTATCGCGATGGTAAAAGTGGCCCGTCTTACATAAAACGCTTTTCGGTTACCGGAATTACCCGCGATAAAGAATACGATTTAACCAACGGAAACAAAGGTTCTACGGTATTGTATTTTTCAGCAAACCCGAATGGGGAAGCTGAGGTTGTTAGCATTTTGCTTCGTCAAGCAGGAAGTATTAAAAAACTGAAATGGGATATCGATTTTGCCGATATTTTAATAAAAGGCAGAAACTCCAAAGGAAACTTGGTTACCAAATACCCTGTTAAAAAAGTAGAGCTGAAAGAGAAAGGTATTTCAACCTTAAAACCTCGTAAAATTTGGTTTGATGATACTGTTCAAAGGCTAAATGTAGATGGTAGAGGCGAATTGTTGGGTGAGTTTAGAGGTGAAGACCGCATTCTTATCATCAATCAAAAAGGGATTGCAAAAACCATTATACCAGAAGTGACAACGCATTTTGATAGCGATATGATAGTGATGGAAAAATGGATTCCTAAAAAGCCTATTTCTGCTATATATTATGATGGTGAAAAAGAGAAATATTTCGTAAAACGCTTCTTAATTGAAAATGAAAATAAGGAAGAATGTTTTATAACGTCTCATGATAAATCGCATTTGGAAATTGTTTCAACCGATTGGATTCCAATGGCAGAAGTTGAGTTTACTAAGGAACGTGGTAAAGACAGAAAAGATAATTTAGTTGTAAACTTAGAAGAGTTTATTGCTGTAAAAGGAATTACCGCTTTAGGAAACCAGTTAACTAAAGAAAAGGTAAATCAAATCAGTTTATTGGATCCGTTGCCTTATGAAGCTCCTGAAGAAGTGCATGCCGATGATTTGGAGGTTGTTGATGAAGAAGATGTTAATCCAGATTCTGATGAAAATACAGAGGATGATGCTAATCAAAACAATAAGGATTCAGATTCTGAAAGTGATGATGATGAGCCAGATGATAAAGGCCAAACCAAGTTATTTTAATAAGCTTATTCTATGATTTTCAGACTTATCATAATTGTCCTGTTAGCTTTAATAGCTTACTATTTATACCGTATTTACAAAGGCAATAGAAATTATTAGGTCTTAAAATCATAAAAGGAGGTGTTTTAAAAACACTCACCATGGTCTGTTCGAGCGCAGTCGAGAACTTTATGTTGATATTCGCCACTTGAGGTTTCGATTGCACTCAACCAGACACAATATTACGATTCAGTACGTTTCTTATTCCTCTTCTGAATTCTAAAATTCAAAAACTCTACAAAAAGCGAAAACGCAATAGCAAAATATAAATAGCCTTTTGGTATGGCGCCTACCTCATTGCCAAATAACTTGGTGTGTGATAAATGTGCTGCTTCAGTAATTAACATAAACCCTATTAAAATTAAAAAGGCTAAACCTAACAGTTGCATACTGGGGTGCTCGTTAATAAAACGGCGTATGGGGTTTGCAAAACCTATCATCACAATGATGGAAATAACTACGGCAATAATCATTAACACCAAATTGTAATTATGGTTAGGGTGCAAACCATTGGTCATTCCTACGGCAGTCAAAATAGAATCGATAGAGAAAATAAAATCGATTAACATAATTTGCACAATGGCCTGCGATAAACTTTTTATTTTTTTTCCTTTTACAGCATTTTCATCATGGTTTGGTAATTCTACTTTTTCATGAATTTCTGAAGTGCTTTTATAAATTAAAAACAAGCCACCACCAAATAAAATAATGGCCTGCCAACTTACAGCCATATGGATCCACGACAGTTCAATAGAATAAAACGGTTCTTTTAAACCAATTAAAAACGTAACGAAAAACAACAGAATAATACGCTGTATCATAGCCAAAACCAAACCAATGGTAGTTGCTTTCGATTGTTGATGTTCGGGCAGTTTATTCGCGGCAATGGATATGAAAACAATGTTATCTATCCCCAAAATAATCTCTAAAAACGTAAGTGTTAAAAGCGCCATTATGGCATCGCTGGAAAGCAAAAAATCTATCACAATATAAAAATTTAGTATGTAAAATTAATTAAAATTTATACGCACTATTAAGATTTGCTACTAAATATTTGAAGTTTTATTTAATTGTTTTTTAATCTTTTCTATAGCTGCTTCAATAGATTTTTCGGGTTCTATAATGTTGTATTCGCCCCAAAAAGCGGGGTCTTTAAACCCTGAGGTTTCATCTGCTAAAATAGTAGTTGGTTTTAGCATGTTTTCTTTGGTTTTAATTAAATTGGGGTTGCTAATATGCCAATCGGTAATGGCCATTTCACTATTTAACGTATACACGCTATTGAATAATTTACCCTTCCAATTCACTTTAAAAGTGAGTAAAATATTACTGTAGGCATAGTGCCACTTCCCGTTTTGGGTACGGTAATTTATGCGGTAAGTAGCTTCGGTAGGATATACATCAACTCTTCTTGGTTTTTTCCGAATGTACATTTGGCTAGAAAGTTCCTTATTTTCAACATTCAATCTAAAAACGGCATTGGTTAAGGCCAAAGTTTCAGCATCTATATAAAGTTTACCATAATAAAAAGGTTCTTTAATGCCTGGTTTTTGTTTAAAATTGACAACATATACGGGCTTGTTGTTTACTTGTGTTGATTCGCCAAAGCTAAAATTATATAAGTCGATGTTTTCATTTGAAAAAATGTATTCAGGGTATTTTATAATATCGGTGTATAAATTGGAAAACGGCCCACCTTGAAGTTTTACAGCCAAGGTATCTAACCGGTTATAATCGGTACTTTTTCTAGCTTTAATAAGCTCAATAGCGTCGTTTTTAAAATTGCTATAGGGTTGCTTGTGTATTTGCACTACAGCTTCCGATAAAGAAGCATTTTTTCTTCTTTTTTTAATGATTTCACGGTAAAAAGCCGTCATTAAAGCATTGGCGTTGTTATAGACGTTGCTTCTGTTTTTTAGAGTTTCCCGTAATAGGGTTTCAGCATCTCTAAAGGTTTTAACTTCAACCTCGCTCAATTCGGTAACAGCAGGAAACAGTTTGATTTTTGAATTCCCATTTAATTCTGAAATTTTCATTTCCTTTTTTTGGTATCCCAAATAGGAAAATGTTATCAATCTAGATGCAAGAGAATCTGGTATTTTTAGTGCAAACTCACCATCAGAATTGGTTATGGTACTAATGTTTGAATCTTTAATAATGATATCGGCAAACACCAAGGCATCGTTTGAACTATTATCTACAATTTTCCCCTTAATTTCAATAAATCCTGTTGAGGTTTGCGCAATAATGTACTGCATGCCATTAAAAAAAAGGAGGCAGTTAAGCATAAACAGTATAAAGCATTTCTTTTTCATGATGTATTGATAACTAAAGGTTTAGTTAGCATTAAAATACAAAAAAAAACCTTTGGTTGTGCTTTTTAAATGATAAATTATTGAGTTAAATTACTGTTAATGAAAGCTTAAGGATGATTTTTTAAATTTAGAAGGACTTGTATCACATCTCCATCTGTATGGCAATGCAAATAATTGATATTATGGATGGGTCTAAATTCTTAACGTATTTTTTGGATTTCAAAAAACAGAATAACTGTATATTTACACTTTAAATCTCACTATTTATATGCCAGCCGATTGTATTTCATTTAAAAAAACAGGATATTTTTCTTCACTTATTTGTGATTATTTAGATGAAAAACCGGAATTACAGCCTTTTTATAACCGATTCCCTAAGCTTGAAAATTTTAAAACGCAGATTGAAGAGAAAGCCTTGTCGGTTCGAGCGCAGTCTAGAACTGTTTTAGTTGAAACTTTAAAAAAGCAATACCAAAGCATCGAAACTTCTGAAGCTACCTTAAATAATATTGAAAGTTTAAATTCAGAAAATACATTTACCATTACAACAGGGCATCAATTAAACCTATTTACGGGGCCACTTTATTTTCTTTATAAAATTGTATCGGCTATCAATCTTTCAAGGGAATTAAAAAGCACATACCCTAATTATAATTTCGTACCTATTTATTGGATGGCAACCGAAGACCACGATTTTGAAGAGATAAACTATTTCAACTTCAAAGGGAAAAAAGTGCATTGGAACAAAAATGCCAGTGGCGCCGTGGGGGAATTATCTACTGATGGTTTAGAAGCTGTTTTCAATCAATTTTCTTTGGAATTGGGCACTACTAAAAATGCCACTTATTTAAAAACACTTTTTGAGGACGCCTATCTAAACCATGATAATTTAGCCGATGCCACACGTTTTTTAGCTAATGAATTGTTTAAAGCGTACGGTTTGGTGATTATAGATGCCAATGATGCCGCATTAAAAAAACAATTCATACCCTTTATGGAAGATGAATTGCTTAACCAAACCTCTTTTAAAAAGGTATCAGAAACAAATAAACAAATAAACGAATTAACAAATCAACCTTATGGCATTCAAGTAAACCCTCGGGAAATTAATTTGTTCTATATAACCGAAAATTTAAGAGAACGCATTGTTTTTGAAGAAGGTGTTTACAAAGCCGTCAATACTAATATAACTTGGAGCAAGAGTGAGCTGCTAAAAGTGCTCTTAGAGCACCCGCAGAGGTTTTCGCCTAATGTTATCATGCGGCCGTTGTATCAAGAAGTTATTTTACCTAATTTATGCTACATAGGCGGTGGTGGCGAGTTGGCATATTGGTTTCAATTAAAATCATATTTCAATCAGGTAAACGTGCCATTTCCTGTGTTGTTATTAAGAAATTCAGTATTGATACAATCTGAAAATCAAGCTGAAAAACTTCAAAAGTTAAACATTTCAAACGAAGATATTTTTCTAAAGCGTCCTGCCTTCATCAATAAAAAAGTAAGGGAGATTTCTAATATAGACATTGATTTTACAGAACAAAAGCAACATTTAAAATATCAATTTGAAGCTTTATATGAATTGGCAGAACAAACCGATAAATCATTTTTGGGTGCTGTAAAAGCGCAGGAAGTGAAGCAGTTAAAAGGTTTGGATGCTTTAGAAAAAAGGCTCCTTAAAGCCCAAAAAAGAAAACTATCAGACCAGGTTTTAAGAATGACCGATTTACAAAACGAATTGTTCCCAAACCAAAGTTTGCAAGAGCGCAATACCAATTTTTCTGAGTTTTATTTGGAGTACGGCGAATCGCTTATCGCTGAACTTATAGAAAATTTAGAGCCTTTAAAATCGGAATTTTTAATTTTAAAATTGTAAAAAATGCATAAATCTGATATTGAACTTTTTGAAATGACCATGGATGTCATGAAATATGCTGTCGAAAGGCTTACTTCAACAACACATGATATAGGAACGCCAAAAAAAGAAGAAGAATTAAAAGCTTTGGTAGGAGAAACCATTACCGAAAAAGGCATCGGTGGAGAAGTCGCTTTTAACCTTTGGAAAAAGCATTTAATGAAGGCAAATGTTCATATAGACCATCCAAGACATTTGGCATTTGTGCCTGCATCGCCTACTAGAGCTTCAATTATGTTTGATTTAGTGACCTCGGTTTCCAGTATACATGGTGCTTATTGGATGGAAGGGGCTGGGGGTATTTTTTGTGAAAATGAAGCTATGCGGTGGATTGTATCTTTAACTGGTTTGCCCAAAGATGCTTTTGGTGTTTTTACAAGTGGTGGCACCGCGGCAAATTTATCGGCTATGGTTACAGCGCGTGAACATTGGCGGGAAAATGAATGTTTTAACGAAGAGAAAGGATTGATAATTACATCTGTAGGCGCGCACTCGTCTATAAAAGCCATGGCAAAAGTTATTGATGTCGATGTATTATTGGTTGATACAGAAGATAAACTACATGGCAACGAACTACAAAAAACCATTAATAATTTAACCGTACAACAGCGAAAAAGACTATTTGCCATAGTTGCAACAGGTGGTACAACCAATGCCGGTATTATTGACGATTTACTTGGTATTGCGTCTGTTTGCGAAAAGGAACACTTATGGTTTCATGTGGATGCTGCTTATGGAGGTGGCGCTTTGGCGGCAGATTCGGTGAGGCATTTGTTTAAGGGCATTGAAAAAGCAGATAGCATTACCATTGATCCTCATAAATGGTTGTTTTCACCTTATGATTGTGGTGCGGTAGTTTATAAAAAGCCTGAACTGGCTAAAAAAGCACATGCGCAAGAGGGATCTTATTTAGATATTTTTAAGGACGAAGGTTCTCAAGGTTTTAATCCAACCGATTATCAGATACAATTAACACGTAGGGTTCGCGGTTTGCCTTTATGGTTTTCGTTGGCAATGCATGGTACAGATAGGTATAAGGAAGCTATTGAGCGAGGTTTGGAATTGGCGCAAATTGCTGGTAAGTTAATTAACCGTATGCCACATGTAGAGTTGGTGAGAGAACCAAGTTTATCTTGTGTTTTATATAGGAGAATAGGTTGGAAACCTGAAGATTATACGCATTGGACATATGAAAACCACAGAAAAGGCTTTGCTTTAGTAACACCAACCAAATGGAAACAAGGTGATACTTATGAAACCGTATCGCGTTTTTGTTTTATAAATCCTGATACTACAGAAAATGATATTGAAATGATTTTGGATTCGATGAAATAGACTTGTAGCGTTTGGATTGCTTGGGGTTTAATTGCTTATAGCTTTTAATCAATCTTGTGTAATGGCCATGGTTGTCTGGGCTGCGTTAGGGATTGCAGCGGCATCCTTTTTTGAGGCACGAAAAAAAGATATAGCGGAAAGCCCGACCCTAGGGTAACGCCCAAATACTAGTTTTTGCTTTGTATTGCTTGTTAAATAGGGGTAATAGTGTGGTTTTAAAAGTTGTTATAAAAAAATAAAAAAATTGTAATTCGTAATTCGTCATTCTAAAATCAATTACTATTTTTGCGCATGCAACATGATAAGGTACTAATTTTAGACTTCGGATCGCAATACACACAACTTATTGCCCGTAGAGTTCGAGAACTCAACATTTACTCCGAAATACATCCATTTAACAAAATTCCAACCAATTTTCAAGAGTATAAAGCCGTTATACTTTCAGGAAGTCCAAATTCTGTAAGAGGAGAAAACGCTTTACATCCCGATTTAACAAACATTAGAGGCGAAAAACCTTTATTAGCGGTTTGTTATGGTGCGCAGTATTTGGCACATTTTTCAGGTGGTGAAGTAGCGCCATCAAATACAAGGGAGTACGGTCGTGCCAAGTTGGCTTTCATTAAAGAAAACGAAGCTTTCTTCAAAGATATAAACGTTGGAAGTCAAGTTTGGATGAGCCATAGCGACACTATTAAATCTTTACCAACACATGGCGTTTTAATAGCAAGTACACACGATGTTGAAAATGCAGCGTATAGAATTGAAGGAGAAGAAACCTACGCCATTCAATTTCATCCAGAAGTGTACCATTCAACCGATGGGAAAAGACTATTGGAAAACTTTTTAGTGAACATTGCAAACGTTAACCAAGATTGGACACCCGATTCTTTTGTTGAAGAAACCGTGGCCGCCATACAAGAAAAAGTAGGTAATGATAAAGTGGTTTTAGGACTTTCGGGTGGGGTAGATTCTACCGTTGCAGCCGTTTTATTGAATAAAGCCATTGGCAAAAACTTATATTGTATTTTCGTTAATAACGGATTGCTTCGTAAAAACGAATTCGAAAATGTATTAAACCAATACAAAGGTATGGGACTTAACGTAAAAGGCGTAGATGCTTCACAACGTTTCCTTGATGCTTTGGCTGGTATTGAAGACCCAGAATTAAAACGTAAAGCCATTGGTAATGCGTTTATTGAGGTTTTTGATGATGAAGCTCACCAACTTACCGACGTAAAATGGTTGGCACAAGGTACCATTTATCCGGACGTTATAGAAAGTGTTTCGGCTACTGGCGGTCCTTCGGCAACCATTAAAAGTCACCATAATGTAGGTGGTTTACCCGATTTTATGAAACTTAAAATTGTAGAACCATTACGCGCTATTTTTAAAGATGAAGTAAGACGAGTTGGTGCTACTTTAGGAATCGATCCAGAGCTTTTAGGGCGCCATCCATTTCCAGGTCCAGGTTTGGGCATTCGTATTTTGGGCGATATTACGGCCGAAAAAGTACGTATTCTACAAGAGGTTGATGCTATTTTTATTAATGGCTTGAAAGAATGGGGACTGTACGATAAAGTATGGCAAGCAGGCGCGATGCTTTTACCGGTAAATAGTGTTGGTGTTATGGGCGATGAACGTACCTACGAAAAATGTGTAGCACTTAGAGCCGTTGAAAGTACCGATGGTATGACAGCCGATTGGGTAAATTTACCATATGAGTTCCTTCAAAAAACTTCAAACGACATCATAAATAAAGTTAAAGGCGTTAATAGAGTAGTTTACGACATCAGTTCAAAACCACCAGCAACCATTGAGTGGGAATAAATTCCTGTGAAAGCTGTAATCTTTTGATATTAAATAAGTTGTTGGATAAACAAAATTTATAAGTTATATTTATTGCGTTAAGTTGTCTTATTTCAATAAATCGAACGTATATGATTAAGTCGGAACGAAATGTTTTTTGGCATGTTATATGCATATAGAAAATTACGTTTGGTTCTTAACGCAATTAAAAAATAGATTTACATGATTAAATTCTTTTCCGTTTTATGTTTAGCATTCATCTTTAATGTGAATGCCTTAACGGCTCAAAACTTCAGCACCCATCAAGTAAAAAAAGGTGAAACCATTCATGGTATTGCTTCGCATTACGGTGTAACCATTTCTGATATTTATGCCTTAAATCCGGATGCTAAAAAAGAATTGAAAGCTAATACCATATTAATAATTCCTATTTCCAAAGCGAAAAAAACAGAAGTTGTTACTACACAAGAATTGGTAGGATATAAAGAACATAGAACCAACAGAAAAGAAACCTTATATAGTATTGCAAAACAGTACGATGTAACCGAAGACGATATAAAAAAGTACAACACTTTTTTATATGCCAATACACTAAATAAGGGCGATAAACTTCAAATACCTGTTTTTAAAATTACCAAGGAAGAACCTAAAGCAGCTACTAAAGCCTACATAGTGAAGCCGAAAGAGGGTAAATGGCGTATTGCTTACAAATTTGGAATTACGGTTCAAGAACTTGAAGATTTGAACCCAGGTATGGGCGAAACATTACAGGATGGACAACAAATATACGTGCCCAATAAAGGTGGTGAAGAGGTAAAAGAGGTAGATGAAAAATATAGCTACTACAACGTGTTGCCAAAAGAAGGTTTTTACCGTTTAAAAATAAAATTAGGCTTAGAACAAGATGAATTGGAAGCTTTAAACCCAGAATTGAAAGAAACTGGTTTAAAGGAAGGCATGGTTTTAAAAATTCCTTACACAAATAATTTGAATGTAGCGGGTGAACCAGTTGCAAAAAAAACAAGTTTGGAAAGTAAAATAACCAATTTTGATACGAAGCACATAGCAGTGATGTTGCCTTTTAGAACCAACCGTGTTCATTTCGATTCCATTTCCCATATAAAAAGCAGCATAAAAAAAGACCCTTATTTAGATGCTTCACTCGATTTTTACACGGGTGTTTTAACTGCTTTAGATTCCCTAAAAACTTTAGGTATTTCACTTAAAGTAGATGTATATGATACAAACTATCAAGTAAGTGATGTATTAAGAATATTGAAAGATAATAACTTTAAAGATGTTGATGCTGTTATTGGACCATTAACGTCAGAAACGTTTGAGAAGGTAGCTTCTGAATTACGTGCATACCATGTTCCAGTAGTATCTCCCATAGGCACAAATTTAACATTGTATGATAATGTGTTTCAATCGCGTCCTTCAGACGACTTATTGAAAGACAGAATGGTGAATTTTGTAAAAGCCGATTCGTTAGAAAAAAACATTGTTGTAGTTTCAGACACCAAAAATGAAGCGGTGGCAAATAGTATTAAAACAGCATTTGGTAATGCAAAATCGGTTTATTCCAGAAAAGGAAAAACGGGCAACGATTTGAATTTTATTTATGTGGAAGATATAAGAAGCACTTTAAAACCAGGTAGAAATTATGTGTTTTTAGAAACACAAAGCGAAGGTTTTGTTTCAAACGTAGTTAGTATTTTGGCGTCTTTAAATAGTGGAAGTACCGAAATTATTTTGGTAACAAGCAATTTTAATGCAGCTTTTGAGGGCGACCAAGTATCAAACGACCATTTATCAAAACTTCAGTTGCATTTTGCAACCACATCAAAATCATACAGTGACAACGGAGGTAATTCGTTTGTAAAACGTTACACCCAAACTTATAACACCACACCAAGCAAACGTGCCGTAAAAGGGTTTGACTTAACTATGGATGTGGTATTGCGTTTAACTGCAGCTAAAGATTTATATATGTCTGTAAACAGCGCGCCACTTACCGAGTATGTAGAAAATAAATTTGCCTACAAAAAGAAACTTATGGGCGGTTATTATAACGATGCCACTTATATAGTAAAGTATCAAGATTTAGAAATAGTTGAGGTAAAATAACCTAGGTGTTCGACAAACAATTCTTAATAGATTTAGCACATACCAAAATGCCCTTTGGTAAGTACAAAGACCGCTATTTAATAGATTTACCCGAATACTACGTGGTTTGGTACCACCAAAAAGGCTTCCCAAAAGGAAAATTGGGCGATATGCTGAAACAAGTGTACGAGCTAAAACTAAACGGGTTGGAAGAGTTGATACGGAATATTAAGAAGCAGTATCCTAAATAGGAGTATTTTTTAAATGGTTCGTTTAACGGTTATGTAAAAGGAAAGTTGCGTGTTTGCATGCGAGGATTTTCCGAAGTAAAATCGGAGGCTAGCAAACAAAGCAACGACCAAACGGTTGAACTAAAATAAGCAATGTTTTTTACACGGTATTACCCAACGTTTTTTTAAAACCCTCTTATTTTTATTAATTCAGCACTAAACAATATTTCTTCTAAGAAGTAAGACGGAACAACAGCAGCAATTCCTAAGTTTCTATCAGAAACAGGGATTTTTTGCGTTTCAACTATTTTTATCGGTGAATTCTCTCCGAAATAACCTTTCATTATTCCTGCTAACTTTAATTGAGGCTGTCCAATAACAATTCCGCCATCACCTCTGTCAGTTCCAAGATAAAAGAATACAGGTGAACCACTGTTCCCGCCATAACTTGAAGATTCGATTAAGTATAAATCAGTCATATCGTTGCCCCAAGGTATTTTTTCATCTGTGATTAGCGCTACTCGACCAAATCTTACAATTGGGAAAATTTTTTTGTCTCCAAGAAATGGGGTAAACATTCCTGTAAAAAAGACATCGGAGCCTTCTCTAATATTTAATTCTTTGAAACTTTTTTTGTTAGAAAGCATTTCCGTTGGTAGAGTTAAATAATCAAATATTGTAGGGTCTGGTAGAACTGGAATTACAGCTATATCAACAGTTTCATCATTATGAGTAAATACATTTTTAGTAATACCGGATGTTGATAAAGGAAGACTTCTTGTTTCTGAAAATGAATCACGCCGATTTAATCTTACATAAATTGTATCTAAGAAGGAGTTCTGATTTTTCAAAACATGTTTTGCAGTTACAAAATAAACCGCCGTTTTCTTAGCAATTGAATCAGAAACACCTACAAAAAATCCAGTTCCATTAGGTTCTATTTTACCTTTGTCATTTTTTGCATAAATGAACCCTATTACTTTCTTTATTTCCGTAGGAATAGCTTGTCCAATTGATACATTGCTTAATAGCAAAGTAATAATTATTAGAAATTTTCTCATGGTTTTGTCAATGTTGGGTAACTTTTAAGATATGAATAGTTTCAATTATCTATATCGATAGTTAAACTAAGTACGACAATTTTTTTCGAAAAGTCAATTTTTTCACCCAAATAAAAATTATTTTTCCTACCAATTCAGTTGTTAAAAACTCCCACGAAATAACTAAAAACTTATTCGAGAATAACTATTTTAATTTTGTAAATTTGCCTGCGTTTATAAGCGCAACATGACAACTACAGCAAAATACATTTTTGTAACCGGTGGGGTTACATCATCATTAGGAAAGGGCATTATTGCAGCATCGCTTGCTAAATTACTTCAGGCCCAAGGATATCGAGTAACTATTCAAAAATTAGATCCGTATATAAACGTAGATCCAGGTACATTAAATCCATACGAACATGGCGAATGCTATGTTACCGAAGATGGTGCAGAAACCGATTTGGATTTAGGTCACTACGAGCGTTTTTTAAACGTACCAACCAGTCAAGCAAACAACGTAACCACGGGGCGCATTTACCAAAGCGTGATACAGAAGGAGCGTAGAGGTGAGTTTTTAGGCAAAACGGTTCAGGTAGTTCCTCATATTACCGATGAAATTAAAGAACGTATCCAGCTTTTAGGAAAATCGGGCGATTACGATATTATCATTACCGAAATAGGTGGAACGGTTGGTGACATTGAGTCTTTACCCTATGTTGAGGCAGTACGTCAATTACGTTGGGATTTGGGAGAAGATAACGGTATTGTTATCCATTTAACTTTAGTGCCTTATTTGGCTGCTGCGGGCGAATTGAAAACAAAACCAACCCAACACAGTGTAAAAACCTTGATGGAAAGTGGAGTGCAAGCCGATATTTTGGTTTGTAGAACCGAACACGATTTACCGTACGATTTACGCAGAAAACTAGCTTTGTTCTGTAACGTTAGGGAAGAAGCGGTTATTCAATCTATCGATGCTTCAACCATTTACGATGTACCAAACTTAATGTTGGAAGAAGGTTTGGATAAAGTAGTCTTGAAAAAATTAGGATTGCAAAGTTCTACACCCGATATCACCAAATGGAATCAATTTTTAACCCGTCATAAAAACCCAAAAACCGAAATTACTATTGGTTTAATAGGAAAGTATGTGGAGTTGCAAGATTCTTATAAATCTATATTGGAAGCTTTTATTCACGCAGGTGCAGAAAACGAGGTGAAAGTTAATATTGAGTCTGTACATTCTGAGTATTTAAATGAAGATAATATCCAACTTAAATTAGCGCATTTAGATGGTGTTTTGGTAGCACCAGGTTTTGGTGAGCGTGGTATTGAAGGTAAAATTGATGCCGTTAGATATGTACGCGAAAACAATGTGCCGTTTTTTGGTATCTGTTTGGGTATGCAAATGGCGGTTATTGAGTTTGCAAGAAACGTATTGGGGTTAAAAGATGCCGATTCCACCGAAATGAGCCCAGAAACCAAAAACCCTGTTATTGGCTTAATGGAAGACCAAAAAACCATTACCGATAAAGGTGGTACCATGCGTTTAGGATCTTGGGATTGCGATTTGAAAATTGGTAGTGCCGTTCGTGATATTTATAAAGCTGAAAGTATTAAAGAGCGTCACAGACACCGTTATGAATTTAATGGCAAATACAAACAGCAAATGGAAGCTGCTGGTTTGGTGGCTACAGGTTTAAATCCAGATACCGGATTGGTTGAAATTGTTGAAATACCAAGTCATCCATGGTTTGTTGGTGTGCAATACCACCCAGAGTATAAGAGTACGGTTGCCAACCCGCACCCATTGTTTGTGGCGTTTGTTAAGGCAGCTTTAAATTATAAAAAGAAGAAATCAAGTGTCAGAATGGCACAAAATTAATATTGGATAGCTTATTGATATAAGGTAGTGCGTTTTAGTTATAACGCCAATCTTTTTACTAGATACATAGAGAATACATGGAAGAAAAAAAATTAGATGTTAATTCGATTATAGGGTTTTTACTTATTTTCGGAATATTAATGTACATGCTTTGGCAAAATCAACCAACGCCAGAAGAACTTGAAGCTCAAGAAAAAGCAAAACAAGAACAGGTTGAAAAGGAAAACAAAGCCAAAGCGCCACAAACCCAAGTTGCCACTGTTGAAGACATGCAAGTTGGTACAACCGATTCGCTTCAATTAGTAAACTTAAAAAACAAATTAGGGGCGTTTGCATATTCGGCGGCAACGGCTTCAAAAGAAGAAACTGTTGTAGAAAGCGATTTGTTGGCTTTAAAATTCAACAATAAAGGTGGATATCTTTCTGAAGTAAAACTTAAAAAACATACCGATTTTAATGATAAACCCATCTATATCATTAAAGATAACAACGCATCTTTCAATATTAATTTCGGAACTACCGATAGCCGAATTTTAAATACCAAAGATTTATATTTTCAGCCTACGGTAACCAAAAATGGCAATACTACCGTGGTTTCCATGAAGCTGAAAGTATCTGAAAGTAAATTTTTAGAATACCGTTATGAGTTGAAAGAAGGTGATTATATGATGGATTTCACCATTCGTTCACAAGGCTTGAGTGATGTTTTCAATAGCTCACAACCTATTAATTTAGATTGGAATTTAAAAACCTACCGTCATGCCAAAAGTATTTCTTATGAAAACAGATATACTGAAGTTGTTTTTGAATATGAAGATGGAAAAGATGATTATTTAGGTCAGGGCGATTTATCTGATGATACTGCTGAAGATGTAACCTATGTTGCTTTTAAACAGCACTTCTTTTCATCTATTTTATTGGCAGATACGCCATTTAAAACTGGTGCTTTTGAATCTAGAAATCTTGTTCAAAATGAAGATATTGATACGGTTTATACCAAAGCTTTTTCGACTAAATTGCCTTTAGAACTTGCTGGTGGAGAGATTAACAAATCTATGGATTGGTATTATGGCCCTAGTGATTTCAAAATTCTAAATAAATACGATAGAAATTTAGATGAAATAGTGCCTTTAGGTTGGGGTATTTTTGGATGGATAAACAAATATCTATTCATTCCTTTATTCGCCTTTTTAGGAGACTTTTTACCTTACGGAATCGCTATTATTGTCATGACGATATTAATTAAATTAGTATTGTCGTTCGTTCAATACAAGCAGTTTTTATCGCAAGCGAAAATGAAAATTCTAAGACCGGAATTGGAAGCCATTCGCGAAAAGTATAAAGACAATAAAATGAAAGCGCAACAAGAAACCTTGTCGCTTCAAACCAAAGCAGGTGCTAGCCCCATGGCAGGTTGTATACCGGCATTGGTACAGTTACCTGTATTTTATGCATTGTTCCAATTTTTCCCATCGGCGTTTGATTTGCGTCAAAAAAGTTTCCTTTGGGTAGAGGATTTATCATCGTACGATACCATTGCGGAATTGCCTTTTAAAATCCCGTTTTATGGAGACCACGTAAGTTTGTTCCCAATTTTGGCATCTATTGCTATTTTCTTCTACATGCGTTTGACTACGGGCGACCAAATGGCGTCTCAACCAACGCAAGAAGGCATGCCGGATATGGCTAAAATGATGAAGTATATGATGTACTTTTCACCAATTATGATGTTGTTTTTCTTCAACAATTACGCATCAGGATTGAGTTTGTACTATTTCATTTCAAATGTTATTAGTATTGGTATCATTTTAGTAATTAAAAATTACATTCTTGATGAAGATAAAATACATGCTCAAATTCAAGAAAATAAAAAGAAACCTAAAAAAGAAAGTCGTTTCCAGAAGAAAATGAAGGAAATGATGGAGCAGGCTGAACAGCAAAAACAAATGCAACAAAAACGCAAAAAATAAATGACTTGTCATGCTGAACTTGTTTCAGCATCTCAATAAACAAAAGCTGTCAATAAAATCAATTTGGCAGCTTTTTTGTTAGATACAATTTGATACTGAATGTATCGTTTTATAATCTGTTATTTCTGCAAAAGCAGAAATCTAATTTTAAAATATTGAATATGAATTTTTTTAGATTGTTATTTTTTATAGGACTTAGTACCATGGTTTCTGCTCAAGAAATCAATCAATTGGATGCTAACGGAAAAAACCATGGTATCTGGAAAAAGAATTTTGAGGGCACCAACATACCCAGATACGAAGGTGAATTTCTTCACGGAAAAGAAATAGGCACCTTTAAGTTTTATAAAAACATAAAGAAAAAGGCGGTTTTAACAGCTACCAAAGAGTTTAATGAGAAAGACTCTAAAGCTTATGTGAAGTTTTACGCTTCAACTGGAAAAGTGATTAGCGAAGGACAAATGGATGGAAAAAAGTACATTGGCGAATGGAAATATTATCAAAAAACAAATAATAAATTATTGACCTTAGAACATTATAACGATTCCGGAATCTTGCATGGAGAACGTATTGTATATTATCCTAACGGACAAATAGCTGAAAAGCAAACGTATAAAGATGGAAAATTAGAAGGTGTTTCAGTGGTGTATTCTGAGAAAAATGTTGTGTTAAGTGAAGTGATATATGTGAATGGTGAATTGCATGGCTATTCAAAATATTATTCACCGAAGGGAGAATTGGTAGCTGAAGGTTTGTATAAAAAAGATAAAAAGGATGGAATTTGGAAATACTATAAAGATGGAAAATTAACCGAGGAAAAGGATTTTAGTTATATACCAAAATACATAAAAAAGCCATAGAAAAACTTATTAAGGCTATAAATATAAATCATGGTAGCATCTTTATGTTACCTTTTTTTATTCATAAATTTGCAAAATGAAACGAGTTATAATTGGACTTTCAGGCGGTGTAGATTCTAGCGTTGCAGCTTATTTGTTAAAGCAGCAAGGTTATGAGGTTATTGGGTTGTTTATGAAGAATTGGCATGATGATTCGGTAACGATTTCAAACGAATGCCCTTGGTTAGACGATAGTAACGATGCCATGTTGGTAGCTGAAAAATTGGGAATTCCTTTCCAAACTGTCGATTTAAGTGAGCAGTACAAAGAGCGTATTGTAGATTATATGTTTCATGAATATGAAAAAGGAAGAACACCAAACCCCGATGTGCTTTGTAACAGAGAGATAAAGTTTGATGTGTTTATGAATATTGCCCTAGAACTTGGTGCCGATTATGTAGCCACGGGACATTATTGCAGAAAGGGAACCATTCAAAAAGACGGAAAAGAAATTTACCAGTTGTTGGCAGGAAAAGATGATAATAAAGACCAATCGTATTTTTTATGTCAACTATCGCAAGCACAATTAGCAAAATCATTGTTTCCCATAGGGGAATTAACCAAACCACAAGTTCGTGAAATAGCTATGCAATTGGATTTGGTTACCGCAGAAAAGAAAGATTCTCAAGGACTTTGTTTTATAGGTAAAGTGAAGTTGCCCGATTTTCTTCAACAGCAATTAAAACCCAAAGAAGGTATTATTGTTGAAATTCCAAAAGAACAAACTATATTCAGTGAAGTTACTCCTGAATTTAATTCAGAAAAAGAAAAATTAGAATACCTATCTCGTAAAATCAATTATAAAGTCGATTATGGGAAAGTTGTTGGCAAACACCAAGGAGCCCATTATTTTACAAAAGGACAGCGCAAAGGATTGGCCGTTGGTGGTACTTTAGAACCTTTGTTTGTAATAGATACCGATGTTGAAGAAAACGTTATTTACACAGGCCAAGGAAAAGAGCACCCAGGGTTGTTAAAAAAAGCATTGTTTGTTAGTAACGAAGAACTACATTGGATTCGCGAAGATTTAGCTTTACAAGTTGATGAAACCATGCAGGTAATGGCACGAATTAGATACAGACAACCATTGCAACAAGCCACATTGCACAAAGTAGATGGTGGTTTGTATGTTGAGTTTGAAGCATTTCAATCGGCCATAACCGAAGGGCAATTTGTAGCGTGGTATTTAGAAGATGAGTTAGTGGGTTCGGGGGTTATTTCTTAAATTGCAATAACTTAATTATACTTTGAATGAAGAAGTGTTTATTACTTTTGGTGGTTTTATGCACCCAATTCATGCTTTTAGCACAGGAAGATGCATGGGTGTATTTAAAAGACAAGCAAAATGTGGAGACTTCTTTAGCAAACCCTACAACTATTTTATCGCAAAAAGCTGTTGATAGAAAAAACAGGCACCATGTGGTTATTGATGCACGCGATGTGCCTGTTAATGAATCGTATATAACTCAACTTAAAAATGCTACCGGTATTACCGTAATGGCAAAATCCAAATGGTTTAATGCAGTTCACGTAAGAGGAACTGAAACCGATATCAAAAATTTAACATCTACTTTTTCTTTTGTAGACCACATTGAATTTGCCAACAGAAGTTTGAATACTTCCAAAAAATCTCAAGAAAAAGTACCATCCAAAATCACAAATACTTTAACTAATTTCAACTATGGTAATGCTGCCAATCAAATTGAAATGATAAAAGGTGAGCAACTTCATTTAGCAAATTATACCGGTACAGGAATGACGGTAGCGGTTATTGATGCAGGTTTTACTAATGTAAATAATATGGCAGGTTTTCAGCGCTTAAGAAGCTCCAATAATATTTTGGGGACTTATGATTTTGTGGGTAGGGATTCAGATGTTTATACCAATACCACCAGTAATCATGGAACCTTGGTTTTAAGTACCATGGCTGGTTATATTGAAAACCAGTTTGTTGGTACAGCACCCGATGCTTCCTATTATTTATTTATAACCGAAGATGCCCTTAGTGAAAATCCCGTTGAGGAAAGTTATTGGGTAGAAGCCGCTGAACGCGCCGATAGTTTAGGGGTAGATGTTATAAATTCATCGTTAGGTTATACAACTTATGATAATCCAAATTACAGCTACGCACCATCTGACATGAATGGAAATACGGCATATATTTCAAAAGGTGCTCAAATTGCTTTTGAAAAAGGGATATTGGTAGTTAATTCTGCTGGAAATTCAGGAAATGATAGTTGGCAAATTGTAGGAGCACCCGCCGATGCTTCTGGGGTGTTTAGTATTGGCGCTGTACAATCTAATGGACAGTATGCATCGTTTAGTTCAAGAGGAAATAGCACGCAATCCACACAAAAACCAGATGTTGTTGCACAGGGGCAAGGTAGTGCGGTAATTACTCAAAACAATGTCATTGCCAATGCTAACGGAACATCTTTTAGTTCACCTATTATGGCTGGAGGTATTACGTGTTTGTGGCAGGCTTTGCCTAGTCTCACTAATAATGAAATCATGCAGTTGGTTCGAGAATCTGCTTCACAATACAATACGCCCGATTATTTTTTAGGTTATGGTAATCCAAATTTAGAAATAGCACTAAATAGTGGTTTATATTTAATGGATGAAGCCGTTGAACTGAAAATGTATCCAAATCCAGCATCAAACGAAGTTTTCTTTACTTTAAGTTCCGATAGTTTGGTTGAGGTATATATTTTCGATATTTTAGGCAAGCTTGTTATAAATACATTACTAACAAATGTTTCGCCAAGTGTAGATGTTTCTTCACTGTCAAACGGTGTTTATTTAGTAAAATTCCAATCTTCAAATAAGTCTAAAACAATTAAGCTCATCAAACAATAAATGTCCAATAATAGAATTACTGAATTATTCAATATTAAGCATCCTATAATTCAAGCAGGTATGGTTTGGACTAGTGGTTGGCGTTTGGCATCGGCGGCAAGTAATTCTGGTATTTTAGGATTGATTGGTGCGGGTTCTATGTATCCAGAAGTGCTGCGCGAACATATTCAAAAATGTAAAAAAGCCACCGATAAACCTTTTGGGGTAAACGTACCCCTGTTGTACCCAAATATCCAGGAAATCATGGATATTATAGTAGATGAAGGTGTGAACATAGTATTTACATCAGCAGGAAACCCAAAAACGTGGACATCGTGGTTAAAGGAACGTGGTATTACCGTTGTACATGTAGTTAGTAGCGTTAAGTTTGCCTTAAAGGCACAAGAAGCAGGTGTAGATGCTGTTGTTGCCGAAGGTTTTGAGGCTGGTGGCCATAATGGAAGGGATGAAACCACCACTTTTACCTTGATTCCTATGGTTAAAGAGCATATTCAAATCCCTTTAATTGCTGCAGGTGGCATAGCAACGGGTCGCGCCATGTTAGCGGCCATGGTTTTAGGGGCCGATGGCGTACAGGTTGGAAGTCGGTTTGTTGCAAGTGAGGAAAGTTCGGCTCATGCTGCTTTTAAACAAGTTGTAGTGAATGCAAAAGAAGGAGATACCCAATTAACCCTTAAAGAATTAGCTCCGGTACGGTTGGTGAAAAATAAGTTTTATGAAGATGTTCAAGAACTTTACAAAAAGTCGCCAACCATAGAAGAACTTAAAACATTACTGGGAAGGGCACGTGCCAAAAAAGGTATGTTTGAAGGTGATTTGGATGAAGGTGAACTTGAAATAGGACAAATAGCAGGTCTCATACATGATATAAAACCAGTTAAAAAAATTGTTGATGACATTCTAGATGAGTTTTACTTAGCTAAAAAGCAAATTTCAGATATATAACTTCCCTAATTATTATTTTATTTTACTGCTTTTATTACTTGACGTCGCTTTTATTCTCCCTATGAAATAGATTTAAAGTGAAAAATTGATATTTACGGGCATTTAAAATTCTCTTAAATGATTCTTATAAAAAACTGGTCAATACTATTTCGAAAGCCTATTTTTGCAGGATGCAATTAAAAGACTATACCAAAGAATTTAAATACAACTGGCAACTAGCAGCTCCCGTTATGATGGGTATGTTGGGGCACACCTTTGTTGGTTTTATAGACAATGTTATGGTTGGGCAATTAGGAACAGCCGAACTTGCGGCAGTATCCTTAGGTAATAGTTTTATGTTTATAGCCATGTCTTTAGGTATTGGGTTTTCAACGGCTGTAACGCCTTTAATAGCTGAAGCCGACGCCGAAAAGGATTTTGAAAAAGGCAAATCAACATTTAAGCATGGGTTGTTTTTATGTACCATTTTAGGGATTGCGCTTTTTTTGGTAGTGCTTTTAGCAAAACCACTTATGTATTTAATGAAACAACCTGTTGAGGTGGTGGAATTGGCAATTCCGTACTTAAATCTGGTAGCAATTTCATTAATACCTTTAATAGTTTTTCAGGGTATTAAGCAGTTTAGCGATGGTTTATCCTTAACACGTTACCCCATGTATGCCACCATTTTAGCAAATGTTATAAATGTGGTTTTGAACTATTTACTCATATTTGGTAAGTTTGGCTTTCCAGAAATGGGCATTGTAGGTGCTGCTTATGGTACATTAATATCAAGAATTGTCATGGTTTGGTATTTATGGTTTTTATTGAAACTAAAAGAAAAATCGAAAGCATATCTAGTTGATATCAAGTTGTTTGTGCTAGATAAATTAATGCTTAAAAGAATCCTCAATTTGGGTGCGCCCAGTGCCATGCAAATGTTTTTTGAAGTTGGTATTTTTACTGCCGCCATATGGTTGAGTGGGTTATTGGGTAAAAATCCGCAAGCAGCCAATCAAATTGCCTTAAACTTAAGTTCTATGACTTTTATGGTGGCTACAGGCTTAAGTGTTGCGGCCATGATACGTGTAGGAAACCAAAAAGGCTTGCAAAACTATTTCGATTTACGCCGAATTGCTTTTTCTATATTTTTGTTGGGTATTATTTTAGCATCCTGTTTTGCGGCCATGTTCTTTTTGTTGCATAACCAGTTGCCAAAATTGTATGTTGATTTTGATGATGCCAAAAATTTAATGGATAACACCGAAGTTGTAAAAATCGCCTCAAAACTGTTAATAGTTGCTGCTATTTTTCAAATAAGTGATAGTATACAAGTTATTTTTTTAGGAGCATTACGTGGTTTGCAAGACGTAAAAATTCCAACCATTATCACTTTTATTTCGTATTGGTTAATTGGGTTTCCTGTGAGCTGGTTTTTAGGAAAAGAAGACGCTTATGGTAGCTTTGGTATTTGGTTGGGTTTACTTGCAGGTTTAACAACTGCTGCTATTTTATTGTATATTCGATTCAATTATTTAACAAAAAAGTTAATTTTGTCAAAAATGTAAAGTCGTTGGTCGTGGAGTCGTTTAGTTGATTTACAACTACACAGCTTAGCAACTAAACAACAAACAACTAAAGAAAGAAATATGAGCCTTCCAAAATTTATACTTGGTGATAACACCGATTATCCAAACGCTATTTATGTGATTCATACGGAATTTCCGCGATTTATTATCAACCTTGAAGATGATGAAATTGAATGGTTTGAAGATTTTGACGACGAAGATGAACAGGAATTATTAGCCGAAACTGAAAATATGGTTAAATTGGCTACCGAGTTTTACGATAAAGAAATTTTAAAATACGAAGAGTAGTGCGTTAAGGGTAGTAGTGGAAAGCCCACAGCTAGGTACGAGCGAGGACTTGTAACGGATAACCTGACCCGACAGGGTAACGCCAAAATAATTATAGATGTTAGAACAACTTTTAGAATACGACACCCAACTATTTTTGTTTTTAAATAATTTAGGGTCGGCAAGATGGGATTACATGTGGTTGGTTATTACCCACGAAGTTACATTTGCTCCTATGTATGCGATATTATTGTTCCTATTACATAGAAAGTATGGAATCAAAGCCTTAATAGTTTTTATCTTGCTTGTGGCTGTTATGATAACGTTTACGGACCAAATGACGAATGTTTTTAAGCGTGGTTTTCAACGACCAAGACCTTGTGGTAATTTAGAAATCATTGACCATATGCGTTTTATTGCGGTACGGTGTGGTAAATATGGGTTCTTCTCTGGACATTCATCAAACTCTATGGCTGCTGCTGTTTTTGCTGGCTTATTACTGCGACCTTACTATAAAAATTTAATATTTATTTTACTTTTTTGGAGTGCGGTTGTGGCTTACAGCAGGATTTATGTAGGTGTACATTACCCGTTGGATATTGTTTGCGGTTTAGCTTTTGGTGCCCTTGGCGGATTTGCTTTTTATAAATTAGCCTTATATATTTTAAAGCGATATGTTACCAGTTAACATGTTAGGCTATTACTTTTAAGGCTTTTTCGAGGATTGAAATATTGATGGTTTGATTTTTTATCATTTTAAATTCGCCATCCATTTGAATTTGAAATAGCAGTTTGTCTTTTAAAGTAATTTTCAATTGCTTTGTTTGATAGCAATTGACTTCTTTTAGCATATGATGGCTTTTAAAAAGCATCAAAACAGTAAATAAAAAGATTTTAAAAGCACTTATTTCTTTAACAATAAGTACGTCTAACTTACCATCTTGTAAGGAAGCTTTTGGAGTTAAGCTTACTTTGTAACCCAATTCATTTGAATTAGAAATAAAAATTAAAAAGGGTTTATGTTGAATGCTTTCATCATCTAAAGTTGTTTCAACATCCATAAGTTTATTCGATTTTTTTAAGGATTTTAAAGTCGCTTTTATATAACTAACAAGTGTTCTTTCGTTGGATGCTTCGTAGTGTTTTATCACTTGGGCATCAAAACCAATGCCTGTATTACTAAAAAAATGAAGGTTGTTTAATGTGCCAACGTCAATTTTTTTTACGGTTTGGGTTTTAATTAATGCAAGTGCTTTATGAATGTTTTTTGGAATATTTAAGTTAGAAGCCAAACCATTGCCAGAACCTATTGGAATTATTCCCAAGATAATAGGAGAGTTTACCAAACACGAAGCGACTTCGTTAATTGTGCCATCACCACTGCAAGCAACAATGATATGGGCTTTTTCGTTTATAGATTCTTGGGTAAGTTTTATGGCATGTTTTTTATAACTTGTTGGTTTAATAACTATGCTGAAATCCTTTTTGTTGAAATATTTTTCAAGAAGTGCTAAATCTAGAAAATTACTGCCTTTACCTGCTATGGGGTTTAGGATAAAGTGTATATGCCTCACTGACTGTTTTTAAGTTTTAAACCATTATTATGGTATAGGTAATCTGCCACTTGATAAAATGAAATGGTTTCTTCCAACAATTTAGGATCAACGTCTTTGTGTATTAAATCGTCATTATCGGTTTCCCATTCGTAATAGTTAACAATATGTTGGTCGCTTAAAACCATTAATTGCTGGTCTTTTAAAAGGCCTAAATTACGGTAGTTACCAATAAAAGCGCGTTCGTCTTCTTTTTTCATTTTCAGGATATCAAGACCAAATAAATTTGAAGTGTAGTCCCAATTTAAAAGTCCAAATAGAGTAGGGAACATGTCAATTTGCGAACTTAACTTCTGTATTTTTTGTGGTGCCACGTTTTCAAGATTGAAAATCATGGCAGGAATGCGGTATTTGTCTATGTTTAAGTTCCAACGCCCTGCACTACTTGCACAATGGTCTGCCATAATAACAAACACGGTATTGTTGTACCAGGGTTTTGTTTTGGCTGTTTTTAAAAAGTTGCCTATGGCATAATCGGTGTATTTTATGGCGCCTTCTCTACTGGTGCCCGAAGGAATGTCAATTTTACCTTCAGGATAGGTAAAAGGGCGGTGGTTGGAAGTCGTCATTACAAAATTAAAGAAAGGAGTTTCGGTAAGATGCGCTGCATCGGCTTCTTTTAAAACCTTATTGTATATATCTTCATCACATACACCCCAGGCGTTTTCAAAAGTAACTTCATCATCATCAATATTGGTTCGTTTTGTTTTGATGTCGGAATCTAACAAAAAGCCTCTTCCTCGGTCAATAATATTAAACCCGTTACCGCCAAAATAGGTGTTCATATTATCAAAATAGCCATCGCCACCATAAAAGAAATTACGTTCGTAGCCTTGTTGATTAAAAACCTCACCAATGGTAAACAATCCTTGGTTTTTATCGCGTTTCACGATGCTTCTACCAGGTGTAGGCGGAATGGACAAAGTTATGGCTTCCATACCTCGTACCGTACGCGTACCCGTAGCATAAAGGTTGGTGAAAAACAAACTTTTATTGGAGAGCGAATCCAGGGTAGGTGTTATATTTAAATCACTTCCAAAGGAATTGAGATAGGAGGCGCTTAAGCTTTCAATACAGATAAAAATAACATTAGGTCTTTTTGCAGGGTTTAAACTATCGGCATGTGTTATGCTTCTGTAAATTTGTTTTTTTGTGGGCTGCAAAAATTGGCTATTGGAGGCAGTTAATTTTTGTTTAACATTGGCAAAGGCTTTATCTTCTTCAATGGTATTGTAAAATTCGGTATAAGATAATTCGTTGCTTCTAAAGGCGGCAAAAAAGGAATAGATGCCTGTTTTTGCTAATTCGTTGTTGTATCGGTTTTTGAATTGTTCGGCATCTTCATTTTTTATAAAAAAAGCAAATATGGCTGCAATGGCTATTATTAATGAAGACGGTATTATTTTTTCTTTAAATACCGTATCGTTATTAAATGTTTTTTTGAATACGCTTGCCTTTTTGGTGGTAAACAGTACTATCAACAATACAATTAAAATAGAACCTAGAAGTAGAGGTATTGGGTACGATTCGTTAATGTTTTTTACAACTTCGTAGGTATAAATTAAATAATCTACTGCTACAAAATTAAAACGACGTTCAAACTCCTCCCAAAAGGTAATTTCGGCAAAAAAAGAAAAAAGAAAAATAAGCACACCAATGCTATAAGCTATATAGGTAATTACACGATCGAATATAGAACCGTATAGTTTTTTAGGAATGATTAAAAGGTAAATAGCATATGGCAATGCAAAGAAGGATACGGTACCCACATCAAAACAAAAGCCAATTATAAAGGTTTTTATTAAAACAAGTACAGAAGCATCAATTTGAGGAAAATACCAAAACGTTAAACAAAACCTTAATATAAATGCTAGGGAGATGAATATTAAAATGTAAACTTTTAGTAATTCAAAACGTTTTGGAAAAATCTTATTCCACATGGTTCATGCAGGTTAGTTTTTTTTTACTGAAGAATAAAACCACCTTAAAAATTATTTAAGAGGCACGGCAACTTTTACGTCGTCCCACGCCATGGTTAATGATAAGCTATCGGTAGAGTTATCAAAAGCAATGGTAAATTGCTCTACAGGAGCATCTAATATATGAACGGGTACTTCAACATCTACAACATCATAATTAGGATCCCACATAGGTTGCATTTCAGAGTTTACACCCCATGAGTATTGTTTGGAATTAAAAAGAACGCTCCAAGTACTGTCTCTTGGCACGGTCCATAATGTGTATTTTCCAGCAGGTAAAGACATCCCTTTTATGGTCAGGTTTTGATTTGTTTCAAAAGTAGTGGCTTCGTTGGCACCAGTTCTCCAAACCTGGTTGTAAGGCACTAAAGCGCCAAAAATTTCCCTTCCTTTTTTATAAGGTCTGTTATAGAACACTTTAAGTTTTAAATCGTTAAGTTTAAATTCAACTGTATCTTTTGGACTTAAGCGTTTTTCGAAAATATTTTCAACAAAGCAAGAATATAAAAATAAGCCTATGGCAATGATGGATAATAGTATTAAAATGCGTTTCAAAAAGGTATTCATAAATTGGGAATTATTTGGTATAAAGATACTTTAAAAAGTAATAATTACTAAAACACAAACGTACAATTCTTTAGTTTTGTTTTAATGGATCAAAAAAAAAATAATTTTTTGCAACACTCTACTTTTTTTATCGTCTTTAAAATGAACTAACTTAAAACCAAAAGTTGAATTGGCATGTTTCAGGTTGACATTATAGAACAATGTAAACAAAATAACCGAAAGGCACAATTGCAGTTGTACAACCAGTACTGCAATGGTATGTACAATGTTGCCAAACGGTTTTTGAAAGATGCCGATGATGCTGAAGATGTCGTGCAAGAAGCTTTCATCAAAGCCTTTTCAAAACTTCATCAGTACAAAGCAGAAGTAACTTTTGGTGCTTGGTTAAAACGTATTGTAATAAATAAAAGTATCGATTTTTTAAAGTCTAAAAAACAACAACTTTTTGAATTGGAAGAGGCGCACCTAAAAGTTGTAGATACTTTTGAAGAAGACAAATGGTTGGTAGAAGACACAATTACATTAAACGATGTGAAAAAAGCAATCAATAATTTACCTGAAAAGTATCAATATGTGGTGATGCTTTATTTAATTGAGGGTTACGATCATCAAGAAATAGCTGAAATTTTAAACATTTCTGAAGTGGCCTCGCGCACACAACTATCTAGGGGTAAAGTAAAATTGCAAGAACTGTTAATTCATAAAAAAAATGGCACAAGAAATTAGAGCGTTATTTAAAGATGAGGCACATGAACAGGAAACCATGCCAAAAAATCATCAAAAACGATTTCTCAAAAAGTTAGATGCAGCATTGCCGGTAGAGAAACCAAAATTTAATTGGTTAAAAATAGCCGCTAGCATTGTGGTGCTTTTAGGAATGAGTTTTGGAGCCTACAATTTTTTTAAACAGGATATGCCTGTACCTAATAATGTGGTAACACAAAGTGTAGAAACAAAAACACTGGGCGATGTATCACCTGGGTTAAAAAAGGTTGAAGATTATTATTTGGCAAGTATAAATTTTGAATTGTCTAAAATAGAATACACTCCAGAAACTAAAGAGCTTTTTGATGGGTATGTGGTGCAATTGGAAGAACTTGATAAAGAATACAAACGTTTATCGGTTGAATTGACCCAATCGGGCCCTAGTGAATTAACAGTAAATGCATTAATTGATAATTTGAAGTTTCGTTTAAGTCTATTGTATCGTTTAAGAGCACAATTAAAAGAATTGAACGCTTCCGAAACTAAGGTGGGCGAAGGGTTGCAATCCATCTAAAAAATCAAAAAATGAACAAATCAATTATAAATAGAGCGCTTATAGTATTAAGTTTCTTAGTAGTAGGTACGCTATTTTCTCAACAGAAACTTACTAAAACAACACAGTCTGTTGAAGTAAATAAAGATGTTACCATCAATTTAAATACAAGTTATACAAACATTGTTTTTGATACTTGGAATAAAAACACCGTAGAAATTGAAGCTTATATAGAAGGCGAAAAATTAAGTGGAGATGCTCTAAAAAAAGCCTTAAAAGAATGGCAAATTACGATAAATGCCTCTAAAAGTGCTGTTACCATTTCAACAAAAGACAGTGGTTCTTCTTCTTGGTCGCATAGTTACAGCGATCATGATAGCAATGCTGTAGATGCCGTTTTAAAAGAATTAAAATTTGAATTGGCCGAAATACCAGAATTACCAGAATTGCCACCAATTCCTAAGGCTCCAAAAATGCCCAAAATGCCCGAGTTGCCAAAATTACCAGAAGGCATAAGCAAAATGCAGTTCGATTATGATGCTTACCAAAAGGAAGGCGAGAAGTATTTAAAAGAATATTCAAAGAATTTTGAATCGGCTTACGGTAAAGATTATGCCAAAAAAATGGAAGCTTGGGGCGAACAATTCGGAAAAGAATGGGGCGAAAAGTATGGAAAGGAAATGGAGGCATGGGCTAAAACGTTTGATGGTAAATGGGAAGAGAAATACGGCAAACAAATGGAAGCTTGGGGCGAGCAATTTGCTAAACGTATGGAACAACAAGCAGAAAGAATGGAACAACAAGAACGTATGGCAGTTGAGCGTGAAAAACATGCAGAGATGCGGGAAAAGCATTCTCAAGAAAGAGAAAAATTGGCTAAAGAAAGACGTGTCTTAATTGAAAAAATGGTAGGTGAGAAATCGAATGTTCATGTTAAGAAAACCATTAAGATTAAAATGCCAAAAGGCGCCAAATTAAAAGTAAACGTAAGGCATGGAGAAATAGAATTTGCTTCAAATATTGATAATTTAAAGGCAGATTTAGCTTATACCAAGTTTACAGCACAAAGCATTAATGGGAGTTATACTTCCATTAATGCTTCCTATTCGCCCATTTATGTAACCTATTGGAATTTAGGTAATTTAAATATTAATTATGCTGAAAATGTAAAGTTGAACCATGTAAAACAGTTGGTTTTAAATTCAAATTCATCAAACGTTACTATAAACAATTTGTTGGGAAATGCGGTTATTCAAGGGAATATTGGCGATTTAAAAGTGTTGAAAATAGACGATGCCTTTACTAATTTAAATGTATCGCTTCAAAATAGTAGTGCAACCATTTCACTTCCAAAAACCGACTATAGTTTGCTTTTTAAAGGAAGTCATACCCGTTTTAGTCATCCCAAAAAATCTTCAAAAGATACTTCCACAACATTTTCTACAGGAAGTCCACATAGTGGAAAAAGCATTGTAATACATGCTAAATACAGTAAGGTTGCTATGCAATAATCTATGCTGTTTTAATGAGCGACTTACACGATTCTATAATAGTTTCAACAGGAGTTAAATAATCAAACCACAAGGTGTTTTCATCCTTTTTAAACCAAGTTAGTTGTCTTTTGGCAAAGCGCCTGCTATTCTTTTTTATTTCAGAAATCGCAAAATCTAAAGTCCATTCACCTTCCAAATAATTGAAAAGTTCCTTGTAGCCAACGGTATTTAAGGCGTTCAATTCTTTATAGGGGAGTAGATTTTTAACTTCATCCAGCAAACCTTGTTGCATCATGATATCTACCCGTTGGTTGATGCGGTTGTAAATGGTTTCCCTTTCGGCAGTTAAACCAATAGTGATGGTTTTAAAATTTCTGTTGGCTTCTTTTTTATTCAAAAATGACGAATAGGGCATTCCGGTACCCATACAAATTTCTAATGCACGAATAACCCGATGCGGATTATCGATAGCCATATTGTTGTAAGAAGCGATATCCAGCTCTTTAAGTTGGTTTTGTAGATATGTGAGCCCTTTATTTTCTAAATCGGAATTTAAAGTTTCACGAATGTTGGCATCTATCTCAGGAAAATCGTCCAAGCCTTTAGTAACAGCATCTACATACAACCCAGAGCCGCCCACCATAATAACCACATTATGGTTTTTAAACAAAGTGTTAAGTGTATTTAAAGCATCTTTTTCAAAAGCCCCAACGTTGTAATTGTCTTGTATGGATTTATTGTGAATGAAATGATGTTTTGCAGCTGCCAACTCTTCTTTTGAAGGAGCCGCTGTACCAATACTCATTTCTTTAAAAAACTGTCTGGAATCTGCCGAAATTATTTCGGTATTTAAATAATTGGCCAGTTTTATACTTAAAGCTGTTTTGCCAATGGCGGTAGGTCCAATTATGGAAATAAGATATTTAGGCATTGTGTAATTTATTGCCGCATCTTCTGCAGTATGAAGCATCGCTAAAAACAATATCGGTACCGCAGTTTGGGCAAGAGCTGTTTGATGTGTTTGATGTTTTATCTTTAGTGGCTGTATATTCGGCTGAAACAATACCGGTTGGCACAGCAATAATTCCGTAACCAATAATCATGATAATGGTGGCCAAAACTTGCCCAACAGCCGTTTGTGGTGTTATGTCTCCAAAACCTACTGTTGTAAGCGTTACTATACACCAATAAATGCTTTGAGGAATACTTTTAAAACCATTTTCGGGACCTTCAATAAGGTACATGACGGTACCTAAAATGATAGAGATAATAAAAACAAAAAAGATAAAAATGAATATTTTTGAACGACTGTTTCTTAAAGCTCTTATAAGTTTATTGGACTCGCCTACAAACCTAATCAGTTTTAATATTCTAAATACCCTTAAAAGGCGCAACGCTCTAAAAACCGATAAAAATTGGGAGTCTAATATGAAAAATGAAATATATTTAGGTAGGGTAGAAAGCAAATCGACGATGCCGTAAAAACTGAATATGTATTTTTTGGGTTGATTAACGCAGATGATTCTTAATATGTATTCTATAGAAAATAAGATGGTTATTGTCCATTCTGAAATATTAAAGAAACTGTGATACTTCTCGTCAAAAGATTCTACACTTTCAAGCATTACAATAATAATACTGTAAATAATAGCAATTAATAAAGTAATATCAAAAACCTTTCCAGCAGGTGTGTGGGTACCATATATAACTTCGTGAAGTTTGTTTTTCCAGTTGGGTTTTTGCTGCATATTCATAGTTTTCAAAAGTAATAAAAGATTTATTACTTCCTTTTCAATAAGATAAGAGAATTGGTTTGAATATCAACTATTTTATTCATAAATTCTTTTAAATAAGGATAGTATTCCGGTGCATAAATCGCTTCGTTAAATTTAATCCTTAATATAGTGTTTAATGAATTTCCAAGTAAACTACTGGAAATAAGTAGTTGCCCTTTGCCATTTGGCAAGTTAAGAGCAAGATCCTTAGGGGTTTCTAAAACAGTATAGGCTTCACCAAAATTAAGATTAAAGGAGTAAAAATACATGTCTTTATATCCAAAATCGATGGGATACGTTCTTTCTTGAAGTTTAAAAGGGTTTTCGTTAAAAAACTTAATGATAAAAGGGTTTAAATAAATGTTATCTCCTGTTAGGCTATTTTCATATTCAATATCATAAGTTTCAATAAAGTCTGAATTTGATTTGCCTTCACTTAAAACCTGATGATTTGAGATTTCAATATTAATATTTTTATCTTGTTTTTTATTTAAATATGTTTCCTTGTTAGGATAATAAGCTTTTCTGGAATTTAAGGCATGATATCCTGTGTTTTTTACGTAAACATTGCCCGATAGTTTTTCCTTGTCATCTAAATTTACTTGAACTTTGTATTGGATTGCAGACGGTGTTTCAAGTTCTATGTCAATCCAATCACTACCATTTTTGAAATCTAAAAGACGTCCATAACCATTTAAACATTTAAAAGGAATATCTCCAAAACTTAAATATTTATCTGTTGCATCTAATAAATATTTTTTACCATCAATAGAGGCCTGTACTATTAGATAATTAAATTCTGAAATTACAGGAAATATTTTTGTAGCAAAACCATTGTTTCTAGTAGAAAGTAAAACGGGTTTTACATCTATTCCAGCGCCATCTAATAAGCTATGAAGTAAAATGTTTATTGATGAAACATTGCCTGATTTGTTTTTGATAAGGTCTTTTACTGAAACTTCTTTAAATATTTTATACTCTTCGTTCCAAGTGTAGTTGTCTTGTACATAATTATAAACCCTTTGCGCTTTTTTTAGAGCATCAGTTTCGTTTAGTATCTCTGGTGTTAAAAGCATTTCGGTATCAACCGATTTTGCCAATTGCCTACCAATATTAGCGTCTTTTCTTAATTCATCATCAACCGTTTTCCAAGATTTGGTGTAATCATTTTTTAAACCATGAAAATCTTGAAATGTTTTTAATTCATATTCTATTCTTGCCAAATAATTGCTTTTTGTAGTCATGTAATCTTCTTCTATAAAAGCGGGAATGTCTTTCATAATGTATATGGAGTTACTACAGTCGGCTGAACCTCCACGAGAAACGATTAGACAGTTTTTTTCAACTTTAGATTCGTTTTTAAAAAGTTGACGCCCCCCAATCAGCTTAATATTGTAATCCCAGTTACCAGGAATACTTGTTGTGTACTCGCTATGTAATTTTGGGATTTCACTTTGGAAACTCCAACTTTTATAATTGAACATAAAACGAGAAATAAGGGTGTAGCTATAAGTTATAACCGATCCTTCTTTAATATTGGGTAAAGCGAATTTTACAAGTGTATGGTTTTCATCATACTTTTCAGTAAAAATATCTTTGTCATTTAGGTTTGTTTTTATAACATTTCCGTTTTCTAAATTGTAGGTGGTTGCTTTTATTTTTGTTGCTTTTTCATCACTGCGTTCACTACTATAAAGGTGAATAATAACGTTGGCATTATTAAAGCCTTCACGTTTTAATATTTTTATTTTGTATTGTACTTCGGTCCTTAAATTAAATTCATCTTTATCAACATAACTATTGCCTTTTTCGTAAATAACTAAGGCGTTGGCTGTAGAATCCTTTACAAAGGTTGAAGATTTTAAATCATCAAGCGTAACGTTATAGCTTTCAGAATTATACCTTTCTTGTGAAAAACTTATGAAACCAAGAAAAGCAAACAGAAGGACAGTGAGATTTATTTTCATTAAACAGTTGTTTTTACTTAAAAAATTTGTACTAAATCTCTTGAAATTTATTAAGTAAACAAAATTATTTTTGCTTTATTGTTTTTCCTTAAATAACTTTGAATGATATGTTGGGTATCTCTATTGTTTTGCATGGGGGTTACAATAGATTCTAAAACCTCAATATTGTTTATTTGATAGTTTAAATTGAAAAAGCCCAAACCTTTAAAAACACCGTTTTCTATCAAAATGGCACTGCGCTCATCAATTTCCCTACCTCTATCTATAATTACCATGTTTTTGTTTTTATAACTGTTTTTGTTGATTAATGCTTCAACACGTTGGTTATAGATTTCGGCTGGTTCTTTTTGAATACAGGCACCGTCACAAGTTTTGATGTCGTAATTAAAACAACTGGTTTTGGTTTTGTACAAGCCTGTAAGTTTTTGACACAGTTTATAATCTTCAACAGCTTTCGTTATAAAACTTTTTCCGCTTTGGCGGTTGCTAAACGTAGTAATGGGGTTTTTACGGCCATCAACCACATCAATTTTTAAGTTCATGTATCCGTGGTCATCAATAAAACTATATAAAGCATGTGTGAAAACAGTTCGACGTAACGATCTGTTAAATTTGGGTTTAACACGTTTTATTTCTTCGCTTTCTTTTAAAAGTGCTACCAATTCGCTGCCGGTAGTTTCGTATGTAACAGCGGTAACTTGTGCTTGTATTTTTTTTGATTTTTGATTGGTACTTGTAAAATGTTGGTTGATACGCTGCTTGATATTTTTACTTTTTCCAATATAGATAATCTCGCCATCAGATTTATGAATGTAGTAAACACCCGTTACTGTTGGTAATTCTTTTATAATATCTAAATGCCTGGGCTCTAATTGAAGCTTTGGGTTTAGTCTTATAGATTGTTGGATGATGCTTTTAGTAGTGTCTTTATCTAAAAGCATTTGAAACAGTTTAACCGTTGCCAAGGCGTCGCCCGATGCGCGGTGTCTATCGGTTACGGGGATTCCTAGTGAGCGGACTAATTTGCCCAAACTATAGGAGTCTTGCCCTGGGATTAAATCTTTAGCAAGTTCTACCGTACACAGTGAAGGACGTATGTATTCAAAACCCAAGCGGCTAAATTCGGTACATAAAATTCGGTAATCAAATTGGGCATTGTGGGCTACTAAAATGCAATCATCGGTAATTTCAACAATGCGTTTTGCTACCTCATAGAATTTGGGTGCATTGCGTAACATGCTATTGTTGATGCCTGTTAAATTAACAACAAACGGTTGTATGTCGCGTTCAGGATTAACAAGACTTATAAATTGATCGACTACCTTGTGGCCATCAAATTTATAGATAGCAATTTCTGTGATGCCTTCTTCATTATACTTACCCCCAGTGGTTTCTATGTCTAATATTGCGTAAATAGTAGTTTAAAGTTTAAAGTTTCAAAGCTCCAGAGCTTCAAAGTTATTAATTTTGCCTAAAGCCTAAAGCCTAAAGCCTAAAGCCTAAAGCCTAAAGTCTAAAGCCTAAAGCCGTTCACCAAATATACTACTTCCCACTCTAATCATGTTGCTACCACAATCAATGGCTAAGGTATAATCACCACTCATTCCCATGCTAATGGTTTCTGGTTTAAAGTTAAATGTTTTGATTGATTTTAAATCATCAAATACTGTTTTTAACAAGGTGAATTCTTTTTTAATTTGATTTTCGTTTTCGGTAAAGGTTGCCATTCCCATAACACCCACAATTTGAACGTTTTTTAATTCTGAAAAGGCTTCAGATTTTAGTATCTCGGAAGCTTCAGATGCCGTCATTCCAAATTTAGAATCTTCCGCGGCTATTTTTATTTGAAGTAAACAATTGATAACCCGACGGTATCTTTTGGCTTGTCTGTTAATTTCTAAAAGTAATTTAAAATTATCAACGCCATGTATCAAACTCACAAAACCTGCCATGTATTTTACTTTATTTCTTTGTACATGCCCTATCATGTGCCATTCGATGTCTTTTGGCATGGCTTCATATTTCTCAACCATTTCTTGTATTTTATTTTCTCCAAAAATACGTTGTCCCGCATTGTAGGCTTCCATTAAATCGCTCACGGGTTTGGTTTTTGAAACGGCAACCAAAGTAACATGGTTGGGTAGGGTGGATTTTATATGTTGAAGATTTTCTTGTATGTGCATTGTTTGTTGTTGGTCGTTTTTATAGTCGGTAACCTAATCCGATTTTTAAAATATTTACGTTTGTATTGTATTTAATATCAGGAATTTCGTTTTCAAGACTTATTTTTACATAATCGTATTGAACTTGGGCAAACAATTTATCGGTTATGTTATAAGCTATTCCTAGATTTATGTTTAAACCACTTTGAGTTTGACTACCACCAGAAATATCAAATCCATTTTGAGTTCCTTTAGCGTCAAAAATTATAAAAGTATATCCAAGTCCAATAAACGGGTGGAAGCTTTTTATAGATTCCATGTCTAATTCCGCAAATATTCTTGGTTGAATTAAATATGCTGTTATTTTAAAGTCTTGAAATTCATTGTTTGGACGAGAATCATTGACTAAAATTCCACTATTTAATGAAGCTCCTAATTTTAAAATGTTTAATTCTGCAAATCTGAATTTAGCTCCAAGATCAATGATTCCACTATAATTTTCTCCAACAAAATTTTTATCTATCGGAATTGGATAGTTTAATTCGAGACTAAATTTTGAATTTTGAGAAAATGATTTAATTGAAAAAAACAATAGTAAAACTAATAATGATTTCTGTATCATAGTTCTGTTTTTAAATTACAAACAACTAAACGAATAAACTTATTTAAGGAATTGCGAAGAAACATGTTCTGCTTTTCTGCTTTCAGAATAATCATAAAAACCTTCACCAGATTTCACACCTAATTTTCCTGCTCTCACCATGTTTACCAATAACGGGCAAGGAGCATATTTGGGGTTTTTAAATCCATCGTACATCACGTTCAAAATGGATAAGCATACGTCCAATCCAATAAAATCGGCCAGTTGTAAAGGTCCCATGGGGTGCGCCATACCCAATTTCATAACGGTATCAATTTCCTGTACGCCAGCAACACCATTATACAGGGTTTCTATAGATTCGTTTATCATGGGCATTAAAATACGGTTGGCAACAAACCCAGGGTAATCGTTCACTTCTACAGGTGTTTTGCCTAAAGCTTCAGATAAATGCATGATGGTTTTGGTAACAGCATCACTGGTGCTGTAGCCACGAATAATTTCAACCAATAGCATAATAGGCACGGGATTCATGAAGTGCATTCCAATTACTTGCTTTGGTCTAGAAGTTGCCGCAGCAATTTGCGTTATGGAAATGGATGAGGTGTTGGTTGCCAAAATAGTTTCTTTTGCACAAGCTTCATCCAACTGTTTAAATATATTCAATTTTAAATCTACGTTTTCGGTAGCAGCTTCTACCACTAAATCTACATGTTTAACGCCTTCAATAATACTTGTAAATGTAGAAATGTTTTGCAGGGTTTCCTCTTTTTTAGATTCCGTAATGGTTTCCTTAGCTACCATTCTATCAAGGTTTTTTGCAATGGTTGCTAAACCTTTTTTTAGAAATGCTTCACTTATATCAATAAGGTTCACATTAAATCCGCTTTGGGCAAAAGTATGTGCAATACCATTTCCCATAGTGCCAGCTCCTATTACAGCTATATTTTTCATGGAATGATTTAAAAAAGTTTCAAAGCTTCATAGTTTCAAAGCTTCATAGTTTATTTTGTCTACCGTCTACCGTCTACCGTCTACCGTCTACCGTCTACCGTCTCTTATTAAAAACAATTAATAATTTGCGTAGCAACACGTAAAGCCTCCGTGCCATCATGAAGCGTTACTTCGGGAGCGGTATTGGTATTTATGGCATTCGCAAAAGATTCCAACTCATCTAAAATAGAATTGTTGTTTTTTACATGCGGATTATCAAAATAGATTTGTTTTTTTTCGCCTTCAGCGTTTTGAAGTACCATATCAAAATCTCCCGGACTGTCAGGAGCGTCTTTCATTTTTACCACCTCGCATTTTTTCTCTAAAAAGTCAACCGATATATAGGCATCCTTTTGGAAAAAACGTGCTTTACGCATTTTTTTAAGCGAAATTCTGCTAGCCGTTAGGTTGGCAACACAGCCATTTTCAAACTCAATACGCGCATTGGCAATATCGGGCGAGCTGCTAATAACCGCAACACCACTCGCGCTAATGCTTTTTACTTTCGATTTTACAACGCTCAAAATAATATCAATATCATGAATCATTAAATCCAATACCACAGGCACATCGGTACCACGCGGGTTAAACTCCGCCAAACGGTGCGTTTCAATAAACATAGGCGAATTAATATCATTTTTCACCGCTAAATACGCAGGGTTAAAACGCTCCACATGCCCAACTTGACCTCTCAAATTGTTTTCCGCCAAAAGTTCCCTAATATGCTCAGCCTCTTCAACGGTGTTCGTAATAGGCTTTTCAATAAAAATATGTTTGCCTTTGGCAATGGCCTTTTTAGCACAATCGTAGTGCGAAAGCGTGGGCGTTACAATATCCACCATATCCACAGCATCAATAAGTGCATCAATAGAATTGAAAAATTTATATCCAAATTCAGCCTCTACCTTTTTGCCATTGGTTTCATCGGCATCATAAAAACCAACAAGCTCGTATTTATCAGATTGTTTAAGAAGTCTTAAATGAATTTTTCCCAGGTGGCCAGCACCAAGTACTCCAGCTTTTAGCATCATATTTAACGTTTTCAACAAAAATAAGATAATTACTATACGAATTTGACAATTACCTTAGAAAATTTAGTTAAAATAATTATTTGGCGTTACCCTACGGGTCGGGCTTTTCGCGCTACACGGTAGCTTGCTCCAATCCCTAACGCGGGCATACTTGCTAAATACCTTTATTTAAACCCAAGTTTCTGCATATCTATAAAAGTTTGTAATCAGTTCATTAAAAACAACATAAAATTTATTGTATTTTAAACTTTTTAAGCTTAAAATGTTTAACTAATTTTACCCTATAAACCAAACCAACATTGAAAGATACTTTTAAGCATAAAGGATTACGCCAACAGTTAGTTGCTACAATAAAAAACAAAGGAATAACAAATGAGGCAGTTTTAAATGCCATTGGAAAAATACCTAGACATTTGTTTATGGATTCTGGTTTTTTGGACTATGCCTATAAGGATATGGCATTTCCTATTGCGGCGGACCAAACCATTTCGCAACCTTATACCGTGGCGTTTCAAACGGAATTATTGCAAGTAAAAAAAGAAGACAAAATTCTAGAAATTGGTACGGGCAGTGGCTACCAAACAGCGGTTTTATGCGAGTTAGGAGCTAAAGTGTACAGTATAGAACGCCAACAAGAACTGTTTAAAAAAACCAACATCTTTTTACCTAAATTAGGCTACCGTGCCAAAAAACTCATTTTTGGCGATGGCTATAAAGGTTTAAAAGAAGAAGCGCCTTTTGATGGTATTATAGTTACAGCGGGTGCACCATTTGTGCCTAAACCCTTATTGAGTCAATTAAAAATAGGAGGTAGGCTGGTAATACCTGTGGGCGAAGATGTGCAAATCATGACCCTTTTCATTAGAAAAGATACCAAAGAATTTGAGCAGCACGAGTTTGGAGAATTCCGTTTTGTACCTTTATTGGAGGATAAGAATTAGTGATAACTATTTAGCATGAAAAATCAATTAGCCATAAAGTTAATTTTGACTAGCCTAATGTTTTGTTCATGCAAAAAGAAAATTACAAATAATTATAACGAAAACGATTTTTATAAAACACAGGGTTTAGTTATTAAAGTAAATAAAAACTTCAACAATTTCGAAAAGAAATTTTCTAACAATTATGTTTATGCATATCGATTAGATTTGTCAATTCCATTAATTGGTTATGCAGATTCTGAATTTATTTTAAAAAATCACGAGCCATTGGTAATAATGGTTAACAAAAAGGACAGTTTAGATAGTTTTATTGCTTACAGAGGGATTCTTGATAAAAAAAGGCTAACTAAATTTAAGGGAGAGTTAAAAATTGATTAAAACAACTCACTTTTTTATTTAGGTAAATAATTTCGAGGTATTGGGTTTCTGCGGTTTTCATTATCCCAAAAAACATTCACTATCCACCAGCGTGTGCCGTCGTTAAGTAATTGTATGCTGTTAATACCACGCATAAAAGGTTCTTCATCCGTTTTACTATGAAACGATTCAAACGTGCTAAAAACATGGGCAATGTTACCAAAAGCATCCACCGTTCTGTGAACTTCTTTTTCAATAAAACCATTATCAACGATCCATTTTCCAGAACTTTTAATGTAATCATCTGGTTTCATGTAGCGTATTTGAAACTTACTTTCATCATTCTTTCCAGAAGTGATAAGTTTGCCATCGGGGTGGAATAAATATTTGAAAAGGGCCCAATCTCTTTTTTTTCCTTTTTCACCGGAAATAGTGGCATATAGCGTGTTGATGGTACTATTAATAGTTAACACGTTCTCAGAATAATCTTTTGGAGCTTCTTTTTCTTTACTTTTTCCTTGAGAATATGTAGCTGAAGTTCCTAAAGAAATTAAAATTAAGAGGAACAATTTTTTCATCATTTTAAACATATTATTTACCTAAAAGAATGTTAGTAATTTATTTAAAGTTTTTCTTAATACGGTCTAAATCTCGCTTATTGTCGCGGTCTTTTATTGTTTCACGTTTATCAAAAAGCTTCTTACCTTTTGCTAGGGCAATGTCCATTTTAGCAAACCCTTTTTCGTTAATAAACAAACGCAATGGCACAATGGTAAGCCCAGAACTTTGAACTTCTTTATGTAATTTTTTAAGTTCCTTTTTGTTCAGCAACAATTTTCGTTCCGCTTTGGGGCGGTGGTTGTAATAATTGCCAAAAGCATACTCTTCAATGGTAGCGTTAATTACAAAAAGTTCGCCTTTTTCATTAAACTCACAAAAACTTTCGGCAATAGAGGCTTTGCTACTTCTAATCGATTTAATCTCCGTACCCGTTAGCACAATACCAGCGGTGTACTTATCTAAAATTTCAAATAGAAAGCGCGCTTTTTTGTTTTGTATGTTTATGTTTTTTTGCATCGACCACAAAATTACATAAATTTATTATTAGACTCACATGTCATTTTCCTGAAACGTTAAATAAATTTAAATCCTTTTTCAATTGACTAAAATACGAGTAATTTACAATCCTTAAAATTTGAAAGTTGCACTATGAAAAAACAAGGCCTTTTGCTTATTGTTTTAATGTTATTGATGTCTTGTGGAAGTATTAAAAAATATAACGAGCACATTACCCAATTACATTCGGTTGAAGATTTAAGAAGAGATGTTGATAAAGTTTACAAACAATTACAACAAAACCACCCCAAATTATACCAATACACTACAAAAGAAGTTTTAGATTTTAAGTTTGATAGTTTAAAAACAGCCATTACCGCCCCAATAACTTCACGCGACTTTTATAAAAAATTGTCGCCCGTAGTCGCTCAAATTAAACAAGGGCATATTTCGTTAGGTTCCGTAAGTAAACGTTATACAAAAAAGGAAAAAAAAGCACTAAAAACACGTAAATTTGAGTTTTACGATTTGGATTTTGAGTATTTAGATGATAAACTTTGGGTGGTTGGAACTAAAGGAAAAGATTCAACTGTCATTGGAAATGAAGTTTTTAAAATTGACAATGAACTTGCAACAGATTTAGCAAAACAGTACAAAACCCAATTTGCATCAGACGGTTATAATCAAACCTTGCACAATAGAGCTTTAGGTAATAGTTTCTCCATTTTCTATTATAAAGACAAAGGTTTTTTAGATAGTTTAAAAATTGAATTCAAGCAAAAAGATTCGTTGTTTACAAAAACGTTTCGGCGTATTTTGAAAGATGATAAAGTTAAAAAGAACGATTCTATAGCGCGGATAGTTGCCAAAAAATCAACTAAAGAAGAAAAGCAACAAAACCGTTTGGAAGCCAAAAAGAAACGCAAAGAACATAAAAAGCGTGGCTATATAGCATCCAAAAAAGAATATACCCGAAATTTTGATTTTATAGGAACCGATAGTGCCGTAGCTTACATGAAAATTAGAGCGTTTAGCAACGGTAATTACAAGAAATTTTACAAAGAGAGTTTCAAAGTATTGGATTCATTAAAAACCAAAAATCTCATTTTAGATTTGAGAGATAATGGCGGCGGAAGAATTGCTGAAGTTGACTATTTGTATTCGTACTTAACCGATAACGAGTATGTTTTTTTAGCGCCAGTTGAAGTAAATAGCAGGTTCCCGTACCTTAAATACTTATTAAGTAATGGCAATCCAACTGTTTTAAAAGTTTTTGGAGTTTTGTCTACCATAGAACCCGCAACTTTGGCTTTTCAATACTTAAAAACAAAGAAAAAAGACGGTAAAATATATTTCAAAATGAAATACAACAAAATAAGAAAGCCCAAAAACTTAAATTATAAAGGACAACTATACGTAATTACTAATGGGAATTCTTTTTCGGCATCATCGTTACTATCCACACATTTAAAAGCTAACAATCGTGCGGTTTTTGTAGGTGAAGAAACCGGTGGCGCTTACAATGGTTGTGTTGCTGGGATTTATAAAATTTATGAAATGCCTACTTCAAAACTTAAAATAAGAATGGGTTTGATGCAAATTGAAGCACCTTATAAACAAACACCTGATGGTTATGGTGTAAAACCCGATATTGAAATCCTTCCTAATATAGAAGACAGAAACCTGCATAAAGATCCCGAACTGGATTGGATTTTAAACACTATTAATACCAATGAAAAATTATAGGAATAATTAGAATTAGTTTAAAAGATTCTTACCTATAACGGGATTTATTTTCAATATAATAGAAATAAAAATTACTATTATTAAAGAATTCTTTTTTATTGACTTCCCATAAAACATTTGTATTTTTGTTATCAAATTTTTTATTCTGAATGAAATATTATATTTTATTAAGTCTTCTATTGCTAGGAATATTTGTAAATGCTCAAGATAATCAAGGAGTTATAGGGATTAAGGGAGGTTTAAACCTAGCTACTTTTACTGGAGCAGAAGATGTTGATTTTTCCAGAATAATATCTTTTAATTTGGGAATCATGCTTGAAACAAAATTATCAGAATCTATTTCTTTACAACCGGAAATTTTACTTTCTGCACAGGGTTCCAAAGCTAGTATAGATTCCCAATCCGCAGATAACAGGCTGTATTACCTTAATTTGCCCATATTATTGAAGTTTTATACATCTGATAGATTCAGTTTTGATATTGGGCCACAATTGGGGATTTTGATTTCGGCAAAACAAAAATCGTCATCGTCATCATCAACAGATAATGATATAAAAACCCTTTTTAGCGATAATGATATTGGTTTAATTACGGGTATTAGCTATAAATTTGTTAGTGGGATTAATTTTTCTGCCAGATATAATTTTGGTCTAAAAAATATTATTAATACAAATCTTTATTCAAATGAAAACAAGTTAAAGAATGGGGTTTTTCAATTATCAATAGGTTATTATTTTAAAAAATAGAAATTAAATTATGAATTCATACGATGTAGCCGTTATAGGCTCGGGTCCTGGAGGTTATGTAGCAGCCATTCGTTGCGCACAATTAGGCATGAAAACTGCCATTATAGAAAAATACAACACACTTGGTGGTACCTGTTTAAATGTTGGTTGTATACCAAGTAAAGCACTTTTAGATTCTTCACACCATTACGAAGATGCTGTTAAACATTTTGAAGAACACGGTATTGAAATTCCTGGTGACATTAAAGTGAACCTTGAAAAAATGATTGCCCGTAAACAATCGGTAGTCGATCAAACTACAGGGGGTATCGATTTTTTAATGAAGAAGAACAATATTGATGTATATCAAGGTTTAGGAAGCTTCAAAGATGCAACTCATATTACAATTTCAGGTGATGAATCGATTGTAATTGAAGCTAAAAATACCATTATTGCCACAGGAAGTAAACCTTCAAGTTTGCCTTTTATAAATATTGATAAAGAACGTGTTATTACGTCTACCGAAGCTTTAAAACTCAAAGAAATTCCAAAACACTTAATCGTAATTGGTGGTGGCGTTATTGGTTTAGAGTTGGGTCAGGTTTACAAACGTTTGGGTGCTGAGGTTTCGGTTATTGAGTTTATGGATCGTATTATTCCAACCATGGATGGCGGACTTTCAAAAGAACTTAATAAAGTGTTGAAGAAACAAAAATTCAACATCAATATCTCTCACAAAGTAAAATCTGTAGAGCGTGTTGGTGATGAAGTTATTGTGAAAGCCGATAACAAAAAAGGAGAAGAAATCGAGTTTAAAGGTGATTATTGCTTAGTATCTGTAGGGCGTCGTCCGTATACCGATGGATTGAATGCTGAAGCTGCGGGTGTAAAATTAACCGATAGAGGTCAAATTGAAGTGAACGATCATTTACAAACAAGTGCCAAAAACATTTATGCCATTGGCGATGTTGTAAAAGGCGCGATGTTGGCGCACAAAGCGGAAGAAGAAGGCGTATTTGTAGCAGAAACGTTGGCTGGACAAAAACCACACATCGATTATAACTTAATTCCGGGCGTAGTTTACACATGGCCAGAAGTTGCTGCTGTTGGTAAAACAGAGGAGCAATTAAAAGAAGCAGGTGTAGAATATAAAACAGGGTCTTTCCCAATGCGTGCTTTAGGTAGAAGTAGAGCGAGTATGGATTTAGATGGTTTCGTTAAAATTCTAGCAGATAAGAAAACCGATGAAATTTTAGGGGTTCATATGATTGGTGCACGTGCTGCCGATATGATTGCGGAAGCCGTAGTGGCTATGGAATTTAGAGCATCTGCTGAAGATGTTTCAAGAATGTCTCATGCGCATCCAACATTTACCGAAGCTATTAAAGAAGCGGCTTTAGCGGCTACGGAAGATAGAGCGTTGCATATTTAACTCAATTCCTGCAAAAGCAGGAATCTCAATAAAGTAAAAAAGCGAACCATGTGGTTCGCTTTTTTTATGTAAAAATATCTGTTATATATATAATAATTTATTTACAATTAGTTTAAGATAAGTTAATGTCAATATTTGATTATTGGTGCAATATTTGGCAAACATAAATCTAATCTTAAAACCATATTTATGAAAACACATTTAATTATTGCATTAGTATTAGTGAGTACATTTACTTTTGCTCAAAACTCAGAAGAAAAATTTGAAATACCAAAAAACCAATGGATTGTTGGAGGCATTATAAATTTTAATTCTCAAAATAGCGAAAGCGAATACGAATCTTCCAATTCCGATTCTAATCAAACGTCACTTTTTATAAAGCCAGATATTGGTTATGCAATAGATAGTAATTTAGTAATAGGTTTGATGCCAGGTTTTAATATTCTAAATTTTAAACATGATGGAAGTAATGATGAGTATAAAAGTAATGGATTTAGCATAGCTCCTTACATTAGAAAATATTTTGCTATTAGCAATAATTTTGCTCTTAATGTGCAAGGAGAATTCATGTATTCATATCAAAAAAATGAAAATATATATGCTAACAGCGGAACTAATTTTACAAGTGAATCAGATAGGAATTCAATATTTATAGGCGTTAAACCAGGACTAACTTATAGCTTAACCAATAAAATTTATTTGAATGCTAATTTAGGATCAATAGGTTACTACAGTGATAAAAGTGAAAATAATGAAGGAATTGTATCGAAGTCCAATAACTTTAATCTTAGTTTAAGTTCTTCAGATTTATACTTTGGGGTTTTAGTGCTATTATAATTTACAAATTACTATAAAAAAATTAAAAAGGGAGTTTTTTAAACTCCCTTTTTTCATATATTTTGTAAATCTTTTAAGTTTTAAAGTGTTGATTGTTAGGTTTTTGTTGTGTTATTTTTTTTAAATGATACAAGCTGAATATCATAAATAAACGACTCTTCCTTCCTTATGGCTTTTTAAAGCTGATTCAATAATTTTTATAACATTTAAACCTTCTTCAGCAGAAACGGGTACTTGCTTATTATTTCTTAAGGCTTGATAGATAGCATTATAATATGCCATATAATCACCTTTTAAAGTTGGAATGTGTTTTTTGATGACTTCACCATCAATTTCGGTATGTAACAATCCACTGTCTGTGTCTAATTCCATACCCCAATTATGACTTCCTGGTATTTTTCCAGATTGAAGATCTTTTTCCTGAACATCTGTTTTCGGTTTTATAAATGAACCTTTTGTGCCGTGAATAATATATCCCGGTAAAGCCTCTCGAACATAATAACTTGATTTTAGAATCACTCTATGCGATTTATAAAATAGTTTTACATCGAAATAATCACCTACTTTTGATTGAGGTCGAAATGAATTCAAATCTGCAAAAACAGCTTCAGGCATACCAAACAAAACCAAGGCTTGGTCTATGGAATGAGAACCTAAATCGTATATACTGCCTACACCCTCAGTAGGTGTTTCTTTATGGGTTTTATAGCTCAGTACAGGATCATAACGGTCGTAATGCATTTCTGCTTCTACAATATTCCCTAATAATCCTTCATTTAGCACTTTTTGAACTGTTTTAAAATCGCTGTCATAGCGACGATTTTGATAAACGGAAATCAGTACATTTTTTTCTTTAGCCAATTGAATTAACTCTTCAGCTTGAGCAATGGTTGCTGTAAACGGTTTTTCTACTATAACATGCTTACCGGCATTTATGGCTTTTTTTGTAAAATCAAAATGGGTAACGTTAGGTGTATTTATAACCACTAGCTCAATGCTGTCGTCTATTAACATACTTTCTAAAGTTCTAAATGTTTTAACTTTAGGATAATTTTTTTGAGCTTCATTTTTAGTTCTTTCAAATACGCCATATAAATTAAAATTTGGGCTTACTGTAATGAATGGTGCATGAAAAACATGTCCGCTCATTCCATAAGAACATAAAGCTGTGTTTATTGGCTGCATAGGGTTGTATTTTATTTATGTCATTAAATTACTTGTTTTTTGTTTAAATCAAACTTTAAAATGTGAATTTAACAAATGCACTTTCATGGCTTTTCTAGATAAAAGAACCCCAATAAATAGTGAAATGAAAGCACCCACCCAAACACCAGGGATAAAGTTTATAAATAAGAAAAAGTCGTATGCTCCATGAAATAGAACGGCAAGGAATAACCCTGCTAAATTCAGTACTATTTTATGGTTGGAAAATTTGGCTTTTCCCATAAAGTATCCCATTAAAACACCAAAGGTAGCATGAGCTGGTACCGCGGTAAAGGCTCTTAAAACGGCCGTTTCAACGCCGCCTTCCAGTACGTAAAAAATATTTTCGGTAGCCGCAAAACCCATCGATACCATAACGGCGTACACAATGCCATCAAAAGGCTCGTTGAATTCTTTATGTTTTTGAGAATAGTATCGCACAATAAGGTATTTGCTTAATTCTTCGGAAAAACCAACAACAAAAAAAGCTTTTATAAATTGTTGTGCAATACTGGTTTTATTGGTTAGTGGTAGTACAATATCAAATACAAAATACATGATGGTAGTTATAAGGATGCTGACTACCGCACCCAAAAAAAAGTTGAGCAGCAACAAGCGCTTCGGTTCTTTTTCATATTTATCCTTAAAATAAATATAAAGCATGACAATAAGTATGGGTGCAATAGCAAATAGGAGTAAATTCATTGTTTGAAGTTAAGCTATATGTTTTAGGATATTTTTATAAATCACCTCGTAGTAGGCTTTGTTTGAAGGCACAAAATGATTATCTATACCCACGTTTTCAATTAGGTAGGCAAGCTCTTTAAATGATACCAATTTTAAAGCTTCAACCTCTTCTTCTTGTACTTTTAATGCAGAAAGCGGTACTTTAAGTTCGGCTATAAATGTATTGTGGAATTCATTATCAACGATGCCATTTTCATAGGATTGGAAACATTCAAAAATACCAATGGGTTTTAAATCGATTTCTGAAATGCTTAACCCAATTTCTTCTTTGGTTTCCCTAATGGCTGCTTGTTTGGCAGTTTCGCCTGCATCGATATGACCTGCTACCGAAACATCCCACATAAGCGGACAAATGCTTTTTTTTGCTGAACGTTGCGATAGTAACACAGCGCCATTTTTAGTGTAAAACCAAACATGGGCGGTATGGTGGTAATAGCCTTTTTGATGGATTACCGATTTTAATTCCGATGTTCCAGTTGGGTTTCCTTTTTCATCTACAATGTCTATGTATTCGTCCATATTTTATTGTGAAGCGTTAATTTTAATTGAAGTAGCCTTGCGTTAGGGATTACTCATTGCTTAACATTTTTGAATTGATGAATTCGTGAATGCTACGCATTTGGAGTGGCATCCTTTTTTGCCATTAAAAGCAAAAAAGATATAGCGGAAAGCCCGACCCTTGTGGTAACGCCCAATTGATTAATATTTGATATCTTTTTTGTCATGAAAAAGATTCCCGCTTTCGCGGGAATGACAAAGTCTTATTTAAAATAACTAAACGTTTCGCCTTCTTTTATGTTAAGTAAACTTTCGTAAATAAGTTTTATAACGTTTTCTACATCTTCTCGATGTACCATTTCCACGGTGGTGTGCATGTAGCGCAGTGGCAAGGAAATGAGTGCCGATGCTACACCGCCATTACTGTATGCAAAGGCATCGGTATCGGTACCTGTGGCACGCGATAAGGCGTTGCGTTGGAACGGTATTTTTTTAGCTTCGGCGGTATCGGTAATTAAATCGCGTAACTTTTGCTGTACCGCTGGGGCGTATGCAATTACAGGACCTTTGCCCAATTCTAAATCGCCTTGGGTTTTCTTTTCAATCATTGGCGTGGTGGTATCGTGCGTAACATCGGTAACAATGGCCACATTTGGTTTTATGGTTTGGGTAATCATTTCGGCACCACGTAAACCAATTTCTTCTTGTACAGCGTTTACAATGTACAATCCAAAAGGCAAGGTTTTTTTGTTTTCTTTTAGTAAACGCGCCACTTCAGCAATCATAAAACCACCCATGCGGTTATCTAGAGCACGACATACAAATTTATCGCCGTTTAAAATATGGAATTCATCGGGGTAGGTGATAACGCAGCCCACATGCACTCCTAATTTTTCAACATCGGCTTTGGTTTTACAACCACAATCAATAAAAATATTGTCTGGTTTAGGTGCTTCTTCTTTAGCTTTATCGCGTGTATGGATAGCTGGCCAGCCAAAAACACCTTTTACAATGCCGTTTTTTGTATGGATATTTACAACTTTACTTGGTGCTATTTGGTGGTCGCTTCCGCCATTTCTAATTACGTAAATCAATCCGTCATCTGAAATGTAATTTACATACCAAGAAATTTCATCGGCATGTCCTTCAATAACAACTTTGTACTTAGCTTTTGGGTTTATAATACCTACCGCAGTTCCGTAGGTATCGGTAATAAATTCATCTACATAAGGTTTTAAATAATCCATCCACAGTTTTTGTCCTGTCCATTCGTAGCCTGTTGGCGCTGCATTATTTAAATAAGATTCTAAAAAGTCCATAGACTTTTTGTTTAAAATGCTCTTCATTGTAATGTGTTAAAGTTTTGCACTAAATTAATAATATAAATAGAAAAAAAATGTTTTAAACATTGTAATTTCTTAATTTTGAATGATTATTGCTCCAAAAATTTTATGAAGAATTTTATTATATATCTATTTTTAGTATGCCCTGTTTTTTTCTATGCACAAGTTAAAGATGCAGAGGAAGATACTTCAGAATATGAATATATGTTTATAGAAGGCGATTCTGTGCCTCAAACCATCGTAAGTTTAAACCCTGTTTACATACTTGCCAATATGAAGTTTGCAAGTAAAGAAGATAGGATTCGATATTTGATTTTACGACGAAAAACACTGAAAGTATATCCGTATGCTAAGTTAGCTTCAGAAAGGTTGGATTCCTTAAATGCCCGATTGGAATCTATGAAGAAGGCCAGTGATAAGCGTAAATATACCAAAATAATCCAGAAGTATATTGAAGGTGAGTTTTCGGATGAATTGAAAAAATTATCGAGAACTGAAGGACAGATTTTAGTAAAGTTAATACACAGGCAAACTGGTAAAACTACCTTCGGTTTGGTAAAAGAACTCCGTAGTGGCTGGCGGGCCTTTTGGTATAATTCTACCGCTAATATGTTCGACATTTCATTAAAAAAGCCTTTCGACCCTAAAAACGTGTATGAAGATTATCTTATTGAAGATATTTTGCAACGCAGTTTTAAAAGTGGCTTGTTGGTTCGACAAAGAGCCGCAGAAGAATATAATTTTTACGATTTAACAGATATCTGGATAGATAAACAGAAAAATAAGTAAGTTGTCAGTTTACAATCAAACACCTTTACAAGAACGATTAAATGCCATTTCTCACTTTATTGGTGTTTTTTTTGGTATGATAGGATTGGCTTCTCTAATTATTTTTGATGGCAACAAAACCAATTGGAGTTTGTTAAGTGTTATTATTTATGGCATTTCCATAGTAACCATGTTTACGGCATCTACACTTTACCATTCGGAAAACCATGAAGTTAAAAAGCATTACTTACGCATTGTAGATCACATTAGTATTTACTTTCTTATTGCGGGTACTTATACACCTGTATTATTAATTACTTTACATGAAAGTTTAGGTTGGACGCTTTTTTATGTGGTTTGGGGAATCGCTATTTTTGGTGTTATTTTAAAGCTGTTTTTTACGGGCAAATTTGAAATATTTTCTACCCTTTTGTATTTAGTAATGGGGTGGCTTATTGTACTCGATTTTACAAACCTATCTAAATTAATGCATAGTAACGGTGTATTGCTATTGTTTGCGGGTGGGATGGCGTACACAGTTGGGATTATCTTCTACGCCATAAATAAGATACCTTATAACCATGTTATTTGGCATTTATTTGTGCTTGCAGGTGCTGTTTTTCATTTTTTTATGATATTTTTTTATGTGATTTAACCTTTTTGTCAATCCTGTAAAGACGGGAATCTCATGAATGTAAACTAGGCTTATGATAAAAATTATTCCAGCAACTAAAATTATTGATTTTCAATGTATTTCTAACTTAGCCCATACTATTTGGAACGAACATTATATTACAATTATTAGCTTGGAACAGATTGAATATATGCTTGATAAGTTTAATTCTGTACAAGCATTTCAAGATCTATCGCATCAAGGTTATTCGTTTTTTTACATCACTTATAATACGATTCCTGTTGGGTATATTGGAGTTAAAAAAGAAACTAATTTTTTATTTTTAAGTAAACTGTATGTACTGAAGGATTATAGAGGGAAGAAAATAGGAAAAGCTGCCATGCAACATGTTTTTGATTTAGCCAGTTCTTACAAGTTGAAAAGAGTAAAACTGAATGTGAACAAGTTTAATACCAATTCCATTTTAGCTTATGAAAAGTTAGGTTTTGTAAAAACAAAACCCCTTGTTACAGAAATAGGGAATGGTTTTATAATGGACGATTATGAAATGGAAAAACAATTGACAATGGACAATTAACAATGGACAATTGAAAATTATCAATTCAAAATCGTTAATCGTCACTCAAAAATCGTAATTCACTTAATCCTCAATCACATCCTTATATTCCTCAAAAAAAGCTTCAAATAAGCTCATCTTTTCATTGAAGAATTCCATCACATCGCGCCATGTGTTTTTATTGTGAATGGATACTTTTTGTTCTAAAGGCACGTAAATTCTAGATATTTCTTTTTCGTTTTCAAGTAGGTATTCTTCTTCAAAAATAGCATCCGGTAAAAAATCATCCAAAAGAATCGATTTCAATGCAGTTAGTTTTTCCCAGTATTTAATGCGGTATTCCAAATCGTCTTCCAAATCCAGCGTTACTAAAGCCGACTTGGTATCAAAATGAAATTTAAAACTAAAGCCCTTCAGCTTGGTATCGTACAAAATCCATTTCCGTGGAAACGATTTCCCATAACTCGTCCAAAATTCTTGTCGTAATAATCTAGATTCTTCTTTTGAAAACATTTTTTTATAGTTTCATAGCTTCAAAGCTTCAGAGTTACAAGGCTTCAAAGTTTCAAAGTTTCAAAGTTTTTAATTTTGCCTATTGCCTATTGCCTATTGCCTATTGCCTATTGCCTATTGCCTATTGCCTTAAATCAAATAAGCCACCCCAACACCAACAACAATAGAGATAAATTTCGATAAGTTGAATTTATGTCCGTCGCCACTTTCAAATAAAATGGTTGTTGAAATATGGAAAAAGATACCAATAACAAAGGCATTAATAATTTGCGAATAATCGGCAAGGGCTTCCCAAGTATTACCTATAAAAGTTCCTAAAGGCGTCATAAAAGCAAAAACCAACAAAAATCCAGCAATTTGTGTTTTACTGTATTTAGATTGGAATAAAAACATAGTAATTAACGTAGCAATAGGAATTTTATGTACCAAAACCCCGTAAACCATATCGTTGTGGTCGTGTATAGAAAACCCTTCTAAAAAACTATGGATGCACAAACTAATAAATAACGACCACGGAAATGCCGTTTCATGCTTGTGTATATGCACATGCCCATGTTCGGCACCTTTAGAGAATAACTCCAGCACAATTTGAAGCATGATACCGCACATTATAAACAATCCGGAACGTTTGGCATCTAAATGTTCGTAAACTTCGGGGAGCAATTCAAAAAGTGTTAATGCTAATAAAAACGAACCACTAAAAGAAAGTAGTAGTTTGGTGTTCCACGATTTTTGATTTTTGGTAATGGTAGCTAAAAAAAAGCCAAGAATAACAGCCAGTATAGGAAACAGAAATTTGTTCATTTAAAAAATAACCTACTTAAAATATAATTAATACTATTTAAAAATCATCACTAAACGTTCCGATGTTTTGTTGTTAAACTTACGCAATTTATAATCACCAAAAACATCCAATAAATAAACACCGGCTTCTTCAAAAAGCACTTCAAAATCGGCTAAAGTAAAAGCTCTAACACGCTCTTGGAAGTGATAATCTTTACCCTCGGCAATAAAGCTAATATCTTTTATAATGTAACCATCTTCAACATAACGTTTTAAGTTAAAATCAATGCCGTCAACCGTTTTTACCTCCTCGGGCACTAAATTATCAATTACAAATTCACTGTTCATAAAATCAATTACCCCAAAACCAACAGCGTTCAAATCGGTTTTTATAGCCTTAATGGTATTCAAATTATCTTCATCCTTATCAAAATACCCAAAACTGGTAAACAAGTTAAAAATGGCATCAAACTCCTTATTAAAAGGTTTGCACATGTCGTGTACCTCAAAATGCAAGGTATCGTTTTCAAATTGTTTGGCGTAGTTAATACTGTTTTCGCTCAAATCGGCACCCGTAACATCAAATCCCAACGAGTTTAAATACACCGCATGTCGCCCACGTCCACAAGCCAAATCCAGAATTTTTCCACCCTCCGGAATATTCAAATAGCCCGTAAGCGTATCCATAAAATGTTGCGCCTCGGTATCATCTCTATCTTTGTATAAAATATGGTAAAATGGCGTATCAAACCAAGAAGTAAACCAAGTAGTTGTGTCTTTATTCATATCAACTTCCTGCGTAGGCAGGAATCCTTTTTTTATTTTTTTGGGGTTACCCCGAAAAGGGGTCAGGCTTTCCATTATATCCTTTTAAAACGTCATTGCGAGGACGAAGGAGGTGGCAATGTGCCAAACCATAGTGCTCAACAAAGTACACTGTAAATCAGTTTTAAAAAGGATGCCACTTCAAATGCAAAGCATTCACGAATTCATTAGTTTAAAATATAAACAAATGAGTAATCCTTAACCCATTATCAGCAATTGCTGGTTAATTAACCGCAAAATTACGTTATTTTTGCAATCTATTCGAGATAAAAAATGGAAGAAAATTTTAATATGTTGGCCAAAACCCTATTTGGTTTTGAAGAATTGTTAGCAAACGAACTCACACAACTAGGTGCACAAGACGTAAAAACAGGGGTAAGAAGCGTATCTTTTACGGGTGATAAAGGTTTTATGTACAAAGCCAATTTAGGCTTGCGCACCGCTATAAAAATATTAAAACCCATAAAAACTTTTGTGGTAAATAACGAAAAGGATTTATATGATAACTTATATAAAATGCCATGGGAACAGTATGTAAAACCGTCGGGAACCATTGCGGTTGATGCTACCATACATTCCGATTTGTTTACAAACTCACTCTACATAGCACAGAAAACCAAAGATGCCATTGTAGATAAATTTCGTGATACCACGGGCGAACGCCCTAATGTGGACTTGAAATTCCCCGACCTAAAAGTAAATGTACATGTAGATAGGCACCAATGTACCATTTCATTGGATTCATCGGGCGATTCCCTACACAAACGCGGGTATAAAATGGCAACTAACATAGCACCCATAAACGAAGTGTTAGCAGCTGGATTGATTATGCTTTCAGGTTGGGATGGTCAATGCGATTTTATGGACCCCATGTGTGGTTCGGGCACCATGCTTATTGAAGCTGCTATGATAGCCTGTAACATACCACCAAACCTAATGCGAAAAGAATTCGCGTTTGAGCGTTGGAACGATTGGGATGTAGAACTTTTTGAAAAAATTGAAGAATCGTTGCTTAAAAAAACACGCGATTTCCATCATAAAATCACAGGTTACGATAAAGCACCAAGTGCCGTAGCCAAAGCCATAGAAAATGTAAAAAATGCCCAATTAGATGATTTTATAGAAGTAAAACACGAAGATTTCTTTAAAACCCAAAAAGGCGGCGACGAAAAACTGCACATGGTGTTTAACCCACCATACGGCAAGCGTTTAAATATTGATATGGAAGAATTTTACAAAAACATGGGCGATACCCTAAAACAAAGCTACCCAGGTACCGATGCTTGGTTTATTACCAGTAACCTAGATGCTTTAAAATTTGTTGGTTTACGCCCTTCACGAAAAATACATTTGTTCAATGCGAAGTTAGAAGCACGTTTGGTTAAATATGTAATGTATGAAGGAAGTAAAAAGGGTAAGTATATGAAATAACGAATTCCTGCGGATGCAGGAACCTCATTAATTATAACTATTAAATTTCATGCTAACTTTTTTAGGATAAATAATTTAAAATGAGCGAATTTAAACAATATAGAAGGAAGAATTTAAGCGAAATGCGGCCTTACGTTAAGGGAGAAAAGTTAGATGGCAACGTGTCTATTAGCGAAGCAGATTTAAAAGCTGGAAGCCCAAAAGTAGGGAACATGATTGCAAGAAACCCAAAGAACCACAAAGACCAATGGTTAGTAGCCAAAGCTTACTTTGATGATAATTTTGAGCGGGTAGAATAGTGTTTTGCTAATACACATTATTTACGTTATTGCGAAGACGAAGGACGAAGCAATCTGTTTAATGTAAACTTTTAGTTTCGATTTATAAGATTGCTTCGTGCCTCGCAATGACTTCTAAGGAGAACAACCTAATTCCTGCAAGTTCTTATTTGACCTGAAAGGTATCCAACTAGAACAATTATAAAGCCTACAAGGTTTTTGAAACCTTGCAGGACTGTGTATAGTAAATTGTAGAATGAGATTGCTTCGTGCCTCGTAAAGACGTAATTATTTAAATTGACGAGATAATTTTGTGCCTCGCAATGATAGAATATAGTGCTACTTACGTTTAAAAACTGGCAATAATTTGGTAGATACTTCACCAAAACCAATACGTGTTCCGTCTTTTTCACAGTAACCACGCATAATAACGGTGTCGTTATCGTTTATAAAAGTACGTTCGCTACCATCTTTCATTTTAATAGGTTTTTCACCTTTCCACGTCAGTTCTAACATCGAACCGAAAGAGTCGGGGGTAGGACCAGAAATGGTACCGCTTCCCATCATATCACCCGAATTTATAGGGCATCCATTTATGGTATGGTGTGCCAGTTGTTGTGCCATATTCCAATATAAATATTTGAAATTTGATTTACTAACAACGGTTTCTTTAGCGCCACTTGGGCGAATGGCAACTTCTAAATTAATATCGTAACTTTTTTTGCCTTTATATTGAAGGTATTCCAATTGTGGCTTAATAGGTTTTGGGCTCTCAACACGATAGGGTTCTAAAGCATCCAATGTTACAATCCATGGTGAAATGGACGATGCAAAGTTCTTCGCTAAAAAAGGACCTAGTGGCACATATTCCCATTTTTGAATATCGCGTGCGCTCCAATCGTTTAAAAGTACCAAACCAAAAATGTATTCTTCGGCTTCTTCAATAGGAATGGGTTCACCTAAATCGTTGGCAACGGTTGTAATAAATGCCATTTCCAATTCAAAATCCACCAATTTACTGGGGCCGAATACAGGCGTATCCGCACCATTTGGAAGCATTTGTCCCTGCGGTCTGTGAACCGGAATTCCCGAAGGAATGATAGAAGAACTCCTTCCGTGGTAAGCCACCGGTATATGCAACCAGTTTGGTAATAAGGCATTTTCAGGGTCTCTAAACATAGAGCCTACATTGGTGGCGTGCTCAATGCTTGAGTAAAAATCGGTATAATCGCCAATTTGTACAGGCAATTGCATTTCAATTTCATCTAAACGAAAAAGTACAATTTCTTTATGGCGCTTATTTTCTTTTAGGGTTTTATTGTTGCTGTCAAAAATTTGTGCAATACGGTTTCTAACGGCACGCCATGTTTTTCTGCCATCGGCAATAAAATCATTCAAGGTGTCTTGAAGAAAAATATCATCGGTTAAAGGAATGCCCTCAAAATACCCTAATTGGTGCAATGCTCCCAAATCGATAGCCGTATCGCCAATTCGGGTTCCAATGGTAATGATGTCATCACGCGTTAAAAACACCCCAAACGGAATGTTTTGTATTGGGAAATCGGAATTTTTATCGACGTGTAACCACGATTTTCTATCTGGATTGTTAGCTGATAATGGCATAACTTTAAAGTTTAATGTTTATTGAATTATATTCAAACCTACACATTTTTTTCATTTTAAAGGAATAAAATGCAGAAAAATTAGGTTTCTTTTAACCGTTAATAAAACCGTTAAAAACTTAGAAGTAAATATATGTTTTTTGGTGTATTTAACTAATCTATTTGTTACTTTTGCCGAATATTTAACAAGAAATTAATTTTATGCAACGCGACGAACAAATTTTTGAACTAATTGAAGCTGAAAAAGAACGCCAATTACATGGTATAGAACTTATTGCATCAGAGAATTTTGTAAGCCCACAAGTAATGGAGGCTGCAGGTTCTGTGTTAACCAATAAATATGCTGAAGGTTACCCAGGGAAACGCTACTATGGTGGCTGTGAGGTAGTTGATGAAGTAGAACAAATAGCTATTGATAGAGCAAAAGCCTTGTTTGGTGCTGCATATGTAAACGTACAACCACACTCTGGAAGTCAAGCAAACACAGCAGTTTATCACGCTTGCTTAACGCCTGGAGATAAAATTTTAGGTTTCGATTTGTCGCATGGTGGCCATTTAACCCACGGATCGCCGGTAAATTTTTCAGGTAAATTATACAATCCTGTATTTTATGGTGTAGAGCAAGAAACAGGTGTTTTAAATTATGATAAAATTCAGGAAATAGCAACCAAAGAACAACCAAAATTAATCATAGCTGGTGCATCTGCATATTCTCGCGATATCGATTTTAAACGTTTTAGAGAGATTGCCGATAGCGTTGGTGCTATTTTAATGGCAGATATTTCACATCCTGCAGGTTTAATTGCTAAAGGTATATTGAACGACCCTATGCCACATTGCCACGTTGTAACAACTACAACCCACAAAACCTTAAGAGGCCCAAGAGGTGGTATGATTATGATGGGACAGGATTTCGATAACCCATTCGGAATTACATTAAAAGATGGTAGTTTACGTAAAATGTCGTCGTTATTGGATTCTGCGGTATTCCCAGGAAACCAAGGTGGCCCATTAGAGCATATTATTGCCGCTAAAGCCATTGCTTTTGGAGAAGCGTTGACCGATGATTTCTTGCATTACCAATTACAAGTAAAATCTAACGCAGCAACTATGGCAAAAGCCTTGGTTGAAAAAGAATACAATATTATTTCAGACGGAACGGACAACCACTGTATGTTGATTGATTTACGCAATAAAAACATATCTGGTAAAGATGCTGAAAATGCTTTAGTAAAAGCCGATATTACCGTAAACAAAAACATGGTTCCTTTTGATACCCGCTCACCGTTTGTAACATCAGGTATTCGTGTGGGTACTGCTGCTGTTACAACCAGAGGTTTAAAAGATGCTGATATGATTGCTATTGTTGAATTGATTGATGAAGTTATCATGAATCATGAAAATGAAGAAGTTTTAGCATCAGTAAAAGACAGAGTAAACGCAATGATGGCAGGACGTCCATTGTTTGTGTAGTTAACGTCGTTGCGAGGCGTTTTTTACGACGAAGCAATCTCTTTAATGGAAATAAATAAAAAAATCCTGCTTTGTGCGGGATTTTTTGTTTTTGGGCGTTACCCAAGGGTCGGGCTATCGCTACTCAATCTTTTTGCGAAAAAGCAAAAAGGATTTCAAACAGACCGCTCAATCCCTAACGCACTTATTTGCTAAGGCCATTACCGAAAGGGAAAGTGAAGTGGCAATCTGTTAAAATCACTTTTTTTATTAGTTATATACGCATGTTGTAGCTAGTTTTTTAATTGTTTATAACGTGTCTGCAATTATCAAATATGTTTTTCATGGATTTTGGTATAATTGGTTTTACAAACCTCCTGGGGTAGAATGTGTTATTGTAAATATTCTTGCTCCAATAATCGGTTTTTTAGCAGCCGTATATTTTTCTGGTAACTAAATATACTGTTATTCCAGTAATTATAGGTATTATAAATCTAATCCAATTATTTGTTTCTTGAATCCAATATTTATTTAGAATCCAATTCAATCGAAACGCTTGTAACGGATTTAATTTGAAAAATATCTTTTGTTCTTTGTCGCTACTGTCTAAAAATGTTAATATGTAATTATAGCCTTGTGGGTAAACACCTAATTGGTATTTTGAGTATCTGCGAACAACAAAATCTGAATAATCTTTTGGTGAGGTTCCAGAAGGGTAATCAAATTTAATACGCTGAATTATACCGTATTGAAAAACAACGATACAATCTATAAACTCAATAACTCCGTTTAGGTATTTGCTTTTTAATTTCATTATCAGCGTTTTGTTTGTCAGTCGCACGTAACAGTTGCGTTTGAGTAAGGTCAGTCGGGAGTTATATCGTTATTTGTTTCTAAAATTTTTAATACCAACTAACACATAGAATAAAATACCACATATTGCAGCAAATGGACCAAGGTCATCGCCTTGTAAAGTAATAGCTAATAACCAATCAAAAAGAGTAAAACTAATTAATAAAACGAAAACCAAGCCTAACAACCAATATATTATAACAGGTATTATTGATTTTTTCTTGTTGTACCAATATTTTAAAGAGTAAATAAACCCAATAAGTAAAGCCAACTTTACGGTGATAATAATTAAATTGTCGGTTGTTTGAAACATATAATTAATTTTTGTTTATGTCAGATTTAAAATTCAATATCGAAAAATTAAACGAGCAGATAGAATTAAACAAAAAAATTAAGCCTTTTCCCCTTTCTCGTAAAATGAAATTGATTTTAGAGGAACTTGCAAATTCTTGTTCGGACGAATTTTAATATCTCCATTATTATATTCCATTACTCCAATACTCAAATAAGTATTTGACCTATCTGATTTTTTATACTTATCCAATATTCCTTTTCTGACTACAATATTGTCCTTTTCAAAAAAATCATCTGTATAAGGTTCGTGTATTTTTAGATTTACTGTATCATCATCCACATCTTCAATTATCAAAGAAAATCCTTCTCCTTGATAATCCTGTAAATAATAAACACCACTCATTGCTTTCTGTTCTTCTAAAGATAAAAGATGTATTCTTTTTGGATTGTCATTTTCATTCGGAAATTCAATCACGTTTATAAATCTTATGAAGTCCACAAAAAACTTCTTTTTTTCTTCTTTCTCTCTCATCCTCTCGGTGTTTAAATTAGCTATAAGGTTTATGTATATGGAAAGTTGCGTGTTTGTGTGCGAGGATTTTCCGAAGGAAAATCAGATTCAAGCAAACAAAGCAACTCACATTGGTTAAGCACAAAATAGCTATTTTTTATAGCATCCATGAAAAAGCAGAAAGTCCAGTATCTTTAAAGTTCACCAAAACAATTAAGATATGAAACCTGAACAAACTGCCCAACCAAAGTTATACATAGGAATTGACATACACAAGAGAAGCTGGAAAG
>NZ_JAGJCB010000049.1 GCF_017814435.1 Mariniflexile gromovii | reverse complement strand
GCCATTGAAATATTGATAATCCTATCGGAATTATCAACATTCCAACACCACAGAATCATCATTATGAGATAATTAAAATATAAATATTAACTTTGAAGAACTAGGCTAGTGCTTTTCATAGGACACGGTGTTGCCATTAGTTTTTTATCCATTTTTATACCATCCTTTCCATTCTTCATTTTCTGGATAGGTCAATTCATAAATGACTTTTTCAGAATCAGACAGATTTTCTAAATAAACTAACAAATCATCTATATGTCCTTCTCCATATCCCATTCTCCAACCAATGCTATACCTGTCAATTTCGGGATGTGCTAACCAAGGTGGTAAAACTGGTTTTTCAAGAGCTTGAAATTCTCCAATTTTATTAATAATGTCTCTTGTTTCCATTAAAGCGTATCCGAGTAAATTCAGTCCATTCCAAAAGTATGGATTTTCAGCGTCTTCATTATTCTGTGCGAGTCCAATTCCCCAAATATTATCTACTGGACTTGCTTCAACCAATATTCGCTCGTTTGTATTTTTTAAAAATTCCGATAACTTCGGGTTTTGACTAAACTTGTGGAAATTACCTCTTACCACTATTTCAAATCTATTTTCTTCCCAAATTCGTTGATTGAAGTTTTTAACTTTTCTGCCAAGTTCTTTTACTTTTCCCGCTTTTGAGCTTTTGATTATTTGTTCGTAGATATCTTTGTCTTTAAACAACAAAGCCTTTTCAGCCATCATAAAATGTTCGGCTGTTTGATATTCAACTCCGTTAACCTTAAACTTGGATTCGTACCATTGACTGAAACAAGATTTAGTTATTAAATCAGATTTTGTGTGTCCCCAAAAAAGTAGGAATTTCAGGTTTTCTCCTGATTCAAATCGTTCAATTATTTTCTCGTTTGTATAGTTCATTCTAATTAATGGCAACGTTGATGTATATGGAAAGTTGCGTGTTTGTGTGCGAGGATTTTCCGAAGGAAAATCAGAAGCTAGCAAACAAAGCAACTAACATTGGTTTAGGATAAAACTAGCAATTTTTTATATACGGTGTTGTGTTTTCGTTGTTTTTTTTCTTACAGTTTTGGTACGTTGTCAAATTCTTTTTTTTAGCGTTTCGTTGATCAGTCCGCCGCAACAGTTGCGCACCGCTTTGGTCAGTCAGATGTTTTTTGATTTTCTATTCCGCAAACAAGCTAAAAGTCCGATGAGATTTTAATTTCACGTTTGAGTGAGAATCCAACGTAATATTTGAAGTTCCGCAATATTATTTTTCTGTTTTTACTTGCTTAAAATTCAAAAAAAAATCGAAAAATAAACTAGGTTTTTTTCTCGTTATGAGTGCGTTCCGCAATGAAACACAACAATTGTATAACCACAATAAGTACCAATTCTATTGTAGTTATATCGTTTATGTATGCAATATATTGCTTTTTAATAAAGTATCCAATGGACTTATGATGGTCTTGTTGTTAATTTCAATAG
>NZ_JAGJCB010000048.1 GCF_017814435.1 Mariniflexile gromovii | reverse complement strand
TTTGTTCAGGTTTCATATCTTAATTGTTTTGGTGAACTTTAAAGATACTGGACTTTCTGCTTTTTCATGAATGCTAAAAAAAATTGCTAGTTTTAGCTAAACCAAAGTTAGTTGCTCGTTTGCTAGCTTCTGATTTTCCTTCGGAAAATCCTCGCACCCAAACACGCAACTTTCCTTATACATCAACGTTGTAGTGCATTTGAGAAAAACGATATGCTGAAAATAATCCGAATAACATTTTACATAGTTTTGTTCCTTTTTTTATTGGACATTTTCAACTTATTTCAAACCAAAATTGGATTTTTAAAAGCAATTATTTATTACGGAATTTTGATTTTACCAATTCCTTTGCTCATAATGGAATTTAAAGCTAATCGAAATTTGAGTGAACCGATTTTAAGAAAGGGAATTCCAATATTGACAATTATTGGACTGATTTATTCAAATCCACTTAAATTAATTTTTCAAACTCAAACGTGGAAAACCCAAACTATTGAACTGATTAATGAAAATAAGGAAAATCATAAAGTTGAATTTCAAATGAGAGATATTGGAGCTTTAGGTTATGCAAAACGGAACGCTGAAGTCTATTATTTGACCAAGTATTTTTATGTAGTACTTTCCGAAAATTATGACGACAGGAATTTTATCGGAACTGACTGGAAAAGAGTTGACCAAAATATAAACGAAATTGGACTGAAATAAAACGTCGGACTTTAATCTGACCTGAAAATAGAAATGGAAATAAAAAAACGCACTACAACAATGTATAACCGCAATTACGGCGGATTCGACTACGTCCGAATCCACTCGGAATTGCTAACGTCTGTGCTTAGCCGAATATTAACGCATATAAACCCGTAACTGACGGTTATACGAGACCGTTATGCCTTATTTGAAAAAAATCGTTAATTGAAAAAATCAGAAATATTATACGAACCTTTACCTATTGGTAGAATCGGTGTTAAAAAAAGCACAGAAGAAGTAATTGCCGCAAAGGATTTTTCCTGTTTTGCTGAAATGATTGAGGAATATATAGGTTTTGGTGCTGTAAATATTGTAATGCCTTCTTCTGCGCCAGAAATTGAATCGTTAACTCAAATGCCTCTTTTACTTCGAGAAAGAATTAAAATTATTGATGATTCAGAAGAGATTGAAACAGTTAGTAGAGTATTATTCAATATTAGAAAAGAATTTAATGCAAAATTAAATGAAGATAGCAACTTCCTTAAGTTTCCCAAAAATACTGATAGAGCAATTATTGAAAATCTAGACCAACTTCATATAGATGTTAAAAAATTAGCATTAGGTTTTAACCACAGCATACAAATCGGTTTTGATGTAAACAATTCGATTAATTCTTTGAGAGAAATAAGAAAAAAAGTGTCAAATCCTATATCAAGATTGACTTTAGCACAGTTAGAAGGGCTTTTAAATCAATATAAAAACATTGAGTTTGATGCCTTAATAATCCCTAAAAAAGACACACCTAGAGAATTGATTTCAATATTTGACAAATTAATTAATGATGCCAAATATCTACAGTATTCGGATACAATTACTCAATTGTCAATTCCAGAGAAAAGAGAATCTGCACTTGTAGATTTGAGAAGTTTTTCTCGAAATATAAGTTCTAAAAAGTATGTTCAAACAAGTTGGGACTATGTAACAAAATTATTAACTGTTTGGTCAGGAGTTCCTGTTCCAGATTCAAAAACGATTGCTACAATCATAAAAGGGAAAGAACTACCACAGCTTGTGAATTTAGAAAATGCAAAACAAAGAGCACTTGAGATGTGGAAAAATTCAAATCTAACTACAATCCCACTAACAAGGTCAGGAGAACCAATTGATTCTGAAAATATTCATTGGCTTCCACCTCTTGGTTCAATGAAAATTAGGAGTGAAGGAAATAAACCATTTAGTCTTGGAACAGTAGGAGAATTAGTGAAAGCACTTAAAGATGTTCAAATTGAATTAGACGATAATGACACAAAAAACAAGGCATAACACCGTATCCTATGAAAAGCACTAGCCTAGTTCTTCAAAGTTAATATTTATATTTTAATTATCTCATAATGATGATTCTGTGGTGTTGGAATGTTGATAATTCCGATAGGATTATC
>NZ_JAGJCB010000047.1 GCF_017814435.1 Mariniflexile gromovii | reverse complement strand
GCTTCTCTTGTGTATGTCAATTCCTATGTATAACTTTGGTTGGGCAGTTTGTTCAGGTTTCATATCTTAATTGTTTTGGTGAACTTTAAAGATACTGGACTTTCTGCTTTTTCATGGATGCTAAAATTTATGCTCAAATTTTAGTAACTTTAAAAATTCGAAAAATAAATTGCTTTTGTACTGGTCGAAAACTTTACAGATTACAAGCCGCACAAATCTTATACAAACACGTTGGCAAACATTTGAGAAAAACAGTTCTAATATTGATATTTGGTCTTTTCACTAACATTTTGGTTTCGCAAGAAATCCAATCTGAATATGTTTATAAAAAAGAAAAAACAAAACAGAAATCTGAAAGCGGAACTAAATGGAATTTTGTCGATTCTGACAGTTTAGTGCTTTACGAAAACGGAACTTTTCATCGGACTAAATTTTATCATTATCACGAAATAATATACTCGGAATTAAAAGGGAAATGGAAAATTAAAAACGACACTCTAATTCTGAATATAAAACTGGAGAAAAAAAGTAAATCGGATAAAAAATGGTCTGAAATTAATTCGACTATAGTTTACAGAATAAAAAAACGGAAAATAAAACCAATAAACGGATTTGAATTCTACGCAATGCGGAATTTGAAACTTGTGAAAAAATAAAAAACGATTTGCCAACACCGTATAAAAATAATTGCGGTTTAGTGCTTAATCAAAGGTCGTTGCGTGTTTGTAACGTCTGATTTTCCTTCGGAAAATCCTCGCATACAAACCCGCAACTATTCTTATACAAACACGTTAGCACCAATTGCGAAAATGACAAAAATAGAAACCTATATAGTTGATTCTTTTACAGACAAACCTTTTAAAGGAAACCCTGCTGGAGTTTGTCTTTTAGATCAAAAAATGACAGATGAACAAATGCTATCTATCGCAAAAGAATTAGGACTTTCTGAAACTGCATTTATAACCCTAGTTGATAAACCTAACAAATATTCCATAAGATACTTTTCCCCAGTAATGGAAATACCACTTTGTGGACACGCAACACTTGCTTCTTCAAAAGTTCTTTTTGAAATTAATACCGAATTGAATCATATTCACTTTAAGAATATTCAGGGTTTGGATTTAATGATTAAAAAAAATCAAGAAAAAATTGAAATGGAATTTCCTGTATATAATACAATTCCACAAAATACTCCTAAAGAATTATTAAATGCACTCGGAATAGAAAAAATATCGAATAGTGTGTTTAATAAAGAAACAAGCATTTTACTGATTGAGATAGAAAGTTGTCAACTTTTAAATAATCTCACTCCTAATTTCGAAAAATTAAAAGCTTCTCATAATTCTATTAATGGAGTATTAGTTACTGCAATATCTGATAAAAATGACTTTGACTTTGAATCAAGATATTTTTGGCCTTGGAGTGGAACGAATGAAGACCCTGTAACTGGAGGAACTCATACTTTTTTAGCAAAATATTGGGCTGAAAGACTTAATAAAAAGAAAATGAATTCTTTTCAATGTTCTGAAAGAACTGGTTTTATGGAAGTTGAATTAATTAGTGACAGCAAATTGACAATAAAAAGTGAAGCTCAAATAATTCTAAAGGGGGAACTGAGAATATAAAAACTGGTGCTAACAAGGTGTATAATTAATGGCTAGGTCGAGCTTGCTTACGAAAATCCTGCGGATTTTCTATTCGGTTTTTATTTGTTAACTTCCGTGCTTAATCACGCCACTAATTATACACGAGACCGTTGTGCATAATATGAAAAAACTCCTGTTTACTATATTAATTCTAACATTTAATTGTTCAGACAAAAAATCTGAATCAAAAAAAGCAGAGGTTGAAATAATAAAAAATTGGACCGAATTTAACACAACCGATTCTATTCCTGAGCTACTTACTCTGACTTTAAAAAAAGTTCTAAAAAATGACTTTAAAATTGCTAATCCCAATCAGAAATTTAATCAAACGGACGTTATAATTTACGATTCAGCTCCGACGCGACAACTTCGCTTATTATCGAGAAAAAATAGCCTTTGGAGAATTGCATATGTTCAAGGTGGTTTTGGGAAACATTATGTTTATGCAGAATGTAAAATAAAAAATGACTCAATATCTGATTTTAAAATCACTCAAACCAATTTAAAATTGGAAACTAATGACAGTATTGACAAATATTTATCGGAAAAAAAACTTGAACCGAATAAAGTAAAAATAATAATGAAATAAATACTATGCACAACACGGTATCCTATGAAAAGCACTAGCCTAGTTCTTCAAAGTTAATATTTATATTTTAATTATCTCATAATGATGATTCTGTGGTGTTGGAATGTTGATAATTCCGATAGGATTATCAATATTTCAAT
>NZ_JAGJCB010000046.1 GCF_017814435.1 Mariniflexile gromovii | reverse complement strand
TTTATACTTGTAGAACCTGTGCAAAGAGTTTGTAGTTCTGGAACTATATTTCTTTCTGAGTGTAAGCATTTGATGTTTCCTAAGGACGTTAAACAGTGTGTCTCTACCGACTTTAAGGTTGGCTTTGGTAAACTCACCATCTAAAGATTTTACAAGTTTACGCACGCCTTCTCTAGGTAGGGATTTGCGTCTTTTCTTTATAATCTCAATAATCTGCTGTTCTAGTTTTAAACGCTTATCAGCTCTGTTTTTATACTTATAGTAAGCATTTCGTTTATGTCCGAAACAATGTGTTATTGTAGTTAAAGAAGCAAATCCCTTAGCTTTTTCCTTGGCTTTGATTAAGGCTTTGTACTTAACTTTTTTTTTAGTTCAGCCACCGATTTATAGCCTAGATCTTCTGCAGCTACTTCCAGGTATGAATCCAATACCAAGGCATCTAAATCCTTTTTTAAGAGTAGCTTTTTAAGCTGTTCAATCTCTTTTTGTAGTTCTTTAATTCGTGTTATCTCGTCTTTTGTTTCCACTTTTACTCTGGTGTTCATTAGGTCTTTACGGTTGTACTTTCTAATCCATTCATTAATGGTAGTGGGGGCAATGCCATAAAGTTTGCCTAATTGGTTCTTGTTTAGTTTACCGGTTGTAATTTCGTCTAAAATTTTCAGTTTGAAAGGTTCTGAATACCGTCTGATTACTTTGTCATTTCTATACATAATGTTTAAAATTATGTAGCCTTATTTCAGGACGGGTCAAAATGTGCCACAACGTTTATGTGTAAGGAACGTTGCGTGTTTGAGTGCGAGGATTTTCCGAAGGAAAATCAGAAGCTAGCAAACAAAGCAACGACCAAACGATTAAACTAAAATAAGCAATGTTTTTTACACGGTGTTGTGTGTAGTTTTTTATTTAATTCCACTTATTATATTCTTTAAATTAAACCCATATTCTCCGTGTTTTCCACCGCCCCAACTTTCGTAAAGCAATGTTGTCGGAATTCCACAATTTGGGCAATAATAGTCAAGAAATGAGTTTGGGATTTCAGTCAGTTTTTCCTTTATAAAATCCGATATTTTTTTAGCGTCCTTTTCCGAAAGATTGGAGAAGTCAGATAGCTGATGCTTTTTTAGATTACTAAAGTTTATTGAAATTTTGTCATTGCAATTTAAACATCTTAATTCAGCAGTCGGATGAGTTTCAAAATCCACGTAACTATTGAATTCTGTTTTGTCAGTAATTTTATTTATTTCAGTCAATTTCATTGAATTCAGCTCTATTTTCTCAAATTACACACAACGTTTATGTATAAGGAAAGTTGCGTGTTTGTGTGCGAGGATTTTCCGAAGGAAAATCAGAAGCTAGCAAACAAGCAACTAACTTTGGTTTAGCTAAAACTAGCAATTTTTTTTATACGGTGTTAGCAAACGTATTTATTAATAGACTAATTCCAGTACAATTATTCTTCTATTTAGTTTGTCATTTAAATCTATATTTTCTAGCAACATTACATCAGCTAACATAGGATATAAAAATCCCAAAGCTCTTTTCTTTTCATAAAATTCACTATGAAATTCGCTTTTGTCTTTAATGGTTTCTAGTGCTCGCATATACTTGCCAATGTAATTAATTTCAGCTGAATTTAATTCACGATTTATAATTGAATCAAAATCTGCATTAGGTCGAATTTCTAAATAATTTCTTGAATAAGTGTATTCTGTTGTGCCGTCTGGATTAATATACTTATGCCTCGATTTGACATATGGAACGGGACTTTCCAAAAATCGTAAAGAGTCCGATTCTATTTTGTCAAAAGAACTATTTAGCAATATCCAAGCAGAATCTGGAAACTTATACATTTCTAGTCGTAAATCACTTGATTCAAACTTTTCGTTCGCTTTCTGCGATACTTTTTTTAGGTTTTTAAATTTTCTATCTCGTATTTCGGTTAAAAACTGGCGATAGGCATTTTCTGTGTCCAAGTTCGGGTATTGTCTTTTTAGATAATCATTTTCAAAATCGGAAACAAGGAAGTCCAAAGTCGCAATATTTTCTTTTCCTAAAACTTTATCAAATTCCGATATTTTGTTTTCAGATTTTCTGTCAGCACAACTTATAATTAGAACAAAAAGTGTTAATATTTTGATGATTTTCATTGGCTGGTCATATGTTTGCTAACGGTTAGTGGTATGAATAGTGGCCTTTTCCATAAACTTGCTTTAGGCCATTATTTATACCACGTGTTATCTGCTGTTTTATTTTAATTTTTTATTTGCCTAAAATTAATAATAAAAAGCAAAGGTACAGTTGCCGATCCGGAATAATTAACAGGTATTTTTTTCTGGGTTTGCCCTTGAGCTATGAATTTTATGCTTGATAAGGTTCGTCGCTCAAGGGCACTAAAAATGTCGTTACTTGCTTTATTAGGTCAACAATAAGTAAAAACACTTGACTTTGTAAAAAATTTTCCTTAACTTAATAAAGTATTTTTCAACGTGTCAGCGTAGAAAGCGCGCTTTCTACGCTGACAAGCAAAAAATACTTGGCAATTCTCTTTCTAGGTCAGAGATTTGCAAACCTAATAAAGCAAGTAACTCCTTAAAGTTTCCCCGTGCAGCCCAGAAAAAAGTGTCGAATCCGTATCGGTAATTGCAGATAACGTGTTTGTATATGGTTTGTTGCGTGGTTAAGCCGTTAAGTTAGCAAATAAAAACCGAATAGAAAATGAACTGCCCCCAAAAAGTTAGACACTATTTGAGGGTATTTTTATGGAAAGAAAAGTCAAGTACAATTACGATTTTAAACTTCGTTGCGTAAAGGAAGTGTTGAAAAATCATCAAACAG
>NZ_JAGJCB010000045.1 GCF_017814435.1 Mariniflexile gromovii | reverse complement strand
CAAAATCAATTGAAAAGAAAACAATACAAATCAAAAAAGCTGAACAATGATAACATTGTTCAGCTTTAATTTATAAATTTAATCCTTTAATAATCTGTATCGGTTATTTAGGACTAGACAAATAAAAGCTTAATGACCACCAGCAATTTTTTCATCAAAGCTTATACCCTGACTTCTCAAAATTCCTTTAACTCTCCATGCATAAAAAGCTAAATAAGCAAAGCAGAGAACCCCAACTATATAACTTGCCTGAATCCCTATACTTTCAGATATATAACCTTGTAACCAACTTACAATACCACCTCCCATAATCATCATGATTAAAAAACTACTTCCTTGACTTGTGTTTTTACCTAAACCACTAACAGCAAGTGTAAAAATACATGGCCAAAGTGTACTACAAAATAAACCAACACTTGTAAAAGCATACACACTAACCATTCCATCTACAGACATCCCTATACCTATAGCTACAATGCCGCAAAGGGAAAAAATCAATAGCATTCGGGCCGGATTTCCTTTACTTGCAATATCTGCCGCAATAAGTACTAAAATAATTAATGCATACACATAAAAGGGCGTTAAATCATGATTTGCTATAGCATTTACTGCTAAAAAGACTCCAAAGGCAAGATATGGTGCAATAAACCTTAATATCTTCCGAAGACTGATATCGTTTGTAAAAGCTTCAACAGCTCCCGTCCAACGTCCAATCATTAAACTGGCCCAATACAACGAAATGTATGGTGCAATATCCGAAATTTCAAAACCTAAATTGTGCTCCATATAGGCAGGTAAATTACTTGCGGTAGATACTTCTACTCCAACATATACAAAAATGCCTATCATTCCTAAAACCAACTGTGGGTATTTTAATGCTGAAGATCTTGACTTATTTAAACTTCCTTCTTCTTCAACGATGGCTTCTGGTTTATCAGGTAAGGACGAAAATTTTAATAAAATGGCAACCAATAAAAATGCTAAACCTAAAACCAAATAAGGAATTTTTACGCTTTCAATGCTCATATTTGTTGTTTTACCAATAGATGAACCAAATATGGCAAAACTGACGATTAGAGGGCCAATTGTAGTACCAAAATTATTAACCCCTCCTGCCAATGTTAAACGTTGCGAACCTGTTGAAATAGGTCCAAGCGCTATGGCCAATGGATTTGCAACAGTTTGTTGTAATGAAAACCCTAAAGCAACAATAAACAACCCCGATAACATAAGTGCAAATGATCCTGTATTTGCCGCTGGATAAAACAATAAGGTTCCTAAAGCTGATATAATGAGTCCTAATACGAGTCCATTTTTATAACCAATTTTATTGATAATATCTTGTTTCATCAAAATTGAAATTCCCATATATATGAGCGAACCAACTGTATAAGCTATGTAAAATGCTAAGGAAACAAGTTGACTTTCCCCTTGGGATAAATCAAAGGCTTTCTTAAATACTGGAATCAGGATATCGTTGCTTGCTGCAACAAACCCCCAAAAAAAGAAAACGGTAACAAGAGGAATAAACTGGCCCCATTTGGTAGTTGATATTTCTGAATTCATAATTAGGTGCTGAAATTTTAAGAATTATTTATTATGTAAATATATTTTTTATCATCTACATAAATACATATTTATAATAAAATTTATAGCCTAAATATGATTATTCTAAAAGTGTTAGAATTTGACCGATTTTTAAAGGGGTTTCTAAAATTTTATGCTGTAATTCCAACAGTGTAATTATCTGTTCACACCTTATTCCGTAAGATCTTTAATGATATCTTTTGTAGATAAAATGGCCTTTGTATGTTCTATACTTGGACCAGCGACCCAAACTGTTTTGTATGTAGCTTGAGTAGCTGCTTTTTCAGTGGCTCTCATTCCTATTGAAAAACGAATCATTTTTACCCACTTTTTAAGTTTTTTGTTTTTATTCAAAATGGATTCCAACCAAGTTTGTTTAGTCCCTATTTTTTGTACATAAGGTGTGTTGATTACGGTACAGGGTGTTCCTGAAATACGCTCGGTCATAACAATATCTTTAGCGCCATACTCCACACACGCTTGTTTATATTCGTCTGTTACATTAGCTTCAAGCGATGCTATAAACGGACTCCCTACCGAAACTCCTTGAGCACCATAACTTAACATTTTATCAATATCAGCTTTACAACCTACACCACCTGCCGAAATAATAGGGATTTTACAATGACTAACCAATTCTTTAATAAGTGCTTCGGGTGATAAATGGCCTCGGTGCCCTCCTGCCTCATTATTAACTGCTATAACGGCATCGGCTCCTAAAGCTTCTACTTTTAGGGCGAATTTTAAATCGACCACATCACAAAACACTTTTATACCTACCTTATGGGCTTTATTGATGGTTTCTTCTGGACTACCCAATGAAGTAATTATAAAATCGCAACCTTCTTCACACAAAACCCGCAGTTGTTCTTTATATTTTATATTGGATTTATTTACAATAAGATTAAACCCAAACGAACCTCCTGCCACTTTTGCGTGTTTCAACTCTAAAACTGCGGCCCTTAACTCTTCTAAAGTTCTATAATTAAGCGCAGGAATGCATCCAGCAATACCTTCCTTCATAGCCTCTATAACCATTTTGGTATTCGACACTAAAAACATGGGAGCTTGTATAATTGGGTGTTTTATTTCTAAAAGTTGGGTAAGTTTTGTTGACATCTTTAAAATTGATTTCAACAAATATAACAAATATTATGCATGCATAGTTTATTTTAACGATATTTAGATTGAAAAGCTAATGAATTAGCATCCTAAATATAAAATCCATTGGCTCAAAAATAGGATTTTTTTAAATGAATATTTATAAGGGAATTTAACCCAATATTTCTACTAGAATAGTTACCAGTGGAGTATTATACCTGTATAAAAAGTGGAACTTGTCTAGTCCTAAATAACCGATACAGATTATTAAAGGATTAAATTTATAAATTAAAGCTGAACAATGTTATCATTGTTCAGCTTTTTTGATTTGTATTGTTTTCTTTTCAATTGATTTTGTT
>NZ_JAGJCB010000044.1 GCF_017814435.1 Mariniflexile gromovii | reverse complement strand
AACAATTGTATAACCACAATAAGTACCAATTCTATTGTAGTTATATCGTTTATGTATGCAATATATTGCTTTTTAATAAAGTATCCAATGGACTTATGATGGTCTTGTTGTTAATTTCAATAGTTTTGGTATAAATCTCGGTCGTTTTTGGTGAACTATGGCCCAACATATTCTGTAAATGCCGAACATTTATGTTATTTTCAATACAGTGCGTGGCAAACGAATGTCGCAAAGTATGCACGGTTGCCCATGGGTTAGAATTCGTGTCGTTCACGGCTTTTCTAAATATAGATCTTATACTGGCAGTACTGTATTTGCAACCTGTTTGTCCTTCAAACAACCAGTACGATGGCTTATAGGCTTTATAATAATCCCTTAATAATATTAGTAACTGTTCAGGCAAAATAGTTTTTCTGTCTTTTTTGCCTTTACTGTCCTTTATGAACAGATAGCCGTCTTTAGAATGTACATCTGCAATTCGTAAATTCAAAAGTTCAGATATGCGTAATCCACTGCCATAAATGGTATGCAAAATGGCTTTATGCTTAATGTTTTGGGGAGATTGAATGATATTCAATACCTCACTTTTACTCAAGACATTTGGTATGGATACCGCCTTTTTTGGCCGTTGTATCTCATAATATTCCCTAGGTAATTTAAGGGCGTGTTCATAATAGGCTTTAATGGCATTGATCAATTGATTTTGATAGCTTTCACTAATCTTGCTCTTTTTAATAAGTTCATATACAAAACCTTCAATGTCCTCTTTTGTGACTTCTTTAAGGTTTCGGTGCATAAATTTTCCCAAAAACACACTGAACATTTTTTTGTAAACTTGAATACTTGATTCGCTATACTGCTTTAAAACCAGGGCTTTTTCAAGTTCATAAAGAGCATCCATGGCATTTTCAGTCAGTGGCACACTAGGTATGGGCGTAAAACGGATATCTTTTTCTATTTTACAATGTTCACCACATATTCTTTTTAATTGCTCAAAATTATGGTCTGTATTAATGACAGACCATAGTTTTTGGTGTGGATGCCAGAAACTACCATCCATTTTTTTTAAAGCCTCTCTAACAATGATCATGTCATAGGGTATAAAAACCTTAATACGCTTCGCTTCTTTAAAGGGTTGATATATAGTAGGTTGCATAATATTAGTTTTTCCAATTTTATTTGTCCTACTTAAAAGTAGTCAAAAAGACTACTAGTTATTAAGGTATGTTATTAATAATAGTATATTAACCGTTAAAAACGATTAATTTTAAAAAACTATAAATCAGCATATTAAATTCACATTTAACAATAATGAATCAAATGAAGTGTAAAATATGTAGTAAGGTTCTTGTAGGAAGAAATGATAAATTATTTTGTTCTGTAAAATGTAAAAACTATTATCACGTTAATTTAAGAAAGGTTACGGATAAGGAGGTGAAAGAACTAGACACCATATTACATAGGAACAGAAGTATACTTTTGGAACTTTTAGGAAAAAGAAAAGGACAGATAACCGTAGAAAGAATGGTTCTCGAAAAGAAGAAATTTACTTTTAAGTACCATACACATGTGCATATGAACAGTAAAGGTAAAACCTATCATTATGTCTATGACCTTGCTTGGATGGAATTTTCAAATGACGAAATTTTGATTATTAGAAAAGAAAAATAGTGTTATCAAATTATCCTACGACCTATAAAGGATTTTTAAGGTATTTCTCAACACTTGATTCTGCTTAATGGTTGGTTCTTATTTTTAATTTCAGAGCGTTTTCCAAATAAAAGATAGCCAATCATTTATTAAATATTCATTTTGCAACAAAGCCCTATTAAAAGTTTGTTTCAACACTAAGGGGTACAGCAAGAGGGTAACACGCTGCGCGATGTTACTTATTTCCATCTGTTTGGTTTTCAGTCGATTAAATCGTTAATTTTATTTGCCTATTTTTAAAATTGCGTTAACTTGAACGCTGATACCAATAGAATCAGCGTTTCATTGTAACAATCTCATAAAATATGGATGATTTTAATACCATTCGGCTAAGGAAAAAGACCATCAGTAATTTTAAGGAATATTCGAAAATGATAAGCCCTAACTATTCGGAAACCCTGGATTATATGGTTGCCTACTTTAAGGACAACAACATTTCACCCTACGACCTACCAAATAAGTTTGGCCTAAAGCCTCTCATTAATGACCTCAATAAAAGAACGAATGCCATTGCTACCATATTAAGGGACATTGAGAAGAACCAACTTGAACCAAACAGACAAAGATTGGAATCGCTCTTTGATGCTATGGACGAGATAAAGGAGCCTATTTATATAGCTAAAAGCCTGTCGGAGATTGAAGCTTCAAAATCTGACACAGAAAGGATGCTTGACTATTATTCCAATGCCTATGAAAGTAAAAATAGAGAACTACACCTTGTTAAGACCGAACTTAAAAACCTTGTGAAAAATTTATCTTATGTAAAGAATACATTTGGCAAAGATTATTTCAGACTGGATATGTCTAAAGAAAAATTAGAAGATATCAAGACCAGGTTGCTTTGATGTTATCTTACAAGCCTAAATGATGTTCCCCATTACTTGATTTCCTCCTTCCCCAAAAACACTTCATAGTATTAGTTCGATAGATGTTGGGGCTTTTAATCCGTAATAGAATTAAAATGCAACATCTATTCGTATTATGCTTTTATACCTGCTATTGATTCTTAGACAATAATAGTTTTTCAATAGCGTCATAGCTTGCCAACTGTGCATCGGGCAATATACTATCCACCAGTTCCAATACGGTTGCTATGGTCAGTTCCTTGGAACAATGGTTCAATCTGGGTGATGCAAAGTCGTTCTCACAGTCCAAAGCCAAAATACATACCCGTAATAGGCTTGAAATAATATAGCGCAGTTCACCATTGTCAGTTACTTCAAAGGTCACTTCCTGCATAACAGGGTTGCCCTCCCTCCTATAGTATTTACGCTCCCGAGGGTTCAATAGCCTAAAGACTGTTTCCAATGTTTCCTTGTCCTTTTTATGCTTTTTGCTTTTTGTTTTCATCAGCTTGGGTTTTTAATTAAATTGGGCATGACCTTCACAGTGGACTTCCTTTAGATGTTTCAGTTGTTTTTCTCCTATTTGGTGGGCTTCCTTTAAGAACTGCTTACAGCGTTTCAAAACCTTGTCCACATCCTTTAACCCAAAGTCGTTTGTGCCATTTGTGCCTTTAAATCGCATGATTTCAGATGCGTTGCAAAGCATATAGAACTGGCGTTGCAGGCCAAAGGTCGTTTGGGGGAATATGTTATTGGGCAGGGATGTAAAAGTGCTGCACAGGTGCAATAAATAGGACAGGTCATAATGATGGGGCTTAAACTCCCAAAACACGTACAAGAGTCCCAAACATACCTGTTCCATCGCATTATGGAGTACCGCAAGCTTCGATAATGGCTCTTCATCTTCATGGATAACATCAATAACCGACAACAAATATTTTGCCCGTTCCATACGGTGCTTCCAAATGGTTTTGATCTCTTTATAAATGGATACATGGTACATTAACCCGTATTGGCTATATCTTGACAACCTATTATCTTGTTTATACATACAGGGGGTTTCTTTTAAAGTCCGTGTTAAAAAATTATCGCCAATATCAATCCGCTCCATGAGATTGGACAAGGTGACATATACTATATAGACCTTGCAACGCTGTTCCATTTTGTTATAAACTTCCTCCATAAGATCATCAAGGTTTTTGTGAAGTGCCTTATCTGCTACAATTAATAAAGTGTAGATTGCTTCCATATGAGCTTGTTTGCTTTTTGGTGTTAAATTAGTTACCTGTTTATTTTTGCACACATTCATATTGATAACATATACAGAATGTAACGGTATCAAACTTTTTAGAAGGGCTAAAAGATTCTTTTGTAGCGGGAATTTTGTG
>NZ_JAGJCB010000043.1 GCF_017814435.1 Mariniflexile gromovii | reverse complement strand
AGCTAAAAGCATTAATGGACTCATACATCATTCCGATAGGGGTATACAATATTGCAGCAATGTATACACCCAAATCCTGAAAAGGAAAAAGATAGATATTAGTATGACAGAAGAAAATCATTGCTATGAAAATGCCCTAGCAGAAAGGGTTAACGGGATTCTTAAAGATGAATTTTATCTCGACCAAACCTTTACAAATATAGCGCACGCGAAAAGAGCTACAAAAAACGCAATTAATTTATACAACGAAATAAGATTACACTTATCTTTAGACTTTAGAACACCAAATATGGTATACAAATTAACAGCGTAAATCAATTTTAACCTGTAGCCATATTTCAGGACAAGACATGCAAAGCAACGTTACGGAGAACTGAAAATCGACTGAATTGAAAAACGGAATTTATATAACTGAATATCTGAAAAACGAGAAAAAACAACGCCTGATTTACGGTGGAATTTTACTCTTGTGGATATTTGTCGGACTGAATTTCGTGAAATATAAATATGACTTTAGCCCATTCAGAATTGATATGCTGATTTTAATGATTGTCTCTACTCTACTGTTGATTGGACCGATTATTATAAATAGAAAAATAATGTGGATTGGCGCTTTTGGATTTGCATTGTTGCACGGACTTTGGACAACCTACAAAGTGACATTTGGAACTTTAGTGGATTTTCATAGAGACTATGTTCCAAGTCCAAATTGGAATTTGAATGATATCGGAGTTTCTATTTTGCTAATTACTGTCTCGTTTTTAGTGACGTGGCTTATTTGGAAAATGAAACCTAAAAAATAAAAACACTATGCACAACACTGGCTATAGTTCATTGCGGCGGAATTTCCTATCGGAAATTCCTGCGTATTTGCAATGTTTGGTTTACGGCGGAATAATTCTGCCGAATCATTCCGCAACGAAACCATAGCCTAAACCGTTGCCACCCATTTAAAAAAATCGAGAACTATGAAAAAAATTACTTTACTATTAATGTTTTTGATTTGCGGACTATCGTTTGCACAAGAATTTGAAATTGGTCCAATGTTTAATTACGAAAGAACATCGTTTAACATACCTGATGACTCATTTATTATAGTTGGAGAATATGGCGGAGAAGGTTCAAGAACAACAGGATATGAAAGTAATTTTAGTTTTGGAGTTTTTGGTCAATTTTTCCTTGAAGAACGTATTGCGATAGCTGGAGAATTATTTTACACCAAAACAACATCTACAGAATTTAAGGATATCGAGTTTACCTCTATTAATTTTATTCCCTATGCTTCCTTATCATTAATCAGGAATGGAGAATTATATTTAAATCTAGGAGCCGGAATAGCATATATGACTAAAACACCTGATTTTGAGAATGAAGAATTGAATGAAAAAACTAAAAAATTCGACTTTCCAATTAAACTCGGCTTAAATTATAGATTTCCAAAACTTCTAATAATTGATGTCGGAATACATAGTCCATTTTCAAGAATCGTTGAGGACGAACTTTTAAGAACTGCATATTATTTAGGAATTAAAATACCATTAAACCAAATTTTAAATAAATAACGTATGAGAAAAATTATCTTCATTTTTTTAATAGCAATTATTTCGACAAATTATATAATTGCTCAAGAAGTTACAGTTAACGACAATATCACAATTGACATAAAAAAGGTCAAAAAAGCTCCTACTCTTTTTCATACACAACAGAACGTAAAAGTAAAAGGCGATGGTTTGGAAAAAATAATGATAAAATCAAAAATCAAATCCGAGAATAAAGAGGATGTTGATGTAAACCCATTATCCTTATTGGATACTGTAAATAAAGTTCGATACCAACTTGTGGAATTTGTCGGTTATAAATCATTTTCAATTGGCGTACCAACTTATCAAGGTAAAGAACTATTAAAAACTAAATTGCTTAATAAACGAGGTCATCCTTATCAAAGTGTTCCCGATTTTGACCCAAAAATTAAAGACACTTTTGAAGATTATCAATTTGAAGGTTATAAGAATATTACTTGCCAAATAAATTTTGGAACTGATAAAAATCCAATAGTTTCAGGAATATACTATGCACCAATAACAATGAATTCTTTTATCGCTGATGCTTTTTTCGCAATTCAAAAGTTCGATAAGGAACCAGTATTTGTATTATATTATGGAAATGAGAAAGTTGCTGATATTGATATAGATTTGGATTAAAAGATGCAACACGTAACAAAAACGGGTGGCAACAACGTATAAAAATAATAGGGCGATTTTGGCTTAATCCGAAAGTATTTTCGTGTCTGCTATGTTGCAATATTTTTAATTTTAGTATTTTTAGAACTGAAAAGTTAAAAAGAAAAATTAAAAATATGGCTCGTGGCTCAACCGAAAGGAAACAACCTATTTTCTGCCCTACTATTCTTATACAAGACCGTTGTGCAACATTTGAAAAAAAATCCGTGAAAGAAGAATGATAGTAGAATTTTTAGGACAGGGCTTACATCTAGAAGAAGATGAAACGTGCGGAAATCACGTTTGTTCTGCAATAAAAGACGAATCATTTACACAAATAACAATTTTTGTCGCTTTTTTGAGAAAGCCTGGTTTAGACTATTTAGCACCTTTCATAAAACAAGCAAGAAAAGAAAATAGAAATGTAACTTTCTATGTTGGAATTGATGAAAGAGTAACTTCAAAAGAGGCTCTCGAATTACTTTTAGAATTAGACACCGAAACATACATTTATTATTCTGACAGTTACATTTATCATCCAAAAATATATTTATTCGAAGGCGATAGAAATAGAATAATTACTGGTTCATCAAATCTGACTAAATCAGGACTTTTTTACAACGTTGAATCCTCAATCCTTTTAGATTTTACAAATAGTGACAAAAGCGGATTAAAAATTATAAATCAATTAAAGGAATTTTATTCTTCATTTTTCGATTTTAGCGACCCAAATCTTGAATTATTAACAAGTGAATACTTGGCTAAACTTGTTCTTGAAGATAAAGTGTCATCAGAAGAATTTTCAAAAGGCTCTGACTACAATTCAAATATTCACGATAATTCAAAAAAAAGAGGTAGAAATCCAAAAATTAGTGATTTAGGTAATTTAGAAATCAAAGAAAAGAAACCGATTAAACAATATCAGTCAATACTAAAAATAACAGAAGACTATCTTGCAAAATGGGATTATATGTTTAAAAAAATGGAAAGTTTTTACAAAGAAAATGACCATTGTACAGTTCCAAGAGAATATAAAGATAGAACTCTTCACGGTTGGTATAGAAAACAAAAACAACTATTTAATGCTGGAATTTTACCTAAAGAACATTTAGAAAAATTAAAAACTATAAATTTTTACTTTGGAGATGCTCACATTTTGTATTGGGATAAAAAATGGCTTGACAGTTACAGTCAACTATTAGAAGTCTATAAAAAAACAGGAGAAAGTAATGTAAAAAGATATAAAGATAATACTCATCCTCTTTTTTACATTTCTAATTGGGTTGCATTAGAAAGAGGGAAATATAAAAATGGTAAACTAAAAGATTGGCAAATAGAAAAACTTGAAAATATAGGTTTTGAATGGGAAATGTCTGGAGTCAGAACATCTAATAACGAAGATGATTGGCTCGATAAATTAGCACTTTTAGAAGAATATAAATCTGAATATGGAGATTGCAATATTTCGCAAACATTTAAAGAAAAAAAATATTTAGGACTTGGTAAATGGCTAAATGACCAAAGAACATATTACAAAAAGAAAAGGGAGTTTTTAAGTAAAGAAAGAATTGGACTTTTAGAAGATATTGGTGTTGTTTGGGATATGGATGTTCACAATTTTGAAAACAGAATTAAAGAATTACAAGATTATAAAGAAGAATTTGGAAATTTTAACATTCCTTCAAACTATAAACCAAATCCAAATCTTGGTAATTATGTTTATCGTATAAAAACAAAAGGAATTAAAGCAGATTGGAAAATAGAAAAATTACATCAAATCGGATTCTTTGAAATTGGAACTAAAACAAAAAAAGATAAAGGCGGACATATTACACAAAATTGGTTCAACAACTTAAACAAGTTGAAAAAATTAGAAAATCCAGACATAAAAAAAGATAATAAAGAATACCCAAAACTGGCTAGATGGCTTCATTATCAAAAAAGAACATTTAGATATGGCAGACTAAAAGATGAACAAATTAATGAACTAAAAAAGTTAAATATAAAACTTCCTGTAAGAAGTAAAAAAAGAAAAAAGTGGGATGAATATATTGAAATCATTGAACTTTTTAGAGAGGAATATGGAACAAAAGAAATTACATCTGAATTTGATAAAGAGATATATATTTGGGTAAATCAACAAAAAGCAAATTACAGAGCAAAAGCGTTGAGAACTGAAAAAGTAGAAAAATTAAAAGAATTAGGAATTATAGAAAGTGAATAAAAACGTTGCACAACACCGTATCCTATGAAAAGCACTAGCCTAGTTCTTCAAAGTTAATATTTATATTTTAATTATCTCATAATGATGATTCTGTGGTGTTGGAATGTTGATAATTCCG
>NZ_JAGJCB010000042.1 GCF_017814435.1 Mariniflexile gromovii | reverse complement strand
TTGGCTATTTGGGAAAGAGAAAAGTCAAAAAAGTAATCTCGAATTAAAAATCCGATTACAGATAATATTAAAATCAGTCCTAAATATTTTAATGTGTTCGTCATTTCTCAAATGTATGGTAACGGTTTTGTGTATGGTTAGTTGCGTGTTTCAGCAACTAATTTAGTAAACAAAAACGAACGCGAGAAAATTCCGAAGGAATTTTCCAAATAAGCACTTGCCAAAGCAATTAATTATACACGTTGTTAGCAGAAGTTTTTTATTCCAATAAATGTCCAAACAGGTTATATGATTTTTCTTTAATCAAACTTTCCAATTTAGATTTGTCAAATCCCGATTCAATTAGAAACGCACTTATTAATAAAAGTTTCAATTTCTGATACAACCTAACTAATTCAATTCCGTCAGCAGCATCTTTCTTTTGTGCTTTGTTATAATGAGTATAGTAATTTCTTGACATGACAACATCTTTTACAAAAATTTTATGGCTACCAATCATTTTGTCTAATTCATTATTAGAGAATTCTTTTAATATGTATTTTAATCTAGCATCGTAAAAATGTTTTGGTTTTGATATTCTGGATTTAACCCAAGCTTTCAGTTCGGTTGGTGATGAGTCGATTACTCGGTTTACTTTATTCTCAAATTCTAAATCCTGCTCTTTCTTTGGTGTATCATCAACCAAATCTAGTCTTCTATGAAAACTCTCAGCTGCTTGAGCTACATTAATAAACAAGTTTTCTAAATAATACTTTGATACGTAATATTGGTTAAGAACAAGGTTAAAAGGTGCTTCAAAGTGTTCGTAATTACTAAACCAATTTTTCATTATAAGTTCGAAATCACTTTTTATATCATTAAAAGTAAAAAGCATTTCCCATGGATGCTGTTTTTGTTCAAATTTTAATTCTGGATTTATAATTTGATAACCATTAATGGCTTTTTGTAACATTTCTTGACTTCCAATATTTTCAGTTATTTTATCACTATAAAGTTCAATGTTTTCAATTCTTGAAGGTTTCTGTAAAGATGTAGATAGAAAATATTTGAATTTTTGAACTAGATAAATAAATTCATTTAAAGTTTTATATTTTTTTGATTGAAGTGAAAATATGGTTTTCTGACTTAGTTTAAGCTCTTTTGTAAAACGAAACTTAATTGGGTGATTTGATAAAAACTTTATCTCTAAATCAATATCGTCATTAACATTGACTTTTATTGGTTCAGGTGTTTGGTAGTTAATGTTTTTTGTATTGTTTTTGTAGTCGTTATCAGTTTCAAATCCACTAATACCAATCCATTCGTCAAGGTTGAATATTTCTAAATAAATTTGTTGAAAAACTAAATCTTCTTTTTTTAAAAAATGATGTCCTTTTAAAACTGTTCTAATTCGAAAATTTAAAGTAGAAAATTCATTTTCTTCATTTTTGCTTGTTTTGTTAGGTTTGTTTCTTGGTATTCCAGTTGATGACTTGAAACTACAATCACTTAGCGTAATGTCATCACCATCTGTAGTAATACCTAATATTATATCTTCTCCTTCATAATTTGAGTATTCATAAAAACTTCCAATAAGTTCAAGAGTATTCTTATTATTTTCATAATCGTATTTTAGAATACCTGGAATTTTTTTATTCGCATTTGATGGTAAAAACCACAAACCTTTATATTCAAAATTTTTAATCATTAAGTTTGATTTGTGAAGTTAAGTTATAGAATAGACAGGTGTTTGTTTAAATTTCTGCTAACGGTTTTGGCTAGGCTTTGTGCGGGCTTGAAAATCGACAAGATTTTCGAACACGTACTAAGCCGAAGCTTTTTGTTTGGATTTGTTTCTTTGTTTTCACAAAGCCAAATCAACAAGATTTGGCGACTTAGTAAATATACACAAAACTTTGAGAAAGCACAGAACCCGCATGAAGTTTAGCCGGTGTTGGGCATTCGTTTTTATGTATTCCTCTTTTTAGTTTTCCAGAATTCATGTTCTTTATCTAAAAATACAATATGAAACACGTTATCCTCAATATGACCAATTATACATTCTTTTCCTTGAATATGCATTGTACACCAAGTTACATCGGGTAAAACATGTTTTGGATGTACAAAAGCTGAGTCTGGCGGAAAACTTACTTTTGTATATGGTTTAATAATTTGTTGTGCAGTAGCTTGAGCCATAGTAATATGTGATACAGCTTTCAATTTATTGACCATTAGAGCGAGAAGCTTTTCTTCTTCCCATTCTTCAAAATCTTGTCCTTGATTAATGTCAAAATCTTTAAAACTAAAAACAATAAAAGGTTCTTTTCTAGAATCTCTAGTATCAATTTTTTTTGATTTTCGATTTAATGAAGCTTTACTTCTTGATTTAAATTTATTTCCCTTCCCCATAAAGCAATTGATTTAATTTTTCATCAATATTAAAATAAGGGATTGCTCCATATTTACCATCTAAGTAATTTTTGTCAAATGCTGATTTATTACGAACTTTATTTGTTTTAAAATCTCCTAAAGAAACTAATTCGGATGCTCCGAATTGATTTTTTTCAACAAACCATATTTGGTCTCTTCTAAAGGTTTCTTTGTTTAAAAGCGAAATATCATGAACAGCACATATTAATTGAGCATGTTTTGTATTAAACTTATGGAAAAAATCAATTAGTCTCAATGTTAAATGACTATGAAGTCTTGAGTCTAATTCATCTACTAAAAGAACTTTTCCATTTTGTAATGTATCAAACCATGGTCCTAATAAGTATAATAACTTTTTTGTTCCTTCAGATTCTTGTTTATCAAAGTTAAAAGGTACAGTATCAACTAAAATATTATTTTCATCATATTTTCTATGGTATGTAATAAGTTGATCTCTTTTAGGTTGTTTAGATTGAATTTTATGAATGCTTGTTAAAAGGTTGATTATTTCTTCATCCTTTTCTTTTTCTTTTAAGACATCCAAATCAATATCGTTTACATCTTCTTCAGTGGTGGATAAATTAGATATTTCTAAATACTTTATAAAATGTAAAACCCAATTGAAAAAGTTTTTATCTGATTTTAATTTATCTATAGTATACCTTTTATGTCCTCTGTCGTGTATACCATTAACAAAATTAAATTTTTTAAACCATTCAACTATACTAGATGAAGTGTCTTTTCCTAGTGTTGCTAATAATGAAAGGAATAGTACGTTTTCTTTTACATCAGTTTCTTTTCCTATAGCCTCCCCAAAAGATGATTTATTTATTTGAATATCTTGCAAGTCTCTCTTAAAAAGGTAAACTTCTTTAGAGGTTGTATGAAACAACCATTCAGCAATAATTTTATTATCATCTATTTCAAAACCATATCTATATTTTATATTGTTATTTATAAATACTATTTCGAAGTAACTAGATTCGTTTTCAGTTTTAGAATTTAAGATAAATTTTTCTAATGGAAATTTTCTTTCGTTATTTTCCATAAGTGCATCACGAAAGGAATTTATTACAGTTCCTTTCATAAATCCCATAGCTTCTAATAAGTTACTTTTTCCGCTAGCATTATTTCCATAAATAATAGCAGATTTAAGCAAACTTAATTTTGAATCTATTTGAAAAGTATGAGATTCATTATGTTCTTTAAATGATTTAGCTTTCACCATTGAAAGAGTAGTCAAATCTTTAAAGGATAAGAAATTTTCTACACTAAATTCGAGTATCATTTTATTTGTTTTTATTTATGCAAATGTATAATAAAATCTAAATTATGCAAATAAATAGCAAATAATTAAATTTGGTTGTTTTTCAAATGATGCCCAACGGTCTCGTATAACCGTCAGTTACGGGTTAATATGCGTTAATTTTCGGTTTGGCACAGACTTTAGCAATTCCGAGTGGATTCGGACGTAGTCGAATCCGCCGTAATTGCGGTTATACATTGTTAGCTGTCGTTTTTTATGTAATTTATTTGTTCGGTTATTATTTCATTCAATTCGTTTTTAGTCATTTGCTTTAATTCGTAAGATTTGCATACAACTTCGAGCGTTACATCCTTAAATTTTGCTACGTAATGTTTTCTATCAGACGAAAGTCCTTTGATATGTTTCGGGTGCGAACTGTTCATTTTTTCGATTTCGGCAATCCATTGAGAGTTTTTTACTTCAAAAAATCCGTAAAAACCTAATCCATATTTTTGAAGTGGATGTCCAATTTCATCATTAGGATAGCCATATTTATAAATCGATACAGAAGTGAAGCATAGCAAATCAATAATTCCGTCTTTTTCCTCAAGTAAAAGATATAATTCCTGTTGACTTGAAATTACAAAGTTCTCGTACATAAATCGGAAGCGTTTATCCAATTTAATTTCAGTCACAATGGGTTGAGAGTGATTTTCATTGTCAGTATCGACAATTTCTTTTGGATGTTTTTTCTTTCTAAATATATTCATTTTCAAATGACAGCTAACGGTTACGTATATGGAAAGTTGCGTGTTTGTGTGCGAGGATTTTCCGAAGGAAAATCAGAAGCTAGCAAACAAAACAACTAACTTTGGTTAAGCACAAAACAGCAATTTTTTATAGCATTCATGAAAAAGCAGAAAGTCCAGTATCTTTAAAGTTCACCAAAACAATTAAGATATGAAACCTGAACAAACTGCCCAACCAAAGTTATACATAGGAATTGACATACACA
>NZ_JAGJCB010000041.1 GCF_017814435.1 Mariniflexile gromovii | reverse complement strand
AATTAATTTGTACAACGAAATAAGATTACACTTATCTTTAGACTTTAGAACACCAAATATGGTATACAAATTAACAGCGTAAATCAATTTTTAACCTGTAGCCATATTTCAGGACAAGACATTTGAGAAACGAAGAAAATGACTAACAAAATTTGGTACGAAATGACTAATATTAAGTACGGAGAAATTTATCTGACTAAATATCTCGGACTTCAACGTACTTTGAAAAAGTCGTTTCAAATCTTAACACTTCTCGTTTCTTTGAGTGGAATTCTCGGATGGAAATACTTTGAGGATTATGTATGGATTGCTTTTATTCTTATTGCTATTGTTCAACTTTTGTTACTTATTGAAAATCAAATAATTCGTTCTGACAAAGAAATCGAAGAAATTTCAAATTTAAGAATGATGTATACAAGGTATTTCAATAAACTTGAAAGGCTTTGGACTAAATATCAGTATGACCAAATAAAAGATAAAAAAGCCGTAGACAAATATTTCGAACTTAGAGAATCTGATTGGGAAAACATAGAAGAACTTGATTGCAAATTAAATATCAAGAGGTATAAAAAACTTATGAAACATACAGAAATAGAAACAAATCATTATTTAAATAAATATCATATAAATGGCTAAACAAGAAAGACCTAATGGACCACAAGGTACACCGAGAAATAATCCAGGAGGAAGTGGTGAAGCAAAACCGAAAGGACAAGTTCCTACAATGAGAAATCCACCACCGCCACCACCTAAGAAAAAAGACTGAATTAAATAAAAAAACGTGCTACAACAATGTATAAAAATAATTGCGGTTTAGTGCTTAATCAAAAGTCGTTGCGTGTTTGTTACGTCTGATTTTCCTTCGGAAAATCCTCGCACACAAACCCGCAACTATTCTTATACGAGACCGTTATGCCACATTCGAACAAAATATTACGCAATTAAAAAAATGAACTTGGAAAAATTTTTCTCATCCGAATTGATTCTTGAAAATGAAACAATTTTAATGCGCCCTCTATCAATTAATGATATTGATGCAATAGAACAAATAAGTTACAATAAAGAATTAGGTGAATTTGGAGCAAGAGTAAAAAACAGAAATGATTTAAACGCTTATTTTGACTTCTGCCTGAAATCGAAAAAAGAAAAAGAATTATATCCTCTAATAATTATAAATCGGAAAAATAATAACCCAATCGGATTGACAATGTTTGGAAATATTAGTTTTCAAAGTAAAAGGATAGAAATAGGTTGGACTTGGATTGGCGAAAAATTTCAAGGAACTGGAATTAACGCAATTTGTAAAGGACTACTTTTAGACTATTGTTTTGACAATTTAAATCTACGAAGAGTTGAATTTAAAATAGACATTAATAACATAAAATCTCAAAAGGCGATAGAAAAAATTGGAGCTTATAAAGAAGGTCTTTTAAGAAATTACAATATCCAGTCTTATGGAGAAAGCAAAGGAACTTATGTTTACAGTATTCTTAAAGAAGAATGGAAAAAATAAAAACGTGGCATAACACCGTATCCTATGAAAAGCACTAGCCTAGTTCTTCAAAGTTAATATTTATATTTTAATTATCTCATAATGATGATTCTGTGGTGTTGGAATGTTGATAATTCCGATAGGATTATCAATATTTCAATGGCCTTTTAAATAACTTGCTCCGCATCCTATATGTGATCCATTCTAAAACATGATGGTCACCAGCATCTGTATGATTATAAGTTATAATAAACCTGTCCACTTGCTATAAATGTGTGATACCTACTAATTGGTTCACCTACGGTGTTTTGTGATACAGGCTTTGCTACTTCTTCGTGAGCTCTGTTATTGGTTTATATTATTCTATCACTCCAATGGCATATGGTGTTTCTGTTTTTATAACGGCTAAGGTTCTGCTCAATAATTTTCGGGCTATCTTAACAATGATACTCTTGACATTCTTGCCTACATGCTTGCGATAATAAGCTTGCATCACAGGATCTGTCCGTATGGCTTGCCAGGAGGCTTCTATAAAATAACTCCGTATTAAACGGTGCGCGCGCATGGTAATACCTGTGTGCCTTTGGTTATCGCCACTTTGGTGCACCCCAGGTACCAGACCCACGTAACCAGCCAAATGTTTTATATTGTTAAAGCGCCGTAAATCTCCCAATTCGCAAATAATGCCACAGGCTACAATACCGCCTATTCCTGGAATACTGCGTAAAAGGCAATAATCCTTTTTATAATGTTTACGGCAATAAGCACGTAGTTTTGTGGAAACATCTCGAAGCTCTTTATCTATAAACCTAAAACTGCGCATTCTACTATCAAGTGTTTCTCGGGCAGTTGGATGTTCAAAAGCAAGTGCATCCACCCATTGCCTAAAGCTGTGGCTCCAGTGGTCATTGTCAAACGCTTCGGGAACCGTTACCCCAAAATAGAGCAGCTGCATTTTTATATAACTCTTTACGCGCCTAAAATCCTTAACCAAATCGTTACGTCTTCTAAAAAGACTTCGCAGTTGTTCACGTTCGACTTCCGGAACATGAATACTGTCCAATCTTCCGTCCTTTAGTTCTCGTGCTATCAGTTGTGCATCAATCTTATCTGTCTTGGTGAAGCGTTCTTTTCCTTTCCTGTGAATGTCTGCGGGATTCACTACTAAAGAACTCCAACCAAAACCCTCAAAACTACGATGGGCATAATAACCACAACAACCGGCTTCGTAAGCGGTAGTGACTTCATGGTTAGGGAAATGGGTATCAACATAGGTCTCTAAAACCTCTGGTTTTGGGGGCATGGTAAAAGATTTTCCAGAAAATAGATCCGTGGCACAATGAACTTTCCAGCTTCTCTTGTGTATGTCAATTCCTATGTATAACTTTGGTTGGGCAGTTTGTTCAGGTTTCATATCTTAATTGTTTTGGTGAACTTTAAAGATACTGGACTTTCTGCTTTTTCATGAATGCTAAAAAAAATTGCTAGTTTTAGCTAAACCAAAGTTAGTTGCTCGTTTGCCAGCTTCTGATTTTCCTTCGGAAAATCCTCGCACACAAACACGCAACTTTCCTTATACATAAACGTTATGTGCAAGCTAAAAACAACTCAATAGAAAAAATGACATTTGACAAATTAGTCCAAAAAAGAATGTTTTTATTAATCATTATGTTATTAATGATTACAATATACTTTGGCGGAATCCAGACTGGATATAATCGGACTTTGGGTTGGGCTTTCGACTTTAGTTATTGGATATTAATAGTTAAACCATTTTTATGGTTAGCATTCTTAATCGGATATGGAATTTTAGCATTATTGCGTTATTGGACAAATAAAAAACTTTCAATATTTCATCTGATTTTAATCGGACTTACTTTTATTGCGGAGGATATTCTGGACTCTGACTCACGTCTGACTTTGACCTTAATGCTGATTTCGACTATTGTTTTTATAATAAATTTTGTTTGGGCAATTAGAAACCGAAAAATAAAACTGACAAAAAAAGCCAGCACATAACACCGTATAAAAAAAATTGCTACTTTAGGCTTGTATAATGGTCGTTGCTTTGCTTGCTTGCTTCTGATTTTCCTTCGGAAAATCCTCGCACACAAACACGCAACTTTCCTTATACATAAACGTTGTGCAACATTTGACAAACATATAGATAATATGAAAATATACCTTTCAAAATCTCATTCTGATGATGACGGATTTTTTCCTGATGAAGGAAAATCAGGAATTATCTTTTCATCAAAAGATGATATTTTAAAATTATGCGAATTTTTTGAGAAGGTCAAAAATCACATTGAAAATAACGACAATTGTCATATGCATTTTAGAGATAGTTTTTCGGAATGGAAAAAAGAAAAGCATATTGATTTAGAAATTAATATGGACAATTAATTATGAAAAATAATCTGAAAGAACATATCAAATTCATTCTAATTGATGCAATAAATGATAGTATTCAAGGAATTTATGAACTGCATAATTCTGTGAAAAAATATTATCCTGAATTAGAAACTAAAAACGTAACTGACTTTGTTTGTGGAAAAATATTGTCTGAACTGATTGCTGACAATTATGTACGAGTTTTCAAAATGACCAACCCTGAATTTGAAAAAATTGAATCTATTAATAACGAAATCGGACAAAAAATTGCATCGGAAAAAACTAATTGGACTGAATACCAAAATGACTGGATTTACGGAGTTGAAAGTGTGAATTTGAAAAAATCGGTTGAATTGGAAAATAAACTGTTCGAAAAAATAAAAACGTTGCACAACACCGTATCCTATGAAAAGCACTAGCCTAGTTCTTCAAAGTTAATATTTATATTTTAATTATCTCATAATGATGATTCTGTGGTGTTGGAATGTTGATAATTCCGATAGGATTATCAATATTTCAATGGCCTTTTAAATAACTTGCTCCGCATCCTATATGTGATCCATTCTAAAACATGATGGTCACCAGCATCTGTATGATTATAAGTTATAATAAACCTGTCCACTTGCTATAAATGTGTGATACCTACTAATTGGTTCACCTACGGTGTTTTGTGATACAGGCTTTGCTACTTCTTCGTGAGCTCTGTTATTGGTTTATATTATTCTATCACTCCAATGGCATATGGTGTTTCTGTTTTTATAACGGCTAAGGTTCTGCTCAATAATTTTCGGGCTATCTTAACAATGATGCTCTTGGCATTCTTGCCTACATGCTTGCGATAATAAGCTTGCATCACAGGGTCTGTCCGTATGGCTTGCCAGGACTTCTATAAAATAACTCCGTATTAAACGGTGCGCGCGCATGGTAATACCTGTGTGCCTTTGGTTATCGCCACTTTGGTGTACCCCAGGTGCCAGACCCACGTAACCAGCCAAATGTTTTATAT
>NZ_JAGJCB010000040.1 GCF_017814435.1 Mariniflexile gromovii | reverse complement strand
TTTGGAAAAAATATTGGATCGCGCCAATGAAAAAGGGATGGTGGTTATTTTGGGCATTTTCTATTTTGGTCAAGATGAATACATTAAGGACGAAGCGGCTATTATTAAAGCCGTCGATAATACCATAAATTGGTTATTTGAAAAGGAGTACCGAAATGTTATCATTGAATTGAATAATGAATGTGATATACATTATGATCACGAAATCTTGACAGATAAACGGGTTGATGAATTGATAAAACGAGTAAAATCCAAAGAAAAAAACGGCTATCGCTATTTAGTAGGAACCAGTTTTTCAGGAGGAAAAGTCCCAACACCGAATGTGGTTAATGAATCCGATTTTATATTGTTACATGGGAACTCTGTTAAAGACCCAAAACGTATTGCAGAAATGGTAGCCCAAACAAAAATAGTCAACGGGTATACACCCATGCCGATTGTTTTTAATGAGGATGATCATTTCGATTTTGACAAGCCAAGTAATAACATGGTAGAAGCAATAAAAGCGTATGCATCATGGGGATATTTTGATTTTAGAATGAAAGGAGAAGACTATGAACAAGGGTTTCAGTCAGTGCCTGTAAATTGGCAAATAAGTTCGCCTCGTAAAAATTCCTTCTTCAATAAATTGGAAGAAATTACAGGTGGATTAAAGTAATATTCAATTAACGGTTAAACGAGCTTGTAAGTTTTTTAAAATATATACCAATGCAAAGAAGATACAATAACATATTGCTCATTATCAAACAGTTTTCTGTAAAAACAATCTTCATTTTTATAGCACTCTATTCCGTGGTTTTTTCAGCACAAACCGTTGATGTAGATATAATAAGTGATTCAAGCAATGGTATGATATCATTTGCAGTTGGAGATCTTAAGCAAGCATTAAGTTTACGAAGCCATAAAGTAACAGAGTCTCCTTTATCTCAGCTAGCTATGACCACTGGAGATGTGCACATTGTACTGGCAACTTTAGAGGATAGTGGAGTTATAAAAGTGTTGCAAGAAACGGGAAAAACGGTGCCTACAGTACTTAAGGCTGAAGGATATAGTATTTTGCTAACAACTAAACAGAATAGTAAAACTTTCTGGATTATAGGGGCCGATGCCAAGGGAGTTATGTACGGTGGTTTAGAAATAACAGAAATTATCACATTGGATGGATTAGCTTCAATAACAGAAAAAATACAAAATCCACATCTTGAAAAGCGAGGAATAAAACTGAATATCCCTTTAGATGCGCGTACTCCTAGTTATGCCGATGCTGGTAATTCCGCTCAAGAAAATATAAAAGAAATGTGGAGTTGGGATTTTTGGACGCAACAACTCGATTTGCTAGCAAGACATAGATATAACGTTATTACACTATGGAATTTACATCCATTTCCATCCATGGTTAAAGTTCCAGAGTATCCTGATGTGGCTTTAGATGATGTAAAAAGATCAACCATTAATTGGAAGGCATGGTATATAAACTATAAAAATCCGGGTACGAATATGTACAACAAACAGGCTATGGATTCCCTTGAAACAATTAAGGAAATTAGGATTGATGATAAGATAAAATTCTGGCAAGATGTTATGCAATATGCCCACGACAGAGGTATTGAGTTTCATATAATTACATGGAATGTTTTTGTGTCTTCTGCTGGTGAGCATTATGGAATAACAGCTGACATGGAAAACAAAACCACCATTGATTATTTTAGAAAAAGTGTTCGCAGCCTATTTGAAACGTATCCTTTATTAGGAGGTATTGGGGTAACAGCAGGTGAAGGCATGCATGGAGCTACAGTTGCAGAAAAGGAAGACTGGTTATGGAAAACCTATGGAGCAGGATTAATGGATGCAAAATCGGCCGATAGCACTGATCGCGTATATCGTTTTATACATCGTTATTGGTGGAGTGAAATACCTGAGATATTAAACCATTTCAAAGGCTTTGACGATGATGTAATTTTCGATTTTAGTTTTAAATACAGTGAGGCACGTTTATATTCTGAAACGAACCCACAGTTTGCTAATAATGCTTTGGAAAGTCTCCCTGAAGGCATGCAATTTTGGTGGAATTTACGCAACGATGATATTTTTAACTTTAGATGGGCTGATGCAGATTACGTAAGAGAATTTATAAATAATTTCCCTGGAAATGGTCAAACAATCGGGTTTCATATGGGATCCGATGGATATGCTTGGGGCAGAGAGTTTAGTAGTACTGAAGCCAATGCACCTCGGGAACTTGAAATAGAAAAACATTGGTTGTCCTACCTATTGTGGGGTAGAATGGGGTATAATAATGAAATTAGTAACAAGCACATTGAAAAGCTTGTGCAAAATAAATACCCTGGTGTAAATGCGGAATTGCTGTTAAAAGTATGGCAAGAAGCTTCAAAAATAATTCCTACAGTAAATAAAGGACATTACCACTCATGGGATTATCAATGGAGTGTGGAGTATTGTAAGGCTAAAGAAGGGTTTCATTATATAAATGAAAAAGAATGGGGCGCTGGAAATTCTAGTGTTGCCAAAACGCTTAAGGAATATGCTTCATTTGTTTTAACGCATATAAATAAAATATGGGGGAGTTTGGATAAAGACTTACGTCTGCTAGCTGGAGATATAGAGGCCATGGCACATCTTGGTAATTATTATGCCGAAAAGTTTATGGCTGCTGATAATAAATCTACAGACTCATTGCAAGCATTTAAACATTTACAAATTGCTGCGGAACATTGGCGTAAATATGCTTCAATTTCTAGTAGTCAATATAAGCCACAATTATTAGGAAGAGCAGGATGGATGGATTGGCGCGAGATTTATGATGAAGTGCTAAAAGATCCAACCATTTTGAAAAATCAAGAAGTTGTGGTCGTTGTTCCTCCAACAAAAGGAGGTGTTGTTTTAGAGGCAGAAAATCAGTTGAAAAGTAAGGTGTCTGCTACCATTAAAAATGGAGGTACGGCTATCACCTATGTTAGTTTTTCTGATGTTGTTCCTGAAATTTCATGGAATTATAATGTGAAAGAAGAAGGGAGATATATTCTCGAATTTCGCTATTCTCTATCCAGTGGTGAATTTACCTTACCCCTTATAATAAACGGAAAACCTGCGGATAGTCTAGGTGTTTGGAAAACAGGAAATGAAGGGTCATGGGCTTGGGATAGAGTTATAGTTCAGTTAGATAAAGGGAATAATACCATTAAATTAAAAGGTTTGAATTCTTCAATATCTGTAGATCATGTTAATATTTTAGAAGTAAATTAATTGATTTTTAGGATAACGAACCATTAGAACTGGAAGACGGAATAAGGATTAAGAAGAGCATTGAATTTTTTACGGATCGAATTCGCACCTCTATAAAGTTTAGCTTATAGTACCTAATTTGATGCTATTTGCGGACAATTTATTTAGTTTTCAAAGTTCACCTTAAGGGATATAGGACGGACAAAGTGAGCCTCTTGGAGCCATTCCCTTTCGTGCGCAAAAAAATACATTTCAGGAATAGCGCTTCTCTAAAAAAATCTTGCACACAATCCTGAAATAGGAGTAGATATCCTTCATCATCAGTTGTTGGTATTAAATTTTTCCTATCAAATATGTATTGTAACTTGGGAATAGATAAGCTTTTTAAACAAATCACTTTACGAAGTTTTAAAATTCATAGGTGACAAACTGTATAACCTTTAGAACATTCCCTTTTTTAAGTCATTACTTTTAATGCATTTTAGTATAGGTTACTGAAAAGGTGTGAAGGCGCTTTATGAAGTAAATGGAATGATAAGTAAATGTTTATTATTTTTATTCAGCTGTCTATTTATGGAACTACCATTAACATTCTGTTTAATCAATTTTTTTAAAAATGAAAAACGCTCAAGATATAATAAGTAAATGATTTTTTTATTTTGGATCAAACCGTATTAAGGGTTTATCTAAAAGTGTTTATTTGTTTGAAGGTTTTTCTTTTTTGGAAACAATTTGTTCTATTCTATCCAAACAGAACATTTGATCATGTGGCAATAAATCAATGATTATTTCAATTACCTTAGTAACACTGGATATTGGGTTTTTATTTTGATGCTTTGGAGATATAAAACTTCCATTGCCATCCAAGGCATAATAGCAAACTTCCAAGAGCGCAGAAATGCTGCTGGTGATGTCCTCGTGATCCAACACTTCGAATCCTATGGTTTTCCGAATTCTGTTTCCATAGGATTCCGTAGATGTACCAGGAAAATTTTGAATGTTCTTTTCGATTGCCTTTAGTTTGTTTTTTCTTTTCATTAGCTTGATTTTAAGAATTCAGATACAGGTGTATTACAATATATTTCCTTGAGCTGTGCCAGGTGTTCGTTCCCTAAGATTCGGGCTTCCTCATAGAACTTTTCACAACGATTAAAGGCTTTGTCAGAGTCCCTGTCCGAGAATTCATTTTCTGCCTTAAAGCGCATGATGTGGTGGGCATTGCATAGCATATAATACATACGGTGAAGTCCATAGGTATCCTTGGGAAATAGGGTCTGTGGCAAGTTGCAGAAATGGCTGCATAGGTGTAGCATATAGGACAGCGCATAGTGTTGTGGCTTGAACTCCCAAAATGTGTACAAGAGCCCTAGGCAAACCTGCTCCATGGCATAGTGCATAGTCATTAGTCTGGAAGTGATATCTTCTGTGGGTTCGATACTATCTAAAATAGATAGTAGATATGCTGCACGCTTCATTCTAACCTCCCACACATTTTGGATACCTTCATAGACTGTCTAGTCCTGAAATATGGCTACAGGTTAAAAATTGATTTACGCTGTTAATTTGTATACCATATTTGGTGTTTTAAAGTCTAAAGATAAGTGTAATCTTATTTCGTTGTATAAATTAATGGCGTTTTTTGTAGCTCTTTTCGCGTGCGCTATATTTGTAAAGGTTTGGTCGAGATAAAATTCATCTTTAAGAATCCCGCAGACATTCACAGGAAAGGCAAAGAACGCTTCACCAAAACAGATAAAATTGATGCGCAATTGATAGCACGAGAACTCAAGGATGGAAGATTGGACAGTATTCATGTTCCGGAAGTAGCACGTGAGCAGCTGCGAAGCCTTTTTAGAAGGCGCAACGATTTGGTTAAGGATTTTAGGCGCGTAAAAAGTTATATAAAAATGCAGCTGCTCTATTTTGGAGTAACGGTTC